>DDWJ01000001.1:0-181103 GCA_002345505.1 Caryophanales bacterium UBA2289
CTAAGGCTGTTTATTTACAGCCTCTCTGTAAATCTATTTATTATTAAGATGGAGAATAATCCCAATTAATTGTTGTAACACCAATACCCCAACTAGGATTCCATCCTGCAGGTTGTGAACTAGCAACCACATTAACTGTAATATCAGTACAATCAAAAAATACTGCTGAACCCATAAATACTACGGTAATCGGAATATAGATTTCACTTAATGAATCACAGTTTTCAAAAGCATAATCGCGAACACTTTCAAGATTAGAACTAAACTCGATTATTACTTCAAATAAATTAATACAGCCACTGAATGCATAAGCTTCTATCGTTAAAACTGAGTCAGGTATATAAATTACTTCCAAACTAGTATTACCAGAAAAACTATGATAACCGATTGTTATCAATGTATCAGGTAAATTTATTGCGAAAAGTTTTTTACATCCAGAAAAAGCCATTGAATCAATTTCACTTACATATGCATCTTCGTTAAACTCAACAACTTCTAAGTTATCACAATCTTTTAACATGCTGTTAGAAATTATTGTTACTCCTAGTGGTACCTTGAAATATACTAAAGAATCACAATTTAAAAAAGCAGACACACCAATTGAAGTAACTGAATCTGGTAAACTAATCATTTCTAAAGAGACATTATTAACGAAGGCATAAATACCAATTGTTTCTAATTGATTCGAATCATCAATTATAAACGAACTCAAGTTCATACAATTTGCAAAAGCGTAGTCACTGATTGTTGTAACACCTTGCGGCAAATAGAAAGATTCTAATAAAAGATTTTGATTAAATACCATTTGTCCAATCGATACTAGTTGACTATTCTCACTCAAATTAAATTCGGTTAATCTCATACAATTAAAAAACGCATTATTTCTAATCTCTGTTACCGTATCAGGTATGGTAATCATTCTTAAAGATTCATTTGCATAAAATGTGGATTCATAAATAACTGTAATTTGCGGATTTTCGCCAAAATCCACAACTTCAAGCTTATAGTTATACGCAAATGCTTGACCTAATAACTGTTCCAAACTATCAGGTAAATATATACTTTTTAGTTTTTGACAATTAGCAAAAGCTGTTTCACCAATGACTCTTAATTGACTGTCTCCGAAAAAATCAACATTTTCTAATACCAAACTTTGATTAAAAGCTCCATAACCAATATATGTTACTGTTTGAGGAATTTCAATACTTTTTAAAGTGTAATTACTATGGAATGCATAACTACCAATCTCTTTGACGCTATAACTATTCTCCTCAAATTCAATAGTTTCAGGTAAATTAATATCTTCTACTCCAGAATAAATGTAATCTATAACTTTCACATCATTATCGTTTAAAATGACATAAGTAACGCCATCAATAGTTTCATAACCTTGAATATTAGTTTCAATTGAACCATTTCCACTATTCCAATTCAGTTCCCAACCACTAATGTTGACACCTTCTTCAATATAGATAAATTGGTGTGTACTTGATCCGCTAAAAACCTCGCTCCCAAGATATGTTACTGAGTTAGGTATGATTACCGAATAAAGTTTCGAACAAGAACCAAAAGCCATATCACCAATCCACTCAACTCCTTGCGGTATATTTATACTTTGAAGTTTAGAATTTGTCGCAAAAGCTAAGTGACCAATCATCTCAAGACCATCCGGTAAGACAACATGAGAAAACATATGTTTATTTTGAAATGCCTGATCAGGTATTTCATCAACTCCTTCAATAACCAAAGTTAAATCCGCCGCAATAAACATAGTATTTGAGAAATCATCCTTTATTACTTTTTCATATTTATTACCAAATGTTTGAATTTCTACAGACTCAAGATTTATTCTTTGTTGAACATCTGCCGAAATATACATTGCATATGAATTAGTGTTATTATTGAAAGTTGAAATCTTTGAACGAGTAATTGAATAATAGTTGCTGCTACCAGAACTTACCGTAATTCCGGCATTTTCTGCAATATCATATTTTGATATAATCTCAGAATTTTCAATTCTTAAAGCTGAACTGCCAGTAGACCAAATATAGATAGGATTGATTGCACTTATTAAGGCATTATCAATAAAAATGTCATATTCCATTGAAGTTAAAATCAAAAAAGCTTTATTTTTCACATCCATTTGTCCATTCAAATACCTTATTTCCATACCATTACACATTTCAAGACTAATACCATGATTTACATTACCTATGATATCTACCCGGTCTAAATATAGTTTAAAATTATCCACATCATAAAAATCAAATATAGTATCGGCATAGAAATAGTTAACCCCATGATCAACCACAATATCTAAATCACTAATTAATAATTTGCCATTATTTGGATACATTAAAGTAATCGAAGGTAAATTGAACTCAGAAGTAACTATAAATAGTTTATCAAAATTCTTTGATATAAGATCAAAGCCGTTACCATAAATTTCAACCGACCTAGTTAAATTAATAGTGTCATAAACTTCAATATTATTATCAAAGTATATCGCTTCGTAAGCTTCATTACTTAAAGCTTCAATAAACTCTTCTTCAGTTTTTACATTGATGCTGTTAACTTTTTGCCAATGGGCATAAAGAGTTACATCACTTGTTAAAACTGTTCCATTTTCAAATCTTGGACTATTTATATCTAACCCATAATACCAGCCTAAGAAAGCATATCCTGGCCTTTCAGGAACCGGTAGTTCAAGTGGTATTCCGTAATCAGTGCCATAATTACCAACTTCACTACCACCATTTTCATTGAGATAAGCTGTATAAAACTCATAAAAGAAATAAGGTACAATAACTAAGTCTTCTTCAACTTCATCAAACTCTTTGTCCCATCCCGCAAAATAATGACCGACAAGATTAGGAATTTCCGGTTAAATTGCTGCTTCACCGTCTTTAACAAGTTGAACTGACAAGACTCTACCTTCACCATCTAAAAACTGCACTAAATGTAAATCATTAAACTTACCTAAGTTTGTTTGTGAAGCATCGGTATAAGTAATAATCAATTCACCTAAAGAATTGATAATAACTGAATCAATACCTAAACCATTGAAATTATCTAAATTATAGATATCATTCCAATCTTCTTCACTTTCATACTTCCACTGTAACATTCCTTCATTAACTCTAAACTCAAGAGCTAAATCTAGAGTTTCAATTGTTGTAGTTTGATTTTCATCTGTAGTAGTAATTGTAGTTTGGTTATTACATCCGACTAAAAACAAAAACATTAACAAAAACAAAAATTTAACTTTCATACTATACCTCCGTATTGAAAAACAAATTAAAAAGAACGATAAGTAAACTTATCGACTGTTTTGTCTAACCCTTAGATTAGATTAACAGACTTTATTAAAATAAAGCAATCAATATCTAAGTAATAATTGTTATTCACTTCAAGTAATCTTCTTTATCTATTTTATAACACCTAGACATCTAATTACAATAACTCACAACAATATAAAGAAAAAAGAGAGTGATTCATTAAAATCACTCTCTAAAAAACCTAAACCTTAATTCAAAGTCCAAAATGCTTTAACAGTTATATCTTCTTCTGGCATTAAATCAAAAGTGTATGGAACCCAATCGGTGCCATTAAAGATAAACCAGCCATTGAAAGTATAATCAACTTTTACTGGATCAGCTGGAGGCGCTACTCCTTCACCAATCTTTTCAAAGATAATGATATTTGGTTCACCGTTATCTAGATCGATTGTGATAGTTCGATGATTTACAGCCCATATAACTGTAGCTGTCATATTTCCTAGCCAGCCAACATTCCATGTAGGAGGTAAACTAACATGCTCAACACTGATAGTAAGTAGTGGACAATTATTGAAAGCATTAACACCAACAACGGTTACAGTGTCAGCTATAAATATTTCCTCTAAGTTAAGACATGAATTGAATGCATATTGCCCAATAGTAGTTATATTAAATGGATCGGCAAAAGTTACAGTTGCTAAAGAATCACAATATGAGAACATATGATTTGGAATAATTGTAACTAGAGCTGGGATATTAACTTCTACCAAATTACGGCAGTACATGAAAACACCATCGCCAAAACTAACAAGTGAATCTGGTAAAACTATTGATGTTAAAGAATCATTACTATAGAAAGCATTAGCACCAATTGATTGTAACTGCGAACCTTCTTCAAAGACAACATTTGATAAATCATCGCAGTCAAAACAGAAACCACTACCAATTGATAATACACTAGCAGGAATATTTATCGTAGTTAAACTTGAACAATCTCTAAAAATGTCATTACCGATTGTAATTAATGCACTAGGTAAGATAATATTTTCTAAACTGTAATCATTAGCGAAAGCTGATGAACCAATAGAAGCTAACATTGAATCAATGCCAAAATCAACGGTTACTAAGTTCATATTATCATAAAAAGCGTGTGAACCAAGCAAAATTAATGTTGCTGGAAGATGAACTTCAGTTAAACCATAAGCACTGCCAAAAGCAAAACTGCCAATTTCCGTTAATTGAGATCCGGTTTCAAAAGTCAAACTGCTTAATCGATAATTACTTGCAAAAGCTCCATCAGCAATCACTTGAACTGATGCTGGTATAACAAGCGTTTCAATATTATAATTACTTGAGAAAGCACTAGTGCCTATTTCAATAAGATTAATTCCATCTTCAAAAATAACTTCACTCATATCATAGTTGCTATTAAAAGCATATTCACCAAGATATGTTACTGAAGCAGGAATAAAGATTGATTCTAAACTTTCACAATAAATAAATGCCTCATCACCAATATATGATAAACTGGAATTTGCCTCAAATATAACACTTTTTAAATTATAAGCATAATTGAATGCGCCATAACGTATCGTTTCAACGGTGTTAGGAATATAGATGCTTTTTAAATTCCCTTGGTTAGCAAATGCGTACTCATGAATTGCTATAACATTCGCAGGAACACTTTCAACATCAATTGTCTTTGGAATGACTACGTCTTCTTCTTCACCATCAAAATCAATTATAATAGCATTTAATTCTCCAGTTTCTTCATAAACAACATATGTAAGCCCATCGACCTTACCACTATCAACTATGCTCATTACATCAAGGTCACCATCCCAATTTGAATGATACATACTCATATCAGTCCCAGAAGTAATAAAGATAGTTCCTAAAGAATCAATAAAAGCATCTTCACCAATATAAGCTACACTTTGCGGAATAATCACTGAGGCTAACATATAGCAAGAACTAAAAGCGTAATCACCAATTGATGTTACTCCATCAGGAATAACAATACTTACTAAATTTTCATTGTTTGAAAATGCGTTGTTTCCAATTGTTTCTAAACTTTCCGGTAAAATAATTTTCGCAGACTTGTTATTTGCATAAGATAAATCAGCTAACTCAATAATGCCTTCTTTAAAAGCTAAAGTATTGTTATGCATCCAATGATCTGTCGGTCCTTCTTTATAAAATAGTTCACTATATAAAGGATTGTTAGTTTCAAAGTAACAATCTTCAAATTCAAATGATTGCATATCTTGTACAAACATTGATCTAACTATACCGGAAACATAATCTCCTTCAATGTAAAAGTTCGTATCGGTAAACCTATAGAAATTATAAGCACTACCAAAGTCTGCAATGGCATACCCACCTTCTTCATCCATACTCTCAATATAAAAGTTAGAATCAGCCACAAGAAAGTTAGAAAAACTGTAATCAGCAAGATAAATTCCGACACCAGATTTAATCGTTGAATTTAGAATATAAAAGTTCATTCCCTCATTTGAAAAACCACCAATTCCAGAATAAGTCACATCAAAGAATGAATCGACCAAGGTAAAGTCAATATCACCAGTTTCTATAAAAGTAATCCCTTCTTCAGCATAACCACGAACACTGATATTATCAAATCTTACGTCCATATTAAATACTTGTTCAAATAAAAATACCGAGTAAGGATCAACTTCAGAAATACCTGTATCACAAATAATTTCAAGGTCTAAAACTTCAAAATAACCACCACTTGGTGGTAGAAGTTCAGAATCGAAACCACCATTTTCATGAGTTATTATAAATAATTCATAAAAGTTTTCACTTAGTAATTTATGATTATTTCCATCAATCTTCAATGAATGAGAAATGAAAATATTTTGATTTACCGTGATATCATTAGCGAAGACAATCTCTTCAACACTATAATCGGCAATAGCCGCTCTTAACTCTTCCTCATTAGTAACTGTCACAGCAGTTTCTTTTTGCCAACGAGCATAAAGCGTTAAATCATTTCTTAA
Source organism: Caryophanales bacterium UBA2289 (assembly GCA_002345505.1). Classification (GTDB taxonomy): domain Bacteria; phylum Bacillota_I; class Bacilli_A; order Izemoplasmatales; family Hujiaoplasmataceae; genus UBA2289. The sequence goes on from DDWJ01000001.1 coordinate 6,302, forward strand.
TATCATTCCATCTGTTGCTTTAGGACTGTTAGCAGTGTCACCCATAAACCAGCCCATAAACTTATAACCAAATCTAACTGGAATCGGTAAAGTTACGGCGTCACCATAATTATATACGGCAGCTTCAACTGCTTCGCCACCATTAGGATTATAAGTAATCGAATATGTATTTACATCATATAGAGCATGTATGGAAGTTTCTTTCGTTATATTAGTATAAGATTCGCTCCAACCAATAAATGTATGTCCTGGCATAAGTGGTGCGATTGGTGGTATTGCACTACCACCATCTATAACTAAATGAACAGCTATAACATTACCGTAACCATCGGTAAACTGAACAATGTTAAGTTTATTAAGTTCTCCTAGATTAGATACTGAATCATCAGTGTAAGTTATTACTAGTTCACCTAATTCATTGATTAACATTGATTCAATGCCTAATCCTTGTAAACTTGCAATATCAAAAAGACTATTCCAAGTAGAATCCCCTTCTCTTTGCCACTGAATATACCCTTCATTCAGTCTAAACATTACTGCTTTACCGTCTTCGCCGGTAGGACCGGTAAGGGTAGATAAAGCAACTAAATCAGTCCAAGTATTTTCAAAATCATACTTCCACTGAATATTACCATCAAAAACTCGAAGCTCAATCAATCCCATTTCATCCTGGGTGTCAATAGAACCGCCTGTGGTTGTAATAATATCGGTTGTTTTGTTGCATCCGACTAACAAAAACATTAACAAAAACAACCATAATAATTTTCTTTTCATCTTCTTATCCTCTCTAATTTTTACAAAATAAAATAAACGATTTTTTAAATAATCGTCTGTTTTAAACCTTAAAAAAACAAGCCTATAACAGACTTTTTTTCATTTCCGAGTAAAAAAAACTTTAGCAGGTTTAGTATTCGTAAGTTGTAATCTTTATTAATATTAAGTTTACTATTATTTTTAAAATTATTCAATATTACAAATCAATAAAAAAATAAAAAAATTCATCATACTATTTATCCAATTGCTGATAATATCAAAATTTAACATAAGTGATATTATTTTAATAAAAAAGATATGTTATACTATAGATAAGAACTTAAGAAAAAGGTGTTTATATGAAACCAAAAAAATTATTTATCTGGTTTGGAGTAATTCTATCATTAATATTAAGTGCCACTATTGGTTATATGTTAATCCTAGATGTAAGCTTTATTGATGCACTATATATGACAATAATTACAATTTCGACTGTAGGTTATAAAGAAATAATGGAAATGGATATTGTCGGAAAAATCTTCACAATGTTTGTAATTGTTATTAGCTTAGGATTAATCGGTTATTTATTGTCGGAATTATTTAAATTTTTCAGTGAAGGAAGCATTAATGAAACTTGGAGGAAAAATAGAATGAAAAAAGAAATTTCAAAGTTGAGTGATCATATAATTGTCTGTGGAGCTGGTGAAACTGGTATGCATGTAATACAGCACCTTATTCTTAAAGACATTGATTTTGTTGTTATCGAAAACCATGAAGATGCCATTGAACAATTGAAAAACCTCGATGTTAATTTTCTTGATGATGATGCAACTAATGAAGAAGTTTTATCGCTTGCAGGAATAGCCAAAGCTAAAGGGTTAATTACCTGTCTTGCTAAAGATGCAGATAACGTTTTTGTTGTCCTTACAGCTAGAGAATTAAATAAAAATTTAAGAATCGTAGCCAGAGCTCATGAGCATAAGTCAGATAAAAAACTAAAAATAGCCGGTGCTGATAATACAGTAAGTCCCGACGAAATCGGTGGCAAGAAAATGGCTCAAATGATGATTAGTCCGAACATTCAATACTTTGTCGATAATATTATTGATACAAAGAACGTCTCAATTGATATGGAAGAAGTTTCTATTAATGAAGGTTCTGAGTTAATTGGAAAAAAACTGAGAGATACCCAAATCTCAGAAAAAGCTGGTTTAATAGTTCTAGCGATTAGAAGAGAAAACGATCAATTTATTTTTAATCCGAAAGCAAATGAAGTTTTAAGAATTGATGATAAGATGCTTGTTGTGGGATCTAAAGAGCAAATCAAAACCCTACGACAAATGTCAAAAGAAATAATTATCTAAACACAACTCTCAAACAAAAAAAATTAAGCAGCCATATGAAAATATGACTGCTTTTTATATGAAAAAAAATAGTAATCCTTTTACTTTGAAGTATTATTTTCTCTTATTGCTAGATATGTTCCAAACGCCATTACAACAAAAGCAATGATAAAAACAATGGATATTGCTTCACTTAAAAATATAAACGAAAAGATTGCTCCAGCAAAAGGTGCAGTTGCGTAATAAGCACTAGTCCTTGCTGCGCCTAAAGTCTTTTGAGCACTAATGTAAAAATATAAACTCATGCCAAAAGAGAAAAAGCCTAACAATAAAGCAAATATTACATAATACCAAATTGCATTCATTTCATTTAAACTAAATGCAATTATCAAAGATCCTAATCCTGATCCAAAACCTTTTAATATCACCACATAGAGCGGATTACCATGAGATAGCATCCTTGTACAGTTATTTTCTAGACCCCAAGATAAACTAGCTAACAAAACTAATACAGCTCCGAAAGAAACATGGAAACCTGTGAAATCTTCAAAACTTAAGAATACTCCGGAAACAACAATTAAAGCGATTGATATCCACATCTTTTTCCCAATCACTTCTTTGAAGAAAATCATGGCTATAATCGCAGTAAAAACAATTTCAAAGTTATTAAGCAAAGATGCAGTTGATGCATTGGTTCGTAATAATCCTAGCATCAACAATATAGGTGCGATTATATCTAACAAAATCATTAAAACTATATATTTAATATCCTTTTTACCATAGGTTTGATTTAATGGTATTGTTCTTTGTTTTTTGCTTAACATAACGATCAGAAACATTCCAATACCAGCACCGAAATATAACAATGAACTCATCAAGTACGGGGATAGGTAGTTTAGTAGCACTTTTGAAAGCGGTGCACTAAAACCATAAAAAAGAGCAGCCAAAATGGCATAAACAATCGCGATATATTTTACGCTTCTTCCTTTAAACATGGTGTTACACCTCAAGTGTTTTTTTCTACTAAATATTATACATTATATTTGATTCTTTTGAATTCAAAAATTAAAAAGAGTGTTGATTTTAAAAAAATCATCACTCTACATATATTTATTTGCTAATTCTCTTCAAATCTAACTTCTTCTAAAATAAACTGCCTAATCAAAGATACGATAACACCGATTACAAAGGTAAGCATTACTATAATAAGCCATACAAATAATACTTCAGGGGCATCTTCATAATCAATCACAAAATACAAGAATACTGAGCTAACGCTTAAAATCAAAGTTGAACTAAAGGCACAAATTCTAATAACTTGCAAAATGTTAATTGACCTTAATGTATATACTTCGTGTTTATCAATAATATTCATGAATTTGAAAGAATTAAAATACATAATCAGTAAAGGTATTGATACTAAATAAATTGAAATGAAAACAAATAATAGATAAAGTCTTAATTCATAGCTACTTCTCATTAAGTCATAGATAAAAATTGGCAAGAAATACCCATCAACTGCCAGTAATCCTAAACCTAGCAATACGGCAAGAATTCTAATGAACCATAAATAAAATTTTTTCATACTTTGCACCTTATAACCAAAAAGATTTAACATCTTTTTTATATATCACTATGTAATCTATTATAGTGCTTAATAAATTATAATCAACCTCATCATCTTCTTTAATTCTAAAAATCATCTTTCCGTGTTCAATGTTCTTTTCTTCTAAAACCGTTTTAAAATACTCCATAATACGAGCCTCTAAACCTACACCAATGTGTTTCTTTGAAACGGAGAATCCCATTATATAAGTCCCGTTCCTAATTAACATTGGTTGGTTCCACTTGTACTCAAGATTAAAATCGGAATAGTTACTTTCTATCCATGAGATAATTTCTTCTAGTTTTGATCTTAATTTCTCATTATTAATTTCATTTAAAAACAAATTTACATGCTCACTTCTACTCATCTTGTTCACCTCTTATATCAAGTTTAATTGCTCATTAATTTGAATTACCTATTTTCTATGTCATAAATATAACCAATCTTATTCAACTTATCACATAAGAGTGTCATATTAAATCCTAAGTCATCACATAAAGATTGTAGTGAAGAATAGTGATTTCTTAATTTAGTATTAACCACACTTAACAAAATATACGGATCCATTTTTAAATATTCTTCTTTCATTTTAAAACGACTCCTGTTTTATAAGAATTTCATAATTAATTATAACATAACTCCTTATTCTCTGTAGTACAAAATGCAAAGGTAGACATTTAAATTGTCTACCTTTAAAGATATTAAAGAAATTAAATCTCTTGCTTGGTAAAGACATAATAACTTATTCCAAACATAACTCCCGATGATAACAAAGCAATCAAAACTGGTATAAAGAATAAACTCATATCAAAACTACCTACAAGGATTTGATTAACTATCGAGGAAGCTCCGGCTGGATTATATAAAGAAATATTTTCGGAAATATTTAATACTTGCAAAAGTGCAAATCCAAAAAATCCTAGTAAAGCCGATGTTGTTGGTGATTTAGCTAAAGTACTAACAAAAATACCTAAAGCGGTATAAAACACTCCTAATACCCAAAGTAAAATAATTGATTCAATCATTCCTGGATAACTATAAACACCAAACAGTATTTGCGTGTAATAAGCACTAACAAAGGTTGAAACTACCAACAATAATGTATAAACAATTACTCCGGCTAAAAACTTACATAATAAAAACTGTAATCTAGATACATTCTTTGTTAATACCAAAACAATTGAACCCTTACTTTTCTCACTAGATACAACACCAGTTAAAACAATCAAGTAAACGATTAAACATAACGAGTTCATATTCTTGTAAAACTGTAACCATGCATCTTTAAAAGTTGGATCAGGAAATACTATTTCTAAGTCACTAGCAACCGCTTTTAAAATCTCATTCATATATTTAGCTAAAGCTGGTGAAGCAATTGCAAAAAAGACAAATAATACACTTAAAATCAGTATCTTTGGAGTTTTAAAATACTCCATTAATTCCTTCTTAAGCAAACTAAGCTTGATCATGATTATTCACCACCTTGATAAAGATATCTTCCAAGGATAGTTCTTTAACAACCATCTTCTTAACAAGGATATTTTCTTCATTAAAGATTTGATTAAGCTTAGCTCTTAACTTATCAATATCTTGGGCTTTAATTAAAATCTTAAGATTATCAACAACTACTTCTTCAACGAAATCTAAATCTTTTATCGCTTCAAGTTTTAAAACGTCTTCTTTAGTTTCTAATTCGATTTCTAGTTCTCTAACATCAGGAACTTCTCTTATATGTTCAATTGAATCTTCTAATAATTTCTTTCCTTCGTTAATTATAACAACTCGGTCACAAATTCTTTCTACATCAGCTAAGATATGTGATGAGAAAAATACTGTAACTTTTTCACTTAAACTAGAAATTATATCTATAACTTCTTTTCTTCCGATCGGGTCTAGTGCCGACACTGGCTCATCTAATAAAACGACTTTTGGATTATTGATTAAAGCTTGGGCAATCCCCAGTCTCTGCTTCATTCCTCGCGAGAATGTTCCAATCTTCTTATTTCTTTGTTTATAAAGATTTACCAGTTTCAATAACTCAACTATTCTTGACTTCAACACAGATTTTTCAATGTTATATAGGCTTCCAGAAAAGTTTAAAAACACTACCGGACTCATCCAATCATAAAATCCCGGCACATCCGGCAAATAACCAATCATCTCACGGTTTTGATTACTACCAAAACTTACTTTTTTTCCCATGATTTCAATTTCACCAGATGTTGGTTCCGTCATCCCCGCAATCATCTTTAAAGTTGTAGTTTTTCCGGCACCATTAGGTCCTAAAAACCCATAGACGGATCCTTCCGGTACAGTTAGGTCAAGATTATTAACAGCGACTAAGCCATTATAATTCTTAACTAATCCTCTAATCTTCACTGCTTCCGTCATCAAATTCATCCCCTCTAAATAAAAAGTACGCTACCGGTCCGATTAAGTTTCCAAGAACAATAATCAACACCCAAATCAACTTGTTGTCAAAACGTACTTTTCTTCGTTTTGAAAGATTAACTAAAGCTATTATCTGCAATCCCAACTGAAGCACTAATAAAGGCCAAAATGTTTTAAGAATATCCCATATCAGAATTCTTCCCTACTTTCTTTTATATATTTAAAAATTTAAAAATTTTAAAGCAACGACATAATAATTACTTGCACGCTTGTTGAAAGATCCATTACTCCATGACCAATCAAGGAACTAGTCAAATCATTATCTTTTAAGAATCTATACCCAACGAATAAAGCTAGTGGTAAAAACGATAAAAAGCGGTAAAGCATATACTCCAAATCAACTAACAAAGGAATAAAACTATGTTGTAATGCATAAAAGAATACTACATATATTAAACCAAAGTATTTTCCTTTGTTGATTCTTTTTAACGAATAGCCGAAATATAGTGGCATCTCTGCTAAAACAATTGTTACTGGTAATAAGTAGAAATTGACAATAGCAAGCCAAGGTATAATTGGTTTAATCAAAAACTCTGGTAAACCGTTATAAAAGATAAATGAAAGACCAATCATTCCAATAATTCCAATTAATAACATAATCAAAATATGTTTTAAACTATGAGAAATTTTAACTCCTTTAAGATTAAATCTTAATAAATCTTTATACTTAATCTTTTCATACCGACAAACTAAGATTAAAACTAAAATTGTAATAAGGTTATACAGACTACAAAGTAAAGGCCAGTAATTAGAGCTTTCCTCTAAAGTTTGTTTTGTTAAAAGTGCAAATATTAAGCCGCCAGTTATAAAAAGAAACGATCTAAAAAGTGGCAAAATATAAGGCAATGTTTTTTTCATATACTATTTTTCTTCTAGTGAAGATGTAACTATATAAGAAACTTTTCTAAGTTTTCTTTCTTTAGTTTTTTCATTGTTAGTTCTTAAAGCAATAATCTTTGTTATCTCACGCATCATTTCTAATAATTCCTCATCCGATAAAAACAATGATTGACTAACCAAACCGATATTGTTTTGAATTTCTTCTATCGCATTCTTCTGTTCTAAATAAGATCTCAAGTCTGACATAATAGTAATTAGAAACTGATTAAAAATATTTTGAAAATCATCCTTACTCATCTTGTCCTTTTTACTCATCAACTCTTTTGAAACATCAGTCTTAATACTATATACTTTTTCAATTATTCCATTAATATTGTTTTCTTCTACGACTTCTATCAAATCATAATCAAGCATTTCTTTTAAATGACGATATAATGTTGCTTGAGAACAATCCCCACAAGCTTTTTGAATCTCTTTAGTAGTTGCTTTTTGTTTCATTGCTAGTTCTTGAATTATCTTTATTCTTAAAGGGTGCATCATTACTTTTAAAATGTCTTTTTTCATCTCTTTCATCCCCAAACGTTATCATATATGTATATGTTATCATTTGTGATAACGTTTGTCAATATTGTTTTTAACAAAAGTTAATATTAGAAGTTTTATTTATTTAAGAAATAAATAGTGATATAATAAAAAAATAAAGCCTTATATTTAGGAGACAAACTATGAAAAGAAACCTTATTAATGTTGGTTTAGTTGTAATTTTCTCACTTCTTCTTTTTAGCTGTGATAAAAAAACAACTGAAATCCCAACCACTGTGGCTCAAACAACACTAGTTACAACAACACAGTCGACCACAACACAAAATTCAACAAATCCTCCATCAACAATTACTCAAACTACAACTCAAGTCACAACCATAACCACATCTGACGAACTCCCTACTACCTTGCCTTGCTTTAAAGTGACTTTTATGGTTGATGATGAAGTTATAAAACAAGAATCAGTTATCCAAGGCTCATCCGCAACCCCACCAGCTGATCCCGAAAAAGCTAGCACCCTTGAATACATATATAGTTTTAATGGTTGGGACAAGGATTTTACCAATGTTCAAAATGATTTGGTAGTACACGCTATCTTTATCGAAACCGAAATTCTTTATGAAGTAACTTTTTATGATTATGATGCTGAAACTGTAATTGCAGTTGTGCTAGTCCCATATAATGCTTCAGCCACTCCACCAGCTGATATCGAAACTAGAACTGACGAGATATATACATATACTTTTATCGGTTGGGTAGGTGATTTCTCTAATATTACAGAAAATACCTCAATCTATTCAAACTACACTAGAACCTACACTACAACCGGTGATTATGAACACAGTGATTTTTATAATTTAGTCGCATCCACTTTTGATTTAGAAGATGAAACTAACATCGAAAATAATATTGCTTATTTGATAGAAATCTTTGAAACTGAGTCTGAAGAGGAAGCTTATCAAATCTTTAACATCATTGTATTTAATTACGATCAATTAACTGAATTTAGCGATTTCCAAGAATTCAAAGATATTTTCGCTAATCTAGAATCAGGTTTTCTAACTGATGAAAGATTAGTTGATATTGTCTTTAATTACTTTGAATATTCAAATAGCTATTTTGTCGGTTTAAGTGATTTGGAATTCAATTGGTATAATGAAGTTATTTTGAATTACACAAACTATTTTGATCAATACAACTTAATCCTCGACGACCAAAATCAAATCGATTATGACCTTAATCAAGCAATTCTACTTCTCGATGAAACATTAAGAACAGACGCATATGATTACTTCTATGCTAAAACAACATTTTATTCAACAGAAAAATCAAAGTTCAATTACTTCAATTATCTTAAAGGTTATATTGGTAACAGTGTTTTTGATTTAAACACAGCTATTTGGAATATTTTAGATGAAGCAAATATCGATCCTCTACTATACAACTTCTACGTAAATCAATATAATTCCATTTGTAATACTTATCCACTTTACCTTGACAAAATCGAGACCTATAGAGACATAATGACCGCTTATTATGACGCTAACCAAGCTTATCTTCCTTTAAGTGACATAATTTCTACAAACTCAGCTTATGAAGCTTTTATTACAACATCTGATTCTTTATATAGTTCTTTCACCCAATCATTAAACGACTATTTCTTAATTAAAGATGATCTTGATTACTGGACATTACAAATGAACGGTATAAATGCACAAATGGAGTATTTAGATACAATTAGAGAAATCTTTGCCAACACTACTCATCAAGAACTTTATAAAGAAGCCTTATTAATTCTTATAGATGATATTCAAAACATAATTCTTACAGATAATGAATTTGATTTCACTGAACTATCAACGCTTGTAACTTATATTGATACTCATAAGGACATGTATGGGTATTTAGATACCACAACACTTTTTGAGTTAATTACTAAAGAAGGTTTAGTAAATATCTTACAAGGAATATCTGGATTAATGGATATAAGATATTCAACCATTACATCTGAAGAATGGGATTTACTAGATTCTGCTTTATATTATTTAGTTGAAGATTATACAGATACTTTAGATGTTTCAGGAATTGTTAAAGAACAAGCTATCCTTGATAACTACACAAAAGCATCTCTTTATGTTATGCATATTGATTCATTAATTATCGAATTACAAAACTTTATTGATTCAATCACAATCGATGAAATCGAAAGTTTTGAAACACTTGTGATTAATCAAAATATCTATACTCAGAATGAATACACTATTGAACTAGCCAAGTTAATCTATGATATTTATATTGATACGACATTTGATTATACTAACTTCTTAACTAGTTATATGTATATCAACTTCTTCCAAGTCGATGTCAATATTGACTACGCTCTACTTGAACAAGTAACTAATGACGTGATAAATCAAATGGGCTCATTTATTGCTGAAGCCCAGTGGATAAGCATTACTGATCCTTCAGAAATAAGTCAAATCACACTGGATGAATTCTATGATGATTTTAATACTTGGTATCATAACTTCTTGTTTTCATATAGTTTTTATCTAAATCAAGATTAAGTTAATTATTCCAAACAAAAAAGATAACAATTTTAAGTTGTTATCTTTTTTTCTTTGTTTATTCTACTACATTAACATATCTTATAATTGTGGAAGTATTATCTGAAGAATCAGTTACTTGATAAGTAATTTCATAGGTTCCAACAGTATTAGTATCTACTCTACCTATAACAACTATTGTTACATCTTCTCCTGAGTTTTCAACAACGCCTATCCCTGCATTTAGCCAAGTTCCACCAACAGTTACCGTGTCAATTCCTGGATTTAAACTAAGAACTGGAGGGGTTTGATCAACTACTGCTACTAATCTTTTAATTGTATAAGTTTTCTCTTCATATTCATAAGAATAGACTACTGAATAAACATCAACTTCGCTACTATTTACAACAGAACTAGTAATCATCTGAAATTCATCATCATTAACAACAAAGTAAGCTCCAGCATCAATCCAAGTTTGATTGATATCTATAGTATCAATACCTGGAACTAAATAAAGATAGATTTCATCAGAGATACTAGATGTTATTAAATTTGTTGTTATTTCAGTTGTCGGTGGAATTGTTGTTGGTGCTAAAGTCGTTGGAGCCTCTGTAGTCTTATTACACCCAACTAAGAAAACTAAGAAGACTAATAATATTATCTTTTTCATTATTCTTCATCCTCCTTCCACATAACTAAAACCAGTGGTTCATTAATAAGATCATCAACTACAAATACAATCCGTTTAAATGTATATTCTTTATCTTGGTAAGTAAAGCCATACAATATGTAATAAATACCAGCTTGATTTCTATCTAAATCTGTTTCTATAATCGTAGCCTCATTGTACAGATTGCCATTTAAATAAACCATACAACCACTATCTATATATTCATCACCTTTATTAATTGTCGTTAATCCCGCATTTAGAACTAGTTCTATTTCAGCATCTTTAGCTAAAACCGTAACAATTCTTTTGATAGAAGTTGTGTTACCACCAGAATCAGTGACTGTATAGGTTAATGTATAAGTGCCGACAGTATTGGTATCGACAGTTCCTTCAATCAGAATATCAACTGCTGTTACTTCAACTGTTAATACTCCTTTATCAATGTAATTATCTCCGACAAATATCGTGTCAACCGCATGCATCAAATAAACCTCTGGAGCTACAGTATCAATGATTCGAACTGTTACTGTGATAGTAGACTCATTCATTGATGCATCTCTCGCTCCTAAAACTACCTGATAAGTTCCGACTTCGTTAAAACTAACATTGCTGCTGATGACATATTTATCAACTTCTTTTAACGTATTATCATAAACATTTGTCATTAATGTAATCCAGTTAATACCAGTGTAAGTACCTGCTTCAAAAACTAAATCCTCGATATAACCAATATATGGTGCTAATGTGTCAATTACAGTAACATCAATATAAAGAAGAGAGAAGTTTCCATAAAGGTCCATTAGTCGAAGTGTTACTTGATAAGTTCCTGGAGTATAATAGTCAACCATATCACTCATAATATAAATATCAACTGCTTCATTACTGTTATCATAGAGATTAACAACTAAATCAATATAATCCAGAAAATCGCCAGCTTCAAGCACTTGCGGTTCAATTTCATCGGCCGTAGGTGCGGTTGTGTCTACTACATTTACAGTAAAATCTTTGCTTGTCATATTGCCACTAATATCCATTACAACAATAGTAACTACATATGATCCAACTTTACTGTAATCTACTCTATCAGATTCAAAAACAATTAATTCATCATAACCGTTGTCAGATAAATTTTGTGCTAAATATGTCCAATCAATATCTGAATATTCTCCAACTTCAATAACTTGATTATCAATGTCGTCAAATGTAGGATTTGTTGTATCTATAACCATGACCGTAAATGTTTGTGTTGTTTCGTTATAATTTTCATCAGTAAGTCTAACCGTTACTAAATAATCGCCTATTTTGTTATAAATAACATTATCTTCTACTTCAATTTTAGTTAAAGTGGTAAGGCTATTATCGGTAAGATTGTTCATGTAAGTCGTCCAATCGATATCAGTAAATTCACCCGCTTCAATAGTTTGAGTAAAGATATAATCAAATGAAGGTGGAGTTGTATCAACGATTGTAACTAGAATTACTTGTGAAGTCTGGTTACCGTAATTATCAGTTGCTATAATTGTTAATTCATATTCACCGATTAAAGTATAATCAACCAATGAGTCGTCAATACTTATCATTACTGCTTCAAAACTGTTATCAAAAAGACTTGGAACTACATTATACCAGTAATCAAGATCATAGCTTTCACCCAACTCTAAAACTTGATCATTAACAAATCCCATTATTGGTGGTGTTGTATCAATTACATGAACCGTAAAGGTTTGATAAGATGCATTACCACTTTGATCCATCAGTTCAAGAGTAACAGTGTATGAACCCACTAAATAAGTAACAACATTGTCGGCATAAACACTTCTTGGTAAAGGGTCACTGCTATTATCGTTTGCATTTTGAATTAATGAAGTCCAATTAGGAACGTAATTAATATCAGCTTCGATCGTTTGATCTTCAATAAAATCGAAAGTTGGTGCTGTAGTATCAACAAATGTTACAAAAATATCTTGTGAAGTTTGGTTACCGTAATTGTCAGTCGCAATTATTGTTAGTGGGTATTCTCCTAGTTGATTATAGTTAACTAAGGAATCATCAACAGTAATTGCTACTTCTTCAAAACTGTTATCAAATATACTTGGAATTATCGATTCCCAAAACAATCCGTCATAAATTCCGCCTAATTCTAAAACTTGATCTTCAACAAATCCCATTACTGGGGCTGTAGTATCCACCACATTAACTGTAAAGGTTTGATAAGCAATATTATTGCTTTGATCCATCAGTTCAACTGTTACAGTATATGAACCTACTAAGTAAGGAATTACATTATCTTCAAAAACACCCTTTTGTAATATATCACTGCTATTATCACTTTCATTTTGGATTAAACTCGTCCATACTGGAGTAAAATCAATGTCAGCTTCAATCGTTTGATCTTCAATAAAGTCAAAAGTTGGAGCTATTGTATCAACAACATTGACATTAAAGGTTTGTGAAGTTTCATTTAAGGCTTCATCTACTAACTTTACAGTTACAGAATAAATTCCGACTGAACTATAATTGACTTCATCAAGCACTTCTTGTTTTGTCAAAACACCTTCAATATTATCACTTTCATTAACAATATAAGTAGACCAATCAATATCGCTAAAATCGCCTAACTCAATCGTTTGATCTTCAATATAATCAAATGTTGGTGGAACATCATCTAACATAAATAATGTTGAGGCGAGATTATTTCCAGTAACACTGACTGAAGCATTTAAAAAGTTAAAACTTTCAATTGTTATATTTAAAGTATCACCATAAGCTGTCTCATGATTAACATCAATTAAAATTCTTCCATCTAACACCTCAAAATCTGTATAATCCACACCGTTAATCGTTAATGATACTAATGATGGACCCACATTAAACTCTGGATAAATTACTATCGGAACTGGTAAAAGGTAATTGTACATAATTTCTGGACTCTCATTCAATAATACATTTCCCTTATCTATAACATCTGGACTTATTTGAACAGGCGTCGCATATGTCTGCGGTGTGTTAAGTCCGTTTCCAATCATATAATAATCATTTAAACCAGAAGCTAATAAACGGTTTTCACTAGTCACCATAAAAGCATTCAACGTTGATAAAGCATACTTAGATATTTCTTCTAAAGGATTCAAACTATAATTGCTGGTGATATCGGTTGGTATAGGTGTTGTAGGTATTGTTAAGTTATAATTTGAATTACCAAAAGCAATTATACGGTTGCTATCAGTAATTATTACAGTTGAACCTGTACCGGCGTTAAGTGAAACCACATTATCCCCGTAAAGGTTTAAATTCGTAGTCATATTATATGGTAAGGAACTGGATGCAGTTTCTAGATTACCGATTTGTCCATAATTATTACTACCAAAACCTATTACGTTATTAATTGAAGTTAAAACTAAAGTGTGTGTGTAACCTGAGTCAAAATCAACTATAGTTTCGCCAACACTTAATCCTAAAAGGGAAGTTCTATCTGATGGTGAGATAATCTTAGTAGTTCCAGGAGCATCTCCTAACTGACCAACTTCTCTACTACCCCACATGAATAATCTACCTTGATTGGTTAATGCAGCACTAAACTTTAAACCTGCACTAACTTTAACTACTTCCTCACCAGCTCCAAGAGAAAACCTTGAAGTGATGTTTTGTGGGTAATAATAATTTGTCAAAGAAGCATTTCCTAATTGCCCCATATCATTTGTTCCCCAAGTAAAAACATAACCATTGTTTGATAGAGCAATCGTGTGGGTTGGTCCAAATACTATATCAGTAATATAATCGCCTACAGAAATACTAAAATTGCTTGTAATATCTTTAGGTAATGTCAAATCTGTCGTTGTGAAATCACCTAGGTTTCCATATGCATTATATCCCCAAACAAAGACTTTTCCTAATTCAGAAATTGCCGCATAAGAACTGCCGTTTTCACTTGCAAATACTTTAATAATCTTATCATTTGCTGCAAGTGAAAAATTCCCAGTAATCTCCGTTGGATTCATGTGAGCAGATACTAAATTATTATTTCCTAAAGACCCAAAGTCATTGGTGCCCCAAGTGAATACCTTACCGGTTTCAGTTACTAACACGCTACTTAAATATCCAGATGCAACGTCTATAATATTTTCAGCAATCGGCAAGTAATTGTCGATGATCTCCACAACATTAGCTTCAGAAATAATAAAGTTTGGCCACGCATTATAAGCTGTGATACTTCCTATTCCTAACTGTCCTTGTTGGTTGCGGCCAAAGCTTATAACCCTACCATTAGATGTTAAAACTAAGGTATGATGATATCCCATTTTTCCTGAAACTGCGATTTCACCTTCATCAAGGTTTAAGTTTATTGTTATATTCGATTTAGCAATAGTTGTCGTGTTTGCACCATTGCCTCTTTGACCATAATCA
Organism: Caryophanales bacterium UBA2289; assembly: GCA_002345505.1. Classification (GTDB taxonomy): domain Bacteria; phylum Bacillota_I; class Bacilli_A; order Izemoplasmatales; family Hujiaoplasmataceae; genus UBA2289. The sequence continues at coordinate 21,458 of DDWJ01000001.1, forward strand.
CCATAGCCATAGGTTAAAACATCACCTTCAGAAGTGATAACCATTGTATCCTTATAGCCAGCTGCTACACTTATATATTGTTTATTTAAAGATGCACTAAATAAATTGTTATTGATATATACAGGTAATAACCTATCAACACTAGTTCCGTCGCCAACTTGATAGTACATGTTTTCACCGAAAGCAAATACTCGGTTTTGATTAGTTATTACCAAAGTATGATCATAACCTAATTCAACATCTACTATCATTTCATCAACGTTTAAATTAAAGAAATTAGTCGCATTTGTTGGAGCGTTTTGATATACTTTTGACCCGATACCTAATTGGCCATCAGAATTTCTTCCCCATAAGAAAATTTTCCCTAAGTTAGTAATCGCCGCCGCATACTCATAATCGAACTCAACCTTGACTACTTGTTCATCAACTTCTAAAGTAAAATTAGCAGTGATATCAACCGGATAATTCTTATCGGTGGTTGACATGTCACCTAATTGATAATTATAGTTTCTACCTATAGTAAAAACTCTACCTAAATTTGTAAGAACAATTGTGTTATTATCTCCTAAAGCAAATGTTGTAATATATTCATCTATATCTAATGAAAAATAAGAAGTTACATTTAATGGTAAAGGTTTATTAACATTAGTTGAATCACCTAATTGTCCATACAAGTTATAACCCCATAAATATAATTGATGATTACTGGTTAATAAACCGGTGTGATTACCTCCAGCTTCTACTTCAACAACTACCTCATCTTCTGCTAAACTAAGATTATCTGTAATCTCCACAAGTGAAGATGCGCTTGTAGTAGAGTTATTGCCAAGTTGACCATAACCATTATAACCGAATGTAAAAACTCTTCCATCATCAGCTAAAACAATGTTGTGATAAGTTCCTGCGTCAATATCTACGAAAAACAATTCGTCATAATACCTGAGCGGATTAGTTGGGTCTTGTATCTTCTCCGCCCCTACAATAAAGGGATTCATTAAAAACAAAGATACAAGAAAAACTAGCAAAAATACTTTCTTTTTCATAAGTTCTACCTTTCTAAAAACAAAAACCTAGATTAAAGGTTTTCCTAAGTCTAAAAAATAAGGCTTATCTTTTTTTTAATCAAATTATATCACATGAATAAAACATGAAAAACACGAGTGAGAAAAATAATTATTTTTTTATAAAAAAAAGCAATAAAATCTATCTAGACTTAATTGCTTTAAATTGATTTGCTTTCTTTTGATAAAAGTATTTTTGAATAAATCTAATTATAGCTTCAGGATTATCTGTATCAAGTACCAAATCAGCACTTTGTTTTACAATATCGTCTGCATTTGCTAAACAAACTGAAAAATCACTTCTTGCCATAATTTCTAAATCATACTCTTTTGATCCGAAACTTACAACATGCGTATACTGATGTTTGTTTAAAAATTCTTCTAAAGCAACTAATTTAGATGCTTTAGAAGTATATATTTTCATAAAGTAATAACCTTTAAAGAATGAATATTCATAGATTTGAATATGAATCTCTTCACCGTATAATTCTAACAAATCTGCTTTATACTTATTAACTACTTCTAGCTTATCAATCAAAATATAAAAAAGAATAAAATCATCTTTTTCTACTCTACCCTTCACATGGTTCTTAAAATAACTATTAAGCCTATCCATGTAAAATCTCTCTTCTGCTTCATTTTCAAATGTTTGGTGATAAATTGACAAAGCTTCATCAATAATTGTGTAGCTAAAGACATTCCGGTTTATATTATTGAAATATTCATCAATACCTTCTTGTACCGACTTATTGATATATTTAATATCAAGATATTTTTCATTGATTATGTCATAGACAACCGCACCATTCATAATCATTAAGTTATTCTTTAAAGGAACACCATTAAATATTTTACTTAATGATGCTGGGGTTCTAGTGGTTGAAACAGTAAAATTCAAACCATCGTTTAGCATTTTTGTTAAATTATACTTAATGTATGTACTAATCTCCTTATTCTCATTAAGCAAGCATCCATCTAATCCACTTACAAACAGAATATTTCTATTCTTATGTTTAGGAAGTTTAAAATTCTCTACCAAAAGTGTTACTGTAACGCCTATTATCGTTGATAAAATTCTATTAAACGCGAAAGGAACTACTGGCAAATTATTTCTTGTTGAAATTGTAACGCTTAGATATGTTAACGCCGCAACCCAAACTAAATCAAAAACGTTAAATCTAACTAATAGATATATTAATAAAATTATAAATAACGCTGTTAGAATGAATAAAACTAACATGTTTATTACATTACCATAATTACTGATTATAAAATCCATAAGAAACGATTCGTATAAAACGATTAAGACCATTCCAAATAATCCACCTACCAAAGAACCTAAAGCTCTTACTCTAGCTAAAGCAAAAGATTTAGATCTATTACTTTGCATTGAATAGACTGCGGCTATTGAAGCAAAGAAGGGTGAATACCAAGTATAGGCAAAATCAGTATTAATCAATGATAATATAAAGTAAATCATTAAAGTAATAAATACTGCTATAGCTGTCTTAACGTTTCTAAAACCAATTTTTCTCATAATGTTTTCCAAAGTAAAAGACAGAATTTTATCTGTCTAAATTTTTCTATATTGTTATACAAGCACAATTATACTCTTAATGTTAATATTTGCAAGAAAAAAAACTTTTCAAAAAAAAGTAAGTTATATTTAATTATATTTTATCTAGAAGCATTGAATATTCTTCAATTAATATGTATAATTTGCTTAGTGAAAATCAAATCGAACGGAGGAAAATTAAATAAAAACCAAGCTACAAGTTATTTTTCTATCGGATGTAGCTCTATTCACAAAAAACGTCTAAAGTAAAACCTAGACTTTTTTCTAAGTTATTTTCTTTTGATAATTTAATAATTTACTCTAGAGTTTTGCTTAGACATCTATGACTTACTCTAGGAGGAAAGAAAAATGTTGTTAGACATGATACTAAAAAAGTATCCTGCTCAAGAAGATTCCTTGATAGAAATTCTTCTTGAATTTCAAAATGCGAAAAGTAGCCATTATATATCGGAGGCTGAAATCAATCAAATCGCATTGTATTTAAACATTTCTGAAGCAAAAGTATGTAGCGTAATTTCGTTCTATACTTTTTTTCGCACGGAACAAAAAGGACAACACATCATTCAAGTATGTCGTGGTGTGCCTTGTCATGTTGTAGCGGGAATCAACGTCTTAAAGGTTATTGAAAAGGAACTTGGAATCAAAATTGATGAAACCACAGCTGATAAAAAGTTTTCATTGGAATACACTAGTTGCCTAGGTCTATGTGACAAAGGGCCAGTAATGAGGGTCAATGATAAAGTGTATACCAATTTAACAGAAAACAAAATCAGAGCGATTTTGACTGAGTACATGGTGCATAACTGATGAACGAGATGAAAGTTATAACAAAACGCTTTGATTTAATCAATCCGTTATCAATTGAAGATTATATTAAATATGAAGGTTATAAGAATCTTAAAAAAGCTCTCAAAATGTCACGAATCAAAATTATTGAGGAAGTTGAAGCATCTTATCTAAGAGGACGCGGTGGAGCCGGTTTTCCAACTCACATCAAAATGATGGGACTTGCTAAAGAAAAGAAGCTTCCAAAATATATTATTTGTAACGCCGATGAAGGTGAACCAGGTAACTTTAAAGATCGAGCGATTCTTGAAAAGGATCCATTTTCAGTTATCGAAGGAATGACCATTGTCGCATATGCAACAGGGGCTACAAAGGGTATTATCTATATACGAGGAGAATATATAGATGCAATTAAAATTATGAAAAACTGCATTAAAGAAGCAACCAAAATGAACCTTTTAGGTGACAGCATCCTTGGTGAAGAATTTAATTTTTCAGTAGAAGTTCGTAGTGGAGCTGGTTCTTATGTTTGTGGTGAAGAGTTCGCTCTTATTGAATCAATTGAGGGTAAACCGGGAAGAACAAGAATTAAACCACCTTTCCCAACAGAAAAAGGAGTTTTCAATCAACCGACAATGATTTCTAATGTCGAAACATATGCTAATATCCCTTATATAGTAGAAATCACAGGTAAAGAATTCAGAAAAATTGGCACACCTTCTTCTTGCGGAACCAAACTCATTTCCCTATCCGGAAATGTCAATAAACCTGGGGTTTATGAAGTTCCGTTTGGAGTAACAATTAGAAGTGTGATTGAGGAATTAGGTGAAGGAATTGTTGAAGGCAGAAATATTAAAATGGTTCAACTCGGTGGTAGTTGTGGCCCAATTATACCTGAATATATGCTTGATATGATAATTGACTTTGAAAGATTTGAAGAATTTGAATCAAAAACTGCCAGTGGTGCGATTATTGTTATCGATGAGAGATTTGATTTGTTTTTTATTTTGAAAAAGACAATCTTGTTCTTCGAACATGAATCCTGTGGAAAGTGTGTTCCTTGTCGTGAAGGTCATGCTCAATTATTAAATATTATTGAAAAGTTTATTAACAGAACCGCATCCGCAAAAGATCTTGATTCTTTAGAATCTCTTGCTAGAGTGATGCATCAAACATCACTTTGTGGTTTGGGACAGTCTTCACCAACAGCAATCATCTCAACCATAAGATTTTTTAGAGATGAGTTTCTTGACCGGATTGATCATCCAGTGTCACTTTAAGGAGGGAAGACTATGGCTAAAATTAAAATTAATAATATTGATATTGAAGTTGAAGAAAATATGACAATCTTAAACGCCGCAAAGCTCTATAACATCAACATTCCTACATTGTGTAATTATCCGGATCTCCATATAAACTCTGAATGTCGAATTTGCGTTGTTGAGATTGAAGGTCGAAAGGGTTTAGTTACTTCTTGTTCTACACCGATTAAAGATGGTATGGTAATAAAAACTAACTCACCAAGAGTACTTAATGCCAGAAAAACTATAACTGAATTGATTTTGACCAATCATGATGCAAACTGTAACGCCTGCGCAAAAAATATGAATTGTGAGTTACAAAATTTATCAAGCGTTTTAGGTATTGATGAATCTAGATTTACTCCAACACTTAAGGTTTCGCCTTTAGACGACAAAAATCCTTCATTAATCAGAAACCCAAATCGTTGCATCAAATGTGGGCGTTGTGTAATTGTTTGTCGAGAAGTTCAATCGACTAATGTCCTTGAATTTATGAATAGAGGGCATCAAATGACCATTACTCCTTCTTTTGGTAAATACTTATCAGCGGAAGAATGTACATTTTGCGGACAATGTTCAAGCGTTTGTCCAGTTGGTGCTATTATGGAAAAGGATGAAACTGATAAAGTCTGGACCGCTATCAATAACGAAAATAAAAGAGTTATCGTCCAAGTAGCTCCAGCTGTACGTGTTTCGCTTGGTGAAGAACTTAACTTAAGTGCCGGAACAATTGTTACAGGCAAAATTGTAAACGCCTTAAAACTGATGGGATTTGATGATGTTTTTGATACAGATTTTACGGCCGATTTAACAATTATTGAAGAAGGAAACGAATTAATCAAACGAATAACCAATGAAGAACCTTTACCGATGATTACCAGTTGTTGCCCAGGTTGGATTAATTTTGCAGAACAAAATTATCCTGAGCTTCTACCTCACTTATCAACATGCAAATCGCCGCAACAAATGTTCGGAGCTTTAGCTAAATCATATTATGCAGAAAAAATCGGTAAAAAGCCTGAAGATTTATTTGTCGTATCAATCATGCCATGTACCGCAAAAAAATACGAGGCAAAAAGAGAAGAAATGTCAATTGATGGCAAAAATCAAGATGTTGATGTTGTTTTAACTGTTAGAGAACTAGGAAAGATGATTAGACAAATGGGTATTGATTTTAAAACATTGGAAGATGTTCCATTTGATAATCCTTTTGGTATTACAACCGGAGCAGCTGCGATTTTTGGAGCGACTGGAGGAGTAATGGAAGCCGCTTTAAGAACCGTATCGGAAATCGTTAACCAAGAAGCGCTTGAAAATATTGATTTCGTCGATGTTCGGGGATTAACCGGTGTCAAAGAAAGTAAGGTTAATCTAGGTGGAAAAGATGTATTAGTCGCTGTAGTTCATACTCTAGCAAATGCTAAAATTATCGCAGAGCAAATTAAAAACGGAACTTCTCCTTATACCTTTATCGAAGTCATGGCTTGTCCAGGTGGATGTATTGGTGGTGGTGGAACTCCATACGGAACCAACACTTCTGTAAGAAAAAAACGAGTTGACGCAATTTATGAGGTAGACAGCGCTATGGCAATTCGTAAATCTCATGAAAACCCAACAATAACTAAAATTTACGAAGAGTATTTAATCAATCCTCTTGGCGAAAAGTCACATCATCTTCTTCATACACATTACCAGCCAAGACAGAAAAAACAATACGAGTCTAAAAAAAATATTATGGCTACTTATTGATATTATAAAAACAGTTAATGAAGTATAAACAAAATGAGACGATCAATTGATCGTCTCATTATATTTTTAATTAAACATATGACTATTTAGACTACTATTTTTCAGCAATTAAATCAAGAAGGTAATGAGTATTGTTACACCAACTGAAATAACATTGGAGATACTATGAATCATCATTGGATAAATTATGCTATCTGTCTTCTCAAAGCAATGACCATAGACAAGCCCTAGACCAAAGGCATAAAATACTTGCATTAAAGAATAAGATAAATTAAATGGTGAAAAAGAAATACCAACATGAGCTAAAGCAAAGATTATAGCGACAATAATCGTCGCAAGACTTATCTTGTTATTGAAAATTCGTTTAGGTATCAATAAAGCAATTACACCGATACCAAAGGAACGAAAAATCAATTCTTCAGATGGTCCAGATAAAAACAATTGAAAGCCTAAATAACCAAGAATATTATTAGCTCTCATTGGATATCTGAAAACACTAAATGAATCGGTAAAATAAGTTATACCATAAGCAATAGCTGTATAAACAAGAAAGAATACTGCAAATTTCCATACATAGGAAAATCCTTGTTTTACATTACCAATTCTCAGTTTAAAATCAACTTTAGGAAAGATTAGTTTTACAATTAAAAACAATGGAATAAACAATAAGGCTTGAGCGATATGATGAATACTAATCCACCAAAACGCTCCATCTGGATCAAGACTTCTGTTAGGTATCAAATCAGCGATTTTTCCCGCTAACATCGGCAATCCCAGTAATGAAATAGCTACCAAAAGAACAACTAAAACTTTTAAAACTATTTTTTTCATCTAAGTAAAATACCTTTCATTTAATAAAATAAACAAAGCATAATTAATTCGATTATATCATTTATTATATTAGATACAATCTAATTTTTTTCTATTCTTCATTTATTTTTTCTTTTTAAAGGGATATGATAAAAACTTCCACATCATTCTTGAAGTTGATAGATAATTAATCTTCATCTTACCTTTAATAATCTTCTTCACTAAGTAATGCGTGACCTCATCAACATTAGCACCTAAGATTTTCATAATCTGGTTGTCTTCAAAATTATCTGAGTTTTTTAAAAAGTCGGTAAAAACCATTCCTGGTGATAATGTACCAACTTTAATATTCTCATAAGCTTTTAACTCTTTTTGAACTCCTTTGGTAAAAAAAGACAATAAGTGCTTACTTGAAGCGTAGATAACTGTTTTTGGAAAAACTAGATTATTACTACCAAGGCCTTCCATATTATAAATTCTCCCGTAGCCTTGTTTTTTCATGATTCTTAATGCTTCACTTGTTGCATTAAGCATGCCTTTAACATTAACATCTATTACTTTGGATATATCTTCTTCTTCAAGTTCTGCAACCGGTAAACTTTTTTGATTTACTCCGGCATTATTGATTACAACATCAATAGTCCCTAAGGTTTTTAAAGCATAATCAAGCGCAACTTTTATATCTTCGCGATTACAAACATTACAAACATATCCAAATGTACCAATTAAGTTGTTATTTTCACTATTATTAATACTATCTTCACAAGTTCCGGTATAAACTACTTTGTGTCCTAGTTTTTGGAAATTACGAACCAATCCCCTGCCAATACCTCTTGTTCCTCCGCTTATAAATATATTCATCTATTTCACCTAATTTCTGAATATTTTACTATTACTCACCTAATAAAAGTTAATTGCAATTAATAAAAATCAAGAAAGCGTTTCTACTTCTAACGTATCCGGATCAATTCTATATAAAGCAGACAATGTATCATTACTATAATAAATCCAACGATTAACTACATAAATATACTTGCTATTAACATCGACATTAACAACCTTGTTTGTTTCATGAGATTCAAGATTATATCTATAGATAGCACCGTTATTCATATAAAACAAGTTATTGGTATCGCTGTTTAAGCTATGAACATTTTCACTTGTTAATAACTTTTCTAATCCAGTATTAGCATTATATAAATAAAGAGCTGTCTCAGAAGCTGTACTAGCAATAAAAGCATAAGTTCTACCCGTTGAGTAACTATCTTTTATTAAGTGTAGTTCTTTAATTTCTGTAAATTCATATTCACTTAAGTTAGCTTCAGTGGTTTTACCACTAAAGGTTGATCCCGCAACTTGAATATTTGTCGCGTCTTTTTGATTATAAAAAATCTTTGTACCACTGATGTTTAAGTTTTCTATACCACTACCAAAACTACTTAAAAAGCTTTGAGCATTATTAGAAAATACTTTCATGCCTCTAATAGAATATGTTGGATCAACCATATCAACATAAACATAAGTGTCATATCTTGAGATAAAGTAGGTTTCAGCTTCAGAAACTGTAGTAATTTCTTCCATTTCAAAATCATATTTCAGCATCCACAAATCATTGCTTGAGACAAAGTAGAGATAATCTTCACTTAAACACATGTTTCTTACATAGCCGCCGTCATTTAAAGAAAACAACAGTGTAGTATCGTCAAACATTTGATCATATGTATAAACATTATTGCCTACTGCGTAGTAATGAAGTTTATTAACACTGTCATAAGCAACTAATCCCATGTTATTGGCATTACCATTGGTATTGCCATAAGATGATGAATAGATAGGTAAAACTTCAGTTTTAAGTGATGTTTCTGTTGCTGTAAAAGGTGCAGTTGTAACAGTAGTTATTGGCACCGTCCAACTTGTATAATAAATTGTGGTTGTTGATACTTGTGTGGTATTAGAAGTTGCTGTAGTAACATCAGTTGTTTCTGTGGTAGTCTTACTGCAACCAACCACTAAAAAGATTAATAAAAAAACTAATATTTTTTTCATATAATAGTTTCCTTTCATATAAATATATCTATTAAGTAAATCTTACCATGATTAGAACCTAAAATAAACAAGTCTATAAGAAAAATACAATTAAATTTCTTCTTAAGATATTGAGTAAAGAAGGCAATAAGAATATAATCTAATTAAGGAAAATATATTGCTAATGAAAAGTTACGGTTTCCATTCTCTTTAAAGAAAGTGAGATTTCTTACGATGAAAAAATGGTTGTTTTTATTTATGGCATTTTTTACCTTTACTTTAATCAGTTGTAATACAAATACTACTACAGTTGAAACGACTGAGATTACCACTTCCATACCTACTACTATTACTACTGGTGGCGGAACCATCAGTGAAAGTACGTTTTTCCTGGTTGAATTCGATAGCGGCAAATCAACCTTAATCACTGATCAAAATGTTTTGTCAGGTGATTTGGTCGATGAACCAAGCATTGCTAGAACTGGATATTCACTTGACGGATGGTACTTAAGTGAAGATAATGGCGTAACTTTAATCAAAAAATGGAATTTTTCAACTGATACGGTAACTAAAGATATTAAACTTTATGCCGTGTGGAACATTAATCAATATACCATCACATTCATTACCAATGGCGGTTTAGGACTTGATCCATTAACCGAAGATTATAATAGTGAAATAATTATCGAAGAACCAATCAGGTTTGATTATCAGTTTGATGGTTGGTATCTTGACGAAGCTTTAACTGAACCCTTTATTTATACGAATATGCCCGCCTTTGATTTAACCCTTTATGCGAAATGGATAGAGATTGGTAATACTTTTGAGTTACATTATTATCTGTTACCTGAAGGCTTTAATCCTTTGACAGATGATATAGTTTCAGAAGAACCTATATTCATTGATGTTTCTATAACATCAAATTTCACTGTTGCCTTAACTGAAGAACATCAAGTTTACGCCTGGGGTTATAATGAGTATTATCAATTAGGAAATGGCCAAATTGCCAATAGAGCAATGCCTACTAACATCACTTCATATTTTAATTTGGATGAATCGGATTACATCATTGAAATTGAAACTGGATACATGCACTCATTAGCATTGACTCATTTAGGTAAAGTCTATGCCTGGGGAGATAATGAAGACGGATCTTTGGGAACTGGAGACACAGAAGTCTATACATTACCTGTTGATATCACTGCTAATTTTGAACTATTGACAAATGAAAAGATTATTCAAATTGATTGCGGAAATTATCATTCAGCTGCGTTAACTAATCAAGGAAGATTATTCATGTGGGGAGATAATAGCGCAGGTCAATTAGGTACTGATTCATATAGTGATACTACTTTACCGATAGATATTACTCCTTTCATAACTCTTAACTTTGAGGAAGTAATTACGACTACTGCTTTAGGCGGTAATCATACACTAATATTAACTTCAGAAAACAGGGTTTTTTCATGGGGCTTTAATATTGTCATGCAGTTAGGCGATGGTACTAATCTTAATAGAACTACACCTTTAGATATTACTGATAATTTTTCTTTAGGTATAGATGAAGAAATTATAAAAATAGTTGGTGGTAATAATCATAGCGGTGCGGTGACAAATTTAGGTAATGTGTTTACCTTTGGTCATAATTCCTATGGTCAATTAGGTGACGGAACAGAAACAAATCAAGGTATACCTATAAATATTACTAATCAATTTAATTTAGATATAGGAGAAACGATTACTGATTTATTTATGGGTGTCACATTCTCTAGTGCTGTAACAAATAATCAAAGAATATTTACTTGGGGTTTGAATGAAACTGGACAATTAGGTGACGAATCTTATCTTGATAGTTCTACTCCTATTGACATCAGCAGCCTCTTTGAATTTAGTAATGAAAATCAGATTTTGGCAGTATCATTAGGCAATGGTTTTACAAGCATCTTAGATGAATCAGGCAAACTTTATCTATGGGGAGATAATTACTTAGGTCAGTTAGGAATTGGCAATTATTTCGATAAAGCAACTCCTCAAAATCCTAAATTTTGGATTCCTGAGATTTTAACCTTTACATATAATGAAGGAGATAACTACAATCTCTATCTTCCAGACAGAACCGGCGATACCTTTATCGGTTGGTACACAGATTCAAGGTTAACCGAACAATTTGACTTTTTAATCAATCCTGACGGACCAACAATTCTTTATTCTAAATGGGACAGCTTCCCAGCAATATTATTACAAGAATCAGTCTTTCTGAATCCCGATGATTATCATTACTACACCTTCACTATCTATACAACATCCAGTATAACAATATATACCTTAAGTGAGATTGATACATATGGTGTATTACGTGACGATGCAGAAAATGTAATTGCTGAAAACGATGACGGTGATGATTATAACTTCTATATCAACTACACCCTAGATCCGGGAACTTATACTATCGAGGTCAGTGGTTATGATGAAACTGAGACCGGACCTTATGAAATTTTTGTTATTAAGAATTAATCAATAAAAAAGTAAAAGGGCTTTAATTAAAAAGCCCTTTTATAATTCATTAAATTAAAGTTCGTTTTCGTTTTGGTTTAAGAGCAGGTTCAGGATTATTGAACCTGATTGCTTCACGAACTTCTTTAAAGTACTCACTTTGTTCTTTCTTTTTAGCTTTATTATAAAGATAATCATCAATAGCTACTGCAGCTCTATGTCCATCTGACACAGCGGTAATAATATCAGGGCCTCTAAAGATGTCGCCTCCGACATAAAGCCAATCTAAACCTTCAACCTTACCGGCTTCATCAGCTTTGATTTTGCCACGTTCAATCTTGACTTTATCTTTCAAGGATTCTGGTATGTAAGAATAATCAGGAGCTTGACCGACGCTGAAGAATACTTGTTCTGCTTCAAAGATTTCTTCTTGAGATTGGTCAAAACTAGGATTAAAGCGACCTTCTTCATCAAAGACTCTGGTACATTTCCATACTTTAAGTCCTTTGATTTTCCCGTCTTCAACCACAACTTCTTGTGGTCCATAACCAAGACGGAACTTTATGCCTTCTTCTTTCCCTTCGATATATTCATCATCACTACCAGGTAGAATATCCAATGTTTCAAGTGATGTTAACAAGACATTGGCTTTACCGTACTTTTGCAGTTGGATTCTGATGCAATTTCTCGCTACATCAAATGCCACGTCTCCACCACCGACAACTACCACTGATGGTTTTACATTCATGTCTTCAAGTTTTAATGTACCTCTAGCAAAATCTCTTGTAAGTGGCAAGAAATCCATCGCTCCCATAATATCAGGGTGATCAGCACCAGGAATATTTAGAACTCTACCTTTAAAGAAACCAGTTCCTAAGAAAACTGCATCATATTTCTTTTCCAGATCTTCAAATGTGATATCAGAACCGATTTTAGTATTGGTATGGATATTAACACCGATGCTTTTAATGAAGTTGATATCTTTTTCAACTGCATAATCAGGAATTCTATACTGTGGTGCCCCGAAACTCGCTACTCCACCAGCACGACTCTTTTCTTCAAAGACGTCGACCTTATACCCCAAACCTCTTAAATAATAAGCAGCTGACAAACTTGAAGGACCAGATCCCGCAATCGCAACTTTAGCATCGATAACTTCCGATACTGGTTCAGTAAAGATTTTTTTATACATATCATCAGGTGCACTATCGATGATATAACGTTTCAACCATCTTATCGCAATCGCTTCACCTCTTACGGCGATAGCACAAGCTGTTTCACAGTTATGAGTACATACTCTTCCGCAAACTCCTGGAAGTGGATTGGTTTCATAAATCTGTCTTAAACCACCTTCAATGTCATCTTCCCAGATAGTTTTGATATACATCGGTATATGCATTTGCACAGGACAACTGGCAGTACAGACACCGCACTCAACGCAACGGGCCGCTTCAAGTCTTGCGTACTCTTTTGAATAACCTCTCACTACTTCAATATAAGAATTGATTCTCTCACTACCTTCAATATGTTCCATCTCAACTCTTTCAAGGTCTAATAAATCAGTATCTTCATTTTTAACATAAGCTTGTTCGACTTCTTGGTCCTGCCAAGTTTCTGTCGGCATCAATTGGAATGAATCAGGATTAGAATCAGCATAGATATATTCTTTAGTCATTTTTAAAGATTCTGTCGTACAGGTATCAACACATAACCCACAGAAACAGCAACGGCCGTAATCAATAACAGGGCGTTGTTGGAGTTTTCCGGCAACTTTTGGTAAATCATGTCTTTCTACCATGGTGATTGCGGCAGTAGGACAGATTTCTCCACAAGTACCACAGCCAATACATTTTTCCCAATCATTGATATGAAAACCTCTTAAGTTATCAGGAGCAGTTCTTGGGTTTGATATCTTGGCTTTACTACTTTTCATGACTTTTACGCCTTTTAAGTAATCGGCATTCTTTTTAGTAAAGATTGTTTCTAAAGGATGAGTTACCGGTTTTTTAAAGATATATTTGATATGTCTTAATGGTCTGAAGATACTTGACTTCGGATATTTATTATTTTCGTTCATCTTTTTCCTCCTACCTATCTATCTCTGGCGAACAAATCCCCATGGTGTCAACCCAAAGGGCTGCATCATCGATTCTTGTTCCCGGTAAATATTTTTCAATCCCTAACAAACCTTGTGGATAAGATGCGCCTCTAACTCCGACACGATACGGATGGGTTCCACCATTTGAAACCATGTAATATCCGAATTCACCACGACTGGATTCTACCATTGAATAAACATGTCCCTTTGGAACTGTCCAGCGCATGGATTGGCCTCTAGCAGGTTTTACCCTAACTGGGCCTTCAGGCATCTTTTCTAAGCATTGTCTGATGATGTTAATCGATTGTTGTACTTCTTTTATCTTGATGTCAAGTCTGCTTCTAGCATCTGAATAATCAGATACCGGTACTTCAAACTCAACTTGATCGTACCTTGCATAAGGAGCTACTTTTCTGATGTCGTAAGCTTTATTAACCGCAGATCTCATACCAATTCCCGTTACTCCCAGTTCCCAAACAACTTCTGCCGGCAACATGATTGTATCTTTGATTCTTTTGATAATTGAAGCATTGTCTATTCCTAGATCACGATACTCTTTAAGTCTTGATTCCAGTGAATCAAGGAAGGTATGCATATCTTTTTCAATACCTTTTGGTAAATCTTGTCTCACACCACCAATAACAATATATTGATGATAGACTCTCGCTCCGGTAATCTTTTCAAAGATGTCCAAGATATTGTTTCTATCCGCGTGAGCGTGATACATCAAGGTATAGTTACCAGTTGGACCGCCTAAACCGCCATAAGCCATTAGATGTGCTGAGATTCTCGCAAATTCTAAAATGATCATTCTGATCCAATGTGCTCTTTCTGGTATCTCAAGTTTAAGTAATTTTTCCGCTCCAGATGCAAACGCCATTTCATTGATATCAGGTTCAGGCACACAAACTCGGGGAATAAGCGCAATATTATTAACCCACAATTTTCTTTCCATTTGTTTTTCAAAACCACGATATAACATTCCTGGTAAAAGATATGATCTCTTGATAATATCACCATCCACAAACATATGAACGGAAGCATTACCATGCATCCCAGGATGTTGAGGACCTAAGAATAATTTCATCTCTTTCATTTCTTCTGTCCTCCTGTTCTTAAACTTAGAGCGCGTTTTTCACGCTCTTTTATTTTTTCAAAACTCTTGTTTTCCGGATCTTTAACTGAATAATCAACACTGTACTCACGTTTAGGAAACTTTCTGTCACTATAAACAGAAGGATCAAAATCTTTTCTTAAAGGTGGTATGTCATCCCAGTTTTCTAAAATCAACTGTTTGTGATAATCAGGATTACCAGGGAAATTGATACCGAAAAACTCATGAGCTTCTCTTTCATAGTATTTAGCTCCAGGGAAAATGGAAATGATTGAATTCATTTCCGCAGCTTCTCTTTCAATCATTGCTCTGATTTGAATATACAATGCTTCATCCCAGTTAAATAGAACATAGACTAACTCAAACTTACTCGTCTCAATCCAGTCAATTGCACTAAGGTAAGATAATTGTTTCCAACCAGCAAGTTTTAAAGCAGACAACGTTTGATGAACATCATTTTTTTCAATTTCAAATGCGATTTGAAATTTATCAATCTGTTCAAATTTTCTAACTTTAGCAACCTTTTCTACTATTTCTTTGACTCTTTCAATATTATTCATGGAATTCATCGTGAACATCAACCTCCCCAAGTGAAGTTATTTGATTGGCTTTATACCAGCTATAATTCTCATGATACTTCTTCCAACCATTAGCTCTTTTATGTTTGATTTGATCCATCAGATCAACAAAACCATTCATTACCGCTTCAGTATTAGGCATACAGCCGGCAACATACACGTCAACAGGAATATATTGATCTAACTGATTGATTACTGCATGAGAGTCATGATAGATACCACCATTAATTGGACAAGAACCCAAAGCAACCACATATCTTGGTTCGCTCATTTGTTCATAAGTATAAATAAGTCTTCTCAAGGTTTTTAATGACAAATAACCTGAAACTAATAAGATATCAGCTTGTCTAGGTGTAGCCATAGGGCCCATTCCCAGTCTTTCCATGTCATAAGCTGATGTCATAGCCGGTGGTAATTCGATTGCACAACAACCAGTACAATACATCAGTAACCAAAGTGAGTTTCTACGGAAAAAGTCACCTATTTCCCACCACTTCTTGTCTGTTTCTGCTTTAGTTAAAGGTACTGGTGTAAACTTAGTACTTTTCATCTTAAATCACCCACCCTAAATAAATTGCGATAAACGCTTGAATAATAGCCAATAGTAATGGCCATTTATAGAAAAATTTAACAACTTGATCAATTTTAAAGCGACCGTTAACATTAGATATTAAATTAACAACGGTATAGACTGTAAAATACTTAATCAAGAAGATGAAGATATTGCTGGCACCACCTAAGAATAGATGGACGAATAATGAAACTTCAATAAATACGCTGATTTCATGCAGAATGAATAACATTCCTAATTGCTTTCCACCATATTCCACCATTGGACCGGAAGCAATCTCTGCTGGAGCGATGTAAGTCTCAAACGGTTTCTTCCCTAACATTCCCATCAAGGATAAAACTCCGACCAAGCCACCTAACGGTAAAGCAATGATAAACCAGTTGTTTCCGGCAGTTTGTTGGAAAGCCTGAATCGCTGTTAATGACGAAGAGTCAGAAACATTGATAATGGTTAAAGCAACAATTAGAAACGGAACTTCATATGCAAGCATCGTTGTTAATGCTCTCATAACGCCAATACTTGCCCAAGGATTTCCGGAACCACTAGCACTCATCGCCATTCCGAGCATTCCTACTGCTAATAAATAAACGAAAATGAAGAAATTGTCAAACTGTTTAAAAGCAACGATATCAACTGTAAGAGGCATAAACATCGCAGTAGCGATAATTCCGCCTAAAGCCATGATTACACCAAAATCGTAAATCCAGCCATGACTGATACCTCTTTTGCTTAAAAGTTTAAAGATATCAATAAATTCTTGGTACCATCTCGGTCCATGTCTTTTCTGTAATCTACCGACAATTTTTCGGTTGATTCCACCAATAGAAGTCTGTAAGGCAAAACCAAACAAAGCTATACCGATACCAACTAATATATTAACTATCATAAAGCTACCACTCCTATCAACAAGACTATAATCACTAAAATCCAAATCAGGGTGACCCCAATATTATTTGACATGAAGAGGTATTTGGCTAACTTGCCTACTTCTTTCACTTTATGAGCTAAAGCATCATAAAACTTTTTCATCCAATGAGACTGTTTCTCATACATCCTTTCTAAAGGAGCGTAGAAATCAACTGAGTAATGTAATAGATGTTCATCATGTACAAAGTTCGCAGCTGTGTATGTATCCATCAATTCGACTTTTCTTGATTTCTTCATTAGGATAAATATTATAAAAGCAATCGCTACACCAACCCCGAAGATCAAAGCAATCAAACCGGCATTCAAAGTACCATATGTAGCTGTAACTGTAAAAGTTGTCGCAACCACTGGTGCGAAAGCAGTATTTTCACCAATGATGTTATTGATAAAATCAATGATTTGTTTTGGAATAACACCGGTATAAATGTTAAGACCCATGATGATAAAAGTCGGGATTAACATTAATAATGGTGCTTCTTTAACATGCTTATATTCTCTGAATTCTTGACCTAAGAATAAAGCTGCCAAAGGTCTAAATACATAAAGGAAGGAACCGACGCTACCGAAGAATACGGCAACTGCAATTAAAATCATACCACGGTCGATAACCGCTTGGAAAATCAACCATTTGGAAATAAAACCACCCATTGGCGGAATTCCCGCCATCGAAATGATTGCGATCAAGTATGCTAGATAAGTAATCGGCATCTTATGAATCATACCACCGAGTTCTTTCATCTTGGTAGTTCCTGTTGCTCTAGCTACAGCCGCTATCGCCATGAAAGCACCAGCACTTGCTAAAGCATGTGCTAAAATATGGTATAAACCACCAGCAAAGGCAAAACCGTTTAAAGCACTAAAAGCAACTAAAATATAACCACCATGACTCATTGATGAATAAGCCAATAGTTTTTTAGCATCATCTTCTTTAATCGCCATCAATGTACCAAACACTATCGATAAACTACCGATAAAGGCAATGATATATTGACCTAACGCCAAATCAATCGCACCAATAACTGGTCCGATTGGATTGATTTTAATTAAAGCCAAGATGCCAATAAATGCACCTAACTTAACTAAAGCACCAGATAAAACCGGTGAAAAAGGATGCGGTGCATTACCATGGGCAAGCGGTAACCAGATATGCAGTGGGAAAGTTCCTAACTTTGCCAGTGCAGCTATCATAAACAACACAAAAACAAAAACACTTGTTGTTCCACTGATTCCAGCTAAACCTGCTTGAATATCGAAACGTCCAACGTTTTGATAAATCACAAAGATTCCTATTAACAACGCCACACTACCGGTTAGTGAAAACCCAAAGTATGAAACAGCTGCTTCTCTTGATTTGCCTTGCGGAATTAAAAACATGGTCGTCCAGATAATCATTTCGAAGAAGAAAAACAGTTGTAAGAAATGATCTGTATAGAAAGCACCGATGATACCGGCCAAACTCAATAAGAACAATAAGTTATAGGAATTCTTATAAGGATATTTATCAAGAAAATAAGGATGAAAGAAACTTACCATCAAATAGATAAAAGCGATGATAATAACAAAGAAGAATCCTAAATAAGTTTGCGAAAAACTAAACCATGGCAACAAACTCACTGTTGTGTCAAGATTCATATTAAAACCATAAGCGGCTAATGATACAAAAACAAACATCGTCGCAAAAATGGTAAAGATTGATCCAATAAAACTATTTAATCTAGTAAGGAAATAACTAATAACAGCTGAACCTACTAAAAACAAAAGCAAATATTCTATATTAGCCATTATTAACCACCTCCATCACTGTATCTACTGTATTGTCAAGTTTATCAAGTGGAGCTTGATAAACGCCAAAGGTAAGTAATGCCAAAGCAATAATCGCAAACACAAGTTTAAACGATAGGTGATAATTAACTTTGATTAAGTTACCTTCAGGATACCAAAGCTTAAGCAACAACTTCACAAAATATATTCCTTCAACTACTGAAGCTATTAATATAAAAGCAATAGTCCAAATCTGTCCAGCATCAGCCAGTTCAGTCAGAAAATTAAGTTTAATCGTAAAACCAACCAATAAAGGTAAGCCCATTACACTTAAAGTCGCAATAGTGAAGATAATGCCGATTACGAGGTTATTGGCAAATAACCCTTGTAATGATTTAACTTCATCACTGCCAACATCTTTTTGAGCCTTATTGATAATCATAAACATTACTGTCTTGCTTAAAGCATTAGCAATGATTAAATATACAGCCCAGATAATAATACCGTTGACAAACAATAAAGCTATCATGCTCGCTTGAGCAACGGAACTGAATAACAAGATTTCTCTCGATTTCTTAGAAGCAAAAGCCATGATATCACTTAACACAATTCCTGCAACTAATATCACCAACACAACTGTCAAAAGCATACCTTCGAAATTAAACAGATTAGTAATGAATCTGCCTAAGACAAAACCCATTGCACTAGCATAAACAGAAGCTATCATTGGTCCGGAGAAAGTATTGGAATGTCCTAATATACCCTTAACCCAAGAATTGAAAGGTAAAAGCTTAGCTTCTACTCCTAAACCGATAAACATTAAAGTAAACGGCAATACTAATTCCTGATAATTATTGTTTAAAGCAATCTCTTTAATCATATCCACCATATTCAATGTACCGAACATTGAATAAAGAATTATAAGTCCAAGAAGGAATAAACTACTGCCAATAGCACCTATTACTAAATAACGGAAAGTGGTGATTGGTTTCTTGTTTGATGCCGTTATCAAATAAGCGGCAATTCCACTGATTTCTAAGAAAACAAAGAAATTGAATAAGTCATTGGTAAGTACTAATCCATTAAGTCCGGCAACAACTAATAAAAGAATCGTACCGTACTTAGGATATGCTTTTACATTCAACGCTGCAATAACAAGCACTAAAGCATTAACCAATAGTAATGCTATCTTGCTATAGGTATCAACCAATAGCGAAATGCCTAAAGGTGGAGAAAATCCACCGATAATGATAATGCCTTCAGTAGCTAAAAATACGTTTGCGATATTAAAGATTGTCACTGCAAATAATAAATAAATAGAATATTTTTTAAATAAGATTGATATGAATGCCGCTAATAAAGGAATAGCGATTAAAAGAACTGCACTCATAGTGATTCCTCCATATCATTTAAATCAAAGCTTTGATATTTTTGGTAAATGCTTTTTGCGAAAGCCAATCCTAAAGCGGTTGTTCCGACACCGATAACAATCGCTGTCAAAACCAAAGCTTGAGGTAATGGATCAACATAGATTAACCCGGTATCAGAAACAGATGAAAGAATTGGAGCGATTCCTTGATAATTGAAACCGATAGAAATGATAAAGATATTCAAACCAATTTCTAAGATATTCAAAGAAACCAACATCTTAATCGTATTAGTACTAATGAATATGCCGTATAGTCCTAAGACAAACAACAAAATAGCTGCATACTGGATCATGCTGATTCCTCCTCTGTCAAGAAATTATCGACAACTGAAGCAATTTCACTACCGACTTTAAGTCCTATCAATACATAGATAATTGGAATAATACCTGCACTCAGTAACTGTCCTACAGTTCCTGAAGCAATAAAGTTTTCCAAGAAAGATGTTGCTAGAATAAGCCCTAATAAACCAATAATAACAAATAGACTGCCAGCTACACCTTCAAGCACCTTAAACCCTTTGATGTTAGATCTAAACTTGTCATCAGCCAAGTATAGCAACAATACGCCACTGGCAATGATTGCTCCACCAGGGAACCCACCGCCTGGAGTTAAATGTCCGTGCGTGATGATATATAAACTCACGACCAACATAATACCAAACAATAGTTTAGAACCATGTTTTAACATGAAATTAGGTTTAAACTTAAGATCCAAGCGCTTTTCTTTTTTAAAGGAAAACAAAAATGCAACACCTAAAGCACTAATGAATAATACTGTAACTTCTCCTAAGGTGTCAAATCCTCTATAGCCTACTACTATCGCTGTAACGATATTAGCAGAACCTACTTCAGATACATTATCATTATCAAGATATGCGTCTGCTACTCGATCACTTAAATCTACTGATCCGAACTTTGGAAAAGATATAGTGTTATTCAAAGCAAGAATAATCAGTACACCTAGACCCATAAACAATATTAATCCGAATAGTTTTTTCATTTCTTTGCCTCCTTTCTTGTCGAAAGCAAGGTAAAGACAAACAGTGATGTTACTAACCCACTACCGATAACAGCTTCTGTTATCGCTACATCAGGTGCCTTTAACATCACAAAAGCCACTACAGCTAACATACTTAATCCTGATAATAATAAAACGGAATTAATCAATTTTTTAGAATTTATTGCTAAAAAGGCAAGTATTAGCATTAAACCGCCAACGATTCCTGAGATGATATCAAACCATAACATTATTCATCACCTCTTTTTTCAAGATCATCCTGAACTAAATTATCAGGTTTATATTTTGAATAATACGTAGCTTTAGCAATGGTTGAAGAACCGATAGGGTTGGAAATAACAATAAAAACGATAATGATGATAATCTTCGCAATCCAAGACCATTCAAAATTAACTAAACCTACACCTATTAATACCGAGAAAGCTCCCAAGGTAGTTGCTTTAGTTCCTGCTTGGATTCTGTTAAAAGTATCAGGCATTCTTAATACTCCCAGTCCTCCTAAAAGGAAAAACAAACCACCTATAATCATAAAGACATATCCTGCTATTGTCATTTGCGGTTACCCTCCAAATATCTAGCGAATACAACTGTTTCCAAAAATGCTAAAATCGCATAAACAATCGCTATATCTAAATATAGTTCGCTTTTAAAAACTGAAGCTAAAACTACGATAACGCCAATAACAATCATATTAAAGGTATCCAAAGCCACAACTCTGTCACTAAAGTGAGGACCAATAATAAGTCTGATTGCAGTAAATAAAACTCCTAGTCCCATTAAAGAAAAGACGATGATATCAAGTATTTCCATTATTCAAACACTCCTTCCAAGATCTTTTCAAATGGTCCACTAATGTTCTTTTCTTTTTCTAGACCATCACTTCCTTTGACGTCAATGGTATGAACATAGATATATTCATCCAATACATCAATTGACAACGTCCCCGGTGTCAAGGTAATTGAGTTAGCCAACGTCAATTTCCCTAAGTCACTCTTAAGGTTAGTCTTAACCTTGACAATTCCTGGATTAACCGGAATCTTAGGACTCAAAACTCGTCTTGCGACATCAAAATTAGCAAGAATGAGTTTCCAAATGAAAACAGGAATATAGATTAAGATGAACTTTAATAGCCTTAATGGGAACTTAAGGTCAATCTTAAAATTTAAGTACTTAGTTAACAAGACAGTTAAAATAGCACTTACAATACTCCCTAATATCACTTCGTCCACAGTAAATCCTGCCAATAGCAAATAAACCAGCAACAAAGCGACAAATGTAGTAAAATACTTCATTTCCTTCCTCCTCTTATTTTATTAAATTAAACGTGCGTAAAAAAGCAGTAAATAAATCTACTACTTTCAATATTTTTGCTATCCGACTTTTAAAAATACTTCTCTTGGTTTAACACTTTTTAATAAAATATAAATTATTCGAGGAAACGATAATTTATCAACATTATTATATCACAATATAAACAGTAAAATAAAGGAGATTTTATATAAAACATATGTCCATAACCATAGTGAATATCATATAAAACTCCACAATTGTTGATTCATAAATTTTACATTCATATTCAATTATACTAGAAATGATAGTATAATAATTTTAAAGAAAAGTGAGTTGATAAATAATGCAAAAAGTACAAAAAGAATTCAACCGAATTCTTAATCAATCAGATATAAATCGTTTTAAAGATTGGCGGGAGTATCGTAACAGCTTAACCAATCATATATTAACAGTTATCAATAAGTTCAATAAAAGTGTAAACATAATAATCATTGGCGCCGGTAATTGTGATGATATCGATTTAAAAAAACTTAATGAAAAAGCTAATAAATTAGTATTAACTGACATTGATGATTTAGCCCTAAAAAATGCCAAAGAAAAATATCAACTAGAAAGTGTTGATATTATACCGATGGATTATCTTGGTTTTGAAGATAATGAGTTATGGAATATGTTTCTAACTAATATAATAAAACTTGAAACTAATCAATATAAAGACTATCTTAAAAAGATGTTTCAACAAAAAAAACCTTCACCATTAACAAAACATATCAATGCTTATGATTATGTGATTGTCAGTCCAATCTACACTCAACTTCTTCTACCGGTTTTCTTGCAACAATTATCTTTTCTAAAAGACATCAACTTCGAAGAAAAGAATTTAAACTATCTTAAAGAATTATTCCTAAAACATTTAAGCAAAATCATAATCGAGTTTAATCAAAACATTTTTAATCTCGGTAATAACAACTCTTACTACACCATTATCAGTGATGTTTTAGAAGCTGAGATAAATTCTGATTTCCACAATAAAGCAGATATAGCTTTTAATGACAATCAGATGGATATACTTCTAGAAGAATATAGAGAAAAATATGGTTACGGAATTGGTGATTATGGTTTAGAAAATGCTAAGGATTTTGGTAATGAAACCAAGAGTTTTTGGCTTAGATGGGCTTTTTCATCTAAAAGAGTTTTATACGTCAAGGTTTCAGACTACTTAAAAAAGTAAATGAAATAAATAGAAAAGATGTCAAATTCTAAGATTTGGCATCTTTTTATAATATTTAACTTAGGAAAAACTATTTATTTCTCTTTAATATAAAAGTCTTTTTATATCCTGTTTCTGAAACCGGCATATAGCTACTTTGAGAAACTACAAAACAATTATTAAGAAATAATCCGAGTTTTTTATTATCCGAAGATAGAATATTAGTAGATATGAGTTTGATGTCTTTTAAACCATCAATATAATCTAAAGCACATTTAAATATATAGTCCTTTTCAATTTCAGGAACATCTAATTCATATACATCAAAGTTGAAATTAGCTTCGTCATTAATTATAGAAAAACCAAATAATCCAATATCTACTTTCTTATAATTAATAACAAATTGATGCGATGAAGAACTAATTGTATGAGAAATAAATTCAATTATATTTGTCATTTCATATTCATATTGATTAATCAGATTAGAGTTAAACCACTTTAGAACCAAATCTTTGTCTTTATGAAGAATAGTTCTAAACAATAAATCCTTATTCTTAATTTCGATATAAGGTTCATCTAGTTTGTTTTCTTCTAAATACTTAATCAAATCCTCATCATTTGTTATGCTGAACAATCTTCCATCTTCTTCATCAGTGTAAACATCTGTAACCATTCCGTTTAATAACTCAACAAGTATTTCTCCATAAAATTCTGGATGTGGTAGTTGGTGCTTAATTAATAATCTTGGTACATAAAACACATTTTTCATTTTTTCCCTCCTAGGAAAATTTAATTTACAAGTATTTTACTTGTATTACCCAGTACCAAGATAATTCTATTATATCATTATCTATGTATTCAATTTTTAATTAAGCATCAATCTCGCATATTCATCTAAATATCTTTGGAGATTTCTCTCAAGATCAGATTTTGTTTTGATTTTTTCAGCAATGGAATTAACAGCTAATTGTTGTCTGTAGTTTTGCAAAGTAAATAACTCACTACTACCAAACTTCTTTTTCCACTCGTCCAAATATTTATCTAAGGATTCTTTATCTGTATCATAAAGAAGAATTCTTAAAGAGAACTTGCTTTCGTCATTGACTAAATCCCTACTTCTTACTTCTCCGTAAGGATTTTTCTTCCAGCCATCTATTTTATTGAATACTAAGTAAATATATTGACTTCTAAAGTTACCATACCCAAAATGAATGCCTTCCGGTATTTTTAAATCATTGTTATGATAAAAATTAGTCCAATGATTCGGATTCCAATTTTTAACAAGTAATGGAAGTTGTTGAGTTAAATCCATATACAACTTTTTTATGTGCTCAACATAATCAGCTAGTATATTGTTCTTTACTCTGGAAAGCTTGCTAAATATACCATAAATCAAGTTGATATCGAAAACTTCCCACCCTTTTTGTTCTACATCGTTTCTTTCATCACTCGAGATTATATTGGTTTTATAATAGATATATTGTGCGTTGATACGAGTTATGTTATTATCAACATAACTTTTATATTTAATCAACTGATCATCATGACTAAAAGAATATGTTTTATCTTCAATGACTATAAGATAGAATACTTCATCAATAACAAATTTAATTAATAAATCGATATTTCTTTCTTGAGCAGAAGTATTAAATTGAGCAATTTTCTCAAAATCGACTTCTTTTTTAAGGATTTCTGTAATTAAACTCCTACTTGCTTCTTTAACATCTTCTTCTTCACAGTTCCAGTTTTCAAATAACCATCTCAAAAAAGCATCTTGGGATAGCTCTTTTGTCGCAAATTCAAATAAATTTTTAGTCATTTAAATACACACCTTTTATTTAGTCTTTAAAACCAATTGCATTAGTTTATATAATACTTAAAAGATTAATTTCTAATCTTTAATCTTTCATTCAAATAAACTGGTAAATACATTAGATGCATTAAAAGCGCTGCTAAAATAACCATTACTATGTCATAAACAACTTGATGAATCTCTTTAAAGAAGTTCATAAAATCAACTGGAGGATTGACTAAAAACAATTCATCAGAACCTCCGTATTTAAAACTAGCGTATCCGGCAATAAATGCATATATTGCTAGGACAAACATTGAAGTATACAAGTCTTTTCTTGTTAGTTTAAAACCTAATACTCTATATCCATAAACAGCTAACCATGCAATTGAAGCGTGTGCGCCAAAATAAGTCCATGCACCCCATCTGTCTAATCCCCAAACTGTATCGTAAAAGAAATAGGTAAGTAAGGTTCCAAAAGCATAGAAATAGAATATTTTATATACCTTTTCTTTCTTAAAGAATACCGCATAAGTTAGCCCATATAAAGCAATACCACATAAAGGTATTCTAAAGATTGAACCATTAAGTATTCTGTTTTCAAATACATTCCATTCAAAGATAAAGACTAAAGCAATCAAAAAATATCTAAACCATTTCTCGTACTTAGTATTTTTTAATTTAGGTCCAAATATCCACAATAAAACAATTGTAGAAAAAAATACTAAAAGAATCAAGATGTGAGTTAAACCAAACCACTTAATCGGTTGAGTAACATCACCATAAAAAAAGTCATGCATAAAATAAAAATTCTCCTTTTAAATATTATATAAATTTCACCCTTAATAAAATTATATGATATTTATAAATAATTTCAAGGTTAAAATTAATACTAGTGATGTGTATCAAAAAACGGGACTTCCTTTTATTAGGAAATCCCGTTTTTATACAAGACCTAATTATTCGACTACTGTAACATACCTATATATAATCGTTTCGTTTCCGCTTGAATCAACTGCTTCATAGGTGATTACATAGGTGCCTAAAGTATTGACGTCAACTGTTCCAGTTTTGATGAGATCTAGATCCTCACCACTATTATCAGATACTTCCGCACCAGCATCAATCCATTCAGTTCCTAATTTAACAGTATCAACACCTAGATTAAGTGTTATTACCGGTGCTGTTTGATCAACTACTATTACATAACGGTCGATTTCATATACCACTTCTTGATAAGTATAAGCATAATGAATTTTATAAATTCCTAAGTATCTCACATCGACAAAATCAAAAGTAACCATTGGATGAGCCGCGCCATTAATAATTAGTGAAGCACCATTATCTATCCATTCGCTTTCGATTTCAACTGTGTCTATACCGCCTTGTAATCTAATATAAATCTCATCATTAATGATTGTGGTGAAATCAGTTGTTTCAGGTGTTGTTGTTGGAAAATTGGTTGTAACATCAGTTGTTGTAACTGGATTACAACCACTTAAGAAAAATATTAATATTAAGAAACTAATTAAAGTAATCTTTTTCATAGTTCTTCACCTTCTTCTTTTTTAAATGGAATGTAAAAGATTAATGGCTCATCTTCACTTACTACAAAAACATAACGTTTATATGTGTATTCTATCTCTTGATAGATAAACTTGTAAGTTATTGTATAGATACCCGGAATTTGATTGTTAACAAGGTTTTCTTTAATTATGCATTCATATTCACTCTTGCTTATCAAAACCTTGCAGGAGCCGTCTAAATAGCTTTCACCTTGTTTTATAGTAGTTAGTGCATCTCCCAAAACAAACCTTACATCTAAAGTCCCATCATACACAGTAACAATCCTATTTAGTGTTGTAATATTATTTCCTTCATCAATTACAATATAGGTAATAACATAAATTCCGCTCTTAGCGGTATCAACAGCACCACTAACATAAACAGTTGTACTTGTGTAATCTGTGACTTCAACTCCATATTCAGTATAAGAACTACCCTTTAAAATACTATCAATACTTGGATTTAAACTTACAACTGGTTTTACTGTATCAACAACTTCTACCAAGAAAGTTCTTTCTCTAATGTTTCCTGATTCATCACTGACACTTACAGTAACTGAGTAAGTTCCAATATAGTTGTAATCCACACCATCAAAGTTTTCTGAATAAATCAAGAATGAATTACTATTCTCATAAACATTACTGATTAAGTTGCGCCAATCA
The DNA here is from genome assembly GCA_002345505.1 of Caryophanales bacterium UBA2289. Classification (GTDB taxonomy): domain Bacteria; phylum Bacillota_I; class Bacilli_A; order Izemoplasmatales; family Hujiaoplasmataceae; genus UBA2289. Next base: position 49,275 of record DDWJ01000001.1, read on the forward strand.
AAATCACTCATAGTGCCAACTTCGATGGTTTGATTAGGTATCTCATCAAACCATGGAGGAGTGGTATCTATGACAGTGACTATAAAACTAGCTGTACTAGAATTACCTGCCTCATCCTTTACCTCAACTTCAACATCATACTCACCTGGAAAGTCATAATAGACATGATCAGTTACCTCTTCAATTATTAAAGTTTTAGAGTAATTATCACTTGCATTAGTAATCAAATCCGTCCAATCAAAATCTGTGTATTCTCCCGCTTCAATCGTTTGTTCCCCAACCGCACTAAATGTTGGTGGGGTAATATCATTTACGGTTATTTCAATAGTCTGTGCATTTAAATTATAAGCTGAATCATAAGCAATGATTGTTACTGTGTAAACGCCAGGTTCAGCATAATTTACTGTATCACTAGCTATATAAATATAAACATCTAAATCAGAATTATCGGTTACTTGAGACACTAGATTTAACCAATCATAGACTTCATATAAATCTTCATCAATTGAAAACTCACTAATCACTTCAAACTGTGGTTTAGTTGTGTCTACTACAGTTATATAAAGTATGCATAAGTCTTGGTTGTTATAACTGTCAGTAACACTAACGACAACCAAATAAGTTCCTGGAGTATTATAGTCTACTTCATCAACTTCTTCATAAACATAGGTTGGCTCATTACTGTTATCTGTTACATCAGTTATCAAAATCTGCCAATCAAAATCACTATACTCGCCAGCTTCAATTATAAAATCATCAGTTATATTGTAACTAGGGTTAGCAGTATCTTGAACATAAACTTCTCTCGTTACTTCATAAGCAACATTTCCTGAACTATCCATTACATTATACTTTAACAAATATAGTCCAACAGTTTCAATCATTACTTCACCAATGATAGTTGCTTCCAAGTCTAAATCATAGTTATCCGTAACCAAAACTCCTAGTTCTTCATAATGGGTATTAACTTCTACATAAATAGTATTTTCACCAATAAGAGTTATTACTGGTAACTGAGTATCCACAACATTTACTAAAAACACTTGACTTGTCATATTCATCGCACTGTCATAAAGCCTTACTTCTACTGAGTATTGGCCAACTTGATTATACAGAACATTATCAACAAACTCTTCTTTGATTAACTCACCGCCACCGTTATCTGCGGCATTAATCATATAGTCGGTCCAATCAATATCTGTAAAAGTATTTACTTCAATTGTTTGATCATAGATGAAGTTGAATGTCGGTGGTTCGGTATTAACAACTGCTACATTAAAACTTTGTGAAGCTACGTTACCGTCACTATCAGTCACGGTAACTGTGGCTACATAAACACCTTCTGTTCCATAATTAACTTCATCAATTTCTGCGTAAACTAAAACTTCTGAGTAATTATCCGCAGCGTTCTTAATAAAGAACGTCCAATCAACATCAATAAAAGTCCCGATTTCAATAATCTGATCTTCAATGAAATCAAAGGTTGGTGCGGTTGTATCTTGGACAATGACTAAAAAGTTTTGACTTGTAATATTCATATTAGCGTCCGCTACTGAGACACTAACTTGATATGATCCTAATAATTCATATGCAACATCATCAAATTCTTCAATAATGATTAAATCATCATCGCTATTGTCACTGATGCCAGTGATAATAGTCGTCCAATCAAAACCGGTAACAGTATTAACTTCTAAATATTGAGTTGGTATAAAATCAAAGGTTGGAGCTATTGTATCAGTAACTGTTACATCAAAACTTCTTTGTAAGAAGTTACCACTTGGATCAGTTACTCTGACACTAACGACATACACCCCAGCTGTATTATAATCTACTCCATCAAATGCTTCACTTAGATAAAACTGATTGGAGTTATCATAAGCATTGGTAATTAGATTAGTCCAATCAAAATCTATGTATTCACCAGCTTCTAAATATTGATTATCAATCGGATCAAATATTGGATTAATTACGTCTTCAAAATAAACTCCTTTATCCACTACAATAAACATATCATATATTAAGAATTCATAGACCAATGAGTTATCATAAAGTTCAAATGGATAAGCAGTATTATCGGTTAAAGTTAAATAATTTGTGTCATTATATCTAATTACTTGATTGTTTAAATCTATACCACTATACCAATTTTCATCACTTAAGTAATAGAATGTAAAATCGCCATAAGTAGACCCTTCCGTATTCATCAAAGGAATGACTACAACGCTTCTAGTTCTAGTAGAAACATTACCGCTAGAATCCGTTGCGGTATATGTTAACTCATAAGTACCCGCAACCGTTAAATCATAAGTACCAGTTATTATAACCGGATAAAAATCTCCGGTGTCATCAACTGAAGTTGCTTGAAGATAAGTTTCATCATTTACTGTTTCTTCAAAGTATAATTCATGTTCATAATCAAAAGTAATTACCGGTGCTAAAACATCCACTACTAAAATCAATAACGTACTAGTATTCCCTGTTAAATTCATTATAGTTCCGTTTTTAAATGTAATTGAAGTAACTGTTAATTCAACTTCATCATCTAAAACCCAAGTATTAGGAATATTAATATCAATTCTACCCATTTCAAATAAAAACTCGAAATATTCTACTCCATTAACATTAATACTTTCAATCTCATCAGGAAAATCGTACTCTAGTAAAATCGATAAATTATATTCACTTAAAAGATGATTTTGTCTACATGGTGTAAAGGTTAAAAGAATATGGTTGTGATGATTATATAATTTACTTAGTTCATAAGGAATTCTTATATCTGAAGTAGACAAACCTAATTGATAATAATCGCTGTTACCCCAAATAAATAATCTTTCTTCCGAAGTTAAAATAGAACCATGTGAACTTCCAAAAACTATATCTTGAATTGATTCACCAGGAAAAAATGTAAAATTACCTGTTATATTTGTAGGTAAGGTCCTTTGTGTAGTTGTACCATCACCTAATTGACCTCTACCGTTATAACCCCAGGTAAATACTCTTCCTGAAGATGTATAAGCTCCTGAAGCTTGATCCGCTAAATCAATTCGCTCAACCGTCTCACCGACATCAAGGTTAAAATTAGCGGTAATCTCGGTTGGAGTATTTTTATTTACAATAGTTCCGTCCCCGATTTGACCGGTGGTATTACATCCCCACATAATTACTCTTCCCATTGATGTAATTACTGCATGAGTCATGTATCTAGCCTTTAAAACCGAGATTGTTTCACCAGGTAAATAGCCTATGTTACTTGTTATATCAGTAGGTGAAGTTCTTTGTGTGAATGTTAAATCACCCAATTGACCGTAATCATTTCTTCCCCATGTAAAGATTCTTCCTTCTGACGAAACAGCACTTCCATGCCAACTTCCCGCTTCGACTTTTATTAGAGTTTCTCCTACGTTAAAAACAAACTTATCAGTGATATTTACCGGTAAAATTTTATTAACTACCGTACCATCACCAATCTGACCGAAATTATTATTTCCCCATGTTAATATGGTTCCATCTGATATAAGCATTATTCCAAATTCTGAACCTAAATCAAAATCAATAATTGAACCTTGAATAAAAGCACTGAAACTAGCAGTTACATCTTTTGGAAGATATCTATGAACTGTAGTTCCATCTGCGAGTTGACCAAAACTGTTCTTTCCCCAAGCAAAGATTCTTCCTAAAGATGAAATTGCATAAGCAAAATAATCTCCCGTATAAACATCAACGATTAACTCGTCCGTTTCTAGATTAAAATTGTCGGTTATATCTGTAGGTAGGCTATTTATGGTATTTCCTATACCTAACTGACCATATTGATTTAGACCAAAGGTGATAACTCGATTTTCCGAAGTTAAAAGAATCGTAAACGATTCCCCTAACGCTCGTTTTACAATTGATTCAGAAACTGGTAAGTAATTATTCTTTACCACAAAAAGTATTGGTTTTAAATACACTGGATATGATTTTGTTGTATAAGATCCGTCTCCAAGTTGTCCAACATTATTATTCCCCCATGAAAATGCTCGGCTTTTTGAAGTTAAAATCTTTGAGAAATACCCACCAAGGTTAATATTATTGATTGCTTCTTCTACATCAAGAGTAAACCTTGAAGTAATGTCAACTGGAAGATTTCTAATTATATTCGTTCCATCACCAAGTTGATAATAATTATTGTATCCCCACATCAATACTCGATTCTCTGAACTTATAGCCCCAGAGTGATGAATTCCTAATGAAATACCAATTAATTTTTCTCCAGTTTCTAAATTAAAATTAGCCGTGATATCTGTAGGGACTGATTTATAAACATAGGTCCCATCTCCCAATTGACCTTGGTCATTATATCCCCATGTAAATACTCGACCTTCGGAGGTGATTGCTGATGAATGATAATAGCCAAATGACATGCTTGTGACTGTTTCACCAACACTTAGATTAAACTGGCTTGTAGTTTCCGTTGGTATAGATTTATCAATTACTGTCCCATCCCCTAATTCACCATGGCCATTATATCCCCATGTAAATAACCGGTCTTCAGATGTGATAGCTGAGGAATGAGAACCACCTAATATAATGCTTGTGATGGTTTCATCAACACCAAGATTAAACTGGTTGGTTATTTCTGTTGGTGTAGTTTTATTAGTTGTTGTCCCATCTCCTAATTGACCATTAGCATTATATCCCCATAAAAATACCCGACCTTCAGATGAGATTGCTGCGGAATGATGATAGCCTAGTATAATGCTTGTGATTGTTTCACTAACACCTAGACTAAACTGGTTGGTTATTTCTGTTGGTGTAGTTCTATTAGTTGTTGTCCCATCTCCTAATTGGCCATTATCATTTCTCCCCCAAGTAAATACTCGACTTTCAGAAGTTAAAACTGAAGAGTAATTCATTCCAGCAGAAACATCTATTACGGTTTCTCCTTCATTCAAATTTAAGTAACTATCGATATTCTTGGGGATGTTTACACTAATTATTGTTCCATCACCTAATTGACCATATTGGTTCCATCCCCAAGCGTAAACCTTCCCATCTAGTCCTAATCCTATAGTGTGAGCTTCACCTGAAGCTGTTTTATAAAACTCTAAATCCAGTTCATAACTATAAGGATTACCAACTACTGGTAATAGTTCTGCATTAACTTCTTTCTTAAAAGCTAATCCCAGTATAACCATCAAGAGCATCATACCAAACAAAAAAACTTTTTTCATTCATATCAACCCTCTTTCTTTTTAACAAATGAAAAAATCAATCCTCAAATAAAAGAATTGATCTATTAAGTTGCACTAAGCAAACATTTATGTAGTTGTAATCATATCTGTCGATAATTTATAAATTATCGTGATCTATCTGCTAACTCTAAATTCATTATATTACTGTCTTTATTCATTTACAATATTACAAGACTAAATTGTTATTTAAAATAAAAGAAAAAAACACAAAAATGTGTTTTTATACTTCCTTTTAGCTATTTAAACAAGATTATTTAAAAACCACTTTTACTTGAGTTCCAATATTTTCCTCACTGCTTATACTAAACTCATACCCTAATCTATCCACAATTTCTCTAACCATCTTTAATCCCAATCCCGAACCTAATTTATTATACTCATTAGCTTCTTTTGACCGATAATAGCCGTTTTTAATTCGCTCCCTTGTTTTCTTACTCATACCGATTCCTTGATCGACTACAGTTAGTTCTTTATTCTGACTCAAACTGATTTTAATCAAACCATTCTCTTTACTGTAATGAAAAGCATTAGAAATAACATTGTCGATAATCCTTAACAAATCAATATATGCAATATTAACAAATACATCTACTAAATCTACTTCCATTACTAGGTTTTTATCTTTAAAAATCAATTTATGTTTTTCAATAACCTCTAGTAAAACTGTCTTTACGTTATGTTCTTTTACTTCATAATCTAATTCTTCAGCAATAAAGTGAGGAATTAATTTATCAAGATTATCAACCTCATCTAAAATATCTTTGAATGCTTGATCATTAAATTCAAGACGTTTCAAAAAAATCCCTTCAATATAAGCTCTAATAACTGTTAGAGGCGTCTTAAAATCATGAGCAATACTTCTTGTGTATTCTCTTTGGTTCTCTCTTAGAATCTTTTCCTTTTCAATCAGATTAACAAGTCTTATGTTTAACTCTTCTAAATCACTAAAGTTAAAATTATTATCTTTTCTTCCTATCCGTTCAAAATCGCCTTCTAAGAGCTTATACCAACTATTCAAGTATCGATATAGAATTACAGAAAAACTAATAAATAACAGTAAAGAAATCGCATTTAAGATAACAATCCCTTCGGTTAACTCCAAACCAAGAATAGAAGATTCATCATCGTAATAAACACTTCCTAAATTTATACCTTCATCACTTATAAGGCTATACATGATTTCACTGTTTGGATTTTCTTCACTGATAAAGATTAAGTTATTTTCACTATCATACACACTTAACTTAATTCCTTGGGTGTGATAATAATGTTCGCTGTAAACAACTGCAGTTTCTATGTCTTCCATCGTTATTAAATGAACCATCATAACTAAATAACTATCTCGATCTCTTTTTACTTGTTTATCGTATTGTGTTTTAGAAATCACAAAAAACACCGAATTTGCGATTAATAAAATAATCGCAAAGACGATAATGAAAAAACGCATTGATTTCACTTTAAAGAATTTATTAAAACTAGTCATCTCTCTCACCGATAAATTGATATCCTATTCCATAATTGGTTTTAATATATTTAGGGTTTTTTACGTCGTCATTTAACTTTCTTCTCAAGTTTTTAATATAAGCATCAATTACTCTGTCATACGCTTCACTTTCACTTCCTAAGTGATTGATGATTTGTTCACGAGAAAGCACTTGAAATGGATTGGTGATTAAATACATTAATACTTCAAACTCACTATTAGTCATGTCAACTGTTTGGTTTTGGTATTTCAAACTTCTATCCATTGGACTTACAATCAACTCTTGATTATAAAAACTAAAAAACACTGGCCTAAGTACTTCCAGTCTTTTTTCAATGTTTTTTAGTTTTGCCATTACTTCTTTTACACTGAATGGCTTCATTAAATAATCATCAGCACCCATGCTTAAACAATCAATTCTATCGCTTACGTCAGTTTTAGCACTAATAACCATGATATAGATATCTGATGTTTCTCTAATCTTCTTGATTAACTCCTCGCCCTGAATCCCCGGTAACATCAAATCGGTGATAACAAGATCAAATGAGTAGCTAGATAATTCTTTCAATGCTTCTGAAGCACTAAAGGTTTGCTTGACGAAGTGATTTTCACCTCGAGCAAACCTAGCAAGAAGTTCATTGATTTTATAATGGTCTTCTACAATTAAAATTCTCATATTACTTATACCTCTATTCTTATTATAAGTAAAAACAAGCCTAGATAAAAGCGATATGATAATAAAGATTTAATATTCGACCATATTAACCATTTTGACTTTATAGCCCATTTGTTCAATAGCAATCAATACTTTCTCATAGTATGTTCTTTCTTCATCATACTCTAACTTAATTATTGATGTGGAAGCATCAATTGAAAAGCGTTTAATATCTAACCTGTATAACTCCTGGTTAATTCGATTTAAACAGCCTCCACATCTTATTCCTTCAACTTTAATTCTCACTTCAAAACTCATGACAATTGTCCTCCTGTAAAACATGTTTGATCTGTAAATGCATCAATATCATAACTTGTGCTTAACCCATCATAGGTAATGATAATCTTATAAGTGATTCCTTTTTCTAAAAACAGACCAAAAAATCCGTCAGATCCGGTATTTACTTCTTTTTCTTCTAAAAGGTTATCTTCCTCATCATAGATTTTAACCAATAAATCCTTATTGATTAGCTCACCAAGACACCCGGTAAGACTATGAGTGTAACACCCATGGGTGTTATTGATGTATGGCGCAAGCGATACATAAAATAAGTCATCTTTTAAAATTATCTCATATTCTTTTTTATTATGGTAGATAAAAATTTGTTCATTTGTAATACTAGCGGAAATTTCTTGATTAAAATCATCATTTTCTAATCTATTAATTAATTCTACTTGATCACCAATGTCCAGTCCATATTCTTCAAAAAACTTATTCTTCTCTGTCGGTTTAAAAATAAAGACTAAAGTTATTAAAACAATCAAAACACCAAAATAAAGTAAATTGTTCTTCATCATTCTTAATTCTCTTTCAATTTATTTTTTAAGTCATCATATTCAGTTTTAGATATTTCACCTTTAGCTAATCTTTTCTTCAAAAGGCTTAAAGAGCTTTCGCTACTTAAGTTAGGTGAAAAGAAATATAAAACTAAACCTATAACTAAGACCCAGACAAATCCCATACCGAACATCCCCCATCCTCCGTTCATCCAACCAAACATATGATATTGATATGGATAAACTAATTGTTCTTGATTAACAAACAAAAATACGCCTCTAGCAATCATTCCTAAACCGATTAAACCAAGGATTATAAAAATAATATTCTTTAATCTTTTATCCATGTATAACACCTCTTCTTTCTTAAGACAGTGTTATTATACAAAACAATTATGAATGAATTATGAATGAAGGTTGAATCTTAGAAAAAAGATAAATCTTATAAAGATTTAAAGCTACTTAAAAAAAATAATAATCCATATTGTTTGTCAATTCAAGGTGTTATTAGTTATAATCACAAATGTAAGAAAAGATTTATTGGAGGATTAAATATGTCAGAATTATTTCCGGGAATTATAATTGGGTTTAGAGAAGGTCTAGAAGCATTCTTGATTGTCGCTATTATGATTCGTTACCTAAAGAAAACTAAACGTAACGAATCAATAAAATATGTTTTTCAAGGATTAGGCCTTGGAATAGTTTTATCATTAGTAATTGGTTTGGTGCTATACTTAATCGCAAGAGGTTTGAATAACGTTGGTCCAGTCGCAAAACTATGGGAGTCAGGAGCTTCAATATTCGCACTTGTGTTAGTAACGACTTTCATATTTTGGATGATTAAAAACGGATCCAATTTAAGTCGAGAAGTTGAAGGCAAAGTTGCTAAAACAATTTCTAATGTTGGAATCGTTATATTAACCTTTGCATTCGTTGCGAGGGAAGGCGTAGAAATAGCGATTTTCACATTCGCTGGCAATTACTCATTACTAGCGATTTCAATCGGTATTTTAATATCACTTGTATTAACAATTTCGATCTTCTTTTCACTAGTTAAAGTTAACTTAAAAGTTATCTTTAACATCACCTTAGTATATTTAATTTTACAAGCTGGATTCTTGTTAGGGTATGCCTTTCATGAAGGTTTATCAGCCTTTAAAGATTTAGGACTAATTGAAAGCACTAACCCAATCTATACCAAGTTATTTGATTTATCATCAACTGTTTTAGATCATAAAACCGGAGTTTTAGGTATACCGCTTTATGTTGGAATTGGTTGGTATTCAAAACCAGAAATTTTACAGTTTGTTATTCAATACTTCTATACTTTTACTGTATTCTTTTATTGGTTTAGACATCTAAAAAAATCTAAATCATAACAAACTAAAAGAGACTTTTAAAGTCTCTTTTTTTAAAAATCTATAGATTATATTGTTTAAAATATTTTAGCAATACTAAAAGAATCTAGTAGATTGGTTATTGCTTTTACTTTCCATACTTTTCCTAAATCAGATTCTTTATCTATGCGACCAGAATATATCCCCAAAAACTTCTGAATTAACGGATTGCTTTTGTCACCAAATCCAAAAGATATACTTTCGTTTGATTTCTTTACGCCTTGCCCAGTTGTTATGTAAAAATATACTGGAGAACCAGACATTCCTTCTCGTGTTCTAGAATCAATGAGAAATAGTGGTTTGTCATTAAAATCAATATCTATATCAGTAGCAACATAGCCAGTTAAACAACAAGGAATACTAGTTGAAACTCTATCACCATATGGATAACCGACCACCACTACTTTTTCTGTTATACTAACTTCCCAATCTTTGCCAGCAAATAGGTCTACCCATTCAATACTATCTTTAATTTCTGTGCTATTAATATTTTTGATAGCAATATCATGCTTATTGTTTGGTAAAATCCAAAAATCTTCCGGTTTATTCTCATCCCAATTCCATTCAAATATAGTATTATTCGTATCGGGAGTAAATATGCATATTTTATTGGGAATTGCACAATTCATATCTATAGTCTTAAAATTCTCTGGATTTCTTCCAGTTGCCACATGATAGTTAGTGATAAAATAAGGTTTATCTTTATACCTAAAAAAGAAACCTGTAGCTGTTGAAAGAACAGTTTCGTTAAAATACGCTTTAATAAAGTATGATTGATTCGTTAATTTATAGTTCATGTTATGCACTTCCTTTCATCTAATTATTACTAATAATATGATACGGAGCAATACATTATAAAAAAGAGCAAAATTAAATCTACTTAGATAGGGGAAATACAAAATCAGCAATTAAGTATCCTGATTTTATTAACAAGTTAATCACATCTTCATATTTATTGGGATTATGCAAATAAGAAAAATATAAATTAGCAAAGAAATCAGCAATTTGAATATATGAGTTATCTTCAGACCTAAAGTATTCAACAGAAATATTACTAACTAATCTATTATCTATAACAAGATCCAAAAATAAGTAATCATCTAAAGAATTGATTGAAAATGTCTTTGTATTTCTTTCATCAATTTGTACAATATAATCATCATAAGGCAATTTGTTACAATGCAATAAATAAGTTAAAACACATTTCAAAACGTAATTGAATGCTCTCGCAGTGTTTTCATATAATTTATCATCTTTAAGTAGTCTATTGTCAATTCTTCCAATAAAGACTTTGAATAAATTATTTTTAGCGAGATAACTCGCAAGATCAATTTTTAAATGTGGAGGTAAACATTGACCTTTAAGTTCAAAAAACTTACTTTCTCTAAACATCTTATTATCTTTATCACATTTTCTCAACTCATCAATATTTTTTGATATATATCTTTTCAAAACTCTTTTTAGTTTCTTTCTATCTAGCACATCAAGTATTGAGAATACAAAAAAACCGTTACTGCTAGAATGTTCTACGGTCATGGACCCAGACTCGTCAATATACAAATGTTTCAAATTGTACCCTCCGATAAAAAAATAAAAGCGAGATTTTTATAATCTCGCTAATATGATATAAAAAATGCCAATAGCTTGAGAGTGACGTACATAAAGCACGCTTACCTAGATAACGGCACTTAATCAAGACTTATTGTTGGCAATATAAAATTAACATAAATCGACATATATGTCAACCGAGATAGTAAAATATTTTTTTTCAATGCCAGTTTATCATATATAATATGGTCTGTAAATACCATGAAGAAATTAATGCGAAAATATTTATGATTCAATATTGTTTATTTGCTATAATAGTTCAATTTAGTTATAAATAGGTAAGTATTTTGAACGTTAAAACATTTCAACCCCACTTAATTACGACTCACTCCCACTCAATAGTTCCTGGTGGTTTAGATGTTATATCATATACTACTCGATTTATACCTTTAACCTTATTAATAATCTCAGTTGAAACTTCATCAAGAAAATCATAAGGTAATCTTGAAAACTCCGCTGTCATAAAATCACTAGAGTTAACTGATCTAATCACTAAAACATTTTCATAGGTTCTTACGTCTCCCATTACACCCACAGTTTTAACTGGAAGTAAAACTGCAAAAGCTTGGGAGACCTTATCATATAGATTGTGTTTTCTCAAAGCGTTAATAAAGATTTGATCAGCTTCTTGTAAAATTAATACCTTATCTTTTGTGACTTCACCGATTATTCTTATAGCTAATCCAGGCCCAGGAAAAGGATGACGATTAACTAAAGCTTTGTCTAATCCTAATTGAACTCCAACCTTTCTAACTTCATCTTTAAACAACTCTCTTAAGGGCTCAATAATCTTAAAAGATTCTTGTTTAGGCATTCCCCCGACATTATGATGAGATTTGATAGTCTGTGAAGGTCCGTTAACTGATATCGATTCGATTACATCAGGATAGATTGTTCCTTGGGCAAGAAATTTTGCACTTTGGTATTTCAATTTTGCTTTTTCAAAGACTTCAAAGAATACTCTACCGATAATTTTTCTTTTTTCTTCTGGTTCTGTTATACCTTTTAAGGCATTAAAAAACTCTGCTTCTGCATCGATTTTTACTATATTCAAATCTTTAAAGATTTCATAATTTTTTAATACTTCTAAAGCTTCATTTTTTCTTAAAAGCCCTGTATCAACAAAGATGCATATTAATTGCTTATTGATAGTTTTTGATAAAAGTGCAGCAGCTACAGTTGAATCAACTCCACCCGATAACCCAAGAATAACCGTTTCTTCTTTAACAATTGATTTAATTTCCTTAACTTTATCAGCGATAAAGTCTTTAATACTCCAATTAGCTTCTGTCTTACAAACGTTAAAAACAAAGTTTTTAAGCAATTGTTCTCCTTCATCAGTATGTGTAACTTCGGGATGAAACTGAACTCCATATATCGCTTTTGTTTGATGTTTTATTATTGCGATTGAGAAGTTTGATGTAGCTAATATATCAAACTCTTTTGGCATCAGTCCTACATGATCTGAATGAGACATCCATACCTTGGATGTCTTGTTTAAATCTTTAGTTAATGAGCTGTCTTTAATAATATTAATTTTATTCTTACCATACTCTCGCACATCACCTTTAACGACTTCACCACCAAAGGTTTTAACTAGGATTTGCATACCGTAGCAAATCCCTAGAATTGGTACATTTAGTTTAAAAATAGATTCATGAATTATTGGTGCGAATTTATCATATACAGAGTTAGGCCCACCAGAAAGAATTATACCTTTAATATCAATATCGAACTTAATTTCTTCTTCACAAGAAACTACTTCACAAAACACATTCATCTCTCTAATTCTTCTAGAGATTAACATGTTGTATTGTGATCCGAAATCAATAATTATTATTTTGCCCATTTATAATCACCTTGATAATTAGGAGCCGCTCTTGTGATAGAAACATCATGAGGATGACTTTCTTTTAAACCACTAGAAGATATTTCAATAAAGTTAGATTTTTCATGTAATTCATCTATTGTCTTAGCCCCAATATAACCCATACCGGAACGCAAACCACCGCATAGTTGATATAATACATCTCCTACTTCACCTCTGTAAGGTACTCTGCCTTCAATACCTTCAGGAACTAACTTTTTAACATCGCTTCCACTCTTTTGAAAATATCTATCGCTTGAGCCTCTAGCCATTGCGGCTAGAGATCCCATACCTACATAAGTTTTGTAAGATCTACCTTCATAAATTATTTCTTCGCCAGGGCTTTCTTTAGTTCCTGCTAGTAATGAACCTAACATTACTGTATGCGCTCCAGCAGCTAAGGCTTTGGTGATATCACCGCTATATTTAATTCCGCCATCAGCGATGATTTTAATATCAGTGACTTTTAAAACTTCAGCAACATCCATGATGGCGGTAATTTGTGGTGACCCAACACCAGCAACTACTCTTGTGGTACAAATAGAACCTGGTCCTACACCAACCTTAACCGCATCAGCTCCAGCTTCTTTTAAAGCAAGTGCTGCTTCTTTAGTCACAATGTTTCCAGCAATTAGCTTTAAGGAAGGAAAATGATTTTTTATTAGTTTTACTGTATCAATCACACCTCTAGAATGACCGTGTGCACTATCAACAGTAATAATATCAACCTGAGCCTCTACTAAAGCTTTAACACGTTCTAAAACGTCATTAGATACTCCTACAGCCGCTCCACATAATAATCTTCCATGTTTATCTTTAGCTGCATTAGGATAATCTAAGATATTATCAATATCTTTTGAAGTGATTAATCCTTTTAAATGATACTCAGCATCAACTATCAATAACTTCTCCAACCTATGATTCATTAGAATAAGCTTAGCTTCTTCTAATGTGGTATTAACTGGAGCAGTTATTAAGTTAGTCTTTGTCATAACCTTATCAATTAAAGTATCATCTAATTCTCTATACCTTAAATCTCTATTGGTTACTATACCTCTTAATATTCCCTTGTCATCTATAATCGGAATACCAGAGATTTTATAAGTAGACATAATCGCTTCAGCATCATGAAGCGTATTATCAGCTTTTAAAGTAATCGGATCTTTAATCATCCCTGATTCACTTCTTTTTACATAATCTACTTCTTTAGCTTGATCAGTTATACTCATATTCTTATGTATAAAACCAATCCCACCCTGTCTAGCCATAGCTATCGCAAGCTTCGCTTCAGTAACAGTGTCCATCGCAGCGGATATAATCGGGATATTTAAACTGATTCCTTTAACAAGTGACGTTGATAAATCAGCCTCACTAGGAACCACTTCAGATAATCCTGGTAATACGAGTACATCATCAAAAGTTAATCCTTTTTTCATTTCTTTAAAGACCTCCTAAAATAAAAAAATGGTTAATTTGCATATACGCAAAAAAACCATAAAGATCTTTTTGCGTAGTCTTAAATTTAAGGTTTAAGGTAGAAACTGCTTGCCATATTCAAGCGTTATACGCAATATATTTTAATGTATTATAACAAATGCTTTAGTTTTAATCAAGAATAAATATTTGGCGAATGCTTTATATGTTCATACATCTCCTGAGGGATACTCAAAAACTGTCTATCTCATAAAAACCACGCTTTGAACTGTCTATAAAATTCCAGTTGTTAAATCAAATAGAACAGTAAATGAAGATTTTCTTTAAAAAATTTGAGATCCACTTATTGTCTTAAGAAGACAAAATCATACTAATTTTGTTTGTCAAGTATGCAATATGCATAATCATTCCACCATTAGATAGAACTGTCGATTACTATGAAAACCACTACTTCGAACATTTTTTTGTAAGAATTAGTGGAGTGATAAAATACCTTTGTATAGCAGTTATATGTCATTTGTAAGTAGTTTCTATGAGCGGCTTACAATTTATGCCCTGGCCTATTAGTTTGGACTGTCAGTCGTTATGAAAGTCAACACTTTGAACATGTTATATTTAGACTACTCTAGACTCTTATTTTTAACAATCTTAACAAATAGATTTTTATAAAGCACTATTGTAAGAATTACGATTATTACAACATATGTCGTAAATCCAACATAGATATTGTTTATAAAGTATGGAAGATAAAATACTAACGTACCAAGCATTATGTATATTAAATTCTTCATCGGATTCACTTTGTAGACTTTAACGAAATACAACTCTGTTAAAACGTACCAAATGAATAAAGAAATAACAGAGGAAATCGCGATACTTTCTGTTGTGCCAAATAAAACATATGCTAGAAAGCCCAGAATGGTAGAAATAATTAAAGATGCAAAACCAGTCAGGAAGTACTGCTTGATATGTTGTAATACTTTGAAGTAATTCAATTTAACTATTTGAATCGATGAACTGATAACTAGTCCCGGAAAGACAATTCTAAGAATATTTAGTGATGAACTATACTTTGGAATAATAGTATCAACGAATAAGTACAATGGAAAATATATTATCATTGCTAGCATAACAACGATTAATACTAATGATATTGAGTGATTGTATAAATCCTTTAATCTTGCTTCATTAATCTTCTTCAAGGTAGGATAAATAACCGTACTCATAGCTGCTATGAAGATGTTTGCTAGACTCATCAAACTGTAAGCAAATGTAAATATGGCAAAAGTTTCAATATTAAAAAACCAATCTACTAATTGTTTTGGTAAATTTAACATTAAAACAGTTATTAAATTTGCAATTAGTAATGGCGTTCCTAATTTAAAAAATTGTATTATATCATTTTTAACATTCTTGATTGGATTTTTATTTCCAAATGTAATATCTCTATATGTAAAAACGTACCACATAAGCAAACCATAATTGATTACTAAAATCATCAACAAAAATAATCTATAGTTATCAAGTTTCAGTAAAAAAACGATACCTACAGATATAGAGGATAAAATTGCATAGACAATATTTCGGAAAGAAAACTCCTTAAATCTGCTTGTAACTTGTGAAATAAATTGGTAATAAGTTGTTAGGTTAGCAGCAATAACGTTGATTCCTAATAGAATAAAAATTAATTGTCTTTCCCCATCTAAAAACAGTAAAGATAAAATCACAATAACTACTGTCGCAGCAAGTTCCAAATATAATAAAAACCTAGTATAAAGAACAAATTTTGGTTTCTCTAATTCGTTATAGTTCTTACCTCCAAAATGCAAGTACACCCCATCAATAAAACCCAAGTGAAATAAACCAAAATAAGTAAGGTATAAAGCAAAAAGGCGATAGTACCCATAATTTTCTACACTGAAAATTATAGGCAAAATCAGTCCCATTAAAATGCTTGATAATAATCTAAATCCATTACTTACTGCTACTTGTGCAATATTTTTTAAAAATATCTTTTTGTTCATCAAATCTACTCATTTTCTTTTTTTCTAGTCTTATCCAAATATTCACCACTCAAAATATGATTAACCCACTCTTGATTATCTTCATACCACTTAATGGTTTCAATCAGCCCTAAATCGAAATTGTATTTTGCTTTCCATCCAAGGTCAGATTCAATTTTAGTTGGATCAATAGCATATCTCATATCATGCCCGGGTCTATCCTTAACATATTTAATCAGTGACTCTGGCTTATTTAGATGTTTTAATATTGTTTTGACGACTTCCAGATTTGTTTTCTCATTATGCCCACCAATATTATATACTTCACCAATTTTCCCATCATGAATGATTAAATCAATTGCACTACAATGATCGTAAACATGTAACCAGTCACGAACGTTTTCTCCATTTCCATAAACAGGTAAGTTTTCGTTATTCTTCGCCTTTATGATCATCAATGGTATTAGTTTTTCTGGAAAGTGATAAGGGCCATAATTATTTGAGCATCTTGAAATTGTGATTGGTAATTTGAACGTTCTAAAATATGCTTGAACCAATAAATCAGCAGATGCTTTAGATGCGGAGTATGGACTAGATGTATGTATCGGTGTATTTTCGGTAAAAAATAAATCATGTCTATCAAGAGGCAAATCACCATAAACCTCATCAGTGGAAACCTGATGGAATCTACTTACATTAAACTGTTTACAAGCATCTAATAAAACTTGTGTTCCAAGTATGTTTGTTTGTAAAAACAACTCAGGATTAGAAATAGAACGATCAACATGAGATTCAGCAGCAAAGTTTACAACTATATCAAAGTTTTCTTTTTCAAAAATTTCGAAAACTAATTTACGATCACAAATATCACCTTTGTAAAACTTGAGATTTGATTTATTCTTAATTGATTCTAGCGTTTCAAGATTGCCAGCATAAGTTAATTTGTCTAGTACAACAATTCTGTATTTCGGGTATTTTTTAACCATATAATGACAGAAGTTACCACCTATAAATCCTGCTCCACCAGTGACTAATATGTTCATGCTATTTCCTCCAGTTCTTTAAGATATCGTTTTAGTGCATCTTGCCAATGTGGCAATCTATTAAATCCTTTTAAATCAAGGGATTCTTTACTAAGCCTTGAGTTTGTAGGTCTTTTTGCTTTTGTCGGATACATTGATGATTTGCATGGAATCACATTAATGTTTATCTTTGAATATTCAAAAATCTTGTTTGCAAAATCATACCAAGTACAGTATCCTTCATTTGTCGCATGATAAACGCCATATTTTTCGGTTTCAATCATATCACAAAGTAAAATTGCCAAATCTGCAGTATAAGTTGGAGATCCAAATTGATCATTCACAACAGATATTTTATCTTTTGTCTTACCTAGTTTAAGCATTGTCTTGACAAAATTATTTCCATTTAGTCCAAAAGCCCATGAGATTCTCACAATAAATGATTTATTGTAATTTATAACAATTTTTTCTGATTCATCCTTTGATTTCCCGTATACTGATTGAGGATTCTTTGTATCATCACTCTCATATAATCCTTCTTTTGTTCCGTCAAATACATAATCAGTTGAGATATAGAGAAATTTAGAATTCAATTTTCGGGCTATATCTAGCAAGTGTTCTGTCCCTACAATATTCACTTTGTAACAATTGCCAAAATCATCCTCAGCTTTATCAACGGCTGTATATGCAGCGTGATGCATAATAATATCAGGTCTGAATCCTCCAACAATTAAGTCGACTTCTTCTTTATTGGTTATGTCCAGTTCATCTATATCAACTGCCAAAACAATGTGTTCATTTCTTCTATGCAATTCTTTATTCACATCATAGCCAAGTTGGCCGCTAACACCAGTAACTAGAATTCTCATTTGAAATTCACATCGCAATCAACAAGTCTAGGAGCTTTCAAATCTTTTTCTGATAAAATAACATCTTCTAGTGGCCATTTAATACTGATATCGGGATCATTGTATATTATAGATCGATCATACTCTTTGGAATATATATTATCAACTTTATATTGAACTTCGCAATTTTCTGTAAGAGTTAGAAAAGCGTGCCCAAATCCCTGTGGTATATACAGTTGCTTTTTATTTTCATCACTAAGCTCAACTGCAATCCATTTTTTATAATTTTGAGATGATTTTCTTAAATCTATTGCAACATCTAATATTCTACCTTTAGTGCATCTTACTAATTTTGTTTGTGCAAAAGGTTCATTTTGAAAATGAATTCCTCTTAAAACACCTTTTTGCATACTTAAGGAATGGTTGTCCTGAACGAATTCGACATTAATAGCATTGTTATGAAAACTATTTTTATTATATGTTTCTGAAAACCATCCACGGTTATCAGAATATACAATTGGTTCTATAATTAATACACCAGATAATTCAGTCTCGATTTTTTTCATTTTAGTCCTTCCTTAATTAATATTTAATTTTGCCATCTGCAACTCTTTTCAAGTGCTCGCCATATGGAGATTTGCCATATTTTGAAGCCGACTCGAGTAATTTTACTCTATCAATCCAACCATTGTGAAAAGCGATTTCTTCAGGAGCTGATATCTTAATACCTTGACGTTTTTCAATCATTTGAACAAACTCAGCAGCTTCTATAAGCGAATCCATTGTTCCAGTATCCAGCCAAGCAAAACCTCTACCAAGAAGTTCAACTTGAAGAGTATTACCCTCTAAATATAGTCTGTTGAGATCAGTAATTTCCAATTCACCTCTATGTGATGGGATAACTTGCTTAGCAAGTTCAACAACACGACTATCATAAAAATATAATCCGGTAATACAATAATTTGATTTTGGACTTTTAGGTTTCTCTTCAACAGAGACAACTTTCCCATTTTTATCAAACTCAACAATTCCAAAACGTTCAGGATCATTCACATAATAACCAAATATCGTTGCCATTCCATTATTTGAGTTCTCAACTGCTGATTTCAAAATCTTAGTAAATCCATTACCATAAAATATATTATCTCCTAAAATCATGGCAACATTATCGTTTCCAATGAATTTTTCACCAATGATGAATGCTTGAGCTAATCCATCTGGAGTTGGTTGTTCAGCATATGATAAATTGATTCCAAAACTTTCACCTGAACCTAATAGTTTTTTAAAATTAGGAAGGTCAGTGGGTGTAGATATAATCAATATTTCTTTGATACCTGCCAACATTAAAATTGACAATGGATAATATATCATCGGTTTATCATATATTGGAAGTAATTGTTTTGATGTAACCATCGTTAATGGATAAAGTCTAGTTCCTGATCCACCAGCTAAAATTATCCCTTTAATATTCATATTATCATTTATTCCTTTCCGAGCTATTCTTAAAAATTTTTTGCACACTAAATATAATTAACTGTTTATCTTTTTTTAATATCTTAACCAGCAAAATCAAACTAATTTCCTTACTAAGAATATAAAGATTCATTTAATTTCATTTTCTTTTCAACTCACATTTAAATTATTGATATAATTTTTATATTCGTCAGTACTTTTTCTGAGTCAAATAGGCTTGTTAAATTATCGCATAACACATAACTATAATTTAATATTATATACAAACACTTAACCTTTATGAATATCCATTATACTTTTTACAGTTTCTAAGTAGGCATATTTATTTGACTGGTCCGGCTCTAAATATGCACCTTCCCCCCACTCATTCCAAGCAGTAATAAAGACAAATTCACCCAGATTACTCGCATTTCTATTAATTTGATATTCAAAATTTTTAGCAAAACATTCCAAATTACCATTGATATGAATTATGGATCTAGAACCCCATCTAGGTGAAGTATCCCATCCAGTATATGCACCAATGTAAGTATCTATTTTATTTTTTGGAGTTGATCTGACGATGTTTTTCCAAACTTTTTTTGTGTCTAGTAAAAGTGGTTTTTTTAAAAAATCCTTATAAAAAATCCTCCTCAAGTCGTAAAACTTGGATTTGAGAATATTGTAATAATTTGAAAAATAGGGTTGATATTCTACTTGTGCCGCAAAGTCAAATTTACTGGATACATCAACATCAAGATAATCTTTTAAAGTATTTACAAAGTGAATGCCTGAGAATCCAGAAGCTAATGCTCTACTGTTAAAAAAAGACATCATCTCAAGTAAGTTTGGTATATTTTTTGAATCATAGAGGATTAGCATTGGTTTGTTATTTACTTTAATATATCTATCATCCTTGAAGAAGGTCAAAAGATAATCAAAATGATTAATCCAGTCATCTTTGCCACCATAAGTCTGCTCAAGTAATAATATTCTTTGCTTATATTGAACTTTGTTATGAAAATTGTGGTTTGCCCATGAAAAACAAAAATTGATATTGATATCTAAATTAGACAATAGTAATTCTGCAGGTTTATTCATCAATAATTTGCCTTCAAACCAGTAATGATAAAAACAAAATCCATGTATGTTGTGTTTTTTTGCTAAGAGAGCTTGGTTTTGAATGTCTTTAACGGTTGATAAATCATAATATCCTTCCAATGGAATTCTTGGTTGCAAATGGCCGCTAAATAATGGGGTTGCATTTTTTACATTATTCCACTCAGTATATCCATCCCCCCACCATTCATTATTCTCTTTAAATGTATGAAACTGAGGCAAGTAAAAAGCAATTACTTTTTTATTTTTATTCATTTAACTGTAGGACATAATTAAAGGTTTTATGTCTTTCTCCTTCCTAAAAAAACAGATAAATTACTAGTATATGCAAATAAAATCATAAAATTTAAGATATTTATTGAAATTATTATTGGTGAAGCAAACATAAGAATTATAAAAATAGCTATCACTAATTTTTGTCCCCTATTGCTACGAATAAACAAGAAACTTATTGTAAGAATAAATATACCCATTCCAACTTTTCCTAAATAATATAGAATATTTAGATATGAATTCATGTATGACATATTCAGTACATTACCAAAACCAACACCGAAAATCAGATCATGAGAAGATAAATTATTGATTATCTCAATTCCTGCAAAAACTCTTCCTGTAACAACAATAGAATTTATATCAAGAACTCTATACAAAGCATTATTAATAAAGCTAAATTGTAATATTAGATATGCAAGAAAACCAAAAAATAATAATCCTAATATTTTTTTTAAAGGCAAACCATTTTTGTAAATAAATAGAAAATAATATATCCATATAACTGGTAATATTATTAGTGCTGTCGAGCTTGTGGTTAACAATCCAAAAACAGTTATTAGTCCTGCATAAATTAAATGATTTCTGTCAAGATCTTTTTTATGCAACAACACTACAAACAGATGAACGATTATGAATAGAGCTAAATGAGCAGGCTCTAAATAAAAGGATGAAGGTCTAAAATCCAAAGTCCTAATAACCCCAAAATCAACACTATTGATTTCATCGTTAATATAATTCAGAAAAGGTATTTTCAACAATAAATATCTATTAAACAGCAGAAAGAAAGCATACTGTAAGCTTAAACCAAAATATATGAGATTACCAATAATTTTAAAAGATTTATAAAGTGCCATCTTGTTCAAAGAGTACCTTATACTAAATAAAGCATAGATAACATAAATAAAAGTCTTTCCAAACCTAATTAATACACTTGACTGATAAAAATAACCAATGTTTATGTAACTAAAAATTAATGACACAAACAAATAAAAAAAGAGACAAATGATTATAGCCAAATCTCTATATTTAAACTTTTTAGAAAAAAGAAAATATATGATGAAGATTACCATGAATATATCTGCAACACTTATTCCTTCAGTAAAAACTCTATAAATAGAAAGTATTGATAATAATGGAATAATGTAATTATTGATTCTATCTAGATTAATTGATTTTTTCACTTTTTACCATCTCCATTAAAGCTAATAGTATCACGTTATTATTAAAATGCATAAGTCCAAAAGATACTATGTTGTTTGGTAATTCCTTTGTTTCTTCCAATTGCCACTTTATGTCTTCAATTAAGAACAACAAAACTAAATCAACTTGATTAATTTGAAAATGAAAATGAGGCAGTTTGTGATTCTTTAAACTCATTACTTTTTTTAAATTTTCAACAATTTTATTAGAATTTCTCAAATTATAATTAAATATCATATAGTCGTAGTGTTCTTCTCTTACCCCATATGTTTCCCAATCCAATACTTTGATAGTGTCATCTTTATTTATCATTATGTTGCCCTTTTGAAAATCTCCATGCGAGGAAACAATATTGATATAATATTCTTTTTTCTTAAAATATTCTTTTATAAATAATACAATTTGTCGGACAACTATTAATTGATCATTAAGTAAATCAAGTTCATAAATGATGGTATCACTAATATCATTAACATAATCTGTTACTTTATTAGAATGTGCATTTTTGTTGATTTGTGTGAGTATACTATTCACTTGTACGGTATATTTTTTCTGTCCAACACTTGAGAATCTAGCCAAAGGTTTTCCATTCAGTAACTCTTCTTCGAATCTTACATTAGAAATCGGAGTGATTGGATTGACAAAATTATAATCAGTGTTTGTTCTAAAATTGATTTCATTTTCAAACCAATTTTTTCCAAATCCAGATTTTAGAATATTAGTTAATACACCACTTTCAAAATCAATAATTTTCAATCTTTTGTTTCCAGGATAAATAACGCCTTGAATATCAACATTATTCATAACAACCATATACATACTTGAAAAATGTTGAGGAAAGTAAATTGATAAATAGATATATATTTTACTTAATATTCTTTTATATACATTTTGATTTCCTAATAAATTACAAAATAAAAACTTGATTAATAACGTTCGATTCGTAGTTTTAGAAAATATAATATTTAGTTTAGGGAAGCTATAGAATAAGTAATTCTCGTTGACTTGTTCTATTTTACTTCGGTTTTTAGTGAACATGACATCTGCACCATAATTATCAAACAAAGTGTTTTTAATTATTCCATAAACATCTTCTCTTTCAAAAAAATCATTAAATCCCATATATATATTCCTTTATTTTCTGAGATGTATTCTTTACTGATTCTTTTTCAGTGTCAATTACCAATTTCCACTTACCTTCGATGATTAAAGATTCATAATATCGTATTCTATTTTCGCGAACAGATAATTCATCAAAATGTGGCTCGTTTTTATCAACAGACCTTTGAAAAGATACCTCCGGACTAACATATAAAAGGATTGACTTTCGTGGCTTTGGCGACAATAAGACTGCAATTTTCCATAAAATGCTTTTTGATAGATTAATGTTGCCAAGACTAATATTGAAGTCAACATAAGTATCCCAAAGGTATCGATCCGCTATGATAGTAATACCCAAAAATCTATAAAGTCTAAATGTAAAGGCATATAATCTAATTAAATCTAACATTGCCAAAACATACCATAACTTTGACACTGATTTTTTATTAAACATTTCTTGTCTCTCGGTATTTCTTCCGGGTTTGGGGAGCTTCTTCCCAAAGAATAATCGAACTAATTTCTTCATGAATTCAAACAGCGAGGTATATCCGCCTCTACTCCAAATGATTTTGTACCTTGTTTTTTTACTTATAAATTCTTTTTTTAATATATCTATTTGAGTTGATTTACCTGCAGAATCTATTCCACTAAATACTATTATTTGTTTCATCTATTACACCCCTCTGTTGTAAAATTGATTCCATGGTATTATAAAATGAATCAATGGAGAAATGTGCATCAAACAGTTCTTTTGCACCACTTATCATTTGAAGGTAACCATCAAATGTTAGAGAAGATATATGCAAAATTAATTCATTCAGTTTTTCTGCATTAAAATTAATCCCTGCATGATATGTTTCAATAAGATCGCAAGTATCGTATTTCACTGAATTTATTAATGGTAAACTGAATGATAAATAGTCTATTGATTTATAAGATAATCCAACCAATGTAGATTCCTTCACGGCATTATAACCAAAATGACATTGATTTAATATTTTACCTTTTGTCATTTCATCAAACACAATTCCATAATCCTGATAAAATATTTGCTTACTCGTTATTTTTTCTAAAACTTCACTTTTCAATGGGCCATCGCCAATTATAATAAGTGATGCATTAAAGCTCTTAAGAGCTTCTAAAATAAAGACAAGAGAATCAAAATCATATGAATCTGAAAAGTTTCCTAAATAAGCTATTTTTAATTCCCTCTTGAAATCTTTTCGCATTTCAAGGGTTTCATCTAAATTGAAACTTATGTCAGTTGGTTTCGCAATGTACACCAAATTATAATTGTTATTTATAGAGTTCACTTTTTCTATATATGCAGTGGTTTCTAATAACAGAATATTTGATTTACTAATAGCTATATCTCTCCATTTTTGCCATATTTTGTATATTGGAGCAAATACACCTTTGTTATTATTTTGTGGCCAAATATCAATTATATCTACAATAATTATTTTTTTCCTATGAGCTGCAATTTTAGATGCAAAGTAAGATGACAGGTTGGGTGGAACTGCAACATATATTAAATCATACTCTTCACTTTTTATAAATTTCCTAATTTTGTATGCAAAAATCATATGAGAAAAAATTCTTTTAAATGATAAAGTTTTAGAATAAGAAGGAACATTTAATTGTACTACATTAGATGAATCTATTTTTTCTTTTCTTTTAGTTGAATGATTAAAATTAGTAGTAATAACTTTTACTTTAAAGCCTTTTTGCTCAAAATACAATTTCATATGATATGGTCTTGATGTATTATTTTCAAGGTAAAAAGCAGAAATCATAAGGATTTTTTTCATAATATCAACTTTCAATCCCTTCAAAGAACTGGATATATTTTTTTATTGAATTATCCCAACTCATAATATTTGCGAATTTGTAGCCTCTATCAATATATTCTTTTCTCAAACTCTCATCAATGCACATTCTATATATTTTCTCAGTCATTTCATCATAACTTTCGATTTTGGAATCTATATAAACAAGATTATCTGAGTAAATCTCAACCAAGGCACTAGCTTTACAAATAACACAGGGAATTTTGTAACTCATGGCTTCTAGAGGAGTAATGCCAAATGATTCCCATGAACTTGTATTCAAATATAATTTTGCATTAGAATAATATTTACCAATATCAGAATAGGCAATGTTGTCTAAAAATAAGATATTATTTGCTAAATTCATTTTACTTACTAAATCAAATAGCTTATTATCGGTGTTGTTTGATTTTTTTTTGCCAATTATAATTAGCTTTATATTCAAATTATATTTATGAATTAATTTATCAAATAACTTTATCATTAGAACATAATTTTTATGTTCATATCTATCCCCTACCGTTAAAATATATTCATATTCTTGATTCAATTTTTCATATTGCCTGTCGTCAACATTAACACCATGATATATTACGGCCGTTTTCTCGTCATTAATAGCGAATTTATATTTAATTTCTGCTAAAGACAGATATGAAACAAATATTATATAATTCGATAATTTAAAAGATCTTTTCCGAATATAATAATCGTAATTTTCTCTTAGACTTCTAGTAAAAATATTTTTGAAACTTGAAGTTTGAATAGTGGAGTGAACATTAGTAATAATTTTGCATCTAGAGTTCTTCCATCTAAACGGTATCGATTCTGATGGGATGAAAATAATATCAGGTTTAATTTGATTAATCATTTTTTTAGCTGTGTAATTCTCATATAATAGTCGTTTAATAGGATTGTTAATAATTTCACTGCTAATATATTCAAATCTAACTCCTTGATTAATAGATATATAATATTCTTTTCGTTCTTTAGGTAGAAAGCACACAATCTCATAATTTGAGAGTTTTGAGAATCGAGTCAAAAAATTGATTAAAAACGTCTCTGAACCGCCACCTCGATTGGAAATAGCAAAAATAACCAGTTTTTTCATAGTTTAACCCTGTTTAATTTAATTAGTCTCAAGCATGCATATTTAACTAAATTCATACCTTCTGACATTGAGTCTATTTTCCATTGGTTTAAAATAGAAGTTTTATTAATGTAGGAGTTTGAACTAACATCCCATAAATATCTTATTATTTTTTTAGAATATTTTGACGTTTGTTTTGTAACAAATTGACTGCAGTCTTGAATTGGAGTGTTAAGAATTTCTTCTGCTAACTTAAGAGTAGTAAAAATTCTAATACTTTGTTTATCTTCTTCAGCCCAAGTGAATAGTCTTTTAAAATCTATATCTTTGGTATGTCTAATCAATCGATCCACATCCGCGTATAGCCTAATTCCAGGTGATGTATTATAATAGTGGCCAATAGAAACATGTAAAAGATTAAAATAAAGTAAAGCTTCATTTGAAAGAACTTTTATTCCATTATCTAAGACTTTAATATTCTCTTTGCGAAACTGCTCTAATCTATTATGTAGATTACTCATGTTCTTAACGTATCTTCTTGCGATAGGCTTCCATTCAAAGTTGACATAAAAATCTTTGTTTTCAAGAAGTTTTTGTTTAGAAAATGTAGTCATTATGGAGTCTGGCACACCTCTTCGTATTTCTTTAACATAACCCAGTTCCAACATGCATTTTTCGATTTCATAATAATCTTTAGGATTGGCAGATAAATCTATATCACCTGAAGAAAAGCATGCTAAACAAGCATTTATACTGAGTATTGTTCCAAAGTTTTCAAATAAAAAGATATTATGTAATCTGTCTGAAAATCTCTTAAAAATCCTTCTTGTTTCTTCCAAAATAATAAGGTTACGTTTTTCATAACTTTGATGAATTGTTGACCACTTTTTTTCATCATCATTTATAAGCATTAATACATGTGCTCCATATGGGATAATTTTGTTTTCAAATAAATATTCAAAAGTTTTATTACTTTTTGTTTCTTCAAGCAAAAAAGTTTTATCATTTTTCATTTGAATTAACACTTCACTTGAATGCAACATGTAATAATTTATTCCTTTGTTAAACTTTTTCATAAGTTCCCCTGTAAATCAGAAATGAGGCCTGCTTCCATTTCCAATAAATCCTTGCTTCGTTCTTTTATTTTTTTAACTGGAGTTCCGACGTAAACCCCCCATTCCTCCAATGATTTGGTTACTAAACTATTAGCACCGACTGAACTACCAAACCCAATTTCTAGATTCGGCAAAATTGTAGTGTTTGTGCCAATTATCACGTGCTTTCGTAAAGTAACTTTTCCAGAATAAATTTTCTTATATTTATCAGGTACAGTTGGATTAGTCAATGAATTGCCAGAATAATCGTCAGTAGCGCTATAAATTGATACTCTAGAAGATAAACCGGAAAAATCTTCCATTTCGATTCCAGATGATCCCATTAAAATACAAAAAAATGCCAAATGTATGTACGAACCTAGAACAATACCTTCTTTCCCAGCCACTAAGCAACAATAATCATCTATTCTAACATTCGAGCCTATTGTAATATTGTTCGCTCCATATATACTTGTTTTTCGGGAGATTTTTACATTATCACCAAACTTTTTAAAACCAATATTATTTAATTCTTCAACTGAATAGAATGAATCCATATCAATTACCTCTTTTCAACAGCTATTATCTTATACTTAAAATTTTTTTACATTTGAAACTAAATCGTATTGTTAGTAATTTTGAGTGCATAATAAACTAATCATAAAAATGAGTTTCAAATTGAATTATGACAGTTTATCCACTTTGTTTCCCGGTAAAAGGTTCCATTGTAACATGAGTAGATGAAGAAACGCCTTCTCTTTTAAAAACCTTCAATACTGTTTTAATTATGATACCTACATCATGCCTAAAACTTATATTATTGACATATGCAATGTCAAACTTAAACTTTGCTTCCCAAGTTATAGCATTTCTTCCATTAACTTGAGCATATCCAGATAAACCAGGTCTTACTTCATGTCTTTTTCTTTGTTCAACTGTATATAAATCTAAATATTCAACCAATAGTGGTCTAGGTCCTACAATACTCATATCCCCTTTAATAATGTTAATTAATCCAGGTAATTCATCAATGCTTGTAGATCTTAAGAACCTACCAAATTTAGTCAATCTCTCACTATCAGGTAAAAGTTCTCCACTCTCATCTTTTTTATCAGTCATAGTTCTAAATTTATATAAAGTAAAAATCTTTTCATTTAATCCTGGTCTTTTCTGTTTGAAGATCACAGGATGACCTAACTTGATTCTAACTAATATTGCTATTGCTATCATTAATGGGCTTAATATAATCAACGCGAGAAATGAAACAAAGAAATCAAATGGTCTCTTAAAAAATCTTTCATATATTCCTTTTTTGTGCATATTACCAAAGACCTCTAATTATTTTGATAATCTCATCAAGTTGACTTTCAGTTAACTTAGTATCACTAGGTATACATAATCCATTTTCAAAAATATACTCACTAATATTTGAACCAATATAATCATACTTACTAAAATAAGGTTGAATATGCATTGGTTTCCAGATTGGTCTAGATTCAATATTTTCTTTTTCTAACGCTTCAATTATATCTATAGGTCTAACTTTTCCTTTTAATAAAATACTAGTTAACCAACAATTAGGATTGTTCCAATCATTGATTGGCATAAATTCAATATCTTTATTATCTTTTAAGTTTTCTTTATAATAATTATAAATATATTGCTTCTTCTCAACCCTTTTATCTAGCACTTTTAATTGTCCTCTACCAACACCTGCTACTACATTACTCATTCTATAATTAAAACCTAACTCAGAATGCTGATAGTGTCTTGCTTTATCTCTTGATTGAGTGGACCAAAATCTTACTTTTTCGATTCTTTCTTGGTTATTAGATACTAACATACCTCCGCCAGAGGTCGTTATAATCTTATTGCCATTAAAACTATAAACACCATAATCTCCAAAGGTTCCAGTATATTTACCTTTATATGTAGTTCCTAAACTTTCAGCTGCATCTTCTATTAAAGTGACATTATATTTTTTGCACAATTCTACTATTTTATCCATATCCGCAGACAAACCATATAAATGTACTACTATTACAGCTTTGGCATTAGGATATTTAATTAAAGCTTCTTCCAAATATTTAGGACTCATATTCCAAGTCTCTAAATCGCTATCTATGAAAACAGGAATAGCCTTTTCATAGATAATTGGATTTGCAGTAGCTGAAAAAGTTAATGATTGACATAAAACTATATCACCTTCACCAACACCACAAGCTCTTAAAGCCATATGGATAGCTGCTGTACCTGAAACTAAAGCCGCTGCATGTCCTATTCCAACTTTTTCACATATTTCTTTTTCAAAGTTTGTAACATTAGGACCTAGCGGAGCTATCCAATTAGTATCAAAAGCTTCTTTAACATATTGTTGTTCATAACCTTCATCACTCATATGTGGTGATGATAAATAGATTTTTTCTTTCATCTTTTTTCCTCTAGTCTATATACTAAAAAACCTTAATACCTTACTCTTATTATAACCTATTCTAATTAACTTCTCATATATCTCTTTACTATTAGTATAACTAGCTATCAATATACCATCATGTTTGATATTCTTAATATCTTCACTACCAACAATCTTAGTATTAACTAAATACTTTCCTTGCTTATTTATATCATCGTCCACAATACCCATAACCCTTAAAGGTATCTCATGATCAGTATAAATAACATTTAATAATATCTCCGCTACTTCTCCTGCACCATAAAGTAAAATGTTCTTAAATCCTTTATCAATAATCTGATTTAAGAACATTACAATATTTTCTTTAGCTGAATTAAATACTTTTTGAGAAGCATTCAAATAAGAAATATTTAACAATTTCTTTCTTTCAATTCCTTTAGGAGTTATATAATACTCAACATTTTTAACAGTTTTATATTTTCTATTAATAAATCCTTTTGTTTCTATCTCTTCAACATATGAATTTATCATAGATAAAGCAACACCAAGGGTGCTGCTCATATCTCTTTGAGTAATATTAGAATTCTTCTCGATCATATCCAAAAGCATGAATTCCTTATATAAAGGAGTTAGTTTAAAGAAACCATTATCAGTCATTGATTGTCCTCTTTAAAGTAATTATATTTTGTTCGTTCTTCGAACAAATATATTATTACATACTTTGTATGTTATTTCAAGTAGTTTGGAATCTTTTCTTCGACAAGCATATTAATTGTTTGTTGATACTTTTTTCAACTCCTTTGTTAGCACCATAGATTAAACCGCTAACATAAATCCCAATAAAAAGTATAGTAAACTTCAACAAAAAAGAAAATATATTATTTTTCCTAATTACAAATAATGTTAGTTTGTTAAAAGTGCTTTACTATACAATGGGTTCCTTATTTTCATATTATCGTTTTCAATATCAAAATCAAGTCTACTAAGGTCTATAATGAACTTTTTATATACTATACCTTCTTTATTTTTTGGTATTATCTCATTCAATTCTTTAAGTAAAGACTGCTTATGAAAAGAAGGTAGATACTGATATATAATCTTAACTTTATTCATTACAACCTCATTTAAAATCTTTTTTGGATTGTTTTTATCAATTATTATGAAAACACTATGAATGATATTGTTTCTATATTTATTGAGCTTATCAATATTTCTAATATGATCTAAATACTCAAAACCAGGGTAATGGTACTCACTCCTAATAACTGGGTTACAACATATAGCTCTGAACACTCCAAAGCTTTCATCAAAATAATCATAAAAATTGGATTTAATTCCATTTTTAGTTAATTCAATGTTTTCCACGTACATCTCTCCACGTTTCACTTGATTTTGATGAAAGTTTCTTTTACTTGCACCTTTTTTGAAATTATAATTTTTTGCAAAATTTGCGATTAAGGATTCTTCCCAAATAACAACATAGTTAGTTATTATCTTCCATAATCTACGATTATATTCGTAAAGTTCAAAAAAGTCATTGTAATTGATGGTGTTAGAGTTACTGTGAAAAGATATACTTTCACATAATCTTCGTATGAAATATTCTCCATAAAAATCATATAACTCATCAAATTGTTTCATGTCTTCTTCAGTTTGAAAATTGATATGGATAGAATCGGTTAATTCTTTAGTTAACATAATTTATCCTCCTTTGTTTGATTAGTCTTTATTTGTCTTTTGTTTCTCAGTATTTTCTTGATCTTTTTGATATGCTTCACTATTAGGATTCTTTACTATACTTCTCATATCATTTGGCGTATATCCTGATGTTTGAACTCTATGATTTTCTGCTGCTGCTCTGAAATGTGAACTAGTAGGATTCTTTGCCATTGAACGCATATCATTAGAACTATATCCTCCTCTTTTACCCATTGATCTTACCTCCTTTCTTTGACATTAGTTTTCTGTTACTGATTAATTCTTCTTTCTCTTTTTCTTCCTCCTTCCTAAAAGTATCTATATAACTAGATACAATTCTTTCTTTTCTGCCTCCTTTTTCTTTTGTTATTAGATGCTCCGCTTTTGATACGCTGTTTCTTTTTATCTTCTTAAAAGTTGTCCATTGTGAGCTAAGCTTGTCATCAGTTAACTCTCGATAGGTTATATGTACTGTAGCATTCATTCTATCTCTATGAGCAGCTTCTGATCCACCACCATATTTCAACATGAGTTTGTTAATCAAAGTATTTATTGCAACATTTTTATATTTGGGATTAATAATTAATTCTTTAGAATCAAATTGAATATTATATAGTTTAAGAGCATCTTCTAAAGATAAATAAAGATTACCTCTTTTACCAAACATATTATTCAATTTATAGATATCTATTCTTAAGAATTTCTTTCGATTAATAGAATCAAGAGATTTCACTATATAGTCGAATTCATCATCTTCTTCATTTAAAAACATAATTATTGGCGCTTTTAATAACTTACTAAACTCACTTAGTTTTTGAACGAAATCAACAAGTTTACATTCAGTTTTCATCATATCCATTAACTCATTTTGAACTCCTGTTAACTTTGGATCCATAAAGCGTCTTATACTTGTTACACCTTCAGTAGAGGAGTACTGGGAATTATATAGCTCATCTATATTCACCATAGGGTCATCACTTATTCTGACCGGTAACAAATGAAACTCTGTAACTTTATTTACATCAAGTTTTTTTAATTTGGGATATAACTCCTTCATATAGTTAATATTAACAGATAAAATAAATGCATTTTTTATGTCTAAGAAGTTACTTAAGAACTTCTCTGATGTCATGAAATACCTTGAGGGAGAATCAATAATAGAATTTAATTTTTCCACATTCGATGTCTGGTCCATAAGAATGTTTAATATTCGTAAATGCTTCTCTCTGTTATTAGGTAACATTACCTGAGGGGAATCAAAATTTTTAATTAATCTGTATGATAACAAGTAATCTTCATATTCTTGTAATTTTCTGTGAATAATTAGTGATTCTTTAACATATCCAATATGTTCTTCTTTAGGAACAAAATCACTTTTAGTAAGAGAATCTAAAAATTTGTTAAAATCAAACGAGTCACCATAGGAAAATAATCTTTCTAGTTTTCTATACTGCTCATCTGAAAAATCAAAAATACCATCTTGTCTTCTATGAATTATTGTTGTTCTATGGCATTGCAAATATTCTGACATTATCTTATTACTAATTTTGTAAACATTCATTAAGTTATCAAAATGGTTTCCATTGATTCTTTTCATTATCATCACCTAACCTTGAATATATTATAACTCCCCAATTCAAATTAAATCAACACTAAATATTAATTAATTCGTTCCATGAGTAGTAATTTTTGTTGCATACCCACACTTTGTCTGCCTACAATGCATCACAATGAAAAAATTTATAAAGATCAAGCCGATTCTATTTTAGCTTAATTTTATCCAACTTTTCCGAATAAATACTAGCCTCTTAAAACGTCACCTAATAAACCAGAAAACAATACTTGATCCTGCTAACGAAGTATTA
The DNA here is from genome assembly GCA_002345505.1 of Caryophanales bacterium UBA2289. Lineage (GTDB taxonomy): Bacteria > Bacillota_I > Bacilli_A > Izemoplasmatales > Hujiaoplasmataceae > UBA2289. The sequence continues at coordinate 82,799 of DDWJ01000001.1, forward strand.
ATTAAAGAACTAGAAGATATCATTATTAGCAAAAGCATTGAATACGTTAGAATTGAAGATGAAGTTTTGCCACAAAATGGTTCTGCTTCTCGTGTTAAGGAAATCAAGAAAGCTATTAAGTCTATTGAACTACCTATGGTTGAATTCCCAATGGATACAATGAAACAGATATTTGATAAGATTGTTATTGTGGACCAAGAAAATTATGTATTTGCGATAAATATAACAGATAAGCCTCTAGATAAAGAAGCATTAAAAAAAGTAGCAGAAATGAATCCGCTACTTGAGAGTAAATGTAAAGCTAAAAACAATGGTACTGAATATGTGAATTGGAAAATCATATTAATCTAAAACATAGGATTTCTGATCAATAAACAACATTAAGAACTATTTTGCTTGATAATAAGAACTATCAAATAGCTGATTTTTTAGGGTTATGATTTTTAGATTTTGAATATCATAGTTATAAATTGACGCCAATATTAAATTATGATCTTTGAAATCTTTGTCAATTACCTTCAAGACTTTATTAAAGTTTTCAATAGTCATTTCTTTACCTGTAGGAGAATCTATTATAATTGGTAATACTAATCCAATTTTTTCTTTTATACTCTTTATATAGGCCAATTTGAAAGCATAGGCAATATGGCTTAAAACTCTACCAGAATATTTATCATTTCTTTTCATAAAGAGCATATTTTCTATTTCATCTAATGAATAGATTTCATCAATCTCAAATGCATTAAGATATCTTTCTACATCTTTGACAATTGAAGAAATTGTTAATTTGCTTTCTTTTATAACTTTTTCTTCCATTGTTGTCTCTAAATCTTTTATACTTCTTTTTAAACTTTCGTTAATGGATTCAATTTCATTTTCTGTAATATCAATTTCTGAAGTAATTCTAAAAATCTTATCCATAGTTGTCTCTATATATTCATCAAACATACCACGATTCTCATTAAGTTTAAAGTCAATACTGGAAATTTTATGATTATAAGATTTGATTTCTTCCTGGATATCTAATATTTTCGCTTTTAACCAATTAACAGTCTCATCATATTTGTAAATATTATGTTTTTCAATCTTAAATGGTTTTTCATCATTTTTAATAATGTATAGATCTAATTTTTCAATTAAATCTTTTAATTTTGAATTTGAATCATAAGCTTTAGTATAATCATTTAAAGATGTTTTTAATTTCTTGATTTTATACTGATACATGCTTCTTTCATTGGTTAGGTTATCATAAAACATCTTTTGGTCTGCTTGAATACTAAACTTCCTATCTTCGGTGCTGGTTTGTTTTTTAAAATTAATAAATGAAGTATATCTATCACGCTCTTTTCTAAGTTCATGTAGTTGAGCTTCCTCATATGAAAAATCATATTTTTGCAAACCAGATATAAACTTAGTAATATTAAACTTATTACTTCCTATAACAGTTCCTTTGTTCCAGTTTAATAAACCATATTCCTGATCGATATAATAGATTCCAAGAATGTTATCTAATAAATCCTTCGAATCAGAATTGAATAATACCGCGTGGAGTTCGTAATGTGTTTCAAAAACACTTTCAGAGTATTTACCATTTTTTAATTGAGTCTTAAGAACTAAGCCTTTTATATTTTTTCCTCTTTCTACTGTATGAAAGGTATTATTAATAACAAGTTGTAAAGCGGTATTGTAATCATTAAAATTCAACCCTTTTGTTGAACTAACATCATATCCAAAACCATGCAATATAAACCGAATTAATGTGGTTTTACCTGTAGAATTATTTTCACTGAAAATAAGTGTTCTAGATGAAAAATCAAAAACAATTGGTTCGCTAATATTATCTGAAATCTCTAATCTTTTAATTTTCACAGTTAGTCACCTTCAATACTTTATCTATGGTATTTGATTTTTTAATAATATTTATGACTACAATTTTCGATAAGTAAACTATCTCTTCTTCACCCAAGTGTGGAAATGCTTCTCTAATTTCATCCTCGCATAAATGATAATAGTTTTTCTCATAATCTATTGGCATACTTCCATGTTCATGATAGTCCAGATAATACTGAGAACTTATTTTTTGAATCATGTTAATATTATTCTCAAATTCTGACATAATGAATTGATTATATTTTTCATTTAAAGTGTACTCTATATGCGGTGGTACGTCTAGTTTATTAATTGCATCTTTTACATTATTATCTAAAAGACATACAACAATTTTCCACACTAGTAAATTTTTATTAATAAACTCACTTTTTTTGTTGCCATTCAAGAAAACTTTAGAAAACCAAATTTCAATTATTTCTCTTGCTTTATAGAGAAGTACAGCATCATCAACTTGTACTAAAAGTGAACTTAACTCATTTTCAACAGCAAGAAATTCATTGCCTGTGGAATATTTTAAATTTGTTATTCTAAGAGTATCTCTTTTTTCCTTGGATACAATGGTATCAACAATTTTTTTCTGTTCTTTGTTAAGTTGATTATAGTTTAGTGTTTCATCATGTATCATAGATAAATCATCATTGAAAGGCTTGGAAATATTAGTTATATAAACATACTCATCTTGAACATTATTACTTTTTTCAATTTTCTTTAATGCCCCTTGAAGATGATATGTTAAATGTCTTTTAAGTTTATCATTTGGCTTTTCACTGGCTTTAGCCTCGGCAAAGAGTTTTTTTCCTGAACTGAAACGATAATATAAATCATCACTACCTTCGAATTTGAAATCACTTATATCTTTAATGTTTTTCAAAAACAGATAAATACCAGCTGCAGTTTGAAAAGTCCAACCGTTGATAATAGCGTTTATATTTGACATATTTATCCTTTCTTATTACTTATTTTAATTTTTTGCTAATTAAAACATCCGTTACTGCTGGTATCCCCCTAATTACAAATGGTGTATCATAACGAGTGTCAACCATCCATGATGCTGGGAAAACCGAAACTGACAATTGATTAGTGTGACGAATCCCAAGCATCAAATGAATATTTAGCTCATCACTATATAATATATAGTCACTAGAAAACTGGGACCCATGTTTAATATAGTGCTGCTTAAACATTTTTAGATCAGTAGCAGATAGCAAAAGATTAATTTTATTAAAATGAATAATCCTATCTTCAAGTTGAATGTCATTTTTAATTTGCAATGAAATTTGATCTTCAAATTTATCATGATTTTTTTTCAAATACCTATATAATGCGGAAGCATTTGTAACTGATTTTGGAATCAGTAGTTCTAATTTGTGGATTCCAAATAGATGCTTGAAATGATGATTTAGGAACTCTAACTCTAATTCTCCATACTTTGTTGTTTTGATAGAATATTTATATTTCTTCAATTCTTCAAAAGTGTCAATAGCCTCTTGTAAATACACGAAATCCCCACCTCATAAGCACCTTTATGTGTTAGTAATACTAAAGAAAAAAGAACTCAAAACTGAGTTCTTTCTCATGTAAAATGAAGTGGCTCTAGAGACAAGCCCTAGGATAACATGCTTCTATTTTTCGTTTAACCTTGTAATAAGGTCGCCAAAGCTAGGCTGACGCCACCACCATCGTCAACTATATTCTATAATATATTTTAGAATTTGTCAACAAGAATGTTCGTATCTGTGAATACCACTCTCCAAGAACTCTTATTAATAATTTACCACGAAATATACGTTTTGTAAATGTAATAATATGATTATAAGAAGATTAAGATAATCTAACTATTATCATATAGGTCATATAATTCTCCATGACGTATAAACTGAACGGTAACTACAATCCCATGTATCAAGTATAACTCCATCAATACAAGCTGTAATGTGTCCAGCCATTTTTAAAATGTATGTTCCTTTTGGATGTAGCTCGGTATAGTCGCTACCATTGATTCTAGGTTCACCTTTAACTGGTTTAAAGATAAATCTTGGATAACCTTTGAAATAATCATATAAGAACTTTGTGTCCTTGTAACTCGTAAACCCAAGTTCTCGCTTTCTTCTATTAAGATCTCTTCTTGATTCCAAGTAATCGGTGTTGGTCGCTGTTGCAATTACCCTTACAACACAATCTGTTGTTTTTAAGCCTTTAGGATGAGCATTGTATTCTTTATACATTTTGAGCCCAGCCCTCGTTAAACCAACTAATAAGTTCTCTTGATTTATCTGTTTCAAAAAGTGGTTCTATGAAGTCGTTCTTTCTACCATACACTGTATATCTTTTTTCTTTTCTAAAGCAATTAATCTTTATAGTAAATAGTGTATCTCCCGATTCAATGTCTGCGATTCTGAAATCATCAAATAATGGTCCAGCAAGTGGGTAGTTGTTTTTGAACCAAACGGACATGGTTTCAAGATTAACTTTTCCAAAGTCTTTTAATTGTTTGACAATGTTACCCATTCGTTTTGTATTGTTAGCTAAGCTTTCATACTGACAAAACCAATAGTACCATCCAGCTTCGATTTGTGTGTGTACATCCTTTGGGTCAAAATCACCTTGTTTAAGTCTTTCAATAAAATCTTCGAGTTTCATTTCCTTTTGCATAGTTTTAGTCTCCTTTGTTTTTTTTTACACTATATATCACTCTAAAGGGACTAAATAGCAAGTCGTTTTTCTCACAATAGTGACTTTTTTATATTATGAGTTATCTAGCAAACTGATACGACAAAAAATAAAAAATCATCGAGTTTCAAACGAATAAAATGTTTAAAAGTCGATGAAAATAAATAATTATCGATTTTCATGACATTTCATAAAAATTCTGTTTTTGAATCACAATCATGATCGTTAACACTAACTCTTGATTTTTACTTTTCACTTATTGCCTTAATCTAGACCATAAGTATGATTTCTTATGGGTAGAATAAAACACCAATTGGAAAAACCAATTAAATCAATTAAAAAGTACAGCAATTAATCCAGTAAATCTTAAAAATCATGAAAATATCTATTTTTTATGTCAAAGCTTGCAGTGATTCACACATAGAACCGACAGTCTTTTCTAAAGGGTGTCGATGGCACTTTCAAGATTTTATCTCTTTAATTCTAATAAGTATTTATAAACATAAAATAATGCTTTAAGAAAACTTCATATCTATTCTTAACATAATTAATACTCAATAAATTACCAATTGATATTACTATATAAATCGGTATTGCTTCTCATATTTAGTATTTTTTTGAAAACTAGTTTCTCGTTCTAATAGCCTCTCCTATTGACATTTTAACAGCCTTAATTAGACTTCTTAATTCCGACAGGATAACTATTGGTATTGAAACAACAAAAATTGTTATATATGTCAAAACATTTGCTTCTAGTTTAATATCATTAAAAATAGAAAGCAAATTTGGCATTAGCCAAATAAGAATCTCAGAAATCAAAACAGCAAGGGTAAATGAAATACTGCAAATCACCAATGAGTCAAACAAAAACAGATTGAAAATATCTTTTTTTCTTGCGCCATAAATTTTTAACAAACCTATATCATACCTCTCAATTTCAACTTTATTCTTCGCATAATTATTAATCATTAATAATCCTGCTAGACCCATTAACACTGAAAAAATTGTCACTATGTACTGTATAACCCTAGTTTTACCATTTATACCTGACTGTAAATATTCATAATTGAATAAAACTTCAAATTGAGTATAATTATTTAATTTTTCTTTAATCAATGAAATCTCATCAATATCAGAGGCGAAAAGTTCTATCTGAATGGGTTTGGCAGTAAAAAATTGTATTTCTGCTTCACTTAAGAATTTTATCTCAATTAAAGAAGACAAATATACACCGCTTACTTCTATTTCAATCAAATCATTAATTGCTACAATAAGTTTTTCTGTAAACAACGCATCCAATATATTCTGATCTAGATTTCCTTCATCAATAGTCGTTTGGATAATACCAGTACTATCAATCCCTAGTTCATGAAGAAAATATAACAAGGATGCTGATGAAATAACTATTTCATTTACATTAGCCGGTCCATCTCCATATAGTAAATCAATATCATTGTTTATAAACCCAAATTCAGTTCCAACACCTCCATACACAACATTTGACAGGAATTTGTCACTTTGAAAAAACTCTAAATAGCTTATATGTGCATAATATTGATTCATTAAGACTTCCACATCAGAGTTCAACACATATGACTCAATTTCACCTAAAGGATTCGCTTGAAGATTAATTCCTTTTACTTTTAAAACAATTCTTTGTCCTGAACCATTACTCAGGTAGATACTTTGATCAATACAATCCCCTTCAAAAAAATCATGGCACACATCTGCAGCCAAAATAATTTGACCAGAATCTGTTATAAACTGTTTATCCTTTATATTGTTTGAAAATCGTTCTTGATAAAACGAGTTAATTTCAACCTGTCTAATATTAGCTTGTTCAAATTTATTCTCAATTTCAAGAAATAAATTATTGTAATATTTTAAAGTAGTTTGTTTGAAATCCGTATCAGCTTCAAATATTTCAACATCTTGAACTAATAACGGCATAAAATCTCCATAAGCAAAAGATTTAGATCTGTTAACCGTTATTAGATCCGTCTCAAGATAGTTTACATTTACATCATTCAATATATTTTCTACCGTATTGGATAAACTAAGCATTAGTGAAATGGCTATCATACTAAAAGCAATCATCAGCACCGATGCAAGAAAAGCTGTTTTTCTTCTATAAAAATTTCGCTTGAAAAAATTATAAATATCCGCAATACTTAGTCCTTGCCTTTTTTTCTTTTCAGCGTTTGCTTCATGAGTAAAATCACTACTATAAGAAGTAGAGTTTTCGAAATCAGATATAACCTCTCCGTCTCTAAAAACAATAATTCTATCGCCATACTTTCTTGCATACTCTATATTGTGAGAGACTATTATTACATATTTATCTTTCTTTATTCGTACTAATTTCTCATAAACTTTCTCGGAATTAAATGAATCTAAAGAACCAGTCGGCTCATCTGCTAGAATAATGTCATTATTCCTTAATAGGGCAGCCATAACAGTAAGCCTTTGTCTTTCACCTCCTGATAATGTCTCAATCTTTTGATCTTTTACTTGGAAGAGAGCAAATTCATCAAGTAAATCATTGATTCGTACTTCTTCAATGATTTTTCCTGATAGATTCGTTATCAAACTCAGATTTTCATATACACTTAGTCCTGTAAACAAATTATTATCTTGGAATATAAAATTAATGTGTTTTGATCTAAAATCAGAGCCTTTTATTGAATCAATACTCGGATAAACTTCTTGACCAAACATGATTTCACCGGATGATGGCTTTTCTATTAGGCCCAACAAATAAAGGAGAGTTGTTTTTCCTGATCCAGAAACTCCTGTGATAAAAGTGATTTGATTTTTTTTAAAACTGATATCTAAGTTCTTAATAATCATTCGTTCATCATAAGTTTTATTAATGTTCTTTAATTTCATTAAGTCTCACCACTTTACATAATTTATAATGTTACCATAATAAGTTGACATTAAATTCGGTAATCCATTTTCCACATCACTATATATCCCGGGTTTATAAACCAAACTTCTAACGTAAATTTTATTAACCTCTAGATATTCATTTACACAGTAAATATCATCAATTATTCGATAAACACCAAAAGTAGTATAAATATCCGCATTAGGATAAAATGTACTACTTCTAAAACCATTGTCAAAATACAATCTCTCTAACTCAAAGAGAAAATCACTCTTCTCATAAATCTCTGTCTCTAATAAAAAATCAATAATAAATAAGTCAAACCTTGGATAATCAAATGAATCTATTGCTAACTTCTTAGATTCAATAAGCATTGCATTAATTCGATTAAATGAAAGGCGATCCATACCAATGTTCAAAAACGCATAAATTTCAACTATATACCTGATACCAGTTACATTGTTCGGATTAATTGAAGTTGTTAGTTCTTTGATTAGTTTCCCTAGTCGATTTTCAATTTCCCTAAAATTATACTCATAATCTTCATTGATTAATGACCGAATCATAATTTGATAATTTAGTAGCTTTGCTCTAGATATACTATCTTCTATTTCTTCATAAAGCCTTTCATAATGATTGAGTAAAGAGTTTATCTTCGGAATGTTGATATTGTAATTACACATTGTAGAAAGCATAATGCCGAAGAATGTATTAGATAGAGAATAATCCCTCAAAAATAATGTCATTAATGAAGTATCAATTGATTCTGAGAGGCTTAATAAATATTCATATACAGATTCGTTGCTTGTTAAACTTATCGAATGTGCTATTTCTGAATATGCAAGATAGTTAATAGAATTTTCAAATAAAGAAACATCCATTCCAGAATAAATATTATTTAATAAGATAATGTCACTAGATATGTCATAAAAAATCTCTTTGACTTCTAAAAAATCGGCATATATCTTAATCGCAAAAGGTTCTAAAAATTCAAAGTTATCATACTCATATTCCCATTGTTGGAACCATTGAATAGAGTTAGATATATCAATTATATCAGTCATCTCCAAATCTTTAAGAATAGCTAAGATATCTCCACCAGAATTATAAAAAGTCTTGCCTTGCTCCGGTGTTTTAAAAAAATAATTATAGTAATACTGTTCAATTCCATTAAGGACATTAAAACATGATAAATCAAATGTATCACTAAAGTTTTTATAAATCTTATATGTTATGTTCAACTTATTCGATAACAAATCATCCTCTGAATAGATGAAAAACAGTTGACTACTTTGATCATAATTTTCTTCTAGGTAATCTATAACTAAAGATTCATCAATAGAGTACTCAGCGAACTCTGAAATTCTCAAGATAAAAAACAACTCTAGTGTGTTTAACTTGTTTATGTCTACCTTTTGTAGCTGTGCTTGTAATGTCAATTTTAACTCCTCATCATTATGCATTATGTTCATTGAATCAAAAAATTCAATCAGTTCATAAATCGGATAAATATTGTAGGTTTCGTTGTCAACAACAAAACCTGCGTATTCTTCTGTTTCCAAATAATATTCATCGACAAAATCATATACATTAAATTCTTCTTCTTTAGAAAGACTTACAAAAAAGCTTTGACTCTTTTCAGTAAAATCATTAAACAACAATTTATGTTCACTACTTAAATAGATCGACAAACATATAGTCAAAGCAAAAATTATTAAGATTACAGACATAATGAATCTTTTTTTCATCTAGTTAATATCCTTTCGAGATTTGTAGATATTATGAGAGGGAAAATTCCCTCTCATAAATTTTCTTAAATCCAGTAGTGATCTGAATAGTAATAATATTGATTTGCTTCAGAGTCAACTACATAATAAGAATTACCAAACTTAAATGTACCAGTACAGAATTGATCTAAAACAATTGGGAAACTATCGTAAGCTGAGTATGAGTAATAAACATAGATTGATCTTTCATCTTCGACAGTATATGCAATAGAAGCTGTAGTACTTGATGTTGAAACAGAAACTCCAGCTCCAGAAGTTCCCACACTGAAGCTTGTTGTCCCACCGACCACTTTCAATTTATCAACATGAGTTATACTGTCAGCGTAGTATGGAGAATATCCCGACCAATAAGATCTTGAAGTTCCTTCCCAGGTAATTAACTCAGGACCAAACACATAATAAATCAGTTCCATATTACTATTAAACTTAGTATATATGTAGCTCCCTAAAACTTCTTTTCTAGCATACTTGTCATATTCCCATCCTTCTCCAGCTGCGTTTACCTGCACTCTAGTAAAAATAGAGGTAAATATTGCAAAAGAAAATAATAGCATAAGCAAAAATATTTTTTTCAAAATGACACCTCCTTTCAATTTAATTATTTTTATATTATTCTCGAGATAATATGTAAAAAACTAAAATTTTTGAAACTATAAAATTAAAAAACACACTAAAGTTAAAATCTTCGTGTGTTTTTCCATATATTGTATAATTATTATCATTGTAAATCATTTTTGAAAAAATGACAACGGCGTATATGTCATACATTTTAACCTTTAAAAACAATCATCATCATATGTAATTGTCAACTAGAAAATGCATAAAAATGGCGGTAAAAAATGTAGGTGAAAATTATTGAGTTTTAGAGTTGGAATCCATAAAAGCTAACTTATCTTTAATACGATAAGATTTACCAGTAATTTTGATAATTGATGAGTGATGAACTAAACGATCAATAATAGCTGAAGCGATAATGTTGTCCCCGAATACATCACCCCATTTGCTAAAAGGTTGATTAGTTGTGATGATGGTTGATTTCTTCTCATAACGTTTAGCTATCAACTGAAAGAAGATATCAGAGTATTGTTTTTCTATTGGTAGATAACCAATTTCATCGACTATAAGCAGCTTGTATTTTGAGTAATGTTTGACGATGTGTTCATGGCGATTTTCTGAGTAAGCTTTCTTGATTTTGTCAATCAAATCATTAAAATGAATAAAATATGTGCTGACTCTTTTACTGCTTGCTTCAATGCCTATAGCTGTTGCTAAATGGGTTTTGCCTACGCCACTTGATCCGATGAATAAGATGTTTTGAGAATCTTCTAAAAACCTTAGACTACACAAATCCTGTATCTCACTTTTGCTCACACTAGGTTGATAACTGAAATCAAAATCACTGATTGTTTTTCGGTAAGGAAAATTACTGACTTTGATATTTATAAGTGCTGCTCGATTTTCTCTAAAGTCAATCTCTTTATCGGTTAAAACCAATAAACTTTCTGTTAAGGACATTTCTTTTGTTTTCAGCTCATCTAACAATATTGGTAAGTATTCATTAAACTGATTAAGTTTTAATCGCTCTAAATTATTTCTTAAGTTGATATATTGACTCATTTTTTTAATCCTTTCATAAATAGTCATAGATGGAGATATTTTGATTTATATAGTTTTCAATTTCTTCATCATTGTAATGTTTAAAAGCGTCTGATTCTAAAATATCAATCATATCTTCTCTTCTATAGTTGAATTTTCTTTTTGATATTTTATGCGAATTTGTTAATTCCTTGTTATAATAGATATGAAGTATGGAATTTTCTTCTTTGACAGTAAGGAGTTTTCCAATATACTTCGTTGGTACGGAATATTTGGATTTGTTATATGTAATCATTGACTCTTTTGAAACTTTTCTTACAATTGGTCTTGTGTGGAAGTGAAGGAGAAGATCTTGATTCGGTAATGGATTCAAATATTCTTTTTCTTTTTCAAATCTTTCCCAGGGTATTTCATTAGTAGCTAATGATATATTAAAGTTCAGCTCTTCATTGAAATTTTTGACGATGTTTGTTAGTTCTTCATAATCTTCAAATTCATTGTTGTAAACAGCTAGATTATTCATAAGTTTTGCTAGTGCTTCAACTTTGCCCTTTGTTTGCGGCCTGTACGCGATACAACTTCTTACCTCAAATCCCATATCCTTGCTGAAATGATAAAATTTATTGTTTATTACCGGTTCTTGATACCTAGTTCTCGATTGATCGATTACTGTTCTCATATTATCAAATAATATCTCTTTTGGGACGCCGTCAAAATATTGAAATGCATTTGCTAAACAACTGAATAATGTGTCTTGTTCCTTGTTTATCGTTAATTCAATATATTTTAATCTTGAGTATCCTAAAATCATTAAAAAGATATCTACTGTATATACTTCTCCGTTCTTGCTAATCAACTTCATTCGTTCTTTCCAATCCACCTGTGCTTGTAATCCCGGATTTGTTTCAAAACGAATTGTCGCTTTCTTTTGCATATCGCCTTTAATCTCTTTTACATAATCTCTTAAGATTGTATATTGCCCTTGATATCCTTTCTTCTTGATAAACCTACATATTTCTGAGGCTGTAACTCCATATTCTACTTTCTCTTTGATTACCTCCTTATATTCATCTAATTTCGACGGCCGCTTTTTCTTTGCTTTTTCTTCCTTTTCTTCATCTTCATAGTATTTCTTTACTGTCCGATAATCACAGTTATATCGTCTAGCTATTAAACTGTAGTTTGGTCTTATTCCTTCTTTCTTCATTCTTTCCACGAATTCTAAGATGTCCTTTCTCATTTTGATATCCCCCAATCACCTTTTTTGTGATTTCGATTATATCAAAAAAAATAGAATTATAGCTCATATGTCGAAAATGTTTTTGTTAGTTTTTCAAAAGGCTAATTTTGCTTTTTGTGGATAACTTCTTTATCCAAAAAAGCTTTTAAAACCTTTTTTCTTTACCTACATTTTATTCCGCCATATTTCTACAATTCTATTCTGCCATATATATCATACAAACATCGACATTATATTCTTGTGTTTTAAGATTATAATGTGTAATTACAAAGTAATGCAAGGAAAAATAACTTTCTCATTATCTAATTTATATTATGTCTAAAAAATTCGCATAGCAACAAAATCATTTAAGCGCTATTTATAACTATAAAATTAATAAACTGTATTGAAATTTATTAATCAATTTGATAAAACAATGAATAAAAAAATATAAAGATAAAATAGGTGAAATATGACATACAACAAACTAATTACTTTTAATTATCGGTATAATAAAAATAAGGAATCGTTGATTAAACGAAGAATTACAACGCTTTTTGAGGATGAAAAAATTTCTAACCAAAATACAGATGAAGAAGAATCACTAAATATGCCTCAAACTAACCTAGATTTATTCAAACTAATCTTACAAGGATCTAACTACAATTTAGACCATGTTAAGCATAAGAGAACTGATTTAATCGAAAAATTTGTTTACCACAATTTAGAACTTTCAGTTAATAACAGCAAATGTGACAACTCCGTTACTCTAACCATAATGTTTGAAGATGGTATTGTTTCGATTAATTCTCAAGAACAGTTTGATAAACTTTTGGACTCCACATACAACCAGAAAAGAGATAGTAAACCCAAAAGTTCAAAACCTAACCTCTATTTTTACATGATACTCATTTCTTTATTCGTTATTTATATAGGTTTAGGTCTTTTGTCTTTCATATTTGATGATCAAAAATCTAATATCATTAAAATCGGTTATTTTCTTATACTACTAATTTTCGAATTGGCAATACTACTTAAAAAAGCACGACAGGATAACTTTATTCTCTTCGCAATTATTGATGGAACTTTACTAGCGGTTGGGATAGCTTTAATTCTAATCTTTAATTACTCTTCTAAGCTACTTGTTTCATTAGGGATTCTTTTGATTTATCCTACCATAATTACTATTATTCTTATGATAATATATGCTTTTGCTCATAGAATTATTAATCAAATACTTAGAGTAATTTTAGATGAATATAATAAACTGAAGCTTATCTATTGTAAAAAAAACAAAATTAAACTCTATTTCCCAAAATCTTCAAAAAGAATATTTTATCGATTTTCGTCAATTGTTCTTAAATTTACTTTTATATCGATTTTAGTTCTTTTCATTTTCGACCTTGGAAGAAAAGCTTTGCCAAAGAATATATTTACACTGCTGTTGTTGGCTATACCTTCCACATTCATCCTTTCATACTTAATGAGATACTTAATGTATGGTTTATGTCAAGTTTGTGGGACTGATTTAGTTCCATCTTCAATTGAAGAAAGAATCATACCGGCTTATGAAACAACAGAAAAAAATACCATGATCGTGCGATTAAAGATGACATTGGAAAAATTGTCGGTTACATAACTGAAGAAACCGAAGTGATTACTGAACATCCTGAGGAAGTTACATATATTTTCCATCATTGTTGTCCAAATGTTAAATGTAGTCTTTATGGATATGAGTTTAACAAACATCTTACCATTTTTATTTGGATGATATTCGGTATATGGTAAAAAAGATTTGCCTTTTTGGCAAGTCCTTTTTTCTATAATTTAAAACTTTGTAAGTTAAAGATATTTCTATAATTAAAGAAATTACATGATAATCAAAAATAATTTTCTATCAAACTATATCTATGCCGGTAATAAGCTCTTTCAAAACTTCTTCTTGCTCTAATTCTTCATTTTCTCTTAGCTTAATAAAAGCCATTAAAGGTATAGCATTAATAATTTCTTCTTTTGAATACCCTGTCTTCTTAATCATCATTTTTAAATACCTATTTGCTTGTCTTTTAAGATATTGTCTAAAGATAATATACGTACTAGCTATATCCATTACTGGATTAGCTAGTTTTGCATTTGTCCAATCGATAATATAATAATCGTTATTACTATAAATGATATTTAAAGGATGAAAATCAAGATGACATAAATGATAAGTCTTTTTAATTTTTCCTAATGATTCCAAAGCTTTTGTCTTTAGTGATTGAGTCAGTTTTGAAGAAAGAATTTGTTTATGAAAAACTTCATATGCATCAAGCAAATCAAGTTTTTCATATAAATATGTCTTACATTGCAAATCAGTAAAATCTTCTAACCAATTCTTATACTTTTCAATTCTTATTCTATCTGCTAGTTCTACACCTTCAATTAAAGTCATTTTAATCATTTGATTATCTATTTCATAATGACAAACTAACAAATCTGTCTTGTCATAGATTTCATTTTGAACTCTAACTTCATATTCAATATTTCTAATATCGTAATGAGTATGATATTTTTTATACGCAAACAATCCATCTGTAAATACTACTGCAGTTTTTCCTTCACCAATTTTCTTCATTTAAGTCCTCCTAATAATATTACAACGCATCATAGATGCTAGATATAATCTCTATCATCTTTTCTTTTGAAACATTATATGACTTTAAAGACTCGATAACAGCTTTTAACGAGTCTTTAATCTTCTCCAACTTCAATTCATCTAAATCATCTTTAGTATAGCCTCTAACATAGGAGCCTTTGCCTTGGACAGTATAAATTAAACCTTGTTCTTCTAATAACTCCCAAGTCTTCTTAATCGTAATAACACTTACTCTTAACTCTTTAGCCGCAGTTCTAATCGATGGCAACATCTGATCTGCTTCTAAATCACCATTCATAATTTGTGAGGATATCTGATCATAGATTTGTTGGTATATTGGCGTTTGAATTGTATTCCTTACGACAATATTTTTCATAAATCAATCTCCATCATGCGTCTTTGTGATATTTTTAAAGCTAGTATACTTAATCCAATCCCTAGTATAGTAGTTATAACAAAAACAATACTTTGTGACCTAATAGAACCTTCAAATACATTTCTCATAAACTGATACTTCGCAACGCCGAATTCAAAAACAAATCCAAAGATAAGTGTTGTTATAGACGCAAAAATTAGCGGTTTACCGAAAAAGTGAGATGTTTTAAAATATTGAGGTAAAAAGCTAATATTAAATACTCCAAACAATAAAAATCCTACTCCAAAAAATGCTAGGTTAATATCAAAGAAGAAATTCCATGATCCAAATATCCAGACATGAATCAAACCAAATATAACCCCAAACAACATATGCAATCCTTCTAATATAAATATCGCATAAACCTTAGAAGTTGCTATATCTTTTCTTTTGATAGGTAATACTGACATAAAATTATAATCACCTTGTGCTAAATAACTTCCATATACTTGTGGTACTGTAATCCAAAAGAAATAATAGAATACTAGTAAGAATATCCAACCAGGAATAAAAAACAATGCTCCCAAGATAATAGGCAATATATAAAAGAACTTATTAATAGATAATCCTAATTCTTTATAAACTAAGTTTCTCATAATATACCTCCTTTATGCAATGTATTGTAAATCATGATATCATCTAGTGAAGGTTGACCAACTTTAAAAGAATCAGTTTCTTTCAGATCAATTGTTTTAATTAAACCATTGAAACCAAAAGAATTTGTTTTAAAAGCTATTAAACGCTCTTTAACTTCAAGTAACTCTTTTTCTGTCCCATTAACAAGTCTATACTTATCAATAAGATCATCTTTTGAACAAGATTCTATAATTCTACCATCTTTAATAAATGTTACATAATCAGCGCATTTTTCTAAATCGCTAGTGATATGAGTTGAAAAGAATATTGTTGTTTCTTCGTTCTCAATAATGGTTTGAAATAGTTCTAGTAAGTTATCTCTAGCAACTGGATCAAGTCCACTTGTCGGTTCATCTAAAATAAGTAACTCCGCATGATGTGATAATGCTAGAGTAATTAAATACTTTAGTTGCATACCTTTAGAAAGTTCATCAATTCTTTTACTTGAATCTAAATTAAATTTATTAAGATAATCAAGATATAAACCCTCATCCCACTCATCATAAAAGCTTTTATAATATTTAGTCACTTCTTTTAAAGTTTTCTTTGGATAAAACATATTACCTGAAACATAACCAATCTTTGATTTGATTGAGATTTCATCTTTATCTATGTCTTGTCCAAAAATACTTACTTGACCTGCATCTCTTTTAGTTATATTTAACATTGTTTTTATAGTGGTGGTTTTACCAGCACCATTCTCCCCAATGAAACCCATAATATAACCTTTAGGTATTGAAAGATTAATATTATCTAAAGTGAATGTTTTATATCTTTTCGTTAGATTTTTAATTTCTATACTATTCATTTAATAACCCCCTGTACATATCGTACATACACAGTATACACACGTGTTAAAAACTTGTCAAGAAAAAAGATTCATAAATTTATAAAAAATCTTAAATCAAATCTTAAGGAAGTATTTCTTAGTAATTTTCTCTATGATATAATTAAATAAAAATCACACAGGAGATTTTTATATGAGTTCATATTCAAACAAAAATGTATATCATTATTATTGGGAAGCGACTTGTCCAAGATGTGGAAAAAAAATGACCCAAAATGACTTCAAATGTAAAAACTGTTACAGAGGAACTTACCAAATCGAAGAAACTAATGACGATGATTATACCTACATCTCGGGCTATTCATGTAATGTGTGTCATGACAAAACATTTTCTTTCTATTGCCCAGATTGTAACGCAGACATTACTTATCAAATTAGACGAAATACTGGTGGCGGATTTTTTGATGCTTTATATGGATGGCTAATTATTATTGGTGTAATCTTGGTTATTTCATTTATTTTGTATCTAATAATAGGATAAAATTAAAAATTAACTTGATAACAAACAAAAGAGACGATTCATAAAAATCGTCTCTTTTGTAATAAGAAGGAAAATGTGAACTTTTATAAACTGCGAAATTACTCGTTAATAACCGCTTTTAATTCCTTAACTTTATTTATTAACTCTTTACTCTTGCCATGTAATAACAATACTTGAGTACCAATGAATGCTCCATCAGCTCCTGCTTCTTTTACCATTCTTAATTGATCATAACTGTGGATGCCAATACCGCAATTAATCTCATTAGTTAAACCACAGTCTCTCAAATATTTTATGATTGATTTTAAGTCTTTATGAACGGGATGGAATCTTCCATCCGGGGTAGCTTGTAAGTAGATGAAGCCAGTGGTTGTCTTAGCTAATTCAATTTGGTCATCTGGTACATGGTATTGAATAAAAGCACTAACTTTAAACTTTTCTTTAATTAGTCTTTCTCTAACATGAGGGAACTCCGTACCTACTAAAATCATCTCTTCTAAATTATTTCTTTTCATGAAGTTCACAAACTTATCTAAGCCAATAGTAAGAATAGTTCTTTCATAAATTAAAATATATAGTTTTACTCCTGGATGATCTTTAAGAATCTTTTCAACTGATTCAATATAAGTATCATAATTAGGATACTTTGCTAGTGCTTCCCACATTCTTTTCTTGATATAATCACTATCATAATATGGATCTTCAGCGGGAAAATCCGTTTCAATAACATCTACACCTCCAGCGATATAATCACTTACTGTTTGGTGACTTTCTTCCATAGACGGTGAGCCATGGTTTAAAAAACATATTAATTTCATTATTTCTATTTCTCCTTTTTTATTTGTGCAATCAAAGATTTACATAAGGATTCATCCACTGGAAGTTCAACATTGCCATTTGGTTTTATTGAACTACCAACGACCATACCATCCACTATCTCTAACTGCTCACTAATATTTTTATGATTAACTCCAGATCCAACAAATACTGGAACCTTCACTAATTTCTTAATTCGTTTTAAATCTTCCGTGCTCGCAGCGACACCGGTTAAAACTCCAGTCACAACGATTGCATCAGCTCCACTTGCCTCAGCTAGTTTAGCTGATTCTTCTAGAGGAATATTGGGGTTTAACATATAGGTATGTTTAACCTGAATATCCGCTAATATAGCAATTTCCTCAGCCAAAATCTTCTTTCTATAGACAAGTGCATCTCTAGCTGAAGGATAAACTATTCCATCAGAAAAAATCACTGTATCCACAAACACTGGAATTCTTACAAAATCCGCGCCAACCGCTTTAGCAATCGTAAGTGATGCTTTATAATCTGAAAATGCACAGTCAATTCCCAGTGGAACACTAATCTTCGATTTAATCGCTTCAGCGATTACACAAAGTGCAGCGACTTGTTCTAACTCCATCTTTTCTTTATATGGAGCGTCCCCCATATTTTCTATCATGATTGCTGAAAAACCACTCTTTTCTAAAATAATCGCATCATTTACTGCTTGCCTTTTTACTCTATCTAAATCATCTATATACTTAGGAGTTCCAGGTAATGGTAAGCAATGCACCATACCAATAACTGCCTTAGGATTTTCGTTTAAAAACTTCTTCAAACCGCTCACTCTCCTTTATGGAATTTATAAATGCCTTCTAAAGTCAAACGACATAATTCATCTTCTTTTGTTTGTCTAATCGAGTCTTCTAAAGAAGCCTTAAGATTCTTTAATACTGTTACTAAAGTTACGACTGCTGTTTTAACACCCATAAGTCTACCGATAACTAACATCGCACTACTTTCCATATCAACGCCAGTAACTTTATTCATCGCTAGTTCATCAAAAATCTTATCAAAATTAACATTTCTTGTTTTGGAAAGACGTGATTCTTTCATTTGTGAATAAAACCCATCCATCGTCGCATTAATACCATTATCCACTTTTTGACCAGCCTTTTTAAAAGTATTACTTAAAGAATTAACTAACGCAAAATCTGCGACAGCTGGATAACCTAATTCAACATAAGTCTCACTAGTCTTTTCCATTCTAAATGAACCTGAAGGAATAACATAAGTTCCTAATAAATCATCATTTAAAGACATTACAGTCCCCATTCTTACCGCTACTTTCATCCCGGCATTATACATCTCTTCCATCGCAATAGCCGCAGAAGGCGCACCAATACCAGTTGATGTGACGGTAATTCTTACACCTTTATAAAACCCGGTATAAGTATTAAACTCTCTAAAAAAGCCAATATGTGATACATCATCTAAATATTTCTTTAATACCTCAACACGCCAAGGATCTCCTGAAAAAATCACATAATCAGCGACCTTTTCAGGTGTTGCTTTCATATATAATGTTTTATTCATAATCTTTACTCACTTTCTTTAAAAAATCGGTTAAACCGATATAATAGTTCTAATCGGTCTGGAGCATTTGAAGTCGCTCCTGCTGCTTCAATAATAAAGGTTGAAAGCGTCGCTCCAAGATACATACATTCTTTTTTAGAGTAACCCTCTAACATACCAAATAAAAACCCTGCCATAAAAGCGTCACCACTACCAACACTAGAAACAAACTCATTAGTTTCTAATACTGGTACTTCTAAATGGATAATCCTATTTTTCTCTTTAAAATAGATTTCACTACCCAATTTACCCTTAGTCTTAACAACGAACTCTAATTGCTTATTAATTTCAAATATTTCTTTAATATTACTTACTTGATTACTCTTTAAGAAATACTCATACTCAACCTCATTAGCAAATACACCGTTAACCGATTCAGTTACTTCTTTTACAAACCACTGAGGAAAAGCGGCTTCATCCATTTTCAAACCTAAGTAATGGGGAATCTTGACCTGCTTACACATCGTTAAAAACTCTTTATTATCCACGACACTAGCCACTGTCATTAAGCCTAGCTTTGAAACCTTAAACCACTCTTCTTTATAACCGTTAAAATACTTTTCATGCATCGCTCCTGGATAATAAAGCGTAACATGATTCATTTCTTTATCTTCAATCAAATATGAACAACTTGTGGCGGCTTTATCAATTATTTCAACCGCTTCGGTTGAAATATTGTTAACTTCCAAAAACTGTTTAAAGCCACTCTGCGCATAATCAAAGCCGACTCTTATAACCGGTAAGACACTTTTACCTAACTTATCTAAATCACAAGCAAAGTTAATCCCACAACCGCCATATTCTAAGTTGACATTATTATCATTAGTTACTATTGAAGTTTTTCCGGGAATAAGTTCAGTTGCTACTTTAATAACTCTGTCTAGTGAGACATATCCAGAGACTATAATATCGTATCTCATAATTGATCACTTTCAATCATACTAAGAATTTTATCTTTACTTTCTACTTCACAAAGATATCTTCCCATGTCTCTTAAATAAATCTCATTTGTTAGTTCATCTGATGTACCAACAAGTTCTATTGGTACATAAGTTTTTATATCTAAGTTGTAAGCATCTAATACAGTAGCTAAAATACAATTATTAGTCTTAGTACCAACAACAATAATTGTATTAATATTTCTGGATTTTAATTCTTCATGAAGATTTGTATTAAAGAAAGAACTATACTTATGCTTCTTTATCACTAAGTCTTTTCCTTCAATAACGTCTAATCTTTTATCAATCTCATCGCCACCAGTGCCAGCGATACAGTTTTCTCTCGTAACTTTTGTATAGGTCTTAAGCAACTCTTTAGTTACTGAATGACGCATATATATAATTTGGCACCCTGCATCTCTAGTATGCGTAATAAAATCACGAATCTTCGGTAACATTGATTCGTTGATTGGGTAAAAGACTTTCCCATTTTTGTTAGTAAAATCATAAACCATATCTACAACAATTACAGCTACTTTTTTATTCATCTAAAAAACCTCGATATAAACTCTTTCTATGATTGATAATCGCTACGGTTGTTAGTACGATTACAATCATCAAATAAGGGATTATTTGTAATAATCCAGCAATTGAACCAATTCTAATTGCGAGATTTGTCGCAAGTGATCTGGTTAAACCAAACAAAATTGCATAAATCGCAACTGTTTTAGGTTTACCATCACCACAATAAATTGCGGCTAAAGCGATAAAACCAATCCCAGCAGTAATATCTGCAGTATAAGCGTTAAGCTGGTTGATTGCTACTTCATAACCAGCTAATGCGGCTAACACCGCACCGATGATTACAGCTAAATATTTTATCTTATTAATATTTATCCCAACTGACTTTGCAGCTTCTTCTGATTCACCTACTACTCTAACATAAGTACCAAACTTTGTCTTATAGATTACAAAGGATAAGACGAAAATTAAGATAAATGAGATATAAACCAAAGGTGTTTGATTAGAAATGATAGGACCTAATATTGGTATATCTTTAATCAAAGGGATCTCTATTCTTGTATTTAAATTACTAATAGTTCCAATAACATTAATATCTGTTCTTCCTTCTAAAGCAAGAACATATTTACCTAATGCAGTAGACAACAGATTAATCGCAAAACCGGTGATAATAAAGTTTGCTTTCTTAGTTACTCCAAAGAAAGAAAACAATAAACCAATTAAAACGCCTGATATTATACCGCCAATAATGGCTATTAACCAATTGCCGGTATAAAACAATACCAAAGCTGATGCAAGAGCACCAATGCCCATCATTCCATCAAGCCCGATATTAACAACTCCAGCTTTATAAGCAAACAATCCACCTAATGAAACTAATAAGATTGGCCCTGTAAAATATAATGAATCGGAAAAAACTTTAATAATAAAATCTAAATTCATTACTCCTTACCTCCTTTAAAAAGATTCTTAAACCTTTTCTTAGGTACTGAAGGTTCGCCAAGCTTTAACTCCTTAGGTTTAACAAAAACTTTTAAAGATAAGAAAAGTACTATTAAAGCTTGTAAAAGAATAACAATCTCATAAGGTACACTTGTAAAAATAGCAATATTGGAACTACCAGTTTTAACAACTGCATAAAATACGGCAGCGATTAAAATTCCAATTGGACTATGACTACCTAAAAGCGCAATCAACATCCCGTCCCATCCAAGTCCTGGAATACCTGAAAAGCTTAAAGTATAAGCATACTTTTCACTCATCATCCAACCAGCGCCTGCAAGTCCTGCTAAAGCACCACTGGCTAACATGATGATAATAATCTTCTTTTGGATTCTCATCCCAGTAGCTTCTGCGAAATTACGGTTTTGCCCTAAAGCCGTAATTTCAAAACCAAGCTTTGATCTTTTCATAATGAAATAAAAGATTACATAAACAACTATCGCTACAATAAAAAATGTTGTTAAACGATAATCTTCAAAGATTCTCGAAGGAATTGCATTTGAAGATATTCTTGGTGTTGAAACATAACCACTTGAAGGATCTCTAAAAGTGTTTTCTGTTAAATATTGTAAGATATGAATAATTGCGTAATTTAATAATAATGTCACAACCATCTCATTAACATTATAGAAGGCTTTTAACATTGTTGGAATAATCGCAACGATCACTCCCACCAATACTCCTACAACCAATAATAACGGCACTAAAACGGTTTTTGGGAGTTCACCCCAAACATTACCCATAACAGCCACCACAAACCCGGCTGAAAGCAATTGACCTTCAATTCCCATATTAAAAAGCCCAGCTTTAAAACTTATAGCTATTGCTAGACCAGTAAGTATTAATGGCCCAGCAAAATGCAGCGTATTAAATATACCTTTGATATTAAATAAAGATCTATAAAACAGGGTTCCATAAGCTGACAAAGGATTTTCTTTAGCTAAGATAATTGCTATAGCGCCAATCCCAAAAGCGATTAAAATCGGAATTATTGAATTGATAATAGAATACTTAAGACTATTTAACTTTTCTTTTCTATCCATTAGTATTCTCCTCACTATGAGTAATTCCCATCATCAAATAACCTACTTCTTCTCTAGTAGCGTTCTTACCCATAACTTCCCCGATAATCTTACCTTTATACATAACTAAAATCCGATCAGATAAACTCATGATTTCTGAAAGTTCTGAAGATATCAATAATACTGACTTACCTTTTTCTTGCAAGTCTAAAATACTCTTATGAATAAATTCAATTGCGCCGATATCAACACCACGTGTTGGTTGAGACGCAATGATTAAATCTGGATCACTAGAAAACTCTCTAGCGATAATAACCTTTTGAGCGTTCCCACCTGATAAAGAAGAAATTAATCCTTCAATCTTAGATACTCTAACGTCATACTTATTAATCAAATCAATTGATTTTTGTAATCTTTTCTTCATCGAAATAAAACCATATTTAGAAATGTCAGGACTATCATGGTATCCGGCAATCATATTCTCACTAATCGTCATTTCTTTACATAGACCTTGTTCATACCTGTCTTCAGGAATAAATGCGATTTTATTCTTTCTTAACTTATCAGGCCAAAAATTAGTTATATCATTACCGTTAAACTTAATACACCCATCAGTAACTTTTAAAATTCCACTAATGATATCAACTAGCTCACTCTGGCCATTTCCTTCAACACCAGCAATCCCAACAATCTCACCTTGACGAATATTAAAACTAACATCATCAACGCAGTTTAAACCCCATTTATTCTTAGTCTTAATATTATTAACTTCATAGATAACACTAGCATTGCTATAATCTTTATATTTCTTTTCAACATGCATTAAAACATCTCTACCAACCATCAGTTGGGCAAGATGTTTGTTATTGGTGTCTTTAACCAATAAGTTATCAATCACTTCACCGCTTTTAATAACCGTTACAGAATCAGCGATATCCATAACTTCCCCAAGCTTATGCGTGATAAAAATTATTGATGTGCCGCATGCTTTTAACTCCCTTAAAGTTTCATAAAACATCTCAATCTCTTGAGGAGTTAAAACCGCTGTCGGTTCATCAAAAATCAAAATATTAACATTTCTATAAAGCATCTTTAAAATTTCTACTTTTTGTTTCGCACCGATTGATAAATCCTTAACATAAGCATTAGCATTGATATTAAACTTATACTTCTCAATCAAATCATTAACAAGCTTTAACTCCTGTTTTTGATCAACCTTAAAAGTCTTAAATTTCTTATTACCAATACTAACTTCTTTATTTATTTCAACACCCAACAAAACATTCTCATAAACCGTTAAACTAGGAACTAATTTAAAATGTTGATGAACCATACCGATTCCGTTTAAAATAGCGTCATCCGGTGAATTAAAGTGGATAAGCCTACCTCTTAAGTAGATTTCTCCAGAGGTAGGCTTTAATAGTCCATATAGCATATTCATTAAAGTGGATTTGCCTGCACCGTTTTCCCCAACAATTGCTTTGATTTCACCTTCTAATACGGAGATATTAATATTTTTGTTAGCTGTAAAGGATCCAAATTTCTTTGTTAAATCTACGGTCTTAATAACTTCCACTTTACAATAAATCCTTTTACTAATTTACTTTAGTTACATTTGAAAGTGGATAAGGAGTATCGTCTCCTGCTTGAGCATCAACTACATCAATTGTACCATCAATAATCTTAGCTTTTAAATCAGCGATTTTTTCTTTAATTTCTGTCCATTTAGCTTGTGCTTCTGTTGTATCTTGGATATAACCTTCAATAGTTGCTAAATCAGTGATTCCAGTACTACCTGCAAATGTTAAGTCATAAGCATATACTGATTCATCTAATTCTTCATCAACAAACTTTTTAACTAAGTCATAAATAGCAACGTTTGTTTCTTTTAATACAGACGTTAAAACGCTTCCTGGTACTGATGCATCTTGATTAGCATCAACATCAATTGCAAGTTTACCCTTATCAGCTGCAGCATTCTTCATAGCTGTTGAAACCCCACCAGCTGCCGCAAATACTACGTTAACACCAGCGTCATAATAAGAATCGATTTGTGTTCTAACTGCAGGAGTAGCCGCAAATCCAGCTGCGTATGTTTCATAGATGTTATATTCTACATCTAATTCTTCAGCAACATAGTTAGCGCCTTGAGCAAATCCCCAACCAAACACGCTAATTCCATCACTTTCAGTTCCACCAACAAAGGCTAGACCACGGTACTGTGAAGTAGGTGTGAAATCGTATTCTTCTGAATCAAATAACACTTCATTATTTTCATTAACTAATACTGCTAAAGCTCCAGCTAAGAATGAACCTTCATTAACATTGAATATTACTTCAATGACATTGTCATGAATTTTTTCACCAGCTGTATCAGTATTAGCGAATGCATTGAATATTACGAATGTTGTATCAGGATATTGTTCTGCAATAGATTTTCCTGAACCATCATCAGTAATAAGTGCATTAAAGTCATACTCTAGTGAAAAGATTAAATCATAACCTTCTTCTGCTAAAGTCTTAATTGATCCTGGTACGTCAGCTGCAGATGTTACAACTTGTGTATCAATATCATAATCTTCTTTAGCTTTGTTAAGCCCATCGATTGCATACTCATTATAGCCGTTATCATTAGCACCAGCTGCTGATACAATCAAACCAATTTTTGTTCCATCATTTGCATTATTACAGCCCACAAAAACAAATGGTAATAATGCTACTACAAATAAAACTAATAATTTTTTCATTTCTTTCTCCTCTTTTATATTTTTTTATTAACTCATCTTTATTTGAGTTATTGTAAACTTCCTATTGTCTGAACGGTAATATGACTTAAATGATTCAATTGGAACTTCCTTACCATCAACTAAACCATAAGTAACCCCTCTAAATAATAAAACTGGGAAACCTTTCTTAAGTTCTAACATCCCTGCTATTTCTTCATCAGCTAAAACCGCTTCAATGGTTCTAACCGCTCTTGTGATCTTTATCTTATATTCTTCTTCAATTACTTGAAACAAAGAATTCTTTGAAAAATCATAATTATTAATATTAGGAAAATACTTAGCCGGTAAATAGTCAGTCGTTCTATTGATTGGCTCTTTATCAGCGTAGTAAATACGGTCTAATATTACTACTTCATCATCATTATCAATTTCTAACTCTTCAGCTCTCTTTAAAAATGTTTTATCAACTTTAAACTTTAAAACCTTTCTTGAAGGCTCCTTACCCATAGCTAAGATATCGTTGGTAATACTATTTAAAGATACGATATTTTGTTGAACATCATTACCTTTAACATAAGTACCTTTACCATGTATTCGATATAGATATCCTTCATTAACTAGATCATCGATAGCTTTACGTACAGTAATACGGCTATAACCATACATCTGAATCAATTCTCTTTCACTAGGAATCTGTTCATTAGTTTTAAATTGATCATTTTCTATTTTCTTTATTAAGTCTTTCTTCAATAAATAATACTTAGGTAATAAATATTCTTCTAACATCATTTTACCATCCTAACTGATTATGACATCATGACCAGTTATAGTTTATACCCGTATGTAACCGTTGTCAATAACTTTTTTTACATTTTTTACAAAAAAAAGCCCGATTCATATCGGGCAGAGGATAATCAAATAAATCTAAATTAAATACGAGAATCAAACATAATTTTTTTTAACTTAACTGAAAAAATATTTTTTCCTCTTATATTGTATGCAGAGATTAGTAATTCTTCTTTGGAAATGATGAAAAAAAAGTAAATACTTGATCCGCTTTTTGATTCTGTTGCAATTTTGTACCAAGTATTTTTATCTAAAATCGATGGAGAAGAATGATTAGATGGGTGTGAGTGCCAATCACCTAAGTACATAGTAGTACAATCATTCACCCATAAAGATTTTATGGACTTTAAATGGTTAGGATCTAACCTCTCAAAGTTATATCGATAAACTTTATCTTCTTGGTATGGTGTTGTAAACCCAGTAATTCTATATTCCTTTAAACCCACTAATTTATATCCATAAATAACGCCACCAGTTTCGTTTTGAAAATTATGCATATCAAACATATTTTTAATTTGAGTATTATCAAGTATTAGAGATATGTTTTCTTGCTTAATGATTACAACTTCCGCATATTGGACAACCTTCATAAACTATATCTTCTCCTAAATTGTTAAGTTGAGTTTCAGATAACTTTGAATATTCTGTCAACTTAAATCCTTCATTTAAAAACATTTGAAAATCCCCTAGGATTATCTTGTGTCTTGTTTCAAACTTTTTATCCATTATAGTCTTTATCGTTTCAATTGCAAGTCGGCTCACA
This sequence comes from Caryophanales bacterium UBA2289, assembly GCA_002345505.1. Lineage (GTDB taxonomy): Bacteria > Bacillota_I > Bacilli_A > Izemoplasmatales > Hujiaoplasmataceae > UBA2289. The sequence goes on from DDWJ01000001.1 coordinate 110,102, forward strand.
TCCAAACTACCAAATTTTGTGAAACTTCCAATACAGTTGTCATTTTGAATTACATAATTGTCTTCTTCTGCCAAAAAAACCTTATTACTTGATAGCATCAAACAATTTAGACAACCATACTCTGAAGTTCTATTTGTAAAAATATGCAAGGCAACACCAAAAGGTTCAATCCACGAATAGATTACATTATTCTTCATATTATTTTTATACATGTAATTGTTTAAAAATCTATTTGATATCATGTTTCCTGTTGCGTTAATTATATAGTCATATTCATTTAAATTGATCAACTCTTTCTTCAAAAGCGTCTCGATACGATCGTAAAAAGCATTAATTCTTACACTCGGATATCTGTTTTCCATAAGTTGTTTGAGAGCTTCAGTTTTCTTTAAATCGAAATATTTCTTGTCTCTTATAGCAAATGAATTGCTATATCCTAAAAAATGTCTATATATATTAACTGGTTCAATAATATCAAAGTCACAAATATCAACATAGTCAAAACCTGATTTACACAAGTGATATAGTATTTCACTACCTAAAGAGCCTAAACCAATAAGCAAGATTCTTTCTTTCCTTTCAAATACCCCTGCTCTAGCTTTAAGATAATTTTGGGTTAAATTCGATACCTGATATATATTTATAATCTCTATATTTTCACTAATCTTAGAAAAACTTTGGTTAAGTTGCATACAAAAACAATTATAAAAACCATTTACATTTTTTATTGCTATAAATAAACATTTAGGTTTCTTACTTTTTAGTATTTCTGAAACTTCAGAAAAGTGACAACTATCAATACATTCTATGATTTCTGATGTAAACAGACTAGAGCCAATTTCCGGAACCGAAAAATATTTTTTGAGAGGTATAAATAAAACATTTATTTGGGATAAATCACTTTGTTTAATATTTAAATATTTTTTTTCTATTGTTTGGTCTGTAATATATAAAAACTTGTCAGACTTTAACATTTTAGTCATATGTGGTTTTGTAAAATCGAAATGTTGTACTACGTTTACTCTCATATTCTTGCTAAAAGATTTAAAGTATTTTATATAGTCACCAAACTCGTAAGTATAATCAAAATTTTCCGAATCCAAACTCATTACATTGAAGAAACTATTAAATGTTTTTCTAATCACAGTTTCTATATTTTCGATGTCAAAATCAATGTCTTCAATACGGTTTAAACAAACTATCCCATCAAACGAAACATGTGGATGTCTCCTAGGTTTCTTCATATAAATTGCTGGCAACACCGCAGGAAAATCTTCACTAAATAAGATACTATACTCTTCTAAGTTATACTTAAAACAGTAACCCTCATCTATTTGGTCACCATATTCTTTAGTCTCAATAACATCATCAAGTTCTTCGATGCTTTTTACGTAAGTGAAATATTTACTTCCCATAGGATCCTGTAGGAGCAAATGATTCAGAGGTGATCTCTTTGTCAGGAAGTGGAAAATCTGGCAGAACTTCTCTTAGTGTCTTACATGCTTCTTCTAGACTATACTCTTCTTTAGATTTAGCTTCTTCTAACTTATCAATAAGATGGTTTAGCTTTGCTTTATATACTTTAACATATTCTAAGTCACTGTTCATTTTCTCAAATACATTTGAATTTGGAACATAAGGCAAGTTTAAGGTTGCAGTAGAACTGATTTGCTTGAGTAATTCCTTAGATACATTTAGCAAATTATCTATCTCATTTTGAACTGAATAACTTGCATAGAAAATTCTAGCAGTTAGGTTAATAGCTATACTTGGTGGAGAACAATACTTTTTCTCATTTGAAAAAACATAATTTTTCCATACTTTAAGATATCTAATTGTTCTTCTATACGCATCTAATTTATTGGTTGGGGCGCTAGCATATACTAAATACTCTGTTAACTTATCTGGTTCACATTTTTCCCATTCAACTTCATCTTGCTTTCCCTTCGCAATATAATAGGTACTCTTTTCAGCATCAAAAGCATATACTGGAAAGTCAATGTGGTATTTAGGCTTTTCATCTTCAAAATATTTAGCTGAAACACACATTGTATGGAAACTTCTCTTTCTTAATTTTCTTATTGATTCATAGATAGATTTTTTTTGTTCATTAGCATCATATTCATCTATTTTGTTTTCTTTAATATTTAATCTTATTGCAACATCAATATCATAATCCTTGTCATTATACTCTACTCCAGTTTTTGTTGCATAACTACCTAAATACATAATTGAAAATGAAAGAGTATCTTCATTAGATTTCATTTCATCCACTATTATATCTATTTTTTCTTTCATGTCATCATATACGGATTTTCTAATTCTCTTTTGATCATTGTAGTCTAAAAATGCCTCATTTAAATTTTTCATAATTAATTTCCTTTCTTTATATATCTATATCCTTTATCTAAAAACTCTTTGTTTGTCGATGACATATTCTGCTGAAAAACTTCAATATTTATATAGTCTCTACCTCCTACAAGAAGGTACTCTTCAACAAGATATCTTGTGTTTTGAATGTTTGTAGTTAAAAATATGTTCATCTTCAGTTTGTTTTTTCTGCATTCAACTATAATTTTGCCTATTGAATCCATGAAATCCTTTGAAAAAATTCTTTTTCCAACGTCACCTTGTCTCTCGAATTTGTAGGTTTTATTTCCTATAAATTTTTGAGGTACTTGATAGTTTAAAATTGGATATGTGTCGGAAACAACAATATTACACTCGTTGTTCTCAAGTATATTAGTTTCAATTAAAGTAAAGTTAACATTTTGATCAGATGATTCAGAATCTATTAAATCGAATTTCTTCGTTGCTAAGACTTGAAATATTATATTATATGGCTTTTTTATTAAAGATAACTTTCTAAATCCTAGTATTAGAGCTAGTTCATAAAATATCCAAGGGGCTTTTCCATATAAATCACCAGGAAAGAATTCTTTTTCATAATTATTTTTTTTAATTAATTTTAAAATCACAATCAAAATAATTATCCCTATTATGATCGTCCATAAATTATATGAAATCTCTTCTGTATCAATGTTAAAAAAACTAATTTCTGTGTTTAATCTCAATATTGTTTTTTCTAAATTTAAAAACACTATAAAAAGTGGTATTGAAATTGTGATAATAATTGGTAAAATAATTGTTTTGCCTATATAGAAATATTCTTTTTTTATTTTATTTCCCTCCTGATTAAAATTAATTTATGATTCTACTATACTTAGCCAAAAATTGTAAAACTCTTCTGATATCTTAAATAACCACTTCTACTATTTCCAAAATAATCTGTCCATACTACAGAAGAATAATAATAATCATAATAGTAGTCACCAGATCCAAAGTCATATTTTGTAGTATTGTACCATCCAGACACAGTTGTACTTCGATAAAGTTTAAAATAATCTAGACTTACATTGACTTCTTTGACATAATAATCTCCATAAGCTACATTAGAACGATCCTTCAAATATATCATTCTATTTGCTCCATCAACATAAGCATAAAAATAAGTGCTTGCATAAACAGAATTGTATATTTGTTGATCTATATAATATCTTTCATAAGTATAACTTGTTGCGCTTGTAGACGTTGAAGGACTTTCATCAATATAGTAATTTAAAGTGCTTTTATAAGAATCAAACAATCCTTTTTTATAAACTTTAAAAGCAACTCTATCAAAGTATTCATAGGTCTTATAAGAATAATGTCTCTGTGTCTGATAATATTCATCAAAAACATACAAGTTATCGCCTTCAATTACTGGTTCTAAAGAATTGTCTACAAATACGCCGGATTCTTCGCCCAAGTTATTTAAAGCCCCTCCATCTCCACCAATATACTCCATAAGACCAGTTGTTTTTGATAAACTAGTATAAGGTTCTGGTATTAGGTCAAGAATATAATAACTCAATCCACTTGTAATCACTTCTTTACCTGAACTAAAAATATCATCTCTATAGTCAGTATCTAAAACGAGTGGATCTCCATCAGCTGATAAACGAATGTAATATTTAGTTGTTTGAATAGATTCTAGTGCTTCTGATTCAGTAATTCTTTTAGAAGCTATGATGTCAAAAAATCTAAATTTATTTAGGTCGTCGTTAATTATATCGTTAAAAATGATTGATTTCAAATTTTTCATAATATTGTAATCATAATTTTCTGCCATAAAAACAGGAAGCATTAATTCTACCAAATTCATATTCTGAAATAAACTATAATGTTGTTCAAGATAATCTATTAACAAATTGAATTGATATTTTTCATTTCCATCAATGATCTCATTTACTATCGCTTCTAAGGAAATTGATAGTAGAATGTCACCACCTAAGATATTAAGTGTTGGCTTAGGAGCTACTTCAAAAACTATGCTAGTTATTTCTCTAATATTATTATATGTTTGATTTATAAGCTGATATTCTCTACTAACTAAAGACAATAACGTTAATAAAGAAACTTGAAACTCCTTACTGAACATAAATATTCTTTTATAGAGATAATCACCATCAGGTATTTCTGAAGTTGAACTTGTTGTATTCAAAAAATCAGTATAAAACTCATATGCATTGGTGTCTTTACTGTATTGAACTGGATAATAAGTGGATTCTGGATTTTCATCATCATATAAATAATGATATTCTTGTTGAAAGGTAGTGGTCCATACAGCACCATCAAATCCAGCATTTCTAAGAAAATCAATTGAAACCGAATCATCAAATACCACTTGATTTTGTTCTACAGTGAATGAGTAATCTATACCATTACCATAAAAAGAAGATATTGAAGACGTAGAAACTAGAACGAAATACCTTCCCGCTGGCAACGTAATTCCACTCTCTAATTGAGTCTCTGAATAATACCCCTCATTTTTGTAGCGATTGATTATATCGGCTGCATCTTCAAAACTATAATCATATGGATAGTATTGATCAATTTCATGATCGCTGTAAAATTCAACAAATAAGTAAGGTGATGGAAAATCAAAATCAAAAGAAATAGTCATGTAGTCTTCTAGACAAATCGAGTAGACATCAAAGTCATGCTCATAACTATAACTTAATATTTCCCCACTCACTTCTACTAAGTTTTGAGATTGAAAGTCCAAAGGTTGTGCATACTCAAACAAAGTAGTGTAGTTCTCATAAACATCCTCTGTGTCCTGGACTAAAATGTTATCGGCCAAAGGTGGTTCAAAGATAAAATCTTGAGGAATTATAGCTGAAACCTTAGTAAATGAAAATACCATAATAGTAAAACATAATAAAAACATTAACAAAAATACTTTCTTCATTTTTTTCTCCTTTTAAAATTTATTCTTACAAAGCAAAAAACTTACCAGTCACACTTCATCTGGTAATTTGTCCCCTTTGCTTTGTATATTAATTACATTATACAACTTATTTATTAATAAATTTACGGCGTATATGTCATACATTTAGCATATTTTACTCATTTTTATACCTTTTCAAATAAAAAACGATGGATTTTCTCCATCGTTTTGTTTGTTTTTTTAATATCTATCTAAACTTCTTTATTGAATCAATAGTCCAATTTGTTAACTCAGTAAATGAAGTCTCTTTATATTTTCTACAATAAGTATTAATTTTCTCTCCTATCGGATCAGTCCATTTACTAGGTATCTCTTTATCAATAACACCAATTATCGTCATAATCTGAGCGGCATTGCAATCCACATCATACCCAATCATTCCAACAATATAAAGCGTTTCATTAAAATCTCCATTACCAAACCATAACGCCACTACTTCAGCTGCGGCATTAGGATAAGCATGAATCCAGTTATACTCCTTAAAATCTCCTTCTAACTCTTTCCATGCATGTAACCAATTATCATGTTTTAAACAAACTTCATAAGCTTTCTTAATAATTGAATAATACTCTGAATCATTAGGTATTAATTCAATACACTCACTTACAATTCTTCTAACATCATTTTCAACATAAGCCATACTAACCATAATCGCATTAAATACTTCACCTAAAACTCCGTTATTATGATGAGATACAACCCCATCTTTAAACGCAAGTTCTGCGGCTGTTTCTAAATCCCCTGGTGCGACCATTCCACAGATTGCTCCTCGCATCTGAGCGCCAATCCATTCTCGATATGGATTATTAAAATAACCGCTCTCAGGCGGGAAGATTCCTGCTTCAATATTCTTTAAAGCAATCTCTTCAGCTGACCATCCAAAAGGAACTAAAGCCACCCATTCTAATGCTATATCTTTAGAAGTAACATTGTATCCCTTTTTACTAAAAGCCTCTAAAAAAGCTATCTCATAAGTTACGTCATCATTATAAGTATTTGGCTTTCTAATATAATCCCTTATCTCACCAAAAGTCTTTAATAAGTTATCATGAGTATAACCTTCCATGGCTGTCCCAAAAGCACCACCGACAAACTGAGCTAACCAGCCCATATAAGTAGACTTAAAGAAATCTTTACTTTCGATATCCACAAATCTTTTCTTAGGAAATGTAACCGCTAATTTATACTGATTAAAATTATCATATACTTGATACTTAAAATACTTATGCCCTTCTATCTTTTCTAACTTACCAAACAAATTCCATAATTCATTAGTTATTCTTATAACACTAAGCAAATCTTTATCCTGATAAGCCTTTAATCCCTCATGAATCATTTTTTCAGCTTCACTTACATCATAACCCATATTTTCCATTGATTGCACAGCCCCAACAATTACCTTCTCTGGAGCCCCACTACCAGGAACATTAGAATTCCATTTCATTAAATACTTAATATCAGCTAATCTCTCAAATTCATTAGCCGCATCCCATGTTTGTTCCTCTTCGGATAAGATTACTGGTTTTGCCTTACTAAAGACATCATATTCTAACTGCCAAGCTTTTTTCATATAAATCACCCTTTAATATTATTTTTATTTCTTCTTTTCTTGATAACCGCAAATACTACTAAACCAATAATAGTAACCATGTACGGTAAAGTATTAAGCAGTTCATAAGGAATATTAATTCCGGTAATTGTTTGTGCGGTTAAAGAAAAAGCATTAACCAATCCAAACACAACCGCAAATAAAGCTGTTACATAAGGAATACCCGCACCTATCGCTTCTGCGGCTAAACCGATGAATCCTCTACCGGCAATCATTCCGGTATTAAAACTGCTCATAAAACCAATTGACATGTAAGCACCACCAAGTCCAGCTAACCCACCAGCAATCAAAAGTGCAATTATTTTAACCTTCTCAGAATCAACACCAATTGAATCAACTGCCTTAGCATTCATCCCAACTGATCTGATTCTAATTCCAAGAACTGTTTTCTTTAAAAAGAAACTCATCGCTATTACAATAACTATTGCTAAATAAACTAACAAATTCAAACTATTAAAAAATATCTCACCGATTATCGGTATATCTCTTAAAAGCGGAATACTAATTGTTTTTAACGGTACACTCGAATAATCACTCTTATTACCAGTCAAGGCATAAACAATAAAAATAACCAATCCCGCTGCTAATATATTAAGTGCTATACCAACTAATATTTCATTAGTTCTTAATTTTATCGTTGAAAACGCAAAAATATAACCCATTAAAATACCAGCAACACAAGCTATAAGAATCCCCATAATCGCACTATTAAACAGGGTAGAAAATATCGCTCCAACAAGTGCAGAAACCAACATCGTGCCTTCAATACTAATATTAACTACTCCAGCCTTATTAGATATAAGGGCTGCCATACTCGCAAAAATTAAAGGTGTTGCCAAAGAAATAATTGTTACATAAAAGTTAACGGATGAAAACAAATCCCAAAAACTATTCATTCTTCATCACATCCATTCTTTTATGATTTCTTCTTTCTTTATAATTATCAAGAAGACGTTTAAAGAAACTAGATGAAAAGAATCTCTCAGAGGCAATAAGTAATATAATCACACCTTGGATAATCGCAACTACCTCTTGAGCCACATCACTATTAAAAGCCATTAGATCAGCCCCTGCTCTTAAATAGCCAATGAAAAGAGCGGCTAAAGGTACAAACAATGGTTTATTCTTCGCAATAATCGTAACCATAAATCCGTCAAAGCCAAACCCTGGTAAAGTCTTCCAATTAAACCGGTGGTAATTACTCAAAATCTCAGCTGCGCCACCAACACCGGCAATAAAGATACCAAGAACTTGTGCCATCACGACTCTTCTTTCAACATTAATCCCCGAAAACTTCGCAAAGTGTTGATTATCACCAGTCATCTTAATCTCATAACCAGGAAGAGTTTTAGAAAAGAAAATCTTTACTAAAATAATAATCCCAATAACTATCAACAAACCATAAGTAATATTAGTTCCAGTTATAAAAACCTTCAACTTAGAAATCTCTGGAATAATCCCTGTAGCTGTATCGCCTGAAGCATCATCAATAACAACATTAGAGATCAAAAAAACACCAATCCATAAAGCCACAAAATTAAGCATTATTGAACTAACAAACTCATTAACATTCAAACTTGATTTTAACTTTGCGGGGATATACCCAAATATCGTCGCAACTAATCCACCACCTACAAGTGCAGCAATTACTGCTAGAAATGCCGGTAATTTAATGTAAATAGCTATTAAAGCCGCAACTAAACCACCGACATAAAAAGCCCCTTCAGTAAACAAGTTAAATTGATTAGCCTTAACAATCACACAAGCCGCAATCCCTGCGAACATCAAAGGGACTGCCTTTTTAATTAATTCACCAAATTCCATCAAATTAGAAAATGGTCCAACTATAAACCAATATATCGACTCACTCGGATTATCGGAAACAAAAACAATAATGATTATCGCAATCAAATAAGCAATCAATACCGCCATCAACGTTTTTAAACTCTCAAAGAAAAATCTTTGAAAAGAAAACGAACGGTTCTTAAAATAAGACATCAATCTTTCTCTTATCTTCATAATGATGCCTCCATATCTTCCTGCACCTCAATACCAAGCATATATCTACCTAATTGCTCCTCACTAACATCTTTTATATTCTTAATCCTAGCGACTATTTTTCCTTCATAAAGAACAATAACTGATTCCGTTAAATCATAAATCTCTTTTAAATCACTCGAAATTAGAAGTATCCCTAAATTATTACTTTGCAATTCTTTTAACTTTTCATGTAAAGTCATAACCGCGCCAATATCAATTCCTCTAGTTGGTTGATTAGCAATTAAAATCCTTCTCGCTTCAACTATCTCTCTCGCACTAACAATCTTTTGAATGTTACCGCCTGATAATGATTTAACCTGATCATATTTGTTGTTACACTTAACACCATAAGAATCGATTAACACGTCAGTAAACTCACTCAACTTTTTCTTCTTTAAAAACTTCCCCTTTCGGTAATCTTTATCCCTTGATTTTAAAACAATAGCTGACTCATAAATATTACCAATTAAATTAGCCCCATCAACCATTCTATCTTCTGGTATATAAGAAATACCTCTATCTCTAATCTCAAGAATTGACTTATTCTTTAAACTTAAGCCGTCTAAAGAAATATCTCCTTCATAATTTCTAATAACACCGTTTAAAACTCCTGAAAGCTCCAATTGGCCATTTCCTTCAACCCCAACAACCCCAAGGATTTGCTTTTCTCTAATCTTAAAACTTATATCATCTAATCTTTTCTTTCCATCTCTTTCATAACTCAGGTTCTTAACTTCTAAAATCACTTCACCAGGTTTTAAAGTCTCTTTGTCTTCAGTAACCACAAAATCATACCCAACCATCTTTTTAGAAATCTCTTCAACTGAAATCTTATCCACATCATATGTGCCTTCAATATTACCTGACTTCATAATCGTTACTCTATCACAGATCTCTTTAATCTCTCTTAACTTATGAGTAATGATGATAATCGTAAAATTATCCTTCTTTAACAATTTTAACTGATGAAACAATTCCTTTGTTTCTTGAGGTGTTAATACTGCAGTTGGTTCATCTAATATTATAATCCTAGCTTCTCTAGCTAAAACCTTAATTATCTCAACCTTTTGTTTTAATCCTACAGCTAACTGACTGATTTTAATCTCTGGATCAATTGCCATATCAAACCGTTCGCCTAAATCCTTAGTAATCTCACAAGCTCTTTTATAATCATAAAGACCTTTTCTTTTTGGTTCCATACCTAAAACAACATTATCCGCAACCGTCATGTTCTCAAGCAACATAAAATGTTGATGAACCATACCGATTCCTTTTCTCATCGCATCACTTGGTGAATGAAAAAAAACCTTTTCACCTCTAAACAAAACTTCGCCCTTATCAGCCTTTTCCAAACCAAATAAGATCTTCATCAAAGTTGTTTTACCAGCACCATTCTCTCCAGCAATCGCATGAATTTCACCTTCAAAAAGCGAAAAAGTTGCACTGTTGATTGCAACTATATCCGGATAATATACTTTTCTTATGTCCTTCATCATTATTAAAGCTTCAGCCATTATTACACACCTCGTAAAATAAATATATTTACTCTAATGATTCAAACAATGCATCAACTTCATCAAGACTTAAATCAAAACGACTAGTAATGACTAAATCTCCATCGATAATTTGCGTTTTTAAATCATCAATATACAACCTTAATTCCTCAGGTACAAGCATTTGATAATTTTCATTATCAGCGATATCAATTATACCCTCAGCCAAACCATATGTTACTAAAACACCAAACTGTAACTCATCATTATAAAACTTAACTGTACTATCATAAATTACATCCCCTACTTCTTTTAAAACTGATGTAACAATTAGTTCAGCTCTTGAAGGATTTGTATCTTTATAATAACTATATTGATCACTATCCACACCAATAACATACTTGCTTTGAGTCTCTGCCGCATCAATTACCCCAAGACCTGCTTGAGAAGCCGCTACAAATATTACATCAGCGTTATTAGAATACTGAACATTCGCTAAAGCCTTAGCCTGCGTTGAATCATTGAAGTTCCCCACAAAAGAAGTCATTAAACTAGTTTGGTTTTCAGCACTGTTATTAACATACTCAATCCCTTTAGCATAACCTACTGCAAAATCATAAATAATGTTATTTCTCATCCCACCGATAAAACCTACTTTACCAGTAGCGCTAACTGGACTTGCCATACCAGAAGTTCCATTTGCCATTTTCGCAGCTAAAACACCTGCTAAAAATCCACCTTCATTCTGTCTAAAAACTATTGAATGAACGTTAGGATAACTAGAAGCTTTTCCGTCATCAATCTCAGTATCAAAAATTAAATACTTTTGATCTGGATAACTCTTTGAAACTCTTTGCAACTGCTCACGCATCTGCGTAGTTGCACAAATAATCAAATCATAATTTTGTTGAGAAACACGGTAAAGCGTTGTTTCCCAGTTGCTTTGATTAGTACCCATTTCTATTGTAGTTGCTTCGAAGTCTTCATAATCAGCGTTCAGTCTTTCAATCCCTTGATTTGCAGAATCAAAAAATGACATATCACCTAAATTACCATTAACTAACAAAACAACTCTAAAAACACCATCATCTGTAGTAATAGCAGTATCAGTACTACCATTAGAACAAGCACTTACAATTAGCATAAACACAAATGATGTTAAAAATATCATAACCTTCTTCATAATAAATTCCTCTTCTCTTTAACTTCCCCTTCCCAAGAATAGTCTCTATCTTAAAGAGACTATTCTTTTTAGGGGGAAAAGTGTACTTTTAACTACTAATTACCAACTTGATTCTTCAAAATTGATTTGGATATAATCGCCATTTCTAATTTGTGAACTATTAGCTCCTACAAGCAATGATTCACCATTATTATAAATTAACCAATAACGATCATTAGTTCCATTTTCATAACTGTCAATAGCTTGAATCCAACCAGAATCCGCTGACGAAGTCTGAGAAATACCCTTACCTTGAACTGCAGCTAAGAATGCTTCATAAACAGTTGGGTTACTTGATTTAACTGTAACTTCACCATTGAAAATCTCATCATTGTCTGGACCCATGATTTGAATATAAACTGTTCTATCTACTTCCCATCCAGATAACTCAGCTGGTTGATAAGCACCTTCATCAGTTCCAACTTCAAAAATTGGTTCTTCCTTATCACACCCAATGAAACTAAACATACCAAATACTACTAACACCATAACTAAAAACTTTTTCATTTTATTTCCTCCTCTATTTTATTACACATCACTTTGTGTATAATCCCTAATTTATCCTAAGAATATTGGATTGGTAATCGCATAAGCGGTGAAATCACCGATTATTTCAATTACAAACCAATCTCCTACAGAAACATCATTAACAGTAATTGTGTCTTGATAACTATAACCATCCAACTCAGGAACTATCGTTTCAATAATAACGCCATTTTTAATAATTCTTAATTCAACTATTTCATCAAATGAAAATAAATCTAAGTTAATATCAACCGAAGTTTCTTGACCTAAAGCATAAGTCTCGCCATAAATCATACCTTCAATATCAGCCACTATTCTTGGACCATTCGTTAAATAAGAATTACCGTTTAAAATTGCATTTTTAATCTTTTCTTCCGTTAACTCTCCTTCAACATAAAGTGCAAGTGAAGGCATATTACTATAAACACCACGTCTTAAATAATCATCTTTATATGCTTTCTCTTCTGTTGATCTATCAGCGTAAGCAGCTGTGTAATAACCGGTAATATCATGATTATCTGCACCACTTGTTGCTGGTAAGAATTTTAAATTCCCTGCTCGATGTTCTTCTAAAAGTTCAAACCATTTATCTCTAGCTTTAGCATTTTCATTTCTGTTAGTTGGATATAGCCCGTTCCAAATCTCAATCCCATCAAACTCATCGGCTATCTCCCAATAATTAAATCCTAAAACACTGGTTGCGAATGGATGATTAATCGTTGATATTGCCCCACTTCTTACTATCTCTTCGGCTATCTCTTTTATCTCATCAATAGGCACATCACCTTTAATCGGATTAATATCGGCTTGTTCTAAAACATTACCGACTCCTAATGATTGGAAATGCCCATAATCAGTTGTAACTTCAACTCCACGCATCGCTACAAAGTAAATTGGATTACCAAAACTATCAAACTCAGAAACCAACCTACTTCCTTGAACCCACTCCGCAAGACCTGCGGCGGTATTATGATCTGTTAAATAACCAAAATGAAGACCCGAACTTATATTACTGACAAGCACTGCTTCAACACCTTGTTTACCATCACTAAAAGTTGTATGTTGATGCAACGCTCCTAAATACCAACCCAAAGAAGTTCCTTGATGTAAATGATTCAACCTTACATCATCAACATAATAAGTTTTATAATTCTCAACTTCAATTGTTACACTCTTAGTAGAATACTCCATACCTCTAGTAAAGGTTAAAGTATATTCACCTTCTTCTAAATAAAGAGTATATCCGGATAATATATTAGTATTTACTCTTTCCATATCACCATTTGGATAAGTAATAATAATCCCTGCAGTAAGCATGTCGCCAGCACCACTTAAAACTCTACCTTTTATTGTCGCTGGAAACGATAAATCATCACTCCCAGAATTATCTTCTGTTGTAACTCCTCCAGTACATCCCACAACCGCAAAAGCTAAAAACAATAAAAAGCCAATAAATATTTTTTTCATGATTTTCATATACCTTCTTCCCACTGTACCTTTTTAGTACTTTCTCTTATAACCATAGTTGGATCTAAACGATAGAATTCACTTTTAGATAAGCCATTCTTTATATAATCAATAATCAACTCTGTTGCCTTACTGCCTAATATATTGATATCTTGATAAACTGTTGTTAAAGGAACGGATAACATCTTTGAAAAAAGCAAATCATCAAATCCAACTACCGAGATATCATCAGGCACTTTTAAATTCTTTTCTTTTATCGCTTGATAACACCCGTAAGCCATTAAATCATTACATGCAAAAATCGCACTTACTCCCTTATCAATCAACTTCAAAGCTCCTAAATAGCCGCTATTATATTGATAGTCTCCTTCTTCCACAAAATCCCTTGTTTCTTCAATTCCCGCTTCTTTCAAAGCTAACATATATCCTTTTAATCTTCTGTCTGATGAATAATTACCGTTCATCCCCGTAATACAACCGATTCTTTTATGACCTTGTTCAATAAGATGCTTAGTAGCCATATACCCACCACGACTATGATGAATTGATACCCCAGGCATATTAAGACCTTTAATCCAACTATCAACTGTAACGATTGGAATATCATAATTATTTAACTTATCAATTAATTGTTCTTTAGTATTTTGTTTCTCATCAGTATAAAATGCTAATATTAACCCATCAACGCCTCTACTGATAAACTGTTCAACATACTTTACAGTTTCGCTTAAACTATTATTAGCATTAGCTAAAATTAAAGAATAATCGGATCTTTGACATTCATTTTCAATATTCTTCGCTAAATCAGCGAAGAAATTATTACCGATATCAGGTACTACTAAACCAATCATCTTTGATTGTTTAGTAACCAAACTCTTGGCCATATGATTAGGAATATAATCTAAAGACTTAGCTACATCAAATATCCTTTTTTTAGTTGCCTCGGAAATTGTATTCGGTCTATCATTTAAAACCAATGAAACCGTAGTTACCGATACACCTGAAGCACTGGCAATATCCTTAATTGTTGCCTTCATAAAATCAACCTTGCTTTCTTCTTAATAACTCTTCTACCGCCTCTAGACTTGGCATGGAATTTTGAGCACCGAATTTTGTTACTGATAGAGCTGAACCAGCTGTTGCGTAATCTAAAGACTGTTTAGCATTAAAACCTTTAGACATCTGTGCCGCTAAAGCTCCAACAAACGCATCTCCAGCACCAGTTGTATCCACAACCTTAACTTTAAAAGGTCTGATTTCAATAAGGCCGTTATCATCACCATAGACTGAACCCTTACATCCTCTAGTTATGATAACTTCCTTAACACCTTTATTAATAAAATACTGAACAACATAACGACTAAAATTATCAGAGTGACTGCTAATTCCAGTAATCATCTCAGCTTCAATTTCATTAGGAACAATAACATCAACAAACTTATAAATTTCATCAGGTAGTTTCTGAGCCGGAGCTGGATTTAATAAAGTTTTCATTCCCATTTTCTTAGCTAACTCGAATGTTTTTAAAACCGTCTCTACCGGTATTTCCAATTGTGCTAAAAGCACGTCATTTTCTTTACCAAGTTTACCTAATGTTTTCTTAACTTGAGAATATAAAGTATTTTCATTAGCTCCTTGATCAAGTATTATGCGGTTATCACCATCATTTAAAATAATGCAAGCAACGCCACTAGTCTTATTTTTTATCGAAGAAACATATTCTGTATTTACCGAATGTTTCTTTAAATTTTCTAATATCATATCGCCAAACAAATCATCACCGACATTACCGATCATATATGAACTCGCACCTAATAAAGCACAAGCAACAGCTTGATTAGCACCCTTTCCACCAGCAAGCATGCTAAAATCATCACCATGCAACGTTTCTCCTGCTTCAGGAATTCTTTTAGTACTAAATATTAAATCAATATTCATGCTACCAACAATAAATACATTGTTCATAAAAAACCCATCCAATCATCAAGTTTTATTCATTTAATTATAGTAAAACGTTTTACTAAAACCTTTTACCACATTATAATACGAAAAGAAAGCGCTGTCAATAACAAAAAAGAAAAAAGGCTAAAATTCAATTAGCCTAATAATATTTATTTCAATTTTCGTTTTCTACTTTTAAAAAGAACTTATTCTAAACTTATCATCTAGCTTCTTAACTTACTAATGTCATCAATTATCTTTTCACACATTTTCATCGAAAGATCAAATTCTTTAGCTAAATCAATTAAAACCTTCTTATCTGGATTTCCTTCTCCTAACACGGTCATTTCATGTTCAAATTTTTCTTTTGTTTTCGTGATGTCATAAAAAGGAGAGATTCTATAACCTTTTAAATCTTCATCATACAAAAAAGCAAAATTCTTCCCGTGATCATCCTTATTTTCATAAATAACATTAAAACACATTCTTCTAAAGGCTTCATACAAATCTTCTTTTTTTACACAAATCTTTTTTATGACTTGAAACAAATGCATATAATCTAGCGAAGGTATTCTATGGGTAGTTTCTAAAAGCGATGATAATGAAACCATATGGACTCTTCTGCTATCTGTTCTATCAAAACGCTTCGCTCCAAAATACCCACTACACCTTTTTGATGGAAATAACTTAAATTCATTTACATCAATTCCTACACTTTTCGCATCAATATTTGCTTGATACTCCAGTTTCCCTATTTCCAATGGATCCATTGATGATGGAAACTTAATAATCCATTCTTCCTTTTCTATATTCACATGAACCTTTGGTCTAGCGCCACCACTTGCGCCACCCAGCTCATATATTAAGTCGAAATCTGAAACCCCGTTATTACTTCCCAGTATCTTTTTAGTCTCTTGAGCCAATTGATCTAAATTCAAGTAATCTTTCGTTTTACTATCACTTTGAGTAGGGATATAACAAAGCGCACCTAATCCATTCCCACTTAAAAGTGATAATTTACTTAAACTCGAAATCGAATCAAAATTTAAACCTCTCTTTAATAACATCCTTCTCACTAATAACTCACCCCAACCATCTGGTAAAGAGTCATTAAAAACACCAAACAAACCTCCAAAATACTCTGATTTAGATATAAAAACCTTATCTTCTAAAGGCAAAGAAAAAGGTGAGATTGAAAACCCCTTTAAAATCCAATCTCTATCATATTGAAATGCAATTTCACCATTAACTAATTCTTCTAAGTAACCAACAACTAAATCATTATATTTCACTGTTAATCTCTTTACATTTAAATTCATCTTCTAATATCCTTTACAATTGGATTTTTAAATAAACAATAAAAATCCTCCAAACAACCAATAACAGAACTAATACTAAGCAAAGAGTATAAAGATATTTCTCCTGTTGACTCAAATCTTCTAATTGATGCATAAGAAACCCCAGAACGGATCGCTAAATCTTTTTGGGTTACTCCAAACTCCTTCCTTCTTAGTTTGAATCTTTTTACAATCTCTTTCTTCATTGCTTGTTCCGTTACTACATTAACAAAACTACTGATATCATATTTATTTTCCATATTACTAATATATTAGCATTTTTATCCATTTTTGTCAAGTTATTGCTAATATATTAACTATTTAATTATAACTGTCTAGTTTTTGAGCTGTAAATAAATACGATGAAATAGCAAAAAGAATCTTAACAGTAACTGAAATTAAAAAAAGATCTAACTCTTGATGCATTAAGTTTGAAAGAAAAGTATAAACAACTCTTTTATATATATAAATCTCATTCAATAGAAAAAAACTAGATTTTAAAGTATAATGATATAGTAACAATAATCTATAAAAATGTACTTAATCAGTGAGGTTTTACTATGAATAAAAGTTATCTTAAAAAAATCTATCGTTATAACGAAGAAAATCAGACTTTCGTTGCCGAAATAAGTCTTGAATACTATCTTGAACTATTCAACCCTTGGGACGCAGCTTCAATTAAGAAAAAAGATCTTGACCCCGAACTAGTTTCTTATCTTGAAGATGTTTCAGACGATATTCCCTTAAAGGAAAAACTAGCAATTGTTTTTGTTATGCCTAAACAAGTTCAAAATGAAGAAATGGAAAATATCTCCAGAGGTGTCTTTGTGGAGTACTTCAACTTCCTTATTCACTATAACCGTAAAACTCAAAGAAAATCTCTTAAACAAGCGATTTATTATATTATAACCAGTTTTACATTCGTTGCTTTAGCATACTTCTTAAGAATTGATGACACAATGTTTATCGAAATTCTATCCGAAGGTTTGTTTATCGGTGGTTGGGTCTTTATGTGGGAAGCTATATCAATAATTTTCTTTAAATCTAGTTTTATTAGAAGACAAAGCAAAAGATACCAAAGATTATCTAATTCAAACATTACTTATGAATATAAATAAAATTAACTAAACAAATAAAAAGAAGGACTATTTTAAATCAAAATGGTCCTTCTTCTTTTTTATGATTAACTTAATATTTTAAATCTTTAATAATCTCGTTAAAAACTTCATCATAGTCTTTATCTAAACTAACTATCTTTTTATCAATCTTTATTTTATCTAATACTTCTAATTCGATATTTTGTCTATCTTTAAAATACTTCAACGCTCCATGATATCCAACATAACCTTTAACCTTACCATATTTAGTCTCTTCAAAATACTGAGTCACAAGATCTATCCAATCCTTATAAAGGGACTTATCATTAGTTCTTCTTTCTTCAGTGATTCTTGTTAAAGTATTATCAATATCTAAATGTTTTATATAAATGACCAAAACTTCTATATCTTCTAACACTTCTTGGAATCTCTCGTAATATTTAATAATATCTTTCATACTCATATCATACTTCAGCAACAACTCATTTATATGATTTTGCATAAAGATGCATTCAAAAACAAAGGTTTTATCATTGTCTTTGTTTTCTTCCAAAAATACTTTCCAAAGACTTAGATGTTCTTCTATGAAATCATTAACATCTTCAGTCTTATATATTTCGTATTTAGAACAATAATCACCAAAATCTTTTGTCTTAATATCGAGTTTGACCTTTGTGTAAGCTAAATGAAGCTTATCTTCAAACTGCTTTATATTCTCTCTAATACTCTTTTCTAATGAAGGATACCTATTTATCAACAGATCTAATTCTTCCTTCTTAAGAATTGCTATCCACGCTAAATCAACAGGATGTAAATCCCCTTCATTGTAAATTACAACATCCTTATTTAAACTCTTTAAATATTCCGATAATTTTCTCACCATAGTAGTTTTCCCGCTGCCAGGTAAGCCTTCAATAAAATATATCTTTTTCATAAACAAATATTATCTTTCAAAAACTTTATTTCTTAAAGCAAGGTAAAAGCAACCTTTAACACTTTTGGTAGACTCTTTTTCTAACTTATATTTGATTCCATAATTATTTAACTCGTCAATGAATGATTCCTTAACATATGGAGCGTTATTTAAAAAACTACCTCTCAACCCTACAATCAGGTTTTCTTTATTGGTCATATTACTAATAGCTTTAAGAAATAACTTCGCTAACTCTTTACCTTCGTTAATGAACAATTCTCTAGCTTCTTCAAATCCATCGTATGCCAATGAAGCAAAATCTATAGCATATCCAGCCACAACATCTTTATTAACACCATAAATCCTATCAATAATATTTCTATATTTATCAACACCAAAGAGTTCATATATTTTTCTATCAAAGTCACTTATCTCTTCACTCAAATCCCTTCGATTTAAAAACTGCCTAATAGCTTTAATAACAAGATGATAAGAGGAACCTTCGTCACCAATCAAATGGCCATATCCGCCGACATATTGAATAATCCCTTCTTCTTCAAAAGCCACAATACTTCCGGTTCCCCCAATTACCAATACTGTATTCTCTTCACTATTTTTCTTAATCGAATAAAGAGCAATATCAGCGTCCATTACTATAGAACATTCAATGCCAAATAAAGTTTTGATATGATTTTCTATACTCAAGGAAACCTTTTCATCTATAAAACCAGCCAATCCAATTATAATGAACTTTATTGACTTATAATCAAAACCAGAAATAAGATTTTTAATACATTCCTCAATATTTTTTATTGACAAGTCAAAGTCAACAGAAATATTGCATAAACCACTAAAAACTTTTTTTATCTCTCCTCCATTAAAGTCGTATATTAATGCTTCTGTTTTTGTTCCACCGCCATCAATTCCGATAATATATTGCATAAAAACCTCCATTAAAAAACTACAATTAAAATTAAACCTAATATAGATAGAATTACTCCAACAGTTCTTTTTATGTTCGATTTTTCCTTAAGAAAGACAACAGAATGAATAAACAACAGACCTCCACTAAAAGCTTCAATCACAGAAACCGTGATTTCAGAGGAATAAAGAACTGCATAGCCCATCAACAACATAGAAGCTGCCACAAAAAAGCCTTGATATATATATAATTTAAAATTCCCCTTATTAATAGAAGGCTTTCTTCGAAATACAAACCAAATTATAACTAATGATATTGGCATACTTAAAAAGACTACCACTTCATTAGATGCCAATTGATCCATCAAAATCATTTTAATTATAAAAGGTTTTGCACTACGACACATAACCGATAGTGTTTGTAAAACTATACCTAAAAAGTTTGACTTCTTTTCTTCTAGGCTTTTGAAACGATCAAGTATCAAAATAAGACCGAAAAAGAAGATAAAAGTTCCTATAACAACATACCAGTTAAAACTAGAAACACCTAAGCCAATTGAAATTATAAGTACCATTATTACTTTCGACTTACTGATAACATCTGCTGTATATGCTTTCAAATATTTCAAAGAACTTTGATGAAATAAAATATTAAAGCATTCAAATAAACTGTAGAATAAAATCCACCACCAGGCTTCTCTTTCTAAGTGCCAATTTCCTAAGGCAAAAACAAGAAGAATTGGCATCACAATAATAATTCTATTCATAGAATGTTTTATTGGATCGCCACTTATTACAATCTTCTTGTTAAGTAAAGTATCAATAACTTTTGTAAGTGTCAACAAAAAAGCTAACCCGACACCAACCAAATACATAAATTCGACCTCTATTCTTTGTTCTTTTTTACTATGTGTTTATAAACGTTATATCCCAATGCTGCTAAAGGTATTAAAGAAGATAGAGTAAAAGCTATATAATCAGTAAATATTTTATTCACAAATATTCCAAAACCAACCTCATCTATAATAAAGACCATTGCTAGAATAAAAATAAAATATATGAAAATAGAACTAAACAAATGATATTTGTATAAATTCTCTTTTTTTAAAACTTTTGCTAAAGAATTTTTTTGGTTTTTGATTAAATCTGTTTTTTCGGAATTTTCAATCCTCAATTCTTCTAGAAGATTTGAAGTATTATTGTTTATTGAACTCTGTCTTAAAGAGAAAAATGAACTTTTAACCAAAGACAGTATTTCGTCAGTTGGAAAATCAATAATATCTTCAAACAAAGTGCAAACCGCAATTGATTTAGCGATTGTTACAATATCAAAATTATTTTTACTTCCAAATGTATAAAAAATATTCTTGCGAAGTAAATGTGTGCTAGCAAAAATATGTTTTTCAAATCTATCCCAAAGTTGTTTACTTAAAATATCTTTATAACCGTTATTATAAACATTCATTAAACCTAAGGTAATTGTTGCTGAAGTTGAATAATCAATCCAAATATAGTCTCTACTTCTATCTAGTATTTGATTAATACTATCTTCAAGAACGGCCTCAAGTTTGTACAAATCAGCAACAATTATAACATTGAGTAATGAAATTTCATTTGGACTATCTCCCAAAATAAAATCTATTTCCGACTGTAATTTTTCGGTTAAAAACTCATTTAACTCAAATCCACACATCTTGAGATAAATACATCCGGTTATGAAATCAAAAGAACTGACATTGTTAATTTTTTGGAATATCCATGATTTTGTCTCACTCAATTGATTATCTTCACAACCTTGACAGTTAGTTATTAACCATAACTTTGCGCAAGTCGCTCCAAATGTTTCATCATATGAACCATTCTTATCTTTACTCTTGACATATTCGAGCGTTTTCTTCAAACTACGGCGATTATATCTTTTTGAAAAATCTTTTTGTAAACGAAACAAAACCTGCAAGACTTCAATAGTCTTCCAAAAACTGTTTTCGATATATCCTTTATGATTTTCATGTAATTCTTTTTGAATAAAATATTCAATATCCTGAATATATTTACTCATTGAATTACTAGAGCCATATAAAGAAAAATTATTCGCAACTTCTCTCCCCTTCATATCAATAATTTTCAAATCAATTGAATCGCACATCTCACACATGTCATGTGGTAGATCGCCATAAGAAACTTTAGGGCTTAAAATTATATAAGAATGAACGTTATTGTTTATGTTCTTTTTTAATACACTTTTATGTTTATCTAACAAGTAAGTTTTAAAATATATTTTATTTAGTTCTAAAGCTTTTAACAGGTACTTAAAACTAATATCTTCTTCAGCATCGGTAGCGATAATTCCAATATATTCTTCATTTGCTACTGAACTAATTATCATATTGAAAAAAAGTTCATGATGTTTTTGCCAATCCAACATAATTGAACAGCAAAATATATTTGCTGTTTTTGATTTTATAAGTAAAGAATTATTATTGTTTTTGTCAATAACTAAACTTTCCCATAAGCTTCTTTGATCTACTTGATGGTAATGCCAATATAATCCCTCAATATTTTTTGAAACCTTTGAGTTATAATCTATTCTTTTTATATCAATCTCGTTTGGAAAGATAAATAATGAATTTGATTCGTAAAATGGTTCTACAAACAATTCGCCAAGATTAGAGTCATCATTCCTTTTTATCGGAGTGACAGTCCCAAATTTTTCAGGTATAAAATTATATATCTCTATTTCTTCACTCATTTTTAATTGACTAAAAACTAATAAACCACGGTGTTTATCTAAGTGAGATTCTAATACTAACCTAAACTCATCTGAATAAATGACATTTTTAATAAAGTTGTCACTCAAAGCATTAGTTGAAATAACAATGGTATCGAAATCATTAGATTCAATATCTGGAACTAATGAACTAATATTGTTTGAAGTATAAAGCTTATATTCAAACCCCATTTCATCGAGCAGCTTTCTGTTATCTGCAAAGTCATAATGTAACATTTCATTGCGATTTTGAATCAAGCAAATTCTAAACATTCCAACCTCCTACAAGTCTAAAACACATAATAAAATAGTAACAGTTATTTATTTAATTTTCAACACTTTCAAAAAAATAATATAATTTTTTAACAAGGATAGAATATAAATTAACTAATAAAAAAAATTACAAAATTTCCACCTTTAAGTATTTATATAACTAAAAATTGTCAAATTTCACTCGTTGGATTTATATATTTGTGTTTGATTAAGTCAAATTTATATTCAAAATTTAAAACGTTACTGTTTACGCTATCTCTCACTCATCTTCAAATATGTTTAAAAAGTATTGACACCGCTTACATTCATATGATCGTATATCTATATATTTGATAGTCTGACTATCATTAATGGAGGTTATCATGAAAACATTAAAACAAGCTAAATACGATTTAGTTATTGAAAACATAAAAAATCTAATCTTAGAAAAAGGGATTAACACCCTTACTATTACTGACATCGCTAAAGAAATCGGTATTGGTGAAGCAACGATTTATCGTTACTTTAACACCAAAGTCAATCTAGCCATTGAAATCGGAATTAAATTATGGGAAGAAATCTATCAAACCCTTAAAAATCAACCAAAACAAGCATCGGGGTATGAAAACATCGCCCAATTCTTTAATTACTTTAACTTCGGTTTTTCAAATAATCGTTCTGTATTTAAATTCTTACAACAATTTGACAATTTAATGCTTACTGAAAAAGTTGATAAGGAACTCTTAAGTCGATATGATGATGTTCTCCAACAAATTAAAGTTATCTATGATGAATATTTTAAAATGGGGTTAGATGATAATACAATTAAAGTTTTAGATAAAGATGCTTTTTATTATACAACAACTCACATGCTACTAGGGATTTGTTACCGCGCCGCTAATCAAAGTCAAATTCTTAAATCTGATGAATTAATAAATGACTCGACACAAATTAATATGGCAATAGAAATTTGCCTAAATTACATAAGGAGAAAATAATGAAAAAAGTTACAAAAGGAAAAATGTGGGTTTTCGCCATTGGCCAACTCGGATGGTCAATCTTAGGCGGAATTATTACTAGTTGGTTGGTTTACTTCTACCAACCTGACCAAGAAACAATTGCTCTTGGACATAAACTATATGTTTCTCAAGGCGCAGTTATCTTTGGTGTTATTACTATTGTTGGTCTTGTGACCATGATCGCAAGAATCTTTGATGCTTTCACAGATCCATTAATCGCATCACTTTCAGACAGATCAAAACATAAACTCGGACGAAGAATACCGTTTTTAAGATACGCAGCTTTTCCTTTTGCGTTTGTGACTGTTTTAATCTTTCTTGCACCAACTGGTGAAGTAAGTTTGATAAACAATTTATGGTTCGCTTTAACCCTAATACTTTTCTATTTATTCATGACACTTTACTGTACACCATATAACGCATTAATCCCAGAACTAGGGAAAACCCAGAATGATAAAATCAATATCTCAACATTCATTTCAATTACTTTTATTCTCGGTACAGCTTTAGCTTATGGAGCGCCTTTTATTTGGGATATCTTTATCGCTTCTGGTATTGAAAGAATGACTGCGATTAGAATTACTTTTGGTATTTTAGCTGCCTTAGCTTTAGTCTTTATGTTAATTCCTGCCTTCTTTATCAAAGAAAGAGATTACTCAGAATGTATCCCTTCAAAATCAAAGACTTTTGAATCATTAATTAAAACATTCAAAAACAAAAGTTTTAAAATCTTTGTTTTATCAGATGTCTTCTACTTTCTAGCACTTACTTTATTTCAAACCGGATTACCTTTCTTCGTAGTAAGTCTTTTAGGACTAGAAGAATCAATGATTACTGTATTATTCATTCTTATGACTTTCACTTCTTTCTTATTCTATTTGCCAGTTAATATCCTCGCAAAAAGAATGGGTAAGAAAAAACTAGTAGTCATCGGTTTTTCAATCTTTGCTTTAGTCTTCTTCTTTGCTTCATTCTTAGGTAAATACGGCTTCTCACCTTCAGCGCAAGGGATTTTACTATCAGTAACCGCTGCTATTCCAATGGCAATCTTAGGAATTCTGCCACAAGCAATCGTTGCGGATATCGCTCAAGCTGAAAGTAAAACAACAGGTGAAAACCGTGAAGGCATGTTCTTCGCTGCTAGAACCTTTTCTTTTAAACTCGGTCAATCAGTTTCTTTATTACTATTCACTTCCTTAGCCACAATTAAACCAGAAATTGGTTTAGGTTATAGAATTGCCCTTCTAGTCGCTGTGTTCTTTACTCTTGCTGGTGCTTTAGTTTTAACTAGATACCAAGAAAAAGCTACTTTAAAATTATTAGAGGATAACTAAATGGATCGAACTAAAGAAGTATTTGGTAATCCAATCAGTAAAAAAACAATCAAAAAGGCAGAAAAATCAAAGAAAAAGTTTATTAAAAAATATAGTGATGATTCAAACCATATATATCATTATAGGTTAGAAGAAATTCCAACATTAAAATCAATAAACACTAAAAACTTAAATCTCAGCGATAAAGAACTTAAGTTACCAGAAAAGTCAGTTGTTATCGGCAATATTAGAATGGGATTTGGTCATTACCGCATCGCTATAGCAATTGCCTCATGCGCTAATGCGCTTGGATTTAAACCAATCTGGCATGATTTATCACAATATCCTACCTCTACCGCCTCAAAAATTGTAAAGCATCAAAACGATCTTTACAGTTTCGGGTCAAGACTTTCACAAAAATCTAAACTCTTTAATAAGTTCTATTGGGAACCACTTAATTCAGAAGGTTTTAAAAAACTAGATTTTAATGCAATTGATCAACTAGTCTCTGAAACCTACGCTCCGCTTTATAAAGACTTTCCAAAAGATTTACCTTACATCGGTACTCATGTTTGGCCAAGTCAAGGCGCAGTTCATGCTGGTATGACCAAGGTAATAAACGTCATCCCAGATAACTGGCCAATGGCTTTGCATTTAGCAGAAGGATCAATTCACACCGTGCAAACTCCTTTTGCCTACCTAGGTTATAAACTCCTTAATAACTTCTCTAAAACTAAACTTAAGGAAATGCCTGAAGGATCAATCTATGAAACAGGTTATTATATCGATCATGAGTTAGTAGAAAATCTTATTAATGATACTGAAGAAAGATTTAACCGTATCAATCAAGACAAGCCACTTCGGATTCTTTTACCAGTAGGCGGAGCTGGAGCCGGAAAAGAAATCTTTAAAGAGATAATTGAGTATTTACTTCCATATATTGAATACAAAAAAGTCCAACTTTTCTTAAACTTTGGCGATCATTTAAATGTTTTTGAATACTTAAAAAAAGAAATCCGTAACTTAGAATCTAAAACTACTAAATACTTTAATGACTACCCAAAATATCAAGAACTAGTTAAAACTTTAGACAAAGCCGATGGTGGAATCTACGCAATCTATCACCATGACATCTATGAAGCGGTTTATTCAACTAATTTGATAATGCGTCATATGGATTTACTAATGACAAAACCGAGCGAACTAGCTTATTATCCAATTCCAAAGATGTTTATCAAACGCGTTGGTGGACATGAAAAATATGGCGCAATTCACTCAGCTGAAATTGGTGATGGAACATTTGAGTGTGACAATTTAGAAACAATTACTAGCATGATTCAATCATTAATCAACCAAAAAGAAATCTTAAAACAAATGAATAAAAACATTCTTAAACTTCATCAAAATAAACGCTATCACGGTGGCTACGAAGTAGTTAAACTAGCAACTGAATAAAACAAAAAGGTCTTGGAACTTCCAAGACCTTTAATAATTTTTTATAAATCATCATTCTCATAAAGCTCCACAATCTTCTCCACAACATCGGGATCAAACTGTCTGCCGGCGAAATCTTTCAACTCTTTAATCGCCCGGTCAATACTGAAAGCTTCGCGATAAGGTCTAGTAACAGTCATCGCATCAAAGGCATCTGCTACATTAATAATTCTTGATTCAAGCGGTGCTTGATGATCCTTTAATCCTCTTGGATAACCCTTACCGTTCCACCACTCATGATGTGATAACACCACATTAGCGATATCTAAATACTCAGCCACTGAAGCCAAAATCTTAAATCCAGTTTCTGGATGTCTTTTTATCTTGCCATACTCATCATCGTTAAGTCTTCCTGGTTTGTCTAAGATATCTTCAGAAACCGTGATTTTGCCGATATCATGCAGTTTTCCAGCTAGGGCAACACGATTAGTAAAAGCAGTTCCTAAAGCATACTTCATCGCAATCTTCCTTGCGATTTCACTAACTCTTTCGGAATGCATTCTCTCCCTAACACTCTTTTCAAACAAGGTATTCATAATCAAATCAATTGTTTTCATACTAATACTAGAACCGGCATAAACCTTATTATTCATCATATTATCTAAAGCCTTATTAAACACCTCAGTGATTGACTCATCGCTATCTTCAACAACACTAACACCATAACTGATATTAATATTGAACTTAAACTTTTTCATCGTATGAATCTTCTCTTCAATATCCTTCATGATTTCATTTGCTTTTACTTCTTCAGTTTCAAGCATTACTAAGGCAAACTCATCGCCACCGATTCGATAACCTTTAATATTATGGTTATCCAATCTTTTTTCAAGTAAAATATTCGCAATTTCAATTAGCACTTCATTCCCTACTTCATAACCAAATGAAGTATTGATAATTTGGAAAGTATTGATATCAAATGTAGCTATCGCTAAAGGAAATACTTGCTTCGGTTGATCAGAAAACAAAAACTGATCAAAAGCTGCTCGGTTATAAAGTTTAGTCAAAATATCTTTTCTTTGTAAATCTCTAATATCTTTTTCCATTGCATACTGTTTTGTCAAATCTTCAATGATTCCAATTCCACCAACAATTTCTTTACCATTATATATCGGTGAAAATCTTACTCTTAGAGGTATATTTCGGTTTTTACCCTCATGAAGATTTTCAAAAATTGTCGTATGTCCCTCTAAAGCTTTATTTAAAGACTCAACTAAAACTTCATCTTTTGTTTGTGATAAATCATGTCCAACCCAAGCTTGTTTTGATTCTAGTATATCCACAAAAGTCTTATTTGCAATTTCTATAATACCTTTGGTGTTAAACTGAATGATTCCTAACTCACTATTACTTACTAAAGTACGGTACTTCTCTTCACTCTTAATAATTAAATCTTGTGATTCCACCCGTTTTTCATGATTCAAAATCGCAATTGACAAAAGCATTGTCGCTACTGGAAATATCAATAAAACAACTGGAGCTATCAATGGTAAAACTTCAATATTTTTAGGATATGGTAAAGCAAACTGACTTAGAAGCATCGCCACATGAACACTCAACCCAAATAAATAAAACGACAAGTATTTATTTATCTTCCAGACCTTCATTACCTTATACTTCCAAACAATCGCAATCGTTACAGAAAAGAATAAAGTAAGCACACCGGCATAAACCCCGTCGCCACCAACAGTGATTCGGTAAATTATAGCTATAATCGCTGCGATAATGGAAGTTACTGCAGAAAAGAAAATACCAGCAACTGATATAATAACGCTTCTAGTGTCATAACTTACACCAGACTCCATCTGCCAACCATTCATCATTATGATAACTGTTATTGCACCAATAACAACACCGAAGATAATCTTACCGATCAATCTTCTTTGTTCGTGTTTTTGATCCGATAATGTAACCATAAAAACTAAACCGAATAATAAGATTACATTAATAACAATATCTCTAACAATATCCATAGACTATTTATGCCCTTCCTGTAATATAAAAATCATTTATATTATACCACCAAATAAAAAAAGAAATTTGTTTAACATTAGCATTTTCAACAAAAAAAAATCAAAATATTAAAATCTTGTTATTAAACAACAATATCGTGTTTTTTAAACTAGGGTTTGTTTACATAAAAAAAGATTTAAGCATAAATGCTCAAATCCTTTTAAAGTGTATTATCTATTAAATTATAACTTTATTTCTTCCTGACTCTTTTGCTTGATACATCAGCTCATCCGCTCTCTTAACAATTTCTTGTTTTGATAAAGTCTCACCATAATGAGAACATCCTATAGATACTGTAACGCCAAGGTTACCTCGCTTAGTCTCAACATCTAATCCCTGTATCAGCATTCTTAACTTCTCAGCTGTATTATATAAATTCTCTTTAGAAATATTTCTTAAAATTACAATAAACTCTTCGCCGCCATATCTTCCGACAAAATCTTCCATTCTAATATTAACCTTAATTGTTTGGGTAACAGCTACTAAGACTTTATCCCCAATATCATGTCCGAAGGTATCATTAACCTTTTTGAAATGATCGATATCAATAAATAATACTCCAAACGAGATATTAAAAGCATTAAACTCATGAATACAAGTATCGATTTGGTAATCAATAAAAGCGCGGTTATAAACACCGGTCAATGTATCGGTAATAACCTTTTCTTGTAGTTCTTTATTTTCTAAGTATAGCGTTCTTTCATCCCTAAAATCAGTAAAAACTTCAATAGCTTTATGCTTTTTATCAACATCATCATAAAAAGGAATCGTTCTAACTCTAACCGGTACTCTAAAACCTTTTTTATGATGTAAAAAAACTTGTGCTTCATTAACCTTTTTTGTATTAAGACTATCTTGTAAAGGACAGCCTTCATGACAAAGCCTTTGACCTGTAGTTGATACATGTCTTAAGATATTGTCGTAACAATGTCTACCGATAATTTCTTCCGCTTTATACCCAGTAACAACTTCTGCTTGTTTGTTCCAAAAGACAATTCTTCTGTCCTCATCAACCATATAAGCCGGTTCATATAATTCGCCCAATAATTTTATGATATCCATGACTCACCCTCCGCTTATAATTATTATAGAGTAAAAATTATAAAAATCTACCTAATGTGCAAAATTATTTTATAATAAATCATTAATTTGCCATTATTGATGTAAAATCTATAAAAATATGTCTAACTAGCCATTTAAAATCTAAAACTTTTAAGTGCAAGACCTCTACTTCAATCACTATTAAGTGTTATAATAGTCTTGAATCATTAGGAGGTATATATATGAAAAAAGTAGGATTAATCGGATTAGGAAGAATGGGTTATAACCTAGCACTAAACATGTTAGATCATAACACGATTGTTCATGCCTATGACTTAGTAGTAACTGATGAAGTAAAGCAAAATAAACAAATTAAACTTTTTGAGCACTTAAAAGACTTAGTAGAATCATTATCAAGACCTAGAATTTTATGGTTAATGGTTCCTGCTGGAGAAATTACCGATAACGTCATAAGTGAATTAACAAATTATCTTGATAAAGAAGACATCTTAATCGATGGTGGAAACTCCAACTATAATGATACCTTAAGAAGATACGCTGAACTTAAAGCAAAATCAATTAACTTCATTGATTGCGGTACCAGTGGCGGCACCGAAGGCGCAAGACATGGAGCTTCTTTAATGGTTGGCGGTGAAGAAGAAATTGTTAAATCAATTGAATGGCTATTTAAAGATCTAGCTACTAAAAACGGTTATGGCTACATGGGTAAACCCGGAAGCGGTCACTTCGTTAAGATGGTTCATAACGGGATTGAATACGGTATGATGCAAGCAATTGGGGAAGGTTTTGAACTCTTAGAAAAGTCTGATTTTGAACTTGACTATCAAGAAGTATCTAAAGTTTGGGCACATGGTTCTATCATTCAAGGACTTCTAATGGATACTGCTTATTCTGCCTTTAAAAAAGATGAAAGACTAGATAACATCATCGGTAGAGTCGACGACTCTGGCGAAGGTCAATGGACTATTGAAGCGGCACTTAAATATAAAGCTTCAATTCCCGTGATAGCTAATAGTCTTTTTGCAAGATACAAGTCACGTGATGAAGAACGTTTCAGTGAAAAAATTGTTGCTGCTATGCGCTATGAATTCGGTAGACATAAGGTGTATAAGAAATAATGAAAAAGATCATTACTATCTTTGGCTCAACCGGTAATTTAATGTATAAAAAGCTTTTACCAGCATTAAATACATTAATTAGAAATAATTACCTAACCAAAGACACGGAAATTTATTTAATCGCAAGAAAAGACTACTTCCTAGACGACTACATCGCAGAAGCAAAAAAAGAAATGACAAGCGACATTGAATGGGATTTAGTTAAACCTTTTTTAAACTATATCAATATGGATATATCTAATATCAATGATTATATTAAACTAAAAGAAATCATCAATAAAAACGGTGATGCTTTAGACAAAATGTTTTATCTAGCTGTTCCACCGCAACTATTTCCCGTTATCGCTAAAGGCATTAGCGAATCTGGTTTAATCACAAAAACGGATGAATTCGCTCGAATCGTATTTGAAAAACCTTTTGGTGAAGACTTAAAGAGCGCTAAGGAAATCAATACCAAACTGTGGCAATACTTCGAAGAAAAACAGATTTATAGAATTGACCATTACCTAGGTAAAGAAATGATTCAAAATGTCCTAGTAGTGAGGTTTTCCAACATTATCTTTGAAAACAACTGGGACCATAATTCTATTAAAAACATCATCATCTTAGCCAAGGAAAAAGAAGGAATCTTTAACCGTGGCAACTACTATGATAAAGTAGGTGCCCTTAAAGATATGGTTCAATCGCACCTTATGCAGATGGTTGCGTTAATCACTATGGAAAAACCCAATAGCTTCACATCCGATGAAATTAAAGATGAAAAAGTAAAAGCAATCAAAAGTTTAAGAATTGAAAAAGAAAATATTATCCTCGGTCAATATGAAGGCTATAAAAACGTTAAGAATGTTGATTTTGAATCTAATACCGAAACCTTCGTTTATGCTAAAGCTTATATTGATAATGATAGATGGAGAGGTGTACCAATCCATTTAATAACCGGAAAACAACTTGATGAGAAAAGATCAGAAATAATTATTAACTTTAAACACACCGACAAGCACTTTAAAAGTAGTAAGCAAAATAAACTTGTAATTAAAGTCGCACCAATCGAAGGTGTAAACTTTATCATCAATGTAAAAGAAGCCGGTTTAAATGAAAAGATTGTTCCAGCTACATTAGATTACTGCCATAGCTGTGAAGTCATAGGTAATACTCCTGAAGCATACGAGAAACTTCTTCTTGATCTATCAAACCAACAAAACTCCTTATTCACTAGATGGGATGAAATTGAAACTTCATGGAAGATAATCGATGATTTGAAAAAACAGGAAATAACGCCGATTATCTATAAAAACTATCAAGAACTAAAAACAAAAATCCTTAAAGTTAGCGAGGATCTTGAATATGATTTATGATATAAGTATGATAATACACCCTAAAATGATGGTTTATAAAAATAAGGAAGAAAAGTATCCAAAAATCAAACAGGTTAACTTCTTTGAAAAAGAGGGTAACTATGAATCGGAACTCACTATGAATCTCCACACCGGAACTCATATTGATTTTCCGCTGCATATGATTAAAGACGGCTCTAATTCTAATACTGAAAATCTTGACACTTTAATAGGTAAAGCTAAAGTATTTGATGTAACGCACTTAAAAGAAAAAATTACTTCTGAAGATATTAAAGACTTTCAAATTGAAACAAACGACTTCATTATCTTTAAAACTAAAAACAGTTTATCAGAGAAGTTTGATTATGACTTTATCTATCTTGAAGAATCAGGCGCTTCATATCTAGCAAACAAAAAAGTTCGCGGTGTCGGAATTGACGCTTTAGGAATTGAACGGGCTCAAGCAAATCATCCTACCCACAAAATTCTTCTCTCTAGCAACATCATAATCCTTGAAGGATTAAGATTAAAAGAGGTTCCAGAAGACACATACGAATTGTTTTGCTTACCATTAAAAATCGCTAATGTAGAAGCTTTACCAGTAAGAGCGATATTAATTAAATAAACACTTATAATAATAAAAACTCTCAAAAATCATTAATCGATTTTGAGAGTTTTTTTATACTTATTTTATTTAAATTTGTGGGTTTAACAAACCGACTATCATCCCAATTAAAAATGCTATTCCTCCGGCAATCACCGCAATCAATGATAATACATAACCAGCTTTAGAATAAGTCAGCTCTTCTTTCTTATCTTTGCTCGCTAATGATAAACCGATAACTCCTAATATAAAACCGATAGTATGAACGAAGAAAACACCTAAATAGTTTAACGCTACTAAAATCGTTCCTATTAAACCTAAAACAAATGTTGCGGTATGATTTTTTGATTTTAGATAATGGTTATCAGAATAACCTCTACTTCTAGACACATTACCTGACACTATCCCGCTAACCATGTTAGCTCCACAGAATGGGCAGTTTAAAAATCCATCTGAAACTTGCTTACCACAATTCCTACAAAATCTACCTTCGCTTTTAACTTCTGTTTTTTCTTGGAATTCATCCAAAAGTTGATTTCCACAACTAGAACAAAACTTGGAAGTCTCTTCAACTTGACTTAAACACTTGGGGCACCTTTTCATTAATACTCTCTTCTCCTTTAATTATTATTGTAAAGCAATGCTCTTTTAGCATTTTAACAAATCAATTAATAATATTCAAGCGAGTGTTTATAATTCATTATATTTTTTTACCAGCTTAAGATTTGTCACATGATCTCAATTCCTACAAGATTGATCTATGCACAAAAAAACTACATTTTACAGATTCTTGCAAAATGTAGCTTTTTTTATATTAGATTAAGTGTTTATCTTAATTCGCTTCTTTAAACCATTTCTTAGTCTTATTGGCTATTTTAACTAACACCAACATCACCGGTACTTCAACTAAAACCCCGACAATCGTTGCTAAAGCAACTCCTGGATTTAATGGAAATAAAGCTACCGCAACAGCTACTGCTAGTTCAAAGAAATTACTCGCACCAATCATTCCCGCTGGAGCAGCAACATCATGTTCTAACTTTAAAACTTTAGCACCACCATAACCAATAAAGAAGATCAAAAGCGTTTGAATAATCAAAGGAATACTAATAAGTAAAATATGCAAAGGATTTTCAATGATCAAATCGCTTTGAAGCGAAAATATTAAAACCAATGTCAGCAACAAGCCACTAATCGTAAACTTTGAAAACTTCGGAATAAATACGTCGTTATAAAATTCTAGCCCCTTTTTCTTAATCAGATAATATCTCGTTAAAGAAGCCGCTACTAAAGGAATTACGACAAACAATACTACTGATAAAAAAAGTGTTCCCCAAGGTACTGCAATTCCGCCAACGCCAAGCAATAACCCAACAATTGGCACGAACAAAATTAAAATAATCAAATCATTAGTCGCTACCTGCACTAAAGTATATGCCGGATTACCCTTAGTTAAACTACTCCAAACAAAAACCATCGCCGTACAAGGAGCTGCCCCTAAGATAATCGCTCCCGCTAAATAATCATTAGCCAGATTCAAAGGAATAACAGTTTTAAAGATTACTAAGAAGAATAAAGAAGCGATTAAAAACATCGTAAAAGGTTTAATCAACCAATTAACAACCCAAGTTAAATATAAACCCTTAGGTTTCTTACCAACATTCTTAATTGATGTAAAATCAATCTTTAACATCATCGGATAAATCATTACCCAGATTAATATCCCGATTGGAATATTAACATTATATACTTCAAAAGTATTTAAAAACTCAGGAACTGCAGGAATAAACCTTCCGACCATTACTCCTATTGCCATACATAATAAAACGAAGATTGTTAAATACTTCTCAAAGAAGCTTAAAGGTTGTTTCTGCTTTTCCATCAAACTCTCCTCTTTTAATTCTTTCGATTAAGTCTACTACTTTGTTCTTAATCAAATCTCTAGTTACTTCAAAACCAGACTTTGGTCCACCACTTGGATCGTCCAAACCCCAATCTTCTCTGTGCTTGCAAACAACAAATGGACACTCCACGCCACAACCCATTGTTATTAATATATCAATACCATCTGGTAACTTATCTAGTAACTTACTACTTGCTTGACTCATATCAATCCCTAAGTCTTCCATTACTTCCATTGCTAAAGGTTTTGGATGATCATATTTTTCCGTTCCAGCTGAAAAAGCTTCTAAAACGTCACTTCCTAAATGCTTAGCCCATCCCTCAGCCATAATGCTTCTACAACTATTATGTGTACATACAAAAGCAACTTTCTTCTTCATACTTGAATATCTCGCTTTCTTTTAAATTATATTTTACAACTAGTTTCTTCTAAATCTCTTAACTCAGTAAGAAATGCAATCATCTCATTAATCTTATCTTTATCAACATAATGATTTATCATATTTCCATCTCTAACAACACTCGTTAAACCAACTGAACTCAACATCTTTAAATGATAAGACAGTGTTGGTTGTGAAATCTTTAAATTTGAAAGTAAATTACAACCACATCTTTGACCCTTAATCAATAACTCGACAATTTCTAGCCGGTTACTATCTGATAAAACTTTAAAATACTCAACCATATTTTCCTTCATAAATTACCCCCATCAACTATATCGATGTTTATCTATATTGATATCTATCTATATTCTATTATAATGCCAATATCTAAGTCAAGTAAAAATGTCTTTTTTTACAAATTTTACATAACAAAAAAAGATTGATCAACTGACCAATCTTAAAGTACTGTGGCTGTAGACAACTATGCCCATTTAACTCACCCCCATAAACAGACTTAACTGAATAATTGCGAGCACCACATTTACTACTTATATTTTACTATCAAAACTTTATTTTGAAAAGACTATTTACAAAACTCAGCTAAGGTTTTAACCAATACCCCGCTGCCGCCTTTTTTCTCATCGAAAGCTGTCGCAGCGATATCAATATGAATCCAAGGTCTATTATCTTCCACAAATTTTTCTAAAAACGCAGCCGCTACACTCGCTCCTGCAGTTCTAGAAGTTCCAGTGTTTCTCATATCAGCCGCAAAGCTCTTTAACTCTTTACGGTAACCTTCAGATATAGGCATTTGCCATAGTTTTTCCTTTGTTTTTTCACTAACACTTATTAAGCTATTTAAGTACTCTTGATCATTGGTAAAAACGCCAGTATACTCTTTACCTAAAGCCGCCACTATCGCTCCTGTAAGCGTTGCGATATCAACTAACTTTGTCGCTCCCTTAATTTGCGCAAACCATAAAGCATCAGCCAAAGTTAATCTACCTTCCGCATCAGTTGAAATGATTTCTATCGTCATACCATTAGCTGCGGTTAAGATATCATCCGGAACAATCGCTCCATCACCAATTCTGTTATCAGTAGCGGCGATAATCATATCTACATTCTTCTTAAAACCAAGTCTTGCAATAACTTCAATCGCACCTAATACAGTTGCGGCTCCAGCCATGTCACACTTCATGTTTGGCATACCATTACCCGTTTTTAGTGAATAGCCTCCAGTATCATACATTACCCCTTTACCGATTAAAGAAATAATCTCTTTACTTTCCTTATCCCCAGTATATCTAATATGGATTAATCTAGGTTCTTCTAAACTACCTTTATTAACACCTAAGAAAGCACCCATCTTCATAGCTTCAATTTGTTTTTTATCATAAACAGTAACTTCAACATTATTAAATCTTTTAAATCCTAAAGCATATTCTGCTAAATCAATCGCATTAAGATAGTTATAAGGTTTATTAACAAGTTCTTTAGTATTGTTTATCGCTTCGCCATAAACTAATCCCTCGTTGACTTCTTTTTCAATATCTTTATTGCTGAAATAAGATAAACTTCCAACAGACAATTTACCTTTAGATTTAAACTCTAAGAACCTGTAACTTGAATCAACCAACACTTCAAATAACAACTTAACATCACTAAAAGTATCGACTAATACTAATAAATCTTCTTTGAAATCAAATAATTTACTTAGTTTATCTTTCTCTAATACTTTATCCTCTTTAACTATTACTACTTTCTTCATAGAAAGCTTTCCTAAAGTATTAATTACTTCGATATCATTCTCTAATTCTTCTTTAGTTAAACCTAACCCATTAAAAACATTCTTAACCAAATCATTATCCATATTATTCGTAATAACACAGATCTTTGTTTCCTCATTCAAATTAAACTCAACTTGTCTCTTAAACATCATTTCCTCCTAATATATTAAAACTTTAAAATTATTAATTTTCACATTAATACTATTCTATCATAAACCTTCTAACTAATAAAAGATAAATAACCAATTCAAAAAAATATTAGTTTAAACTTCTTCCGCCATCATAAACAATAATTGATCCAGTCATATATTTAAAATCATCACTCAATAAAGAAACTACCACTCTAGCAATTTCCTCTGCTTTAAAAATATGATCCATCGGTACTTTCTTCTTCGCTTCTTCCATAACTACTTCATCTTCAAAAACACTATTCATCGGCGAAACAGTAGCACCGATATTTACGGAATTAACTCTAATTCTTGGAGCCAATTCTAAAGCAAGTCCCTTTGTAAACATATCTAGACCAGCCTTTGAAACATCATAAGTTAATTTATGCTTTCTTGGTAAAACTGAATGCACAGATCCTAAATTAATGACTTGACCTCCGACATTCATTCTCTCAACAACTCTTCTAGTTAGTTTCATTATAGATAAAAGATTAGTATTAATTACTTCATCTATCTCTTTATCAGTGTAATCCATGAACTTTTTAACATTTTGAATAGCCGCATTATTAACCAACAAATCAAAACTTTCATATTGACTTAATATTATTTCAATTGAAACTAAATCATTAATATCTACATTAAAATAATTAATATTTTCAATTTTCTCTTTCAGTTCTTTCTTATCTAACAAAACCACTTGATACTCAAGTCTAACTAACTCTTTAACAATCGCTAGACCGATACCATCAGCTCCACCAGTAACTATTGCCCAATTCATTAAATCGCCCCCTGTAATTCCTTAACTAAATTATACTTCAACTCCTTAACGCTTTGCTCCAAGAAAAGTTCAACTGCTTCATCAGTAAAGATATTGAGTCTAAAAATGTCATCGACTTCTTTTAAAGAATTCTTCATTTCAACTAATGCATCTTCTTTTATAATCTTCATCTTATCTCCTAGACTAGCTACAAAATACTGATTATAATCTATAAATAACTCTAAAAACTTTGTCCTTAACAACTCAACCTTAACATAACGATGCTTATTATCAAAACCTTTAGAATCTTTTGCTAGTACATCCAAATCTTCATAAGTCTTTAAAACCTTAAGATAATCTTGATCTGTCTGAAGATTCTTATCTAGCTTTTCTTTAAACAAAAACATACAAGCAATGGCTTGTCCATACTTAATTCCAGTAATCATTTCTTGTAATTTTTTATCATTATTAAAATCAACTTTATTAATCTTATTAAAATATTCTTCAGCTTCTCTTAAATTTTCTATCGCTTTTTCAGGATAATTCTCATATGTATGTCTAGCAGAACCAAGATGTCTATAAGCTCTAGCCAAATTAAAGTAAGATGAACTAATTATCTTCTTATCTTCAGAATTTTCAACGATATATTTCGCCCTAGCAACACCTTTTAATATCGCTTTTTCACCTTTGTTGACTTCACCCATCATCAGATAAGTCCAGCCTAAGAAGTCAATACAAGCTTTTTGTTTGTCTAATTCCTTATCAGAGAAATCTAAAATAAACCTCCCAAACTTAATTCTTAATTCATACTGTTCTGCATTAAGAAGCATTCTCTCTAATTTCATAAAAGTATCGCTAATCAACATAGCTATTTTATAGTCTTGATGTTCAGTTAATCCCTTCATTAAAAGAACGGTATTCTTATCAGAATAATCTTTCTTTAATTTAATAATTCTATTACTTAATTCTTCTTTCTTTTTCTCATCTTCAATCTTACCACTTAAGATATCGATAATCTTATTCTCTTCAACTCTTTTCTTCTTCATAACACTAATCATTTTATTATT
Organism: Caryophanales bacterium UBA2289; assembly: GCA_002345505.1. Classification (GTDB taxonomy): domain Bacteria; phylum Bacillota_I; class Bacilli_A; order Izemoplasmatales; family Hujiaoplasmataceae; genus UBA2289. The sequence continues at coordinate 149,041 of DDWJ01000001.1, forward strand.
TTCTAACTTCTTACGATTAGTCTTCGCAAACTTATAAAGACTCTTGCAATGTTGTTTAGACTTTCTAATAACATTGATATTACTCATTGATCTAACTTCACGGTAACTGTTTTTGATTTTAGTGTAAATCTTATACACCCCAACAATCAATAAAGCAGCACCTAGAATAATTAACAACGCAACTTGAACCATTGAATCATTACCTTGAATTCCTAAAATTGAAAATACTCCGGCAATAAGAATTAAACCTAACTCAATCAAATCCTTAACTTCACTTAATTTCATAAATGACAAACCTTCCTCACATTTAAAGTAAAAATACTCAATTTCAATAATAAATTTCACACTAAAACTATTTTAACACAATAGCCAAACTAATTTAACAGACCTAATCAATTTTAGAAAAATAATATAACTCTTTAAAAAATTAATATAATAATTCAATCTGTCAATAATTTTTTATTGACAACTTAATTCAAATATATTAAAATAAATTTATCTAAGCAGTTATAAGGGGGCATGTATTATGATTGTATATAACAGAAAAGGAAACTTAACAACTTAATCAGATACATCTAAAATACAAATAACCTTAATATTTATATTGTTTAATAAGGACTATTATTTGTAGTCCTTTTTGTTTGAAAAATTTTAGGTGTATCACTACTAAAATTTATTTAAAAAAAGGAGTGAACTAAAATTTTACAAACAAACAATAACCTTTTGATTGGCCAAATCATTACCGTTTATAAAGACCGCTACTTAGTTGAATACAATGATAACAAAATCATGACTGAGGTAAGCGGTAGATTTAAATATCTAAACTATCAAAAGTCTGATTATCCGCAAATCGGCGATTTCGTTAAATTTCATCTCGCGGATGAATACTTAGGTATTATTGAACAAGTCTTAGAAAGAAAGAACACACTAGACCGTCAAGACGTCGGTAAAGACGCTAGCAAACATATTCTAGCCGCAAACATTGACATCTGTTTTATCTGTATGTCACTAAACAAAGACTTTAATGAAACCAAACTAAGAAATTTCTTAAATCTAACACTATCTAAAGACTTTAAAACAATTGTACTACTTACTAAAAAAGATCTTTGTGAAGATATTAACTACTATCTTGACATAACAAAGAAAATCACTGACAATGTCATCTTAATAACTTCAGCTTATGAAAGATCTGATCTCGATTTAATCGAAGAAACAATCAAAGATCAAACAGCTGTTTTCATCGGTTCAAGTGGTGTTGGTAAATCAACCATCATCAATCACCTCTTAGGTGATGATCACTTTAAAACCAATGAAATAAGATTAAGTGACGCTCAAGGTAGACATACTACTGTAAACAGAGAATTATTAAAACTAAAATCCGGCGGTAAAGTAATCGATACCCCAGGAATTAGAATCATAACGTCATATTTCGTCGATGAAGCAAGTTTTGAAGATATCCTACTATTAAGCTATAATGACTGTAAACACGAAGAAGAACCGGGATGCATGATTAAAAAAGCGTTAAGAAACAACGAATTAGATTGGAATCGCTATAATCAATACTTAAAAGCAATTAAAACGAATGAGTACAATCAAAAGAAAGAATTAGAAAAGCAAAGAATGCTCAACAAAAGAAGACCAAATTAAATGGTCTTCTTTTTCGCTTTTAAAACAAAGTCAATTGTTCAAACTCTTTATTCATTTCAAACAGTTTATTAATATCTTCCATTCTGTGTAAGATCTTAGCCTCATCACATAACTTAGCTAACAAAGAATATAGCTCTTTAGCATTATCACTTTCACAGCTATAATTCTTACCATATCTTTCGATATATTTATTCTTTAAACCCGGAAAGCTCTTTTCTAGATGATCATAATAAAATTCTCTTTGTTTATCTCTTAAAGTAACCCCAAAAAACGGATAGATGAACTTGGCTTTACTCTCTCGAGCTTGCCTTACAATTTCTCTGACATTCTCTTCCGTATCATTAATAAAAGGTAATATCGGCATCAATAAAATCCCCGCATCAATCCCATTATCACTAAAGGTTTTTAAAGCTTTAAACCTTTCATTTGATGAAGAAACCTTTGGTTCTATAACCTTACTCAACTCATCTTTATCACAGGTAATTGTTACTCCGACAATCGCTCTTGCGACTTTATCAACTCTTTTAAGAACATCAATATCTCTTAAAACCATATCGCTCTTTGTAATGATAAAAACGCCAAAATTAAACCTTTCCATCAATGAAAGAGATTTTTTTGTTAACTCATATTTCATCTCATAAGGATTATAAGGATCGCTCATCGATCCCATACCGATAATGCCATTACTTCGCTTTGAACGCAGTTCACTCTCTAAAATTTCTAAAGCATTTCCTTTAATCTTTACCTCTTCAAATTCACCGACCTCATAACACTCACTTCTTGAATCACAATAAATACAACCGTGCAAACAACCACGGTAAAGATTCATATTAAAATCGTAACCAAACCAACGGTTACTCTTTTTAACCTTACTTAATAACCCCTTAGCTTCAATAATCTTTTCCATAAATATTCCTTCGTCTATAAGAAATTATACCATAATTTTAAAACAAAAATGGTTTCCTTCAAAAGAATTAAAGAAACCATTTTTTCTATATTATTACATTAAATATACTTTAACTAGATGTTTCTCTTCAACTTCGAAATTCGCTTCCTCTTCAAAGCATTTCTTACAAAGCGGCACCAAATACCATTCCTTCACTCCAACCATCTTAATTACATGCGCACCGACTTCAGCCGGACCATTACACTTGCTGCAAGTAACTCTATTAGAGCTATGAATGTTGCGATTATAATATTCCAACCAGGATTCAATATTATTTGGTACTCTCCTACTTTCAAAGCCTCTGATGTTTCTAACCAACATATATCCTTCACCTCTTTTTTAAATAAAATGATACTCTCCCATTCTATTTTAAAGACATTATACACTACTTTCAAAAATAATGTAACGGCGGATATGTCATACTTTTTCACCATATAAAAAAGGTATGCTCTAAACACTAAAGCATACCTTAAAAGCTCTCTTTTACTTGCTTAAACCATTAAATATCATATCAAAATACTCTTCAATTAACAAATTAATATAAGAAAAATCGGTAAATCCTTCAACAATCACTCTAATGATTAAACCAAACATATTGCTCCAAATGACTTGTGCTAGTAACAAGTGGATCAAAATCTCTAAATCACTGATTTTCTATCCTTTTCTTTAATATTCAACTAACCTCATAATTACATCAATATATCAACATTATATAAAAAGAACGTCTATATAAACGTTCTTAATTAATATATCTAAATATTTAAAAACTCTGCTTTATCATAACTCATTGGACTTTTATCTTTTGTCTTAATATATGCCATTTCATTATGCATCTCTTCAACAATCGCTGCTGTGCTATACTTTTTAAATTTAAATGCTATAACTTCTAAAGTCTCAATTTCCTCATTTGATAAAACTGCATTTGTCAAAGTTTTACTACCTACGAACTTATCAACTAGATTATCACCAACCATAACCGTTTCTTTCTTCACATCATCAAGCAAGATAATTTTATCATAAGCTTTAGGTAAAGCTCCCATTTTCTCTTTAAAATAACATAATCCACTAATTCCATGACCAGTTTTCTTGTAATGATAAAAATCACTATACCATAATAATTTCATTAGTTTCACTAAAAATAAATCTTTCACTATAGTACCAAAGTAATTAACTAATTCTGTTACTTTTTTCAAATTAAGATTCGTGTTACCTGTAAATACCGGATCATAGTCGCCCTCATACTCAGCTAATATAGACAACTCTAAATAATGATTATCATACTCTGATATTATTTTGTTTGTTTTCTTGAAAATCTTCCTAAAACTATCCTTTGATAATGAATCTTTATTAGCCTTTAATGATTCAACAAACAATAATGGATTGTCTGCCAAACTCTTAAGCAAGTTATCATAAGCTTTATCCTGAACTTGATGATTTTCATATCTTGTCACAGTCTTTTCGCCTAAGCCTAAAATAATTGCTAAACTTTTTTGACTACAACCAAACTTTTCTCTTATACTAATTATTTCCTTAGAAGTTAATAATCCTGTTTTTTTCCGATAAGCATCTTTCATACTTATATCATTTTCACTAATCATCTCTTCTGTAGAATAATACTCATCTGTATTCTTACAATAAAGAACTTGCTCCTCGTAATCAACTTCTTCATCTTTAAAAATCGTTTTTTGATTTCTTTTTACTAATTCTTTATCGTGTTCTTCCATGCACAAAAAACATAGATTATTGTCTTTTTCTCTGTCTCTTTCTCTCTTTTCCATTTTTCTCCCTCTTTACCTTAAATATGGAAAACAACTATCATCAATCAATTTATCGGAGTAATGAAATGACATAACATAAATATATGCACCAGTTTGACTAATCAACTCAACTCTAATTTTTATATACACGTACTCATCGTACTTTTTAGCAAACACATAAAAATCTGATCTATTTTTAAATCTTGTATCCTTAAGTGAATGCATGTAATTCTTAACAGTTAATGAAGCAATTTCCTTTTTTTACACATCAACCGGATTTTCATCTGGAAAAAGCTGAGAAACTGTATATTGATTTGTATATCTTATGTTTCTATTCTTGTCTACTTCTCTTAATTCTTGGATTATAAATCGTGAGTGTTTATCTTCAATAGCATATTTTGATCTAACAAGATAAGTCTCTACTTCATCCTTAGTATATACTAGTTGTTGTTCGGACAAATTATACCACCTCAAAATCTCCTTGTCAATTATTTTGGTATCATATGATACCGTTATATTATATCACTAAAAAAATATAATGTATACCTATTATTAAAAAAATCACTCTTTTAAAGTGATTTTTGTCTCTATTTTCTTACCTTAGCCTTAATACTATAAGACATCGGTAACTTATTTCTAAACTCTGGATACTGATATAAGCTCCTACCAACATGGGTCATTCCACCATTATCCCAAAATAATGTGTCAAACTCATGTAAATACTCAATCTCTAATCCAGCCTCTATAAGCGCATTAACAATATCGCTTAAACTATGATTCCACCAATAGTTCTCCGCATGTTTAACCCCAGCCGCATAACCACCAATTTCATATCCAAGATCAACCTTAGCATTAAAATAATCATACTTTAATACAAACTCCCTTTTTTCCGCAATCAACCTATCATCAAAGATATGTAAAATCGGATGCGAGTCATAAACATAAAAGAACCCGTCATCTTTTAATAAACCCCTTACAACCTTAGCCCACTTCTTTAAATCTGGTAACCATCCTAATACTCCTTCAGAGGTAAAGACGATATCGTATAAATCATTATGCTTTTCCCCAAATTCTAAAACGTCAGATTCTATAAACTCCATCTTCTCCATTTTAAAATCTTCTTTTAATTTATTAGCATAAAAGATATTCTCATCAGATAAATCAACACCTACTGCTTTACTTAGACCCATTCTCGCTAAAGAAATAGTGTCTTGACCAATATTGCATTGTAAATGAATCAGACTTTTAAATCTGATATTTCCTAATTCTTTAACAATATTATCATTAAGTAAAGTTTTGTTTTCTTCTAACTGTTTTTTAAAGTTAAAGTAATGTTCTTTTGATAACAAATTCCAAGCTTCTTTATTCTTATTGATCTCATTCATAACAATCACCTACCATAATTAATATACCATAATAATTAGTCACTTAAAAATAAAAACTTTTAAAACTAACATAATCTTAACAATTAAAATCAAAAATTAGTTTGAACATAAAAATTTTTAGTACTTTATTCGTGTAAAAACAAATTACTTGTGATAAAATATTTTCAGGTGAAAGGAGAAAGATTTAAATTGTCCATCCAAAAAATACAAGACAAAATATTTAAATCTTACAACTAAAAAAACATGAAAAAATTCATAATGGTCTTTTTTATATTATTTACAGTATTTACTGTCTCGGCTTGTTCAAGCACAACAACTACAACCGCTGATACAAATAATCCAACTACAACATCATTACCGCCTTTAAGAGTTGGAATGGATCTTCGTTATCCACCGTTTGAAACTCTTAACCTCGATTCTGAGCCAGAAGGAATTAGTGTTGATATCGCTTTAGCCTTCGGAGAGTTTTTAGGTAGAGAAGTTGAAATCGTCAACACTAACTTCGCTTCTTTAATTCCTTCACTAAACTCAGGTGAAATTGATATTATCATCGCATCGATGAGTATTACTGAAGAAAGAGAGCAAAGCGTTGATTTCTCTGATCCTTATTTCTTCTTTAAGATAATCTCTTTAGTTAATAAAGACTTCGCTGATGAAAACAACATCACAGAAGATTCAACTGTTGAAGATCTCTTAGCGATTAATAATGCAGTTTATAGCGGTATTGCATCACAAGTATCTGCAACAATCCCAGAATCTTACGGTAAAGAAGTTATTATTTCAACTAATCTTGGAACCGCTGTTGAATCAGTTGTTCAAGGAACAGCTGATATCTTACTAATGAGTGCTAATCCTGTAGTTGACGGAAACAGAGCTAATCCAAATACAACAATTGTTGTTTGGGACTCATTCGTTTCAAGTCCAATTGGCATGGCTGTTCAACAAGGCAATACCGAACTTCTCAATCAAGCAAATGCTTTTATAGCTACTTTCAGTCAAACTGGTGGTTTATATGAAGTTTTAGCTGATAAGTGGGACGCAGAAATCATTGAAGGGTTAGGTAGATATGGTCTCGAATTCTTTATCACTGAATAAACTAAAAACAATAATTTCATACATAGCGGCGATTATGACAGTAATCGCCTTTATGGTGTTTGTTGCTTTAAGACAAACAGATGATTTTTCCTTCGAACCATTTTTTCCTTATCGAAATGTAATTCTAAACGGAATCAAGAACACCATCTTCGTTTCAATAATTTCGCTTTTAGGAAGTATGGTTCTAGGTTTTATTCTTTATCTATTACAAAAATCAAAAATCAAATACTTTAATGCTCTTATTGATGTCTTCACAGAAATCATCTATGGAACCCCACTACTAGTATTAATTATCGTGACCGCATTTTTAATCGGTCCGGCATTTAACTCTTACAACCGAAATCTATTTGGTGTACTAGCACTTATCATCTATATGTCTCCATATATGAAAAATGTCTATAAAGCGGCATTTTCCTCAATCTCACATGATCAATATTTAGCAATGGATTTATTCGGTTTTACCCCATTCCAACGTTACTTCTACATCATCATCCCTCAAGTTATTAGAATCTTAATGCCACCGCTAATGAATAACTTTTCACTCATTATTAAAGGTAGTGCACTATTAAATCTCTTGAGTTATCCTGAACTATTCTTTACTATTGATGTTGCCCAATCAAGGAACTTCGCTTATGTAGAAGGATATATTTTAATGTGGGGCTTATATCTATTGATAACCATTCCACTTTCACAATTTACAAAATATATTGAAAGGAAGTTATCATTATGAAACTAGAGATTCAAAATATTAATCATAATTATGACGTTGAAGTATTAAAAGATTTAAACTTTATGCTTGATAATCATAACTCAATCGCAATTATCGGTGTTTCCGGAAGCGGGAAATCAACTCTCTTAAGACTTATGTCAGGACTTGAAAAACCGACCTCAGGCACAATTAAAATTAATGATTTAGCCGTTGATAATCCTGAATATAAAAAACATGTTGGTTTTGTCTTCCAACAACATAATCTTTTTCCCCATCTTACATTAAAAAGAAACATTACTTTAATCTTAGAAAAAACAAGAAGTAAAACCAAACAAGAAGCTGATGAGATAGCGATGAAATATCTTAAACTTCTTCACCTAGAAGACCAAGTTAATAAACTGCCGAAGAATGTCTCCGGCGGTCAAGCACAAAGAGCTTCTATCGCTAGAGCTTTATCAGGTAATCCTGAGATTATATTCTTAGATGAACCAACTGCTTCACTAGACCCAATCCTTACTCATGAAGTCTTAACTGCAGTTGAAGAGTTAAAAGGATTAGGAAAATCATTTATCTTTGTTACTCATGTCTTAAGTTTTGTGAAAGACTTCGCCGATTATGTAATCTATATGCATGAAGGAAAAATTCATGAATGCGGGACTCCTGATATCTTAGATGACCCAAAAACAAATGAACTAAATGAATTCATGAAAAAAGTGAGATAATTGAAATCTCACTTTTTTTAATATCTATTAAGCATTTCTTCTATCACGGATTCTTTTTTCTTACTACTCCAATTTATTGAAGTCATATTTCTGACAACACCGTTTTTACGTTCAATAAGCTTTTTCATTTGTTTTAAGGTTTGGTTACCACCAAGCCAAGAAACTGGAAATTGATGAGTAACAAATAAATCAATGGTTTTACCGCTTAAGTCTTCTAACTCAGTTAAATAAGTTTTCATGACCTTACAGATCATAAACCCGTGGACTGGACATGCAAAAATAACTTCTTCATAGTCTTTTACATTAGGTCTTTCAACTAATTCTACAACCTTTTGATTTGGATCATCGGAACTAGCCTTTACTCTTAAAATGTCAAAATCTTTAAACCTTTTAACAACACTTTCTGTATTACCCGTCTTACTATAAAAAACTATCGCTCTTTTCATCTTTTACTCCCTTAAAATTTATTAGTTAAATTCCAAATCTAATTTTAAAACTTTATATCTAAATAAACAATACATCTTCTAAAAATCATTACTTTATATATTCTAGATTAATATCAAGCCACAATGCATCTTCATCAATAGTCTTAATAAAAACTTTATTTGCATCTTCTAAAAATTTGTTTTGATGGAACTTAAATATTATCTTATCTTCACTCTTACCAAAGATTTCAATCTTACCTCGTTTATGAGACATGATAAATCTAAATGCTTTTGATATACCGTTTAATCTTTCTCTTGTCTTATCTACTAAATCAATGCCTCTTGAAAGCGGCACTTGAAAATGAACTCCACCTCTAACCGGGCGGCATTGAAACAAATAATATGGCTCGACACCGGCATTAACCAATCCGTTAAATAAATTAGCCAACACTTCTTCATCATCATTAACACCCTTTAAAAGCACTGCTTGATTTCTAATTACTAACCCTTGGTTTTTCAAAGCTCTGATTGCTTTTCTTGACTTCTCGGTTATCTCTTTAGCATGGTTAAAATGCGTAACAATAATTATCTCTTTCTTCTTACTATATCTATTAAGTATATCAAGTAACTCAAAATCATCATAAATTCTATCAGGCTTTACTACAATGCTTCTAGTCCCAAACCTAATGAAATCTAAATGATCTAATTCACATAACTCTTTTAAGTATCCTTCAATTAAATCATTACTCATGGTGAAAGCATCACCACCGGTAATTAAAACATTATTAATTTCTTCATGGTTTCTAATATATTCAACTGCTTCATTCTTTCTTTCCAAGATTTCTTCACTTGTATAACCAACCATTCTTTTTCTAAAACAATGCCTACAGTACATAAAACAATTATTTGTACAAAGCACTAAAGCCGTTTGTTTATACTTGTGTTGCAAACCCGGCATTTTCGTATTGCTCTTCTCACCGCTTGTGTCTTCTTCACCCAATAGATTACCTTCTAAAACACTTGGAATTGCGAGCATTCTTATTGGATCATTTGTTTTTTTAAAGTCAATTAAATCATAGTAATACTCAGGTATCCGCATCGGATGCCTTTTAATTATTTCTTGTAGCTTTCTTTTTTCTTCATCAGTGTAATTAACTCTTTCAAAAATCTCACCCAACTGAGTAATTACTTTCTCTTTCATCTCCTTCACACCCTTTATATATTTTATTACAATTTTATTTTACACTATCTTTTAAATTTTGACAAACCAACAAAAAAGTGGAAGACTTGTTATCTTCCACTTAACCAAGATATATTAAAAATGTTATCTGTTAGTTATACTTACTTCAACTAACTGTTTCATCTTCAAATTCACCTTTTAGATACTTCTCAAGGTATTCAACACTATCATAATTCTTTGTCGCATAAAATCTAATTATATCAACTTCATCAACAATCTTAGTAATAATACTCACAATATTATCAATAGTTTCCGCATGACCAATATTAATCGTATTTCTAAATATTAATTCTACCTTTGTTTTACTATCTAAGTGTTCAATAAATGGAGCTCTTTCTTTCTCTAAAAAAGCAATCATTCTAATTCTTCTGGTTATATTTCTACTTAAACTATCTTTACCGCTAAATGGACTTCCAGTCACAAATAACATTCCGCTCTTAACAAAAACTAAAGGTTTATCATCATTGATGAGCTGTACTCGGTCTTTAAAATAAAAGCGCCACATTGTCGATTGAGTTGATTTACCGACAGTTGATCTCCCCGCAAAAAGAATAGCTTCATCATCAAAACTAACTGCACTTGCATGAAGTGGCAAATATCCCTCCATCAAGGCAATTTCCATAAAGATTACTCCGCTTAAAACATACTCTTGCATCGCTAAATCTTTTACACTTAACCGGTTTAACTTAATCTCACAAGTCTTTCTTAATTTATCAAAATATACCAACTGTGACAACACGCGTGTCCCTGGATGATAGACTTTAACAACCTCCAAAGTTTGACTTAAATAATAATCACGGTTATCAATCTTAGTTAAACCTTCGATGTCTACTTCTTCAATATCGTCAACTATCATACAATTGATTTTATATCTCGCTTCTTCGACTAAAACAATATATTGTTCTATATTGCCTTCGAAATAATCATCAAAATTATAAGTATATTCAATTACAATATCAGCTACTTTAATCTTAACTGTCTTCAAGTTAAATCATTCCTTTAAAATCTATTTTTTTTAACCATTTACCTCAAGCAACTTTGAATCATTAATATGATTGTTCTTAAGTCTTGTAAATAATACTAAAGGTACAACCAATAACAAAGCTGTCACAAGATAAAGTTCACTAACTTTAAACCACAGCGCTAGCACAACCATTAACCCACCAGATAATAACTGTCCAATCGCATCCAATTGACCAAAACTTGATAATACCGTTGCCTTAACTTTAGAAGGTGTGTTATTAACCAAGATTGCATTTAATAACGGATAAGTTCCACCTCTTGAAATTGAGAAGAAGATAAATCCTGAAAGCGCAAAATAAATATTCGGTAAATAAGCAAAACCAATTATGCCTAAAATCATCATCAAGGTAAAATTAAAAGCCCAGATATAAATATGATGACCCTTCTTTAAATACTTTTTCACAACATTTAACATAATATAACTAAAGATCGCAATACTTGCATTAACGATCGCCAAAATCCAAATTGGTGCAAGATCAATAACACTTCTAAAGTCTAATCCATCTAAGATAAACACTTCATAGGTTCTGTCAATTCCTTCACTATACAACCCATAAAATAACATGATAAAAAACATTATTCGTAAAACTCGGTGTTTCTTTATATGAGAAAACCCATCAATTAATTGACCATAATAACGCTTATAAAAATGTCCCTTTTTAATAAATTCTCTTTCTCTAGTTTCCTTCATGAAGAAAATCAAGAAAACCCCTAATAATAAGCTTAATCCACCTGCCACAAACAATGCAACTCTGATATCTTTTAATCCAATAACCGCTGCTAAAACAATCCCCAACACACTCGCTAATTGATAACCTTGAGCAGCTTGAATCATCACCTTTTCAATATTCTCATTCTTTGTCTCATCACTTATCCAAGCGTCAAGCGCACCACTGATAAATGTATAACCGAAGCCCCAAATAAACTGAGCTAAAAAGATCAATAAGAAGATGACTGTCATTCCTTCAATAAACATTCCGATACTCATCACGAAAAGTCCAATAATAACACTTAACTTCCTCGACTTTAAATCCGCCACAATACCCGTTGGCACCTCAAAGATAAAAATTGATATCTCCATCGCTGAACCAATTAAAATAAGTTCATATACTTTTAAATTCGCCACATCAATCCGGTATAACCCCGCAGCTGTAAAAAGCATATGAAAACTTAAACCCATAATAATTCGTGTTAAATAATAAATCGTTGTCTGTTTCAAGTGAATTTCCTCTTTATGTAAGATATCTATAAAAATTATAAACTTAAATTAATTAATTAACAATAAAAAATAAGCACTTCCCTTTAAAAAGAAGTGCTTATTGTATATAAAATTAAATACTAACGTTTAAAATCCTTTCGATTCCAATACCAATCACAAAACTTAATCCCGCTACGCCTAAACTAATCGCAGCCATTTGTAAGAATCTTTTCTTAAAGCCGATATTCTTTGCCACAGAAATATAAAGATTAAAGAAGAATATAATAAAGATTACTGTTCCAATCATTATCGCCAATGCTACAAATGGATTTTGAATTAACAAATATGGTAATACCAATAAAATAACCGTCACGATATAAGCACTACCAGTATAAACAGCACTCTTTAAAGCATTAGGTTGATTATCTGCCTTAGTTGACAAATATTCGCTCGCAGCCATACTTAAACTCGCAGCTATACCGGTTATTAGTCCACTCAAACTAATAAGCGTCGTATTTTGGAAAGCAAAAGTCAAACCCGCTAAAGTACCACTTAATTCTACCAAAGCATCATTAAGTCCTAAAACCATTGACCCAACATAATTCAATCTTTCTTCATCTAGCATATCAAGTAGTTTTTGTTCATGTGCCTCTTCTTCTTTAGTTATCTGATTAATAACGTCTTCATAACCTTTTAACTTAAGATAAGCTTTTTGAGCTTTCTCTTCACCCATTTCCATAACTCTTAAAGTGAAAGTGTAACCAAAGATAAAAGTCATGATACGGTAAATAAAAATTAAAAACTTACTCTCTCTTACCTTCACACCGCTAATATCTTCCCAAATCTTATAATGACGCATTTCATCTTTAGCAATCGTCAGTAATATCTCTTTATTCTTATCATCTTTTTCTTTCTTAGCGATATTACGGTAAACATAATACTCAGTAATCTCACCTTTTTGAAATGCTTTTATAATTTTTAATTCGTTTTTATCTAAATTACTCATCTTTTTTCAATATCCTTTCTCTTAAAAATGAAGCAACTAAATCATTCTTACAAACAAACATATTCAAATCACCTAAACAATATTCATTACCGCTCTCATTTAACAAAATAGCCCCTGCTTCTCTTAATAACAAAATCCCTGGATAAAGGTCCCAGATATTCGTTACATTCGAATAAAACAGATCAAAAACCCCATTACTCATCAGCGCTAATTCTAAACCGATTGACCCCAGCATTCTCATCTTATACTTATTCGCTATCGCTACATCCAAGATTTTCTTATAATAATATTTATCCTTAGTTTTATGTGTTATACCAACCATACTAATCATAAATGTTGTTTCTAATCGGTTATTAACCTGATATCTTTCATCATTTAAATAAGCTCCAAAACCATTAACTGCATAATACTCATCATTTTGCCCTGGATAATAAATATAAGACAATTGAATATCCCTAGCATCATATAGTGCAACTTGTACGACATATTCACTCAATCCGCTCGCATAATTACTTGTCCCGTCAATTGGATCAATTATCCAAGTTCTGTTTCTTAATTCTTCTAAACTGTAAAACTCCTCAGTTAAAAAGTTATCGTCTTTAAACTTACTCTTAATTACTTTCACCAACTCTTTTTCAATAAAAAGATCGGTACTAGTAACGATATCTTGTTCCCCTTTAAGTTTTGAACTAATAATTTCTTTTCTTGAAAGTTCAAATATTGCTTTAACATTATTTTTTAAAAGACTTAATTCTTCAATGTATTTCATAATGGCTCCTGACTTAAATTCTCTTTAACTATTATATCATAAATACATAAATTTAATTCTTCTAAACACATAAAAAATGTGAGAGAAAACTCTCTCACATTAACATATTAGGTAATAATAAAACTCCTCAAAGCGGCACTAACATTCTCTTCACTATAACTAGAAAAATCATCATCTGTCCTATATGTAAAAAAGTATAAAGAATCTGGATCTAACCCACTAACAACTGCCATGTCACCTATGTACTCCACCGAACATGCGACAATGTTTTCTTCTTCAAACCCGTCTTGATAAACGACAATGGATCCTTCCTCAAAGTTGCGATTTCGGTCTACTTGATATAGATAAATTTCTGCAGTGTCCCCACTAACTAAAACATCATCAATTAACATATTATTTAACAAATAAGGAACATCAATCATAAATGATGGATTTGGATATGATTCTTCTTGATTTTCATAAACTAATTCATAATCAATATAAAAGCCAAAATAGCCAGGTAGTAAATTATTGTAAGAAACTATTCCATCTTCTAAACTATCGTATTCTAGCATCTCCCACCTTTCAAAACCTAAATATGGATACATCACACCCCAATTTACATTTCTTAAATACTCTGAATCTAATCCGTTAATATCAATCTTAAAACTAAAAGGTGTAACTTCTAAAATCTTCACTTTTATCTCTTCAGCAATTCTACCATCGCTAATTAAAGTTAATCCAGATTTGTTAAGAATATTACCAAGCGCCTCAATCGACCAAGCTTCTTTAATCTCTAATGTATTAATTATATCAAAATCTTCATTGAACCCAAAAACATCATATTCAATTAAAACCTCAACTTCATTTAACGGAAAACCACTATTTAGAAATAGAAACTCATCTAAGATTTCCAAATCTGAAAATTCAAAACTTTTAAAAACTAAATCATACTTGCGACTATATATTTTGTTTATTAACCAATTACTCATAAATGCTGGATCATAAGTATCAATATCATCCAAATCATAAGGATTTATCTTAACCAAATCAACTGAGATATCCAACTCTTCATCATAAAGGATTTCTTCTAATGTAACTTCTAATAAATCAAAAATTTCTAGAAAATCCCATACTTCTAAAACTATCGTATCGCCAGATTCATAATACTCACTCATCTCAATTAAAGAAGCATGAAAATATTCTCTGGCACTATCAGCATCGTAGCCAAACGTTTCATTAAAACCATCTAAAACATCACTCCCATAATAACCTGTTTTAGGTAGATTAACGCCTTTAGCTAAAAGAGATAAATCTTCCCGATTGATTGCTAAATAAAGAGCTTTCCTGAAATTAAGACTACTTATTATTGGTTCAATCTTAAAGCTGCTTCCAGGGTTATTTTCTTGATATATTTCATCCGAAGAAAACCCATTAAACCCAATACCGTACTCAATTGAATATTTCCCATTAATTCGGCAATTAAATTCCGGATAATTATCCACACTGTCGTTGCAATCATCAATATTATAAATTATATCTAACTTACCCGCATTATATAATTCTTGTGTTTCTGTTGGATTAATATTGGTATAAATTTCTAGTCCATCATAAGCTGCACCCTTACCAGGGATTTTCTTTAAAGAATAGAATACTCCTAAATCCATTTCATCAATATAATAATCTCCACTATAAGCCATATTTACTGGACTCATACCGTAATCATACCCAATGAGATTGAATAATTGCATATTGATTGGAGTCATTTTTTGATTCTTAAATATTGCTTTTATATCATTTAAGGAGTAATATTCTTCAAATGTTAATTCAAAAGTTAAATCATCAATCAACTTTATACCAACATTTTCCCAAGCTTCTTCAGTAGGATCAAATACATATGGTCCAACATTCAAAACATTAATATCTTGTAAGTAATCTCCTGTGAAATTATCTTCAATAAGTGCATACTTATAACTCTCAAGAAAATCATTCGCATCTAGAACTGCATGGCCTAGTCCTAAAGATGAAGTATCAAAATCAGGATGGTAATACCAACTTAACCCTTCTTTAACCTTAAACTGCCACGTATAAGCAGTTAAAACTAATCCCATTTCACTATTAATATCAGAAGGAACGGGATCACCATCAAACAACCCGCTAACGTCTTCTGCACCACCTTCAACGATTCTTCTTTCGTATCCTGATTGATTAATCAATTTAAATAAATCGCTAGTATACCAAGTAGCTTGATTGTTTAAAGATCCAACATTGATATAAGAATTAGTCATAAATCTTAATGTATATTCACCAATATTGCCATATTCGCCATCATACATAATATGATGACTATCATCAGTATTTAAACTACCATATAAATCCCCATATAAAATTTCACTATCAAATTCACTCAAAGGCAAATTTACTCGATCGGAATATAGAAAACTACCGATATATTCACTATAGAGTGGAACACCTGCATACAAATTATCAAATAAATATTCATCTATAGCTTCAAAATAGATTTCTTTAAACTCATCGCTTTCATTATAAAAACTAAAAAGACCGTTTCTCAACTCATAACCACTTAAATCAATTGAAGTTGTTGTTTCGGTTGAAACATTTGGATTAGTCGTAATATCAGTATCTGTGCTAGTATCAGTTGTAGTAAAAGTTGTTGAACTTAAACCATTACAAGCAACAAACACAAAACCAAGCAAAAAAATAAAAACAAAAATCGCAATTTTTTTCATCTAGAATCCCCTATTCAAAAATATTTTAATAGTAAATCACTTATTTATTATTTTACCAAAACAATTGACCTTCTACAACTTAACTAAAGAAAATAAAAAAAAGAGATTTCTCTCTTTTTAGTTTTAATCTTCTAATAACTTTTTATCTCTTAAAACTTTTATAAATTCTAGAACGTCTCTTCTTGCATCTTCTTTTTCAATATCATAATTATCGAATATTAAGTCAATCAATTGATTCTCTGAAGAACCAATTTGTAAATGTTCAAATAATAATCTTCCAGAATCATTAAGAGTAATAATCCCTCTAAAATTGACTCCCTCTTCACCAACCGGAACTACAATGTTTTGACCTGCCACAACTTTTAAAACATAATCAGATTTTATTTTCATTATCTTATTTCTCCCACAAATACCACATCTTAATCAATTTTATCACACTCCTGAAATTTATTAAAGAAATTATAGTATTTATACTATAGAAAAAATCTAAGTTTTTTGAAAACACTTACATGATTTTTTTCTTTGACATATTATATATTTCAAACTATAATAAGCCAAGCAACAAAAAAACTTCATCAAACTTTAGAGGTAGCGATGCAGATGAGTAACTTGTGGAGTCGGTAGACTGAGATACAAGCAAAAGGCAACCATCGCCGAATGTAAGAGATAGACATATCAATTGCATGGGGTTATAAGAAATACTTATAACACTCCTGTTCTTTTAAAAGAATAGAGGCGCTAACATATCAATAATTTCCCCTAATTATTTATAAAGCGTCTTGATGGACGCTTTTTTTTGTCGCTAAAAATATTTCAGGAGGAAATGAAAATGAAAAGATTTATTTTAAGTTTTACAATTTTAATGTTTGGAAGTTTGTTTATCGCTTGTAATGGTGAAACTACAACCGAAGCAACCACAGATGAAAGAGAAACACTAGTGGTCGGGATGGAAGCTGCTTACGCACCTTTCAACTGGACAATTGACGCTGAAGGCGCTTATGAAAATGCAGTACCAATCTACGGTACTAACAATTACGCTGATGGTTATGATGTAATGATTGCTAAATTGATTGCTGAAGAATTAAACATGAACCTAGTTATCAAAGCAGTTGAATGGGAAGGTTTGATTCCATCACTTGTTACATCGGAAGAAATCGATTTAATTATAGCTGGTATGAGCCCTACAGCCGAAAGAGCACAAACAGTCGCTTTTACCAACGAATACTATCAATCAACTCATGTAATAGTTTTAAGAACTGATTCTGTTTATAATGGTTCTACTTCAATCCTCGATTTCTCAGGAGCTGATGTAGTTGCTCAACTTGGAACAATCTATGACGATCTAGTAGTTCAACTAATTGGAGCTAACCATGAAAATCCATTAGGAGACGTGCCAACAATTATCACCGCTATTAAAGAAGGTACTTACGACTTAACAATCCTAGAACTTCCAGTAGCTCAAGCTGTTGTTGAAAGCAACCCAGAATTAACCTTCATTGAATTTACTGAGGGTAACGGCTTTGATATCTCATATGAAGATTCTGCTGTTGCTATTGCTCTTCGTCAAGGTGAAACTGATTTACTAAACTCAATCAATACAATATTAGCTACCCTATCGGTAGAAGAAAGAGAAGCCTTAATGGCTGAAGCCATCTCAAGACAACCATAATGAGAAAAGTTTTAAACAAAGTAATACTCTTTGCACTCGTCTTTGGAATTATCATAACGATTTTTCCAAAGGCAAATGCCGAAGAATTAAATAATGATTCAACTGAAAATGAAGTTTTAAATGACGCTATTCAAAACCTAAAGTTTTATAGCTCTTTTAACTATCAAACCCTTACTCAAGATAAATTAAACAAACTAACATCTGACTTCTACTTACCAGTAGAATATTTTGGCGTTACAATCTCTTATATTGTTGATAGTGAATATCTTTCTGTAAGTGAGGAAACAGAAATTATTCTTTTGAGACAAGGAACTTCGACAATTGAAAAAGAAGTTTTAAAAGTTACGGTAACTAACTTACCAAATATCATTAAAGGCGAACAAGAATTTTTAATTCAAGCAACCTTAACATACCTAGACGATTCTATTACCTATAACTATCAAGGGTTTATAACCCCAGTTATTCCCGATGATTTCTTTGGCGGTGCAATTTATACATTAGTTCGTTATGCAAAGATGTTCTTAGAAGGAGCGGGTTTAACACTTTTAATATCGCTTGTTGGAACAGTCCTAGGATTTATTTTAGCGCTTTTTCTTGCGACAGCTAAGATAATAGCTCCAACACCTCAGGATAAAATATTAAGCAAATCATTAAAAATCTTTTTTAACAAACTAAGTTCAATCTACATAACCGTCTTTAGAGGCACGCCGATGATTGTTCAAGCATCTTTCTTTTGGTATGGATTCGGTCTTTTTGGAAATGCCCTTTTATGCGGCTTATTCGTTGTCTCACTTAACACCGCTGCTTATATCGCTGAAATTATCAGAGGCAGTGTAAATGCAATTGACAAAGGTCAAACAGAAGGTTCATTAGCTTTAGGCTTAAGTTATTCGCAAACCTTCATCTTTGTCATCTTCCCGCAAGCAATCAAAAATTCAATGCCTGCCATTGGCAATGAGTTTGTCATTAATATAAAAGATACTGCAGTTTTATCCGTAATCGGAATCTTTGAACTATTCAATCAAACTAAAAAAATCACTTCACTCCATTACCGTCAACTCGAAGCTTACGCTATAGTTGCGCTAATCTATTTGATTCTTACTTACTCGATTACATCGATCCTTAAAGTAATCGAAAAACGGATGGGTATGAAACCATTAGAACTTACAAGTTCAAATTAAAGGAGGTTAAAAAATGAATATATTAAAAATAAATAACCTCCACAAATCCTATGGACTTGAAGAGGTTTTAAAAGGAATAAATCTCGAAGTATCAAAGGGTGAAATCATCTCGATTATCGGTAGTTCAGGTAGTGGAAAATCAACTTTGTTAAGATGTATTAATTATTTAGAAATCCCCACTTCTGGAGAAATCCTATTTCATGATGAAAACTTTCATCAAACTAATAAACTAATCCAATCCTTAAGAACAAAAGTAACTATGGTCTTTCAAAGTTTCAACCTTTTCGACAACTTAAATGTTTTAGAAAACCTAATACTCGCTCCACAAAGAGTATTAAAAATAAATAAAAAGGACTTGATTCAAAAAGCCTATGAGATACTTGATTCAGTCGGTATGAAAGATTTTGCGAACAAACTGCCTAAACATCTATCAGGCGGACAAAAACAACGTGTGGCTATAGCTAGAGCCTTGATGATGAATCCCGAAATCATTCTTTTTGATGAACCAACTTCTGCTCTTGATCCAGAGATGGTTGGAGAAGTTTTAGACGTAATGAAGTCACTAGCCAAGACCGGTATAACCATGTTGATAGTTACCCATGAAATGAGTTTTGCCAAAGAATTATCTGACAGGGTAATCTTTATGAATGAAGGTGTGGTTTATGAAGAAAACACTCCAGACATCATTTTTAATAACCCTCAACTTCCAAGAACAAAAGAATTCTTAAAAAGGTTTAATAGAAACTATTAATTACAACATATATAAAATTATATCTATGTCAAACAAAAAGTCGCTAATCAGCGACTTTTTCTCTTTTATAGTCAATTCCTTTTAAATCAATCTCAAACCTGCATATATCCGATCCACCAAGAATTGTTTCCAAAGTCTTTATCTTTAAATCTTGTCCTAAGATAACTTCAAACGGAAACTTCGCAAAACCGGCCGAGCAATAACAAAATCTTTCATCTAACTTATTTCCTTCCTTAATTGCTTCTCTAGCAAAAGGACAATGACAACCCATATATTTCCTAGTCACTTCATCAGTAGCGGCTAAATAACTAACCGTATCATATGGTATCTTTGTAATATACAACTTATCATTCTCTAAAACAGCTGATAAAACTTCTTGATTGCTTTTAACGTGCTCAATCACATCTTCTGTGATTGTCTGTTCAAACCATACCTTACCCTCTGTTAAACATTCAGTTAATTCCTTAACTTTCCGATCATGTCTTTCCTTAAGGTAGGTCTTAAAATCAACAGCCGCTTCATATTCGATTTTTTCTCTTAATTGTGATTTTTCACTGACATCATGATTATTACCGGTTAAGACATATTTAACTAAATCATCAGTTAGATTAGCATCCAAACGTTTCATTAAATCTTCTATTCTTCCTGGCAATTCTTTCGGACTCATGCCTAGTTTAGGCATAACATATCCTTTAATAACATCTTTATATGTTTCTTCATTAACTGTGTTTTTAATCCTTTTAATGATATTATCAACTACATCTAACATTCCGGTATATCTTGTCAAATGAATATAAAGGTCATTTCTTTTGGCAACTTTAAAATAACGCATCAAAATAACGAAGTTTTCAATAGTACTTCTCTTTGATTCCACAAGACGTTTAATCGCTTTATCTAAAACATCTTCGTCAAAATCATCCAAATCACTAAATTCTCCGTTCAACTCCTCAAGCAACTTCCAAGCATCATCATATTCGCTCATTAGGTTATTACGAAAATATAAATCTTTGAAAGCTTCTTTCTTCATAAAACACTCTCCATATCTTTCCTTCTATTATAATAATAAACTTTTAGAGTTTATTTTTCAAGGTGGTAGCCGATATTTAAAAGTAAACACTTTCATAAGAGGCTAAAAGTTAAAATCATTGGACTTTTATAATGATAAAAGTTAATATATTAATGTAAGAAAAATCATAAACAAAGGGGCATTAAAAAAATGAATGTCATCATCATTGGCGGCACTGGTTTACTCGGACTTTCTGGAGCCAAAGAATTAATCAAAAGAGGACATAAGGTAAAAGCTTTATCTCTACCAGAAATCCCAAAAAAACTTGATATTCCGAGCGAATTAGAACTAGTCTTCGGTAACTATGAAACCATGACTGATAACGAACTAAGAAAACATATGCGAAACCAAGAATCGCTTGTTTTTGCGGCTGGTGTTGATGAAAGAATCGAACACTCAGGACCTATTTATGACTTCTACTACTCAAGAAACATTCAACCCCTAAAAAGACTCTTGAAAATCGCAAAAGAGATGAAACTAAAAAGTGCGGTTATCTGCGGATCTTATTTCACCTATCTCGACCGCTTATGGGAAAACCTCTATCTTTATGAAAACCACCCTTATATCAAATCTCGTGTCGACCAAACCAATGAAGCTTTTAGTTTCTACGATAAAGACTTCGCTGTCACAATGTTAGAACTCCCCTATATCTTCGGTGTTCAAGAAGGAAGAAAACCAGTTTGGGTTTTCTTAGTGGAAATGATTAAGAAAATGCCTTTAGCTACCTTCTTTCCAAAAGGTGGAACGGCAATGGTGACAGTAAACCAAGTCGGACAGACAATCGCCTCAAGCGTAGAAAACGCTAAAGGCGCACGAATGATTCCCGTAGGTTATTATAATCTAACCTGGAAAAAAATGATAAGAATTATCCATAAGGCTCTTGGCACACCAAAAAAACCAATAATTTCTATTCCTAAATGGGTCTTCAAACTATCCTTAATCCCAAGACAAAGAAAACTTAAACAAAAAGGCATTGACCCCGGACTTAACCTAAAACTTCTACCAAAAATAATGTCTAAAAAAGCATATATAGATAACCGTTATTTAAAAGAGATTCTTTTTGTTAAAGAAGACAACATTGAAAAAGCAATTATAGATTCAGTAAAACTTTCACTAAAAATATTGGAAGATCAATTAGAAGTTGTCGATATGAAATAAAAAGAAGGCTATTTAGCCTTCTTTCTTCTTTTAAAAGTAAAAATACTCTTTAATTTCAACTTAAACTTTTCTAAACTTTCTTGACGTTTTTGACGCTTTTCAAACTTACGTTTATCTTTTTTAGCTTTTAATTCTTCTTTAATTTGAGCTCTGATTTCAGCCTTTTTCTCTTTATCAGCCAAATATTCAAACTTAAACAATTGCTTCAACTGTTTCTTGACAGCCTTTGCCTTTGACTTAATTGTCAGACCGGAAGAATCAGCCACATAAGCTTTAAGACTTCCAACTCTTCTTGAGCCTCGGTTAATATCAGAAATCAAGATTTTTAATTCTGTCGCATCAATTGCAATTTCAAGACAATCTCTTGATTGGATAACCACTTTATAATTCTCATTAAGTTTATTTTCTTTTAAATAAGCTTTATGATAATTAAGGGAATGAT
This sequence comes from Caryophanales bacterium UBA2289, assembly GCA_002345505.1. GTDB lineage: Bacteria > Bacillota_I > Bacilli_A > Izemoplasmatales > Hujiaoplasmataceae > UBA2289. The sequence continues at coordinate 171,959 of DDWJ01000001.1, forward strand.
TCTTATAAATAAAACCAAAAGCAATTACCCTCGTATCATTAACGTTATTGTTGAATATCGTTAGCGCGAAACTTCTTTTGTCTTCAGTCGGTTCTAGATTATAAGCACTATTAATCCTAAACTTCTTGTTAGAAAAAAACTTCGACATATAAAGGTTATATCTTAATATAACAATCATAAAAATTGTTAATATTAAAAAGCCACCTAATACAATAAAACCTAAGTTATCCTGGATAAATTCTGGCATTATTTATTCACCTCTTCTTTACTTAAATATTCAATCAATTGGTTAATGTTCTTCATTGTGTGCGAATTATAATAATCGAAATCAAACTTCGCTCCATGTTTAACTAAATACTCCATTGTATCTACATCTTCATCAAGTACTTCACTGAGTAAGAAGTTAAGTTCTTTCTCATGTAGATTATCAACCACCATATCTAATACTGAAAGATCATTATGCTTAACCGCTATCTGACCAACTCTTTCATAATCGATATCTTTTTTAACCTCTTCAAGTTTTAAACAATATTCATAATAACTCTTTTTACCGCTCATTATGCCTTTGCTGATAACATCAGTTAAGCTCTCATAAACTCTTAAAGCAATCATCTTCTTAAACAGGCTTAAATGGTCATTTTCCATCACTATCAATATCGCTTTTTGAAAATTATAAGTGGCTCTTTTATGATCAGGTAATTCTTCTTTAAAGAAATTCTTCATAAACTGTTCAATTCCCTTTGGAAACTGTTCAGTGAACATAACCTTAACAAAACTTAAGAAATCCTCTTCCATAGCATAATATTCTAAATACACATTTAAGACATGATTTAGTTTATATCTAGCAATTGTATCTAACCATAGTTGTTTAGTAATTGCTTTTACGGGACGCTTCATCTTAAAGAATATCACTTTATACTCTTGAATAATCTTTAACTCCATCATCTCTTCAATTAAATACTTATTGGTTTCCTTATTAATCATATCCCAAATTGTTTTGGCATTATTATAAAGGCTGATGTCAAAACAATTATTTAGATCACTATAAGCTTTAATATATCTGATCGTACCAGGTAAATCGTTTTTTAAACAATACTCAATCAACTTTAAATAAATATCTTTGGCTCTATGGAAGTGGTCTCTTACAAATAAACTTTCTAATTCATGTAAGTAACTGAATATTTCCAAGACATTTTCATCAATTAAATAATCAACTAAAACTCTACCGAAGATATCCGGTTCTTCAATAACTATTTCCCGACTATAGTTTCTTTTGAACTCAGCTAAACCTCTTCTTGCTAAAGCTTGATAAGGTGAATCAAATTCCTCCGCATCACTTCTTTTACAGTTTAGAATATCTTCAACTTTCATATTAAGAAGTTCCGCAATCACATTTAAATTCTTCCGGCTGAAGGAAGCTTTACCATTTAAATTTTGTGAAACGGCGGTTTTAGTTATATTTAATTTTTGTGCTAAAGCATCTTGCGATATTTTATTTTCTTTAAGTTGGTCCTTAATAAATTGACCTACTTTTACATTATCCACAACTTCTGGCATACTTTCCTCCTATAAATAAACTTTTTATATTAAACTTAACAATACTTCCCTTCTATAATACCGCTTTTTCACTTCTTTTGCAATCAAACATCAGAAAAATGTTTTCGCTCGAACGAACATTAAAAGGCCTATAAATAACGCTTTTCCATCCATAGACATTTTCTCATTTTCATCACAAAAAATTCACGCAATAAAATGCTAGACAAAATATTTTAATGTGTTATAATATTCAAGGCAAAAAGGAGGGTTTTATGTTAGAATATATCGGCTATCTAGCTTCTGTCATCGTATTAATCTCATTATTAATGAGTTCTGTGAAAAAGCTGAGATGGATAAACCTCTTTGGATCTTTAACCTTTGTTATCTATGGCTTATTGATAAAAGCATATCCAATCGCTATCCTTAACATCGGTACTGTGGGAATAAATATCTATTATTTGATTAAAATGACAAACACCAAAACTTATTTCAAAATCTTAGAAATAGATAAAAACTCTAAATACTTAGAACATTTTCTCCTCTTAAATAAAGATGATCTAAAAAACTACTTCGATATGAAAGAAATAGACGTTGATGCTGCAGAAGTCAAATTCTATATCTTAAGAGACATCGTACCTGCTGGAGTATTTGTTGGAGCTAAGAAAGACAATCACACACTAGAGATTGTACTTGATTATGTATCTCCGGCATACCGCGACTTCTCAATCGGAAAATATCTTTATTCCCAAGAAAAACAATTTTTCCTTGATAAAGGCTATGACACAATGATTACTTACACCACTAATCCAATTCATATGTCTTATTTAAAGAAAATGGGATTCGTAAGATTCCCGGAACAAGACCAAGAAGATTCATTCTGTTACAAAATCACTCTTTAGACCAAAGATAAAATCGATCCTTTTAGATCGATTTTTTTATTGGTCTTATAACTTCTTCATCTTTATTCTTTGGACTATTTACCTTAACGCTAACTTCATACAAATCCATCTCATCTTCATTGTATGGGACTAATACTCTTTTTAGTATTTCACTATTTCTAATCTTAGGATCAAGCCAAATCTTCATCTTCTCTTCATCCAATATTACCGGCATCCTATCATGAATGCTAGCCATTAAACTATTTGCTTTGGTGGTAAGAATAGTTGCGGTATATTGCTTTTTTCCTTCTTTATCAGTAAAGACAGTCCATAAACCAGCAAACCCGAAAACTCTTTGTTTTTTTAAAACAAAACGATATGGGGTTTTTACTGAAGAACCTCTTTCCCATTCGAAAAATCCATCAGTAAGAATGATGCATCTTCTTTCTAAAAAGCTCTTTTTAAAACTTTTTAAACTTTCAACCGTTTCGCTCCTTGCATTGATCAAGATATTTCCCTCTTCAAATGTTTTATAACCCCATTTAATAAGACCAACTCTATACTTTAACCCATCGCTAACTAAAGAAACCAATTCTTCACTCGGAGCGACATTGAACTTTGGTAGTTCTATTTCTTCTGGTATTACTTCAATATCAAAATTATCGCTTAAATATTTCTCCAAATCTTTTTTTGATACAGCTATCGATAATCTTCCACACATAATCCACCTCAAAATACTAATAAGTGATACTTGTATTATAACTCAAGTATCACTTATTTTTATTTAAAAACTCAATGTTTTTATTCTGATGCTCTATCTTGAGGAAGTATTAAATTTAATGCTACCCCTACAAGCGCTGCTAAACTTAAATCATAAACTGAGAAAGTTCCAAAAGTAATTATCGCTTTACCTAATCCAATTACTAACATTGCTGCAACAACAATCACGTTTCTCATAGATCCTAGATTAATTCTATTATCAATTAATACCTTCATACCATTAGCCGCAATAAAACCATAAAGAATGATACTCATACCACCCATTACCGGTGCTGGAATTGATGCTATTAAAGTTGTAAAGATATTAACGAAACTCAACAATATCGCAATCACTGCCGCTCCACCAGTAACATAAACCGAAGCTACTCTTGTCATCCCTACAACTGAAGTGTTCTCACCATATGTTGTATTCGCAGGGCCACCAACTAAAGCCGCAAAAGCTGTAGCCAATCCATCACCCATTAAAGTTTTGTCTAAACCTGGATCAGTCAAGAAGTCTGCATCACAAATCTTTGATAATACAGAGTGATCGCCGATATGCTCAGCTGCAGTCACAAAGGCTAGAGGAGCTATTGTTAAAACTGCAGTTAAGTTAATTTTTAAGAAAGTAATGTCAGTTCCTAAAACATTTACACTACCATCTTTAAACCCTAAAAACATGAACTCAGGAATCTTAAACCAAGAACTTGGTGTTTCTAAAACTGCCTTAACATCAGAAAAATCAACAATACCTAAGATAACCGCAAGGATATATCCACCTATAATACCACACAAGAAAGGAATTACTTTTAAGAATCCTTTTGCCTTTATCGCAACTAACACCACGATACTAAAAGCAAACAAAGCAACTAGCATTTGTTTCCAAGTACCACCTTGTAAACCGCTTGAACCAACAGCTACAGTACTAAGGACCAAACCAATTATCATAATCATCGGACCGATTACAATCGGTGGTAAAATCTTATGTAACCATGCAGTTCCAATTAACTTAATAATCAAACTGATAATAACATAAACTATCCCTACCGCAAACAATCCAGTCATCGCACTAGCATAATTTCCGACACCAAACTCTGCATATCCACTAACAGCCGCAATTACACCCATATATGCAAATGAACTTCCAAGATATACCGGAACCTTAGCTTTAGTACAAAGAATATAAATCAATGTACCGACACCTGAAGTAAACAAAGCTACACTAATCGGTAACCCCGTTGCCATTGGCACTAAAATTGTCGCCCCAAACATTGCAAACACATGTTGGAAACTCAACGCAAACCATTTCCCCTTTGAAGGTTTTTCCCTCACACCAATTAACATTTTTTCTGACATAATAAATCTTTCCTTTCTTATATTTTATTTTAAAAAAAAGATGGAATAAATTATCCATCTTTTAAAAAATTAAACTAACAATACGAATTTTATAATGAAATTGATGACGAATAGCGCCGCCAAGATATACATTACTGGCGAAACCTCTTTTCTTCTCTTTGTGACACCCATCATAACTGCATAAATTATAAATCCAAAAGCAATTCCTTCAGCGATACTACCGCTCATTAACATAATGATAATTGTCATAAAAGTAGTAGCCACTACAATACTATCTTTCCAATCAATATCTTTTAATGAAGTAACCATTAACGCTCCAACAAAAATTAAAGCCATTGAAGTAACTGGAGAATAAAATACACCATCAACGAAAACTGCATTAACAAATGAGAATAATGGATAGAACAATAAACTGATAATAAATAATAGTCCAACAACCGTAGCTGCTAAACCTGTTCTAGCACCTTGTTCAATACCTGTAGTTGATTCAATATAACTAGTTACTGTAGATGTTCCAACAATCGCACCAGCAATTGTACCGATAGAGTCTGCCAATAAAGCTTTTTCGCCGTCAATCAATTCGCCGTTTTCATCTAATAAACCAGCATCATGACCAACAGCTACTAAAGTACCTGCTGTATCGAAAAAGTCAACGAATAAGAATGTGAAAATAACTGCATAAGCCATCGGTTTAGATAAAAGTGAACCGATAGCTCCAAATGCTTTACCAAATGTTTGACCAACATTTGCAATACTTCCTAAATTGCTACCACCAATGCTTGGCATATAAGCTGCTAAAGAAGGGAAAATCAATCCTAATAAAACTCCCACTAAACCGGTAACAACGATAGAAATGATAATTGCAAAACGGCTTATTTTCTTATTTAAAGCATAAAGAATAAATACCAATACTACTCCAAAGACTGCTAAAAGAACAGTTGGATGTGCTAAATTTCCTAATGTTACTAAAGTATCTGGATGACCAACAACAATACCTGAAGTCTTAAGTCCGATAAATGCAATAAAGAAACCAATACCAGCACCTACAGCTAGTTTCAAGTTCTTTGGAATTGCATTTAAAACAATTCTTCGAAGACCTGTAATAGAAATGATTAAGAATAAAATACCAGAAATTAAAACTGCTGCTAAAGCTTCTTCCCATGAAAAGTTTAACTGTTTAACAACAACCCAAGTAAAGAAGGCATTAACACCCATACCAGATGCTAGACCCACAGGATAATTTGCATATAATCCCATGATCAAACTAGCAATAGCTGCTGCAATCGCAGTAGCTGCGAACACAGCCGCAAAATCCATTCCCGCAACACTTAGCAACCCACCGTTAACCGGTAAAATGTAAACCATTGCTAGGAAAATTGTTAGTCCGCCTAAAATTTCTTTAGAAATAGTCGAACCACGTTCACTAATCTTGAAATACTTGTTTAAACCTGATGCAATTTTTTTCACTTCAAACCTCCCTAAGTTTTATTTTATTAACATTTGGCCATAAGAAAAGCCTTAGATTTTTCTCTCTAAGGCTAGGCAAACAAACTAAATAAAACAAACAAGTCTTATAATTTGAATGAATAGCCGTAGTCTTATCATTTAAGGTGATAAGGTAGAAACGTTCGAACCATATTATCGAATATATACGACCAAATATTAACTTAATTCAATTATAAACAAGAAGTTTAATTCATGCAACAAGAAATTAATTCTTTTTTATGAAAACGCTTTTATTGTAAAACTACCAATCTTTCTTTTAAGTCTTTCTTCGGTTTTTCTCCTGGAATTTCTAAGACTCTACCAAATGGCATTTGCGCATTTAAAGTCCAATTCTTATTGATTCCAAATGCTTTTTTTACTTCTTCTTCAATAAGCTCATTGTAATGTTGTAAACTAGCTCCTAAGCCAATAGACTCTAAACCAACCCAAACATTTCCTTGTAACATTCCGTTTTGTTCAACCGCCCACTTAATGAAGTTTTCTTTATAAAGCGGAAACTTCTCAGTTAACATCTTAGTTGTTTCACTATCGTCAAAGAACAACACTGTTCCAAAACCGTTCTTAAAACCATTTATTTTATCTTCAGACTTTGAGAAGTCTTCTGGTTTTACAACTCTCTTAATAGCTGCCTTAACCATTTCCCAAAACTCATCATGTTTTTCTTCAAGCAACAAAACAACTCTTTGACTTTCAGAGTTGAAAGCTGATGGCGTAAACTTTAAAGCTTCTTCAACAACTTTTAATATATCTTCTTTCTTAACTTCAATATTCTTATCAATCGCATAGATTGATCTTCTATTTTTTAAACTAGCAAAAAATTCCATTTTCTTATCTCTCCCTTTAGTTTTTAACTATTCCTGTATTTACTAACTTGACGCCATTAGCGAGCGAATCGCTAATCGGACAAGTCTTTTCAATAAACTTCGCAAATTCATTTAGTTCTTCCTCTGTGTTACCAGAGGAAAAATGCATCTTAAATCTGATTTCTTGAAATCCTGATCTAACTTCTGTTTTACCCATAACACCAGCCATATCCATATCGCCTTCTATTTCTAGTGAGAAATCACTAAATTCAATATTAAACTTCTTAGCATATATACTAGCCACAATTGCTTGACAAGCACCCAAAACACTTAATAGTGCACTCATCGGGTTAATTCCTTGATTAGTACCACCCATTTTTTCCGGTTCATCAAACAAAATCCTAAAGCCATTAGCTTCTGTATCTACTTGCATACCATCTTTTAATTTTTTTACCTTTGATGTAAATGTTGTTAACATATCTCTTCCTCCTTAACTAACCATATTATAACATTATTTCGAATCCGAAACAATTTGTTTGCTTACAAATATTATTTCAAATAAAAAAAGAGTGCAAATCTGCACTCTTAAAATCTATTATAAAGCTTCGCTAATTGTTTTTCCTTGCATATGCAATATCAAATAATCCGGTCCACCAGCTTTAGAATCTGTACCGCTCATGTTGAACCCACCAAAAGGTTGATAACCAACAATCGCTCCTGTACATTTTCTATTGAAATATAAATTACCAACATGGAAATCTTCTCTAGCCATTTCTAAATGGTCTCTATTATTAGAAATAACAGCTCCAGTTAAACCATATTCAGTATTATTAACAACATCTAAACCTTCTTTGAAAGATTTTACCTTTGTAACAGCTAATACTGGTCCAAAGATTTCTTCTTGCATAAGTCTTGCCATTGGATCTAAATCGATGAACACAGTTGGGTTAATGAAATAACCTACTTCATCACTGGAAGTTCCACCAGTTAAAAGTTTTCCTTCAGTTTTACCAATTTCAATATACTCATTAATCTTCTTAAATGCTAGCGCGTCATTAACAGGTCCCATGTTATTAGTATAATCCTCTGGATTACCTACTTTAATCTTCTCAGTTTTTTCTTTAATTAATTTAACAACATCATCATAAACATTTTCATGAATTATCGCTCTTGAACAAGCAGAACACTTCTGTCCTGAAAAACCAAAAGCACTTTTAACGATTGAATCAGCAGCTAATTCTATATCGATATTATCATCAACTAAAATTGCATCTTTACCGCCCATCTCAGCGATTACTCTCTTAAGCCAAATTTGACCCTTAACAACCTTAGCTGCCTCTTCATAGATTTGCAAACCAACTTGTTTAGATCCGGTAAACGAGATAAATCTTGTCTTAGGATGCTTAACGATAAAATCACCTGTTTCGCTACCTCTACCAGGGATAAAATTAACAACACCTTTTGGCATGCCTGCTTCTTCTAAAATTTCCAATAACTTAAATGCTATTACTTGCGTAGTTGATGCCGGTTTTAATAAAACGGTATTACCAGCAACTATCGCAGCTGAAGTCATTCCGGTAAGAATCGCAAGTGGGAAGTTCCAAGGAGCGATAACCGCACCAACTCCAAGCGGAATATAACGATACTCATTTCTTTCGATATCTCTTCTGCTTAAAACCACATCGTCGATTCTTTCTAAATTTAACATTTGTCTTCCGTAATACTCTAAAAAGTCAATTGCTTCAGCTGTATCCGCATCTGCTTCAGGCCATGGTTTACCAGCTTCTAAAGTCATTAAAGCCGATAATTCATGTTTGCGTCTTTTCATAATGTTAGCTGCTTTAAAAAGCACATCAGCTCTTACTTTAGGATTAGTCTTCTTCCAAACTTCAAATGCTTTTAAAGCACTATCCATTGCAAGTTCCGCCTCTTTAATTCCTGCTTGAGCAATCTCGCCAATCACCTCTTTGTGATTTGCTGGGTTAAGCGATTTGATGAATCTATCGGTAAAGATTCTTTCGCCATTGATAATCAAAGGATATTTCTTACCTAAATAACCTCTAACTTTTGCCAAACCTTCCTTGTAAGCATTTTGATTCTTTTCGCAAGAAAAGTTGGTCAATTCTTCGGTTCTGTAATCATAAATTGCCATAAATAAATTCTCCTTTCTTATACCACTGAATGTTCAAAGACAGTGATGTCTTTATCTTTAAATCGATCAATATGCAATTCGTTAGCATATTCATCTAAAGTTTTACCTAAAATAATTTCCGTTAATAACTCACCGGTAATTGGAGCGAACATAAA
>DDWJ01000001.1:181115-187264 GCA_002345505.1 Caryophanales bacterium UBA2289
AATAATCGGTTGACGGTCAGGACTGATATTATAGGATCCACCCCAAGTTCTAATCACTCTCAGTTTAGCAACTTCTGGCAAAATATGCAACACCGTTTTTGCCATCTCATCCAAGAACTCCCAGGAAGAACTTATGTCATGTGACTTCTCGGCATAAGGATTAGATCGACCCATTAAAAACGATCCATGAGGTACTTGTTGGCAATAAATATTCTTAGAAAAACTCATCACCATCGGTCCTTGTAAAGGTTTAGATCTCTCAGTAACCAATATCTCATGATTTTCTGAGAATACCGGGATTTCCACACCTGCCATAAGGCCGATTTCTTTAGCATATCCACCCGCTGCGTTCAACACCTTATCAGTGATGTATTCGCCTTTATCAGTAACTATTTTTTTTATTGTTTTATCTTCAACAACAATCTCTTTTACCTCTTCATAAAAATGAAAATTAACACCTAACTTCTTCGCCGCTAAATAATAAGCTTCACTCATTAAAAAAGGATTAACATGTCCGTCAGTTTTACAATATGTAGCACTGATAAAACTATTTTTATTTAAATGAGGGACAACTTTAAGAGCTTCTTCTACAGTTAATTTAACCGTTGGAATCCCTAAAGAATTCTGTAATCTAACATTTTTTTCAAACTGTAAATCTTCTTCTTTAGTTGTAGCTAAAATTAAATAACCTTCTTGTTTAAACTCAATATCCTTTTCATATCCTAATTCTTCATTAGCTCTACCAAAAAACTCAATACTCTTTTTAGCTAAAATACAGTTCATCTTCGTCGACCACTGTTGTCTCACACCGGCTCCACATCTTCCAGTAGACCCATTGGTGAAATAACCTTTATCGATTACATGAATATCTTTCATACCTTCTTTAGCCAAATTATAAGCAGTGCTTAATCCGCTGATGCCAGCACCAATAATAACAATACTAGCCCTAGTCATTTTCTTCACCTTTAAGAGCCTGTTTAGCAATCGCTTCTAAACTAACCCCTGTAACAAGCGGTCTGGTCTTTTGAAACTTCACATCTTCTTTTTTCATTCCTAAAAACTTAGCTATCTCGGCTTGAATCAAATGTGAACAGGTTTGGCCTTGACAAGGACCCATACCTACTCTTAATATTCTTTTAATATCTTCTACTGTAGTATAACCACTTTCTAAACAATCATGGACATCTTGTAAAGAAATATCCTCACAGCGACAGATTATGATATCCTTCTTACTCATAGTTTACTCCCAATAGTCGCAAATTCATAAAGATAAGGTTGTTCTATCGAAACTGTAACAATCGTTGTTCTATCCTTTGTCTTCTTAACATTTTCAATCAAACAAGGTTTATCCAAAACATCACCGTAACGATTAGCTGCACTCCACCTCTCACCAACAATCGGCAATGGTAATAATTCATAAGGAATCTTAAAATATGCTTTCCCGTCTTTAATCATCGCCACCATTATTGCTAGGCCCGGACAGGCTTGAGCACAGATGCCGCATCCAGTACATTTATTAAAATCAATTCTTGGAATTTGATTGATATCGCTGCCGATATAAATCGCATCAAACGGACAACTCGTCTCACAAGGATTACAGGGAATTTCTTTATAACATTCAATAATAGCTTTTGGTCTTACTAAAACATGTTTATCAGGAAACTTAGATTTAACTAATTCAATAGTGGCTGCGCCAGTTTTCTCAATCATAAATCTCCCCCACCTTCTTAAGACCGCAGCGAATCTTCTCACCACATGGTCCTTGTCTTAAAACACATAATTGTTGATTAAGTTCAGCTTCTAAACTATCATAATTAGGATGAATAAATCCTAAATGTTTAGCAGCCATAAGCCCGGCAATCTTACCCTCTACCATCGCGCTTGAAGCTTCTTCAATACCAGTAACATCACCACATGCATAAACATGAGGAATTGAAGTCTCATAATCACAAGTCTTTATCGGTACTAAACCGCCTAACTCATTAACATAAAGCATATTGGCATTACCCATACTCAAGAGTTGATGAAGCGGACTTAATCCCACGCTGATACATAAAGCGTCGCACTCAATCACTTCTTCACTACCTTCGATTTCTTGCCATTTATCATCTAATTTAACGGTAACAATTCTTTCTAACTTACCATTACCAACGGCTCTTTTGACCGTTGTATTGGTAATTATATCAACACCTAATCTTCTAAGCTTAGAAGCATGAACCAAATAACCGCCAATATGACCAGCCGCTTCTACTAAAGCCTTAACTTTAACTCCTGCTTGAATCAACTGATAACTTACGATTAGTCCAATATTACCGCTACCAACCATCACTACTTCTTTACCTGGTAAAACTCCATGAATGTTCATCAAAGTCTGAACTGCACCAGCACCATAGATCCCCGGTAAATCATTATTTTCAAAAGCTAAAAACTTCTCGCTAGCGCCAGTAGCGATAATTATAGCTTTAGCTTTTACTTTAAAATATTTTTCATCTTGATAAACAGTTATAATATTATCTTTGTATAAACCAACAACTGTTGCATTCAAGAAAATTTCAACGTCATGTTTTCTAGTTTCATTGATCAAAATATCCGCAATTTCAATTCCTCTTACTCTTGCATACTGTGACTCAGAACCAAAGAACTTATGCGTTTGCTTAATTAATTGTCCGCCTAAAGAAAAACTTCTTTCAAATAAAGCTACCTTCATTCCTGCTTCAGAAGCAACCTTAGCTGCACTTAACCCTGCAGGACCGCCACCGATAATAACCAATTCTTTCTCAATCATTGATTATCACCTCAGCTTTATCGCTTTCAACTATCATATTTTCTTCTAAGAGCGTCAAACATGTTTTTACATTCTCTATACCATTGACAGTCATATTGCAACTACCGCAATTGCCAATCGCACAATAAAAACCTCGCGGTCGCTCATGGATAACGCTCTTTGAAAATTGCATTACACCATTATCAACTAATGCAGCTGCGATAGTATCTCCAACATATCCAAACATCTTTTTTCCGTTATAAGAAAATGCTATTTTTTCTTTGTGTTTAAAATCTAAAATTGGATGCTCATCTACTCTCATATTATCTTCATTTCCTCCAAAAACTATTTTATCATAAAGCGCTTACATTTAGAATAAAAAAATTTAAATATTTTTCCATGCTTCGTTAAGCAAATCAACACCCATATCTATTTGTTCTTCCTTTAAATTCGAATATCCGAAAACAACTGTTTTTACATTAGAAAAATCACATTTATTAATAAAATACTCACTTATTCCATAAACTCTAACGCCTTGAGATTTAGCCTTTTCCAAGAGATAAACTTCACTTTTATTCGTTTCGATATCAACCAAGAAATGCAACCCGGCTTCCTCGCCATAAACTCTAATCCTATCCTTAAAATCACTATTCAATAACTTGCTTATCAAATAGTCTCTTTTCGCCTTATAATTTATCTTCATTCTATTTAAATATTTTTCATACTCACCGCTCTTTAAAAAGGAACTTAAAGTAAGTTGATTTACAATCGGAACACTTGAACTAAAAAAATCTAATCTTTCATGATAAACTCTAACCAACTCTTCCGGTAAAACCATAAAACTTACCCTGAAAGCCGGTGCTAAAGTCTTAGAAAAAGAATTCATATAAATCACTCTATCAAACTTATCCATACCTTTCATCGCTGGAATAGGATTACCTGAAAATCTGAATTCACTGTCATAATCATCCTCAATGATAAATCTGCCTTTTTTCAAAGATGCCCAGTTCAATAATTCAACTCTTCTTTTTACTGGAGTTACTATTCCCATTGGAAATTGATGACTTGGAGTTGTATGAACTATTTCTATTCCTTCGAGATTTAATGCTTCGATTTTAATTCCTTCATTATCTAACCCGATAGCTTTGACTTTAACACCATAAGCATTGTAGAGTTGATAGTTTTTTACATAGGAAGGATCCTCTACCCCATATACTTTATCTCTTCCGAGCAACATAACCAACAACAAAATCAAATGTTCTGAACCACTGCCAACAACTATCTGTTCTGGTTTTGCGATAATTCCTCGATAATCTAGCAAAACCTCAGCTATTCTTTTTCTAAACTCATAATTTCCAAAAATGTCGCCTCGATTAAAATTATCTTTTAGTTGATCTAAAATTACATCTCTTTCAATCCTCGCAAACTTATCAAAAGGAAACATGCTGCCATCTACTTGATTGGTTTTAAAATCAATTTTATACTCTTCTTTTAACTTTACATCCAACACTTCTTTTCTTGTATGTTTTTTTGTATATAATAACTCTAAATCCGTAGTCACAAAATAACCGACTTTAGGCTTAGACATAATATAGCCTTCAGCCAATAACTGATTATATGCCGATTCAACTGTAGTCTGAGATATTTTCAAATAAGCAGCCAACTTTCTTTTCGAAGGCAACTTCTCATTTTTCTTCAAATACCCTTCTTCAATACTTTTTTTAATCTCATTATATAACTGCTCATATAAAGATTTATCACTATTACTATCCAAAAAAAATGTCAACATAAAACTGACCACCTTATCTTTTTTAAAACTGAGTATTTAAAAGATACCAGTTACAAGTATAATATAATTGAATAAACCTTTATTGTCAAGAGAAAGCGAGGAAATATAAATGAATGAAAGATATCAATTAAACAAAGAATTAGCCCAAATGTTAAAGGGTGGCGTTATTATGGACGTTACCAATGCGGAACAAGCAAAAATCGCTCAAGAGGCAGGCGCATGTGCTGTAATGGCATTAGAAAGAATCCCAGCTGACATTAGAGCCGCTGGTGGCGTTTCAAGAATGAGCGATCCAAAACTAATCAAAGAAATCCAAGCCGCTGTCACAATTCCAGTAATGGCTAAAGTGAGAATCGGTCATTTTGTGGAAGCGCAAATCCTAGAAGCATTAGAAATCGATTATATCGATGAAAGTGAAGTTTTATCACCAGCTGATAACACATATCATATCGATAAAACTCAATTTTCAGTCCCATTTGTTTGTGGCGCTAAAAACTTAGGGGAAGCCTTAAGAAGAATCTCTGAAGGCGCATCAATGATTAGAACCAAAGGTGAACCAGGAACTGGAGACGTTGTTCAAGCAGTTACTCATATGCGTCTTATCCAATCAGAAATCAGAAACGTTCAATCACTTAGAACTGACGAACTTTTCAATAAAGCTAAAGAACTTCAAGTTCCTTATGACTTAATCAAATATGTTCATGAATTCGGAAAACTTCCGGTAGTTAATTTCGCTGCCGGCGGTGTAGCTACTCCAGCGGATGCAGCACTTATGATGCAACTAGGAGCCGAAGGCGTATTTGTGGGATCAGGTATTTTCAAATCTGGCGATCCAGCAAAAAGAGCTCAAGCAATCGTTAAAGCTGTAACTAACTACAATAACCCTAAAATCTTAGCGGAAATAAGCGAAAACTTAGGTGAAGCTATGGTTGGAATTAACGAACAAGAAATCAATCTATTAATGGCTGAAAGAGGAAAATAAAATTATGCAGATTGGCGTATTGGCATTACAAGGAGCTTTTATAGAACATCAGTCAATGCTTCAAAAACTAGGAGTCAAATCCTTTACAATAAGAAACTTAAATGATTTAAAAAATCCTATGGACGGTCTAATACTTCCTGGCGGCGAAAGTACAACCATGTATAAACTCCTTCAGGATTTGCTTCTTGAACAACCGATAAAAGACCTTATAAATAGCGGTCTACCAGTAATGGGAACTTGCGCAGGATTACTTCTTCTTGCAAAAGAAATCCATAATTATGATAAACCTTTTTTACAAACCATGGATATAACCGCAAGAAAAAATGCCTATGGTAAACAACTTGGATCGTTTAAAACCATAGCTAAGTTCAACAACAAAGAAATGCCTTTTGTCTTCATTCGTGCTCCATTCATTGAACGAGTAGGTAAAGACGTTGAAGTCTTATCTACAGTTGACGAAAGAATTGTTGCCGCAAGACAAAACAATCAACTAGCAGTTGCTTTTCATCCGGAACTTACAAATGATTTAACTGTTCATGAGTATTTCTTAGATATGATAAAAAAATAACGAAGTCATTGAATGACTTCGTTTCAGACTGTTGACAAAGCACCTT
>DDWJ01000028.1 GCA_002345505.1 Caryophanales bacterium UBA2289
TTCTTCACGTGAGAATATTTTTGAATATTTTTCATCTCCGTGATTTTTAACACTGAAATATTCACTCACAATTCTTAATCGATTCTCTTCACTGCTAATTTTTTCAGTTGTAACTGTATACCAAAATTCTTTACTTTTATTAGCGAACACAATAGAAGCATTTACTTGACTACTTTTTTCATGTACGAACTCAAAAGGAGTAAAATCCCTATGAGAACGAACGAATCTTTGGTTATCGTTAATATATAGGCCAGTCACAAGATTTCTAATATAACGTAATGCAAATATCAAATTTGATTTACCACTCGCGTTTGGGCCATAGATAGATGCAACTTTCAATAATTTGTTTTCTTTATCAAGATCTGTTACAAATTCAGGGTGTTCAGTCAATTCTTGAACAGATTCCATACTAAATACAATTGGCCCTTTAATAGAATTAAAATTATCTATTTGAAAACTTTTTAACATTTTCATCACCTCTGTGAGATTTTTTCTCACGATAAGTATAGCACAATATACATTTGATTACAAGTGCATTATCTTAAGAAAGTTTCAATTAAGAATAATTTTCTTTATGAATCTGCAAATAACTCATTGAATAACTTCTGGATATCACTTGAATTATTCGTGTTTCTTGAACTAGTTAAACGTTCCAAATTCGTTGTAATAGACGATTCAAAGTAATTATATGGATCATCGATATTTGTTGATGATCTAGATGCATAATTGCATAAGTACTTTGTAGCATCGAATAACAAGCTACTATCATATGCTTTTTCTAAGTTCTCAAATAATTCATTGTATTTATAGATATCAAGAGAGTATTCATCGATATATCTATAAGTAATTAGGCATGAAGTCAAATAATGTTTGAATGGTGCTTTTTCTTTAATCTCCTTCATTCTTTGATTCATTCGTTTTTGTTTTTTATTTGGTTTTATCTCTTCTTCAATTAAATTTTTATGCTCTTCTGTTTTAACTACATTATTTATTTCTTCTAACAGCCAATAAGGATAATCTTCTTGTTTTTGTCTTTTCTTTGCTGCATTGACAAACATCTCCTGGATATCAATGGATGTAATAATGCCATTAGAAAATAGCTGTTTATCAAAAAGTTCAAGTTCCACCATATAAAGAATAATTTCCTGAAGCTTATTTCTTCCGTTGATGTATTTGGATGGAATATGCTTTAACAACAAATAAGCTAAAGTATCTAAGTCATAGTCCACATAATAACCCTTCGAATAAATATGACTGATGATAGCCATATAGGATGTGAATCCTAATGGCCCATATCGTTTCATCAATTTAAAGATTCTCACATCCGATAAGATATTTACATCAATATTAAAATACTCTAATCCCTTAATCTTCGATATCATTTTTAATCTCGACTTTACGTTCTAATTGTTGAATGTAATCTTTGATTTGATTGTGGGTAAAACGCCATTTGTTTCCCATTTTAATTCCTTTAATCACACCATCGTGTAAATGCTTATAAACAGTTCTCGGAGCGACCTTTAAAAAGTTCGCTACATCATTGATGGTATAGACTTGTAATTCATTTGATTCATTAAACATATTTTTCTACTCCTTCTTAAATAATTGATTGCTGATACGTTCTACAGTATTATCTTTGATACGATTTAAATGATGTGCATAGATGAGTGTTGTTTCAATATTGGCATGACGTAATAACTGTTGGGTTGCTTCTAAGGAACTACCTGATTGAAGTGATAAGGTTGCACATGTATGTCTTAAGGAATGAACGGTTACTTTTGATGACGAAAGACCTGCAAAGTCTAGTAAGTTCTTCAAGCCATAACGAATCGCATCGGTTGTAATAGGGGTTGTAGTTTCTTTATTGTGATTAGAGATGAACAAATATTTGTTTTTATCAGATCGTAAAAATAAATATTCTTTGATGGCATCTTTTACAGGCTTTGATAATTTCACAAAACTATCTGTTCCATCTCGTCCTTTTCCTTGAACATATAACACATCAAAATGATCGATTGTTCCTAGATCAGCTTTCTTAGCTCTTGATACTTCAATTGTTCTTAGACCCGTCGTTAACATCAATAACAAGATACAGTAATTTCGTAGTCCTTTCAACGTCTTTGTATAGGGTTTAGATAGTTCGATTAGACTTCTAGCTTGTTCCATAGATAAAGCTTCTTTGCGATGCTTCTTTTCGATTCTTGCGCCTTTTAGTCCTTCTGATACATCGTGTTCATAAATATCTTCAAAATGATAGTAATTTCGGTTAATCCGAATCCATTTATAAAAGTTCTTAATGACAACCATCTGTTTTTGAATCGTTGTTGCTTTTAGATCATCTTCCCACATGCTATCTCGATACTTAATAATATCAGAACGCTTTGCGAACCTGATATTATGTGTTTTTAAATAATGGACATATCGGTTAATCATCATTTCATAATCTTTGATTGTTTTGTGTTTTAAATCTAGATTTTCAATATAGATTTCTCTTATTTCTTCTAATGGATGATATTTAATCATTTATCCACCGCCTTTCTGTAATTGATATTCTGATTCGAATTGATAGAGTTCTTCTAAAGTAATCTGATAAGCCTTTGCGATTTTACCCATTAACAAGAATGATGCTTTATCGCCTTGATGACCATTTTCAATGTTTAGTACATAGTTATAACTCACATCAATGGAATAAGCAACATCCTCTAAGGTAATCCCTAGATCTTTTCTTAAGGCTTTTAAATAGTGTCTTTTCATATTGTAAAAACACGCACGAAAGTGCTTTTATCATAATTTATCAATTTATCTTTTCCTTTCCTTTTTCTTTCCTTTATGAGGAAAATACCTACTAATACCATGTTTTTCACATATCCGGATAATGCAAAAAAGTTGATTGTGATCAACTAGTTAACTAATATGAGGAAATGTATACGCCATCTCAATCTTATCGTTATCCATATATAAACATAGACAAACACATTCTTGAATACGGTATCCAAGATATCTCCATGGACAAAACCTATTTTTGGTGAAAACAAGGATTGGTAGAAGACATCTATATAGTATTTTCAAAATCGATAAGTAAAGTGGGAACCCCACACTACTAACTAGCCAATAAACCTGCCTGGCTATATTCATTCTAGCACTGATAAAACCATATGAGAGAACAATCATATTTTCTATCTTTTCGCTTAATATCTTGCATAAAAGTGTGCTATAAGCTTGTGTGGTTTTACTAAGAATCACTTAAAAGTGGTAACTTGAGTATGTCATCAACACGTCAAGTAATGCCATATCACCTCTCATACCGTCAATCATTTCATTTTCTTTTAAAGACTTGTAAAAATACAAAATATTATACATTTTTGTGCTTTTGGCACAATTCATTAAATAAAATTCTAAAAAAATATACAAATTATGTTAGAATTGATTTTGAAATAAATAATAGAGGAGTCTTCACCATGACGAATAAAGAAACCAAAGCCATTCCTATTGGCATAAGAATGCGTAAAATAAAACGCCTAAACAAAGAAACTGTTGTGAACAAACTACAAGAACTTGGATCCAACATCAGTATCTATACCTTAAGAAACTATGAAGCTGGTGAAACTGATATGCCTACTTCTGTTTTGATTAATCTCAGTAAAATCTATGATTGTTCCGTATATGATTTGTTAGATTATCAATATAAAAAGAATAATTACTTACCCATGACAAACTATGAAACCTATACTTTAAATCATGATCATCAATTAATCTCAAATAAGAAACGTGATCTTCCTTATAACTTTATGACCAATATCACAAGCGGAGCTTATGATTACGCCCATGCGATATTAGACTATGATGATCCAAATACCAATCTTCCAAAAGGTTCTAGGCTCATCTATAAGAGAAGAGATTATTTTGATATTAAAGTTCAAGAAGATTATGATATCTTTCTTATGACAAAATCATACATAGAAAATGATATCAAAAGTTCTAAAACATTCTTTACCAAAGCGAAGCTGATTGCCAACAGTCGCAATCCAAAACTCGTACAATACTTTGAAGATGGTAAAGTAGAACATATGAGTTCAAAATACTTTAATGCGATGATTGATGGTGTTGTTGTGAAAGTTATTATTGATTACCATACAAAAAATACAAAAGTTATCTAAATACCAACGACTGTTGGTTGTCTTACTATTTAAACCATTATATACTATATGCGGTGAAGACAAGGAAAAGGACAAGACCTCCCTAATTTAGGGATGCTTGCCCTTTTTCTTTTTAATATGCTCTCTTAACCCATTACTATAGCCAAAGGACTTGCTAATTCTTTTATTAGAGGTAATATACACACTAACAAAAACAAGGAGGTCTTCAACCAATGAATACAATTGTAGAAATTATTGAGCCAAAACCAAAATTTAGAAATACGAAAACCGATCAAATCATCAGAAAGAAACGAGTTGCAGCTTATGCAAGAGTGTCTACTGATGAAACCGATCAATTAAACAGTTATCAAACCCAAATTGATGAATTTACCAGTCGCATTCAAAACAATGAAGAATGGGAATTTGCGGGTATGTTTAATGACGAAGGAATCACTGGAACCAATATGTATAAACGTCCTGGATTCATGGATATGGTTGATTATGCAAAAAAAGGACATATCGATTTAATCTTAACCAAATCGATATCTCGTTTTTCCAGAAACACCATTGATATCCTCACCGTCATTAAAGAACTCCGCTCGATCGATGTTGAAATCTATTTTGAAAAAGAAAACA
>DDWJ01000039.1 GCA_002345505.1 Caryophanales bacterium UBA2289
AGCGTGAAATACACCCCTTGTTAGGCAACGTTTTTTATTTATTCATATTATTGTAATAGTCTATATAAAACTTCTCGTTCGGAAATAATTCAATTAGTTTCTTCGAATATAACTTCACTTTCTCAATATCTTTCTTTTGTTCATAATACTTACATACTTCGAAATAATAATAGGGTTTTTCAATCGCTGCTTTTAATAAATTATTTAAACCGCTATCTGCCAAGTTTAAATATAATTGCGAGACACCCTTGTCTCCCATTGAATTATAATATAATTCCTTATTGTTAATTAATACAGAATCTGCAAACTTAACTGAAGTCATTCTCATAACGCTATCATATAGCAATGAAGCGCAATTATAATTATTTCGTTGAAAACAGATATATGCTTTAAATCTTATCAATTGAGGTTCATTTTCTATTGCAATTAATTCATTTGTAATTATTTCAGCACTATCTAATTCATTGTTGTTTAGCAAGTCAGAAACATGAAAAATCTTATATTGTCTCTCTCTTCTTTCTTTATTTATTTCTTGCTCTTTTCTTTTTTCAATATCTTTAAAGTAGGAGAGTGTAGGGTAAATATAAAAATCAAGTAGTCTGTTAATTGTGTATAAACCAATTAAAACAAAAATAGAATATAAAATAATCTTTACAAATCGCTTACTCATAGACTTTTAAAAATTCAATTTATCAAAAAACTTAATTATCAAAGCAACAGGGAAAACAATCATACCAATTATAAAAATTCTTTTACCATGTTTTCTGTCGTTTTCTGAATACAAATAAATCTTTTCTCCAGTTGGAAGTGTTTTCATTAATGTCCACAAAAACCAACCAATTAATATTCCAAGAAATCCGCCTAATAATGAAAATATATATCCAATGATTATCCAGGAGCCTTGTCCTTTCTCTGGTTTTGACAACTCATTTATCCTTTCCTGCTTAAGAGATTTCAGTAAATTTTCATTGACTTCTTGACCTCTCTCTTTTAATAATTTTTGTGCCAATTTATAATCTATTGGATTCCATTCATCAGGTTTTTCAAGAATCTCATGCAGTTCTTCATTTGTAAACTCAAAAAGATAATGGTCTTTATTTATATTAAGCAATATTTCATCAGCTTGGTCTTCTTGTATTTTATTTGCTTTCTCAAAGTCAGATTGCCTAATCAATAATTGGGTTTCTTTTTGAAAAGTTGAATTTCCAGTAAATGTAATATCTACAGCGGGGGAATCATTAATTAATTGGCATTCAATGCCATTTTTTCTAAACTCTTCAGCAAGTTCTATTGCTTGTTCATTATCATTAAATCGTTTAAATATTTTAAAATCATTCATAGTTTATTGTTTTTAAATCATGATTATTATTGATGTTATATGCATATTATCAATTAGATATCAAATTACTTAAATAATCCATCTAATTTTTATTATCGTTCAAAAATTGATTTTTGCAAAAAAAATAATCACGCTTGTCGGTCTTTCAAAATGTTGCCTAACGGCTGGGGGTGTGTTTNNCCCCCGATACGCAGTATCGCCAAAACCGATTAGCTCGCTAATCGGGGAGACACCCAGCGTAAAATACACCCCTTGTTATGCCACGTATTTTTTCATTCTTTTATTCTACTTGGATAAATCTCGCTTATTTCTTTCAGTTCATTTTCAGTCAGTTCTTTGTATTGCTTATTAAATTTCTCCTTTGCTAATTCGTCTCGCAAGTTATTATAAACGCTATTAATAGCTTCTTGGACTTTCAAATAAAAGTCATAAGATGTTCCCTTGTCAGCTTGAAATTTGATTAAGTGATTTGATTTATTGGTCTTGATAAAATCGCTCAATGTACTTTTCAGCACTTCTTGCTTAACGAAGTTACCATTCAGCACTATTTGATTTTTTTCAGTCGTTGAAACTGTCATTACTTTGTAAGAACTAACGTCTTCATTGTTAGTCGGTAATAATTGTCTTTCAAGCCCAATGTCTGAGTTGGCAGTATAGGCAATTGTCAGGAGGGCAATGGCTCTATAATAAGGTTTATCAAAGTCAGGAGGACTTAAAACGCTTGTTATGGCTTTTGCAATGCTTGAAGGTGATACTTCGTCATCAGCTGCTTTTTGAATTGCAACTGTCATTTGGTAATACTTTGAATTGGCAATAACCGTTGAGTCGAGCCGTTTAAGTTCTTCAAGGCAGTCAACAGAATAAAACTCGTTTGGTGTCAATTTGTAAATATTATCAAATTTGTCATAGTGCAAGGTGGCAGGAATATCATTGAGTTTCACTATTTCTTGATAGAAGTCAAAATACGATTGTCCTGATGAAGATTTTAAGGATTTGCTTTCAATCAAATATTTTTCAAGCACATCAAGTTCTTTGTTGATATCAACTTGTTTTTCTCCGTAGCTTTTTGTTAAACAGTCAAGAAGGATTGATTCAATTTCATTATTCTTTGTCTGTCCACAAGAACTTAATGAAAGAAATACTAATACTATTTGTAAGATGTGTTTCATTTTCGTTTTAATATGTCTAGTCCTAAAATAAGTCTACAGGTTAAACAATAAATTATACTGCATTTTTAAAAACATTATTGGGAGTTTTATACCCTAAAGATACATGTAATCTTTTTGAGTTGTAAATGTCGATAGCATTTTTAGCTGCCATCCTCGCATGATCCGTGCTAAAGAAGCACTGGTCAAGGTAGAAT
>DDWJ01000040.1:0-43252 GCA_002345505.1 Caryophanales bacterium UBA2289
TAAATTGCAAAAGTCGGGTTATATCTCAAAATAAGCAAAGCGATACCTTTATGGAATGAAATTTTTTGTAAGAACGGATATAGAGAAATCAAGATGAACACTACATACAAATCTGAGTATCTAGAGAAGGCGAAAAATCGAATGTCAGGTGTCATCGAAAAAAAAGAATATCATTTGTTTATGGTAAAGGAAAAAACAAGACAGAAATTCAAAGAGCTTACGAACAACTAAGAGAATATCAAGAGAAACTGATGGAATATGAAGAAAAACTAAGAATAGTCGGTGATAGAAACAGTTACTCCAAAACCGACCATGACACCACCTTCATGCATATGAAAGAAGACTATATGAGAAATGCACAACTAAAACCGGGATATAATGTGCAGATTGGAGTAAGTAATGAATACATCATGATGGTGGAGGCATATCAAAATAGAGCTGATCAAAGAACATTCGCGCCATTTTTGGAGAAATACAATCTAGCATATGATAGATATCCAAAATATCCAGTAGCTGATGCAGGGTATGGAAGTTACGAGAACTATCAATACTGTAAAAGCAAAGGTATGGGATTGTATCAAAAGTACAATACTTGGTCAAAAGAAAAAGATAAAAAATATCAAAAGAATCCATACAAATTCGAGGATTTCAAAACAAATGAAGTTGGAATCAAGATTTGTCCTAATGGGAGATTATATCCAGAGATTGACAGATATCAAATTACAAAGAGTAAATATAATAAGACCATCACTGTTTATGAATGCGAATCATGTGAAGGGTGTCTGCTTAAGAAACAATGTACAAAATCCATAGGAAATAGACAATCAAAGATAACTATGGGATTAGATGAACTCAAGGATGAAGTTAGAAACAATCTTGATTCATCGTTGGGAATTGAACTTAGAATTCAAAGATCCATTCAAGTTGAAGGCGCATTTGGAGTAATCAAAGAAGACATGAAATTCAGAAGATTTACAAGAACGCGATTAACTGGAATAAGGATTGAATTATACTTAATAATTATTGGTTACAACCTCAAGAAATACCATAATAAGAAATATCGCTTAATTTCTTAACTTTATAACTCAATTTAGAACCCTCATTTCAATGGAAATGTGTTTTCCTATACGATAAAAGGCGCATTATAGCGCCTTTTTGTGTGTGAATAAGAAAAAAGGTCCTGCAGATTTGAAAAACTTTCTCGTTTTTCATTTCTTTACAGTCCCTTTTTTAATTTGATTCATTTGTAGTTATATATTCATTCCATTCAATAATTGCACTGTTTCTTTTTATTTTTATACTAGCGATATTTTTCGCAACTTTAATTTTAAACTCTAGTCTTCTAATATCGTTAGGTATATAAGAATCCGCAGTCATTAAGTATCTATCATGTCGTAAACCTGCGAACCCATAAACAATATGGAGATATAAACAAGCACTTAATCCTAAGTCCAAAGTATCTTGAACATGATTGTATTTATTTGCATCATCATAAATATTTAGTGGCATAAACTGTTTAAAATACTTATTCGCTTCTCTTTCGAAGCCATGAGTTACTCCAAGAAATGCTAGAATAAAGGCTCCGTAACCATTAGTATTAGTTAACTTGTTATAATAAGCAAAATTCTCTTCTTTTACAAATTCTTTAAAATCTTCGGGATAAAGCAAGAATAAATTCAAAACATCTGGGAAGCGCAGCTTTTCTTCTGTTTTAAAATACTTATCAAATATTTGAATTAAATTGTTTACATTCGGTTGTTGAAGATATAGTTTCTTTTTCACTTCTCTGATTTCATTGATTAAAACATCATATTGGTTTACTCTTAAAAATTCTTCAACATCTTTTCTATTTTCAACTTTTGCCATTGCGACAATATTCGCGCATTTGCCTAAACAATCTTTAATTAGATAATTGAGTAATGCATTGTTATCGATCTCAGTTATTTCGTTATCCAAAGAATTAACATTCAATACTTGATAGTTAGTTTTTTTATGATTTGGTGTAATATAATCTAGATAGAATTTAGATATCTCTAAAGACATGCTGACACCACCTAATGCAAGTAAGCTCTTGTCTAAAGTTCTTTCAATATACTCCATCAAATTAATCACTATCATCGCGTTAATATAAAGATTATTAGATTTATCAGTGTATAAAGCTCCTTGTTTTTTTAACTTGTAAGCATTAGCCTTAGCTTCTTCTAAACCTCTAATCCTAGTCACAAGCCATCTTCTTGCTTGTTTATAATCGGTGTTTAGGTAGTACTTGAACATATACATTTCATTGACAAAAGTTTCGTCAATTGGTTTGTTCGTCATACCATATCTAGAACATCTCATTGTTTCATTTAAAGGTCTATGACTTATTAACTGGAATTGATTATACTGATTATATCTATCTACTAGGTCATTGTTATAAATATAAACTCGGGAATTATTCCATAATCTCTCCCAATATTTCTGATTATTTAGCAACAACTCACCGTAACCGATTCTTTGGCATCTTCTAATAACTTTTTTTAAGTACTCAAATTCTTTTCTTTTATCAGTACTGATTCCAACATATTTGATAATTTCATAATCCCTGTCAGGCTCAGCTTTAATAAGATAATTCTCTTGATGTTTAATTTTAGAATGGCGATGACGGTTTTTAAAATTCTTATCGAAACCATAGACGATATAAAGCGGTTTATCGCTTTCCTTTGCGATTGATCGCAAACTCAAATCGCCATCTGCTTCAAAAACTACATCGGCGAAATCATCAGGATACTTATCTACTCTTTCCAAATCAAAACCATGGGTTATTTCTAATTCAATTGGTTTATCAACATAAATTATATACTTAGAATAAATGAAATTTCTATTCTTTTGGTCGATGAAACGTTCGCTATGGATTTTAATTTCAACCCCTTCAACTTCATAAATAGTTGTTCGAGTATACAAACCATTATCCATGTCTAGTTCTTGTTCATGAAACTTCGGTTGAATCTGTAAAGGATGAAGTTCGGTTTTAGCTGCTATTATCGAAGTGTAAAGTGGATTAAAGACACTCAAATAATATTCGCCTGAACGATCTTTTTTTAACAGTGTGTTAACTTTCAAATGCGCATTATCTTCTTGCTTCAACTCATCCATTATTCCGCTCACACCTAAAAAACCGTTAGAAAGAACGTATTTATTATTTAAAGCCTCAAGTTGATCGACGACCAAACCCGTAGATTTAATTTTCGGCATCATTAACCCCCTACTAAAAAATGTTCGATTTTATTATATCTTAATCTCTAAAATTATCTAGTTTAAATCACATTTTTTCAAAAAAAATTACTTTTAATCATTTATCTAATTTTTAAGTCTTCTAAAAGGTACGAATATAGTAAAATAAAAATTTTATTTGTTGCTTTTTTATCACTAATTTGTTAAAATATTAACGCGATTACTAATGGAGGTGAAATAATGGCTAATAACAAACAACAAATTAAACGTAATGTCCAAAACGAAAAAAGACGTTTAGCAAATGCTTCTTTCAAATCATCTTTAAAAACTGCATTAAAGAGTGTTGAACTTGAAGTTAAGAATGGCAACAAAGAAAAAGCAATCGAAGCATTAAACTTTGCTTACAAGAAAATTGATAAGAGCGTTGCTAAAGGCATTCATCATAAAAACTATGCTAACAACCAAAAGTCACGTTTATCAAATAAAGTAAATGCTATGTGAGAAAAAAGCCAGAGGGCTTTTTTTTATTTATTACTAAGCAAATACAACTGCGGTCCTAGATCTTTATCAATCTTTCCTGATTTAATTTTATAATCTAAATCTTCAAGGTTGCTGATATTCTCATATAACACATCATAACTGACCTCAGAAGCGTTTTTCATCATATAATAAACTCTGCCACTGGTATAATTGAAAAACTTCTCTATGTCGGCTTTTCCATAGCCAATACTTATCAAAGATTTTGTATAAAGTATCTCGAGGAATTTCGAGCTTATAACTGAGAGAATCTGGGTTGATTTAACGTTATGTTCAACTAGATCATAATATACTTTAAAAATCTTCTCTTGGTTCTTCTCTAAGATTGCATTCACTAGTTCAAAGATATTATCTTCAATCTCACGATTGACTACTTGAAAAACAATATCAGCGTTAATCTCTTTCATCCCATATGAGAAATAGATTAATTTCTGTAGCTCATTGTTTAAATTATCCATATTGATATTAGCACGATTTATGAATTGTGTTAGTGCATAAGATTGAATTTTTAAATCGTGTTTAGCTAGTTCTTTTTTCACATAGTCGTAAATATCAAAACCCTTATCATTGATAGGAAATTTTTTGGCTATTGTATTCTTGGTCAAGTACTTAACCAACTTGCTTTTAAAATCCAGATTATCGGATCTAACTTGAACAACCATTATTGTTTGGTCTAATTTCATTTCACAAAAACTAATAAGTTTATCGGCCTCAGAATCATTAATGCTTTGTTCGCCGGTTAGAAATTTTGCATTTGTAATGACAATACCTTTACGATCAGCCAAAAAAGGTAAAGTCATGGCGCTGGTAACTGCGTTATCAACACCTTCTTCTTCACCATCATATACTTCAATTGTCGATAAATCGATTTCGTTTTCTTTGAAAACCAAATCGGTTTCTTTTTTTATTAGGAAAAGATCTTCTCCATAAAACAAATAACAATTTCGGTTCATTCAAATTGACTCCTAAAGTTTAAGAAATCTTACTGTTTCTATTATATCAAATATTCTGATATTTGTGCATAAGTCTATCAAATTAATAATAATATACCCTTCTTTTCTCAAAATAAAAGTTATCAATTATTCTAATATTCAATATGGGAATATAATTGAAAGTTATCGTTCCGTTTTCATCAGTCCTAAAGATTTGGTAGTTTCTATCTTCAAGACTATTTAAAACGCTTTTTGAAGGATGTCCATAGTAATTTGTTCCTACCGATATAATCGCAAAATCGCTATTTACAGCATCTAGGAAAACAGAGCTCGAAGAAGTATCAGAACCATGATGGGCAACTTTTAAAACATCTAGTTCAAAATTATAATTACTAATAATCTCTTCTTCAACTTCGCTTTCTATATCTCCTGTAAATAACCAATAATCAATTCCTATTCTACCATACAAAACTAAAGAATTATTGTTTTCATTATCACTGTGAAACTCATTTATATTAGTGAGAATTATATCATCGCAACCAAAATAATCGCTTTTTCGCAAAACTATTTGTTTAAAAAGAGTCAATTCAGGAGATAGCTGATTAACTAGCAAATTCTTGACTTCAAGACTATTTAAAATATCATAAGCTTCGCCATAATGATCGTCATGCAGATGAGTTATCACAAGATAATCGATATTCTTAATGTTGTTATGTTGAAAATATTTGATTATGCTGTCATAATCATCACTTTTACCGGTATCAATTAAAATATCACATGAGTTATGGTGAATATGAATAGCTTCAGCTTGATTCACATCGATAATTCTTACAAAAGTTGAAGGAATTATTGAATGGTAATTCCAAGCTAAAATAATCGAAATAAAACACCCTAAGGCAAAATACTTTCTTGGACTTTTGTGAAAGAAAACTAAGAATCCCAACAAAAAGATATAGTAAAGAAAGATTATCAGAATAAAACTAAAATGAAATTCTAGATAAACATTTACTTTAACAGACAGTTCAATTAAATCCTCAAAAACACTTATAAATATCTGATATAAGTCATTCAAGGGAATAATCAATATTATAAATGCCATCGGTAAAAGGAGCACACTGACGAAATATACAAACAATACATTATAAAAAATATTAAAAATTCCAAAACTACCATTTAGATTCATAAGCAGCGGTAAACTTACCATATTGGCTAAAACACCAATTTGCATTATCTGAATTAATTTACTTTTGGAACTAAATATATCTCCACCTAATATAATGGCAAAACTAACTAGAAAAGATAAAGCAAACCCGATATTATAGATGAAATAAGGGTTGTATATCAAAAAACCAATCATAATAAATGTTAAGTAATCAGTACTACTAAAATTATTATCACTTTTCTTTAATAAGCAAATACTTAGTAAAGAAGCTCTCAATATCGAAAGTGAAAATCCCGTGATAATATTATAGGCAACCAAACAAAGAATTAATATCGTATTTTTTGTTTTGATATTTAAGAAAAAACGTTTTAAAATCGCATTTATTGCCAAAACAATCAAACTTAAATGCATTCCTGAAACCGCAAAAAGATGGCTTATACCAATCTTTCTAGAACCGGAAACAATATCTTCATCTAAACCTTCTTTATCACCCAGAATGAATAATTTCAAATATGTTGAAACATCTTCTTCATAGTTTTCGTTGAAATGTTTTTTTATCATTTCTGGAATTATCTGAATGACATTTTTTTGATCTATTTTTTCGATCCTAGTCACATTATATTGACCCAAGATACTATTAGCTTTTAAAAATCTTTGGTAGTCAAAACCAAACATAATATTTTTTTGGTCACTTATAATTCTTTCACCTTCAAAAGTAATTTCCATTCCTAATTCAAGATCACTAATGTCATTTACATATAAATAATATTTTCCCCTATTTGAAATTGTGACTCTTTCTTCATCAATCGCAATTATAACTCCGGAGTCGATTTCTTGAAAAGTATTATAAATAGGCAATCTCAAATTCAAGATTGCCATTAGCATTAAACTATATATTAAAAGATTTCGACTTTTTTTAAAGAGAAAAAATAATTCAATCAATAAAAGAATTACAGCTAAATAAGATGTCTTTGCTAAAAGAAATAAAACCGCCACCAAAGCTAAGTGAATAAACTTTGAACTATCAAACAGTAATATGGTCTTTAATCGCTTCATAAACACTTTCTTTTATTCCTGGCACTAACATGATTTCTTCAATCGTTGTGAAATATCCATTCTCGGTTCGGTAGTCAATTATTCTTTGTCCATAAATTTCACCGATACCTACTAGTTCCATCAATCTTTCTAAACCAGCGGTATTGATGTTTATTAAATCACTATCATTATCAATATCATTATCCTCGTTGTTTGAATTTGCCGGAATAACAACAACACTACCCAAAACCAAGACTTGATCGTAATTAATAGCGCTAGCTTTGGCAGTATCCAGTAATCCTCCAGCAAGATTGATCAGTTCCATAACTGTAATATCTTCATCGACATAATATATGTTTGGATACTTGATTTCACCTCTTATCGAAACATAAATCTTTTCTACAATAGGCAATGCATCAATCACAATATAATCTCCATTGACAAGTACTTTAGTAAAAACTAACTTCTTTGTATCAGCTTTTTCTGTTAATCCTCCAGCTAAGATAATTAACTCGCTTATAACAGTTCCTTCTTCAAGTTCATAATACCCTGGTTTATTTACTTCTCCACCGATA
The DNA here is from genome assembly GCA_002345505.1 of Caryophanales bacterium UBA2289. GTDB lineage: Bacteria > Bacillota_I > Bacilli_A > Izemoplasmatales > Hujiaoplasmataceae > UBA2289. The sequence continues at coordinate 7,455 of DDWJ01000040.1, forward strand.
TATACTCTAACTTTACTTTCATTAACTAATTCAGGAACTTCAATAATCATCCCGTCACTAACAATAGCCGAAAGGTTAATTCCAGTTGCGTCAGCATTTTCTTTTAATCCGCCGGCTTCCTCGATACATTCATATACTCTAGTTCCTACTTCTACTCGATATACTCCGGGATACTTCACCTCACCCTTTATATCCACAAATATATATCTTATTGTTTCACTAATTTCCGTCGTTGTCTGATAAAAATTTTCTTCGGTCTTTCTTGGTATAATAACAAAACTGTTACTGACTACCAATTGAGCCTGATTTATCATACTAATATCAGCCTTTTCAGTTAATCCACCAGCTTTATCAATTAATGCTCTTAAAATCTCGCCTTCAGATATCGTATAAACACCTGGAAATCTAACTTCACCTTTTATTTCTGCGTAAATTTTTACTTCATTTTTTGTTTCAGTGGTTGTTTGAATAACGTTTAACGGTTGATAAATTTGCGTTACGGAATCTTCTTGCTTATTGAAATACATAAACCCGCCAATTCCAATAACAATTAATAAATAACTAATGTACTTTTTCATATAATCACCTCATTTGTAAAAATATTACTGTTTCGAGATGAAAATTCTTTAAAAAAAGATCGGAAATTTTATTCCGATCTTTCACTCTTTTGTACTACGTATATCGTTCTTTCAGGTAACTCTTTTTTTTCTAGAACTTTAAAACCGACTTTATGTAAAATACTCTCATAGTTTTCCATTTCATGTGTTTGCTCGTAAATCTTCACTTCTTCAGAACTGTCTTCAACATTAATCGTAATTGTGTGAACGATACTATGTTCTTTATCACCCTTATGACTTTCCCAATGAAAATTATAATCATCATCATCTTCTACATAACCATCAAAGGCATCAATAAACTCAACCGATAAAACATCGAAGATAAAAACTCCATTGTCTAAAAGGCTATTATAAATGTTGGTAAAACCAAATTCAACATCCTCTAAATCGGATAAATGATTAATAACATCCATTGAAGCGATAATAACGTCAAATTCAAAATCAATCGGGTCTAACATATCGTAAATAGCTATTTCAAGTTCAACGTCTTCTTCCTTAGCTCGATAATCAACGATATTTAACATCTCTTCAGATAAATCAGTAGCTACAACATCAAATCCTTGTTTGGCAAACTCAATTGCTAAATTACCTGTGCCACAGCCGATATCCAAGAGACTGCCAAGCGATGAATACTTATTGACTAAATCAAGATACTCCTGATATACAACTTCATCAATGAATGAATCATAGAAGGTTGCCAATAAATCATATTCCATATCATACATCTTTTATTCCTCAACTTGTTTTCTTTCAAAAAACAATTTTTCTATTTGATAATAATCTCTCTCGTCTTTATGCATAACGTGAACTATTACATCCTCTAAATCCACTAACAACCAACGATTATCAGTTGCACCTTCAACCCTAATGTTATCCATAGGAAAGGCTTGCTTAAGATGGTTGATAGCCGCATGAACCTGTCTTTCATTTGAGGCTGTCGCAATCACTTGATAATCAAAGAACGGAGAGAAATCCTGGAAATCATAAATGTAAATGTCCTTCAATTTTAAAGCTGATAAAGCTGCTTTAATTTTCTTTAATTTTTCCGTCATTCAATACCTCCAAATTTTCATATGCTTCAATAGCTTCTGTAGTAAGTTTAGAAACTCTACGGTTATTTTTGATTAAATAATTCTCTGTTTCTTTCATGATTAAATATGTTGCTAAATCAAGATTTTTATAAGCTGTTTCCTTTATATAATCTTCAACGAAATCTCTTGATTCTTCAATAAAGTCGGCGACGAAAATAACCTTCTCTAAAACGCTCATGTTTAATCTGCCGCTGCAGTGATAAGTAATTGCATTCAAAATCTCTTGATCCGAAATACCAAATTCTATCTTAGCCAAAGCGGCAGCTGAGTAAGCATGAAGGCAAGGCGCAGGTACAATCTTAAGTTCACCTTCAGAAAACATCTTACTCGCTAAATCAAGATTTTCTTGAAAAGTTTTATTTTTAGTTGAATCATGCATAAGTGCAGATATTGTAATTTTATCTTTATCAACACCAAATATTTCTCCTAAATCAAGCGCTACTTTTAAAACAGCTAAGATATGCTTCAACCTCGATTGATTGTGGAGAAATTGGTTTTCTAAAAATTCATATATATTTATAATTGTTTTTTCTGTCATATAATCGCTAACCGTGTATAAACACCCACAACAAATGGTGCATAAGCTCTAACACAGAAAGGTGCTCTTAATGTTACAAATCCTAAACCACTAAAGACAATGTCATATTTTTGATTATCCCTAACTCTGAACTCATGGTAAATCCATTTCGGTACATCCTCATCTTTACTGAAAGGTGGTGATAATAAAGAATATAATTTTTCAATATAAAGCTTATCAGCTTTTGTAGTTTTAGTTCGATGGATATTTAAAGTATTTGCAAAATATGTCACAACGCTGATTACATCTCCAGTCTCGCCGGAAATGATATCTAATCTTGCTAGTCCACCAAAGAAAAGTGTTTGACCTTCATTTAGTTGATAAACCATTGGTTTAATCTCGCGATTAGGAACTGTTAATTTATAAGACGGTCTAGTTAAGTAATGCATGTATTGATGTTTATTTATCACACCTGGTGTGTCATAAATATAGGTTCCGTCTGTCAATTGAAAACCAATTAAACCAATTGTTGTTTGCGGTGATAAAGATTCAGTAACAATATCAGAAGCCCCACCTAAATATCTTCTTAATATTTGATTAATGATTCTTGATTTCCCAACATTGGAAGATCCTACAATATAGACATTTCTATTTCCTTTATACTGGTAAATCTTTTCCATCAATTCATCAAAGTTATCACCAAATTTCGCTGACAAAAGGACAGAGTCAAGAACTGTGAAACCTTGAGCGTTTAGCATGACTTGTAACCAACTTAAGATTCTTGATGGCTTAACATTCTTAGGCATTAAATCCATTTTATTACCGACAAGAATAACATCTTCATTACCAGTAAGTTCTTTAATCGCCGGTACAAAAGAACCTGAAAAATCGAAGATGTCAACGATCTTGACTATCAACGCATCTTCAGATTTAATTTTTTCGATAACCTGCAAATAATCTGAGTTAGAAACTGTGTATGGAAAACTTTCGGAATAGTGTCTGATTCTAAAGCATCTTTGACAAACTACATCATCGACTTTTTTTGCGCTTAATAAATCATCGCTGACATATCCCGGTAACTTATTATCTACGTTTTGTATTAATGCTCCACAGCCTTTGCAAAACAGTTCTGCCATCCGTCTACCTCTTCTCCTGTAAATTTAGTCTATCGTAAAACTCCTTGTCCGTTCTCTTAAGCCTTTGTAAGATTTTCTTTTCTAAATGTCGATTGTATTTGGTATACCATTTTTCACTTTTTCTTTGAATAGCGTCAACTACGATTACATAAAATCCCATTCTTTTCCCACCTAAAACATCGGTCATAAATTGGTCACCAATTAGGCAAACCGTTTTAGGATCAGGATGACCGACTTTTTTCAAAGCTCTTCTAAATCCGGATTTAAATGGTTTTTGCGCACTGTAAACATATCTGCTTTCAACCATATCCGCAAACAACTTTACTCGGTCTTTTTTGTTATTTGAGATAATAAAAACTTGAAAACCAAGATTGTGAATATCCTTAAAAAGCTTTAAAGTTTTCTCATCTGCTTCACTTATGTTATAAGGAATCAATGTATTATCAAGATCAATAAATATATTCTTAATTCCTTTTTTTAATAAATCATTAAAATTTATATCAAAAACTGTCTTTTTATACTCGTCTGGATAGAAATTTTTTCTTTTAAAAAGTAGTTCAATCATGTTTTTCCTCCAAATATCAATTATATTATACCTAATAAATTGACAAATGTCTATTTTTTTTCATGTTGAGTGGTAATATAGAACATTACTAAAATTTCAGAAAATAAAAGACCTTAAATCCACTTCAAGGTCTATATTTGATAAAGTTTCAAAATATTTGTTAATTCTTTTCTAATATGTCGGTAATTAGGTTCGTATTTAAGCAATACATCGTAGAATGCTTTTTGATGATTTTTGACTTTAAGATGAACAATTTCATGGATTAAAACGGCTCGCAAATACTTTATATCAAACCTAGCTAATATGCTGTTTAGCTTAATGACTGATTCATTTGTTTTACAACTGCCAAGTCTAGAAGTCATTAATTGCGATTTGAATTTAATTTTTGTTAAATCAAACTCATTCATTAAAACCTTTAATTCATTATTAACCAACTCTTGTGCCAAAGATATCGTAATATCTTTATAAAATTTCTCAATAGTTGAATCACTTATACTATCGGGTAAATAACATTTATTTTCTTCGATTTTAAGGGTTTTACCGGAATAAGTGATAACTTCTATTGGATTTCCCAAAAGTAGAAACTCTTTTTTATCATACAAAGTTTTTGTTTCTTGATTGAGATGTTTATTAACAAAACTTTTGTGTTTTAAAACAAAATTCTCAATATCTTTTTTTGAGTATGTTTTAGGCGATGTGACAACAATTTTATTGTTTTTGACTCTTAAGTAGAGATTTTTTATCTTCTTATAAATAATCTCATACTCGACAATCTTTCCATCAATAACTAGGTTATTCATCAACTACCTCTAGAAAAGCTAAAACAAATTTAGAAGTTTTATGTGCAACCGACTTAACTAAGTCACGGTAATTCTTAGGTTGATCAGGAGTATCAATTATATCGGATATTCCTCTAATTGACACAAAAGGAATGTTAAATTTATGCGCAGTTAACCCAATTGCCATACCTTCCATTTCAACACCAACAATATCACTAACGTTTTTAGAAATCTTTGTTAGATCTTTAACTTTAGTAACGAACTTATCGCCAGAAACTAAATTACCCACCACGTACTTATATTTTAAATGGTTTAAGATTTTTTCTGCTTTTGCTAAATAGGTTTCGTCAATCTTTACCAATAAAGGATCACTACCCATTTGTCCATAAGGTACGTCATCGATTTCTGTTAATGATACATCAAAATAGGCTATGCCTTTAGGAACGATAATATCGCCAACTTCAACCGGTGATAACCCACCAGCAACTCCACTGTTGACAATTAATCTAACATCATAGTGATCGGCTAAAATCGTTGCGGTAATAGCGGCGTTAACCTTGCCAATGCCTGACTTAACAATAACTACATTATGCGTCTTGATTTTTCCTACATAAAAAGTTTTATCAGCGATAATATCAGTTCTAGATATTATCATATTCTGAAAGAAATGATGTAATTCATAATCTATAGCGCCAATTATACCTATCATCTTATTCAACTCCTAGATAAAAAGAGAAAAAGCGGACTTTTCTCTTAATTATTTTACTTCAAGAATTTCGACAGTGACTTCTTGTCCGGTTTCAGACTTAAAAGTTAAAACCTTCCCTTTTTTAGCACCGATTATAGCTTTACCTAGCGGTGACTCATTTGATACTTTCTTTTGCATTGGATTAGCCTCTAAACGGCCAACGATTGTAAACTCCATCACACGATTAGTATCAAGAAATTTAACTTCTACAGTCTTACCCATTCCGATTACTCTTGAACGATTGTTTTCTTTAATGATTTCAGAATTTTTAAGAATGTTTTCAATCTCTTTGATTCTAGCTTCAATTCTAGCTTGTTCATCCCTAGCCGCATCATAATCAGCGTTTTCTGATAAGTCCCCTTGGGCTCTAGCTTCTTTTAAAGCTTCTAAATTAGCATTTCTTTTCTCGCCTTTTAATTCTTCTAATTCTGCCTTTAACTGTTCAAACCCAGCTTCGGTTAATTTATAAGTATTTTCCATTGTTTAACTCCTTTTTTAACGTTTATAATTATATCATAATTTATTTGTTTAAGATAGTGAATATTTTTGCCTTAATTAAATCAACCGCAACATCATGAGAGTAATCATTAGGGATGATTATATCCGCATACCGCTTAGTTGGTTTCACAAAAGCATGGTGCATTGGTTTAACAGTATTTAAATATTGATTTAAGACATTATCTAAAGTTCTTCCTCTTTCGGTAGTATCTCTTTTTATTCTTCTAATCAGTCTTACATCATCATCAGCTTCAACGAAAATTTTGATATCTGCAAGGTTTCTGATTCTTTCATCCTCTAAAACTAAAATTCCTTCGAGAATAATTATCTCAGCCGGATAAACTTTCTCAGTTATATTTGTTCTGTTCAACTCGACAAAGTCATAGGTAGGCTTATCAATCGCCTTACCATTTAACAAATCTAAAACTTGTGAGTAAAACAAATCGTTATCTAATGATAGCGGATGATCATAATTGATTTTTCTTCTTTCCTCTAAGGTCATTTCACTTTGATCTTTATAATAATCATCATGCCTTATTACCTCAACTTTTTCGGTAAGAAAATTGCTGATGATTTTATTTACTACAGTTGTTTTTCCGGATGAAGATCCTCCGGCAACGGCTATAATAACTGGTTTACTCATAATTCACCTTCCGTATCAAACTAAATTTTGGAACTTCAATATCTAAACTAATCAATAGTTTTTCTAAAGGATGTCTAGCTGCATCTAACTCGATTAATTCTTCAGATAAAATCTTATCAACTTTAAATTGAATTGTAGTCTTATCAGGTGTAAAAATCTCAAGAACATCACCAGGAATAAAATAATTTCTTTGTTCAATTAATACTTGTTTCTTAATCTTATCATAATCCAAAACCATTCCTACAAATTCTTTTGTAGGTATTTCACTTCTTTGGTTATAAAGTTGTTCATTGATAGTTGTATCGCCTTTAAAGAATCCGTGTGAAGTTTGACGGTTCTCAGCTTTTTTTATCTCATTCTGATAAAAACTTAAATCTCTCATACTTCCATGATAATAATCATCAATCAACATTCTATAAGCACTAACAACAGTTGCGATGTAATGAATTGATTTCATTCTTCCTTCAATCTTTAAAGAACTAACTCCAGTCTCGACTAAATCTTTAATAAACTCGGTTGCATCTAAATCTTTAGAAGACATTTGAAAATCATGATTATCAGAAAGTAACTCATCACCTTCATATAAATCATAAAGCCATCTACAAGTATGAGCACAACCACCTCTATTTGCATCTCTCAAGCTTGTATAATTTGATAGAGTACATCTTCCAGAATATGAAACACACATACCACCATGGATAAAAACTTCGAGATCAGCCTTACTTTGTTTTTGAACTTCTTTAATCTCTTCTAAGGATAATTCTCTAGCTAAAACTACACGTTTAATTCCTTCGTCATAAAAGTAATTAGCTAAGACAGAATTCGTTAAAGAAAACTGCGTTGACAAATGAATTTCTAAATCGGTTATAGCCTTTGCTCTTTCAACGACAACCATTGAAGAACAAATGATAGCATCAACCTTTAATTTATCAAGAAATCTAAGATATTCGTCCAATCCGAATACGTCATCATCATGGAACACGATATTCATCGTCACATACACTTTTTTATTTATACCATGAGCGAAATTTATCAGTTCTTCAATCGTATCTAAGTCAAAATTTGAAGCTCTCGCTCTTAAAGAAAACTGCTTTCCCCCGATGTAAACTGCATCTGCACCATAAAGAAGTGCAATCTTGGCTTTCTCAAGATTTCCAGCTGGTGCCAATAACTCAGTTTTCATTTAAATCACCTTTTAATTTTTCAGTATATTGATAGTAAAAACCTTTGTTATAGTTATCATGATATTTTCTTAAAAATCCTTCAACTAAATCTCTATCTTGATAAGCTGCGATACTATCATAATACTCTTCGTCACTCATGAAAATTCGTTCAAAGAAGAAATCATCTAAACCTTTCTTCAACTCAAGGAATTCATCAAATGAATTTAAAGCTTTGTCTCTAAAAATATGAGTGCCTGCTTCATCTTCTAAAATTGGATAGAAACTGTCGGGGCGCATTTCTTCCTTTAATCTAAATCTATCATTACCAATTATATTATTCTTACTTGTATTCTTGTAAATAAAATAATTAGAAATCAACTTTCTTTTTGAGTAAAACATATCTAAATAGCCATGTCCTATCAAAGATAACTCAGTCTTTTTGCTTTCAAAAATCTTTTGGATTTCTTCTAGAGTAATTTCCTTTGATATAGTAATACCCTTGATTTGTTTTAAGAAAAAATACTCATTATCAAAACTACTAGTATTCATTGTTCCCGGTTGATAGATAACTTTGTTCTTTAATCCAAACTCATCAGCTAAAACCATCAAAGTGATATCGCCAGCAACAATCCCATTAACACCAATTTCTTGAGCGATTTTTAAGATTTCTTTTACTGCTTCAATATCATCTTCATGAATCATTTTATTGAGTAAAAAGTAGATATCCTTACCATAACTTTTGATTTTATCTAAGTGGTTAAATAAATCCTTATTGATTGCTCTAACAGCTAAAGGAGTATCCACAAGAAAACAATCAACTTTTAAGTTGATTAGTTTTTCGATTTCATTTAAGTTTTTAAGTCTAGCTACTAAACGCATTATAACTACCCTTTTTTTATTGACATTGATAAACCATCACCAATTTCATAGATAAAACTATCAAAATCAGGATGTTCTATTAACTTATGATTAAAGTCGTCAATTTTATTAACTAAACCCTTAAGTCTTTTTGATTCTATTTGTTCTTTATCAGAAACTAATCCATGGAAAAGCAAGTTATCACAGATAACTATCCCACCATCGTTCAAGTTAGGCTTGAACCTTTCTAAAAACTTTAAATACTGTCCTTTAGCGGCATCGATAAAAATTAGATCAAACATTTCCTCTAATTCAACTTCTAATGCATCAGCCTTAATTAACTTAATTCTTGAACTTAAGTTACCATTAGAGACATTTTTTATAGCTCTATCGTAACTTAAATCATCCTTTTCAATTGATGTAATTTCAGCATTAGTATTTAAAGCCATCATAATGGCGCTATATCCGATTGCTGAACCAATCTCTAGAACTTTCTTTACTTTAGCTATCTTAATCACTTGAATTAGAAACATAATTCCTTCATCACTGATTATCGGCGTTTTTAACTCCTTAGCTTCCAGTAAAACCTTATCAATTAAATCATTCTTAGGCAATTTATTTAAAGATTTTAAATAATTACTCATGTTTATGATCGTGTTCTTCTTCCGCTTCTTCTTGGTCTTCCAAGAAACTTTCTAGTACTTCTTCAATTAAATCCCACTCTTCATCAGTTTCTATAGGATTTAAATTACCTTCATCACCATCTTCAGGATTAAAGCTAGCTGCGAAATATTCGCCAGTTTCATCATCTTTTAATTGATAAACTAAATAGCTTTTTCCAAATTCTTCAGACTCAAAAGTCATTATAATCATTGCTTCTAATTCATTTCCTAACTCATCGGTAATTATTAAAGTATCATCAAATTCATTCATTTTATAAATCTCTCTTTCTGCTATCCAAATAGCTTTGTAATATTATTGTGGCTGCCACAAAGTCAACCTTTGTTTTTCTTTTCTTTCTACTTAAGTTAGCAGAAATCATTAAAGACTCCGCCATCTTTGATGTTAATCTTTCATCCCAAAGAATAACGTTTTTATTAAATTTTGCTTCAAGCATTTCTTTAAATCTTATTGAAGATTGAGCTTGGAAGCCTAAACTTCCATCCATATTTTTCGGTAATCCTAAAACAAATAGTTCAATATCTTCATCTTTAAGTATAGCAAATAATTCTTTAATTGCATACTCAAAATCATTATTTGTGAAAGTTATTGTAGTAAGTTTGGTCGCAATTGTCTTTGATGGATCAGACACAGCTATCCCTAAAGTCTTTGAGCCTAAATCTAAACCTACAATTTTCATAAAACTAATTCCTTCACTCTCTTAATTGCATCCTTAATTTTTGAAGTGTCCTTACCGCCAGCTTGAGCAAAATCGCTTCTGCCGCCACCGTTACCGCCGCAGATTTGAGCTGCTTCTTTAACGATTAACCCAGCGTTAAAATCTTTAGAGTTGCTCTTAGCAACGAAAATTACTTTATCATCAATGCTAGAAGCTAAAAAGACAAAGTCTACTCCTGTATTAGCCATAGCCTCATCAGCTAGTTGCTTCAAAGTGGAACCGTTAATATTACTAAGTTCGGCAATTATCTTATTATCAAAAACAAGTTCATCAAAATTAGATACTGAGGCTTTAGCTAATTCTTCTTTTAAATGGTTATACTCTTTTTCTAAATCTTTAACCGCTATTTGCGCAGTATGCAACTCTTCACGTTTATTGATAACATCTTGAAAGCTTCCTAATTGAATATTGCTTTTATTGAAATTAAAATCAAGTTTTATTCCTTCTTCTTTAGCGCTTGAAAGTATTTTGTTGGCTTTGTTAATCAAGTTATCGATATCTTGGTTTAATCCAACTAAAGACTCATCTAGCTTTTCTACCATAACATTAACAAGTCCTTCAATTCGATAAATTCCCGAACCGATAGACGATAATGATTTAATCGCAAACTTTTCAATATCCGCAATATCCTTAACGTGAGTTCCACCGCAAAGGTCTAAAGTATACTTCAAATCGATAGTTCTAACTTTATCACCATACTTTTCACCGAATTCTGCGATAGCCCCAAGGCTTCTTGCTTCTTCGACGCTCATGATTTTAGTTGTCGATTTGTAAGAATCTTTTATCATCTCATTAACAATTCTTTCAATCTTTAAAATCGTTTCATCATCGATAGCCTCATAATGATTAAAGTCAAATCTCAATCCATCAAAACTAACCTGAGAACCTTGTTGAGAAACATGATTTCCTAAAGTATCTCTAAGTGCTTTAAACAATAGATGTGTTGCTGAATGATGATACTCAGTCAATTCTCTTCTTCTTGCATCAACTTCTGCAACTACCTGCATACCTTCATAATTTAATGACAATTCTTCATCTACTTTATGTAAAAACTGTCCATTTGGCATCTTTTCAACGTCAATAACATTTAAGATGATCTTATCATTATAAATCTTACCTTGATCAGCTAACTGTCCACCGGAAGTAGCATAGAAAGGTGTTTTATCAAGCACTAATCCTTCATTAAAAATTTTAATGATAGTTGCGCTTGATTTTGTTGTTTCATAACCAATAAATTCACTACTTGCTAAAAAGTTTAAAAACTCTTCATTTTGTCCCATCATTGAATCAGTTTCAGTCCGCGCTTTGCGAGCTCGATCTTTTTGTTTTTCCATTTCGGTTTTAAAACCTTTTAAGTCGACTGAATAGCCCTGCTCCAGAGCATACTCTTCAGTTAACTCAAGCGGGAATCCGTAAGTATCATATAGTAAGAATGCATCTTGTCCACTGATAGTTTTATTCTTAGTGTTATCCATGATTTCATTTAACTTCTTTTCGCCAGATAACAAGGTTTCCAAGAATTTGTTTTCTTCGGATTCAACAATTTTTTTCACGATTGAAACCTTTTCTTCAATATATGGATAGAATGGTCTTAATACCTCAACTGCTTTATCAACTAAACTAACTAAGAATGGCTTTTCAATCTTAAGTTGTTTTCCGTATTTTACCGCTCTTCGAAGCAGTCTTCTAAGGACATAGCCTCTTCCTTCATTACTCAACATTGCACCATCGCTAATAGCCATAGTAACCGTTCTAACATGGTCAGCGATTACTTTAAAAGCCTTTTGCCCTGTATATTCAATATTAGCTACTTCACTAATCTTATTGATAATTGGCATAAAAAGGTCAGTTTCAAAATTAGTTTTAGCCCCTTGAATTACCGCAGCAAATCTTTCAAGACCAGCTCCGGTATCAATGTTCTTAGAAGGAAGTTCAGGATATTTTTCTCTATCCAAACCTTCAATTGCGTTATATTGTGATAAAACGATATTCCATAATTCTACATAACGATCATTTTCAATATCTTTCTTGATCGACTCGGTAGTAAAATCACCAAATATCTCACCACGATCATAGAAAATCTCTGTACATGGCCCACATGGTCCAGAACCGATTTCCCAAAAGTTCCCTTCGGATGAAATTAAATGTTCTTCACTTATTCCTAAGTCAAGCCATCTTTGTTTGGTTTCTAAATCGGTAGGATAATAAGTAAAATATAATTTTTCAATCGGAAAGCCAAAATACTCATCACTCGTTAAGATTTCAAATCCATATTCAATCGCTTCATCTCTAAAGTAATCCCCAATTGAAAAATTCCCCATCATTTCAAAGAATGTATGGTGTCTTGCGGTATTACCTACATTATCAATATCATTGGTTCTAATACATTTTTGAACATTTACGATTCTTGGATTCTTTGGAACAACTCTGCCATCAAAATATTTCTTTAAAGCAGCCACTCCTGAATTCATCCATAAAAGCGTTGGATCATTATTCGGTATCAAAGAAGCGCCTTCTTCAACCGCATGACCTTTATTCTTAAAAAATCTTAACCAAGTGTTTCTAATTTCATTTCCTGTTAAATATTTCATTTTCATTCACCTCAAGCTTAATTATTCTTTTAAAAAAGAAAATCGTCCCCTAAAAATAAAAGGACGATTAAACGCGGTACCACCTTAATTCTAGTTCTTACTAATGAACTAGCACTTTAAAATCTCTTAACGCGAGACTCACGTGTGGGTTTTCCACCTCTTGGAAGGAGCTTCATAAATATCTTGTTTGTTTAGTCGCACCAACCCTAAACTCTCTTAAAATTCCAACAAAACATTACTACTTATCTTCGTCTTCGATTTACCTTAAGATTATACAATAAAACTCACGTATTTGCAAACAGATTACAAAAAATCTGTTATCTTTACTTGATTTATTTCTTGATCAATAATTTCGTCTTCTAAAAACTGCTTTAAAAGCGTATTTCGCTTTCGATCTTGTCCTAAAACACCTCTTCGGTAACTTTCAAAATCGCCAATCATTATCAACTGTTCTTTAGCTCTTGTAACCGCGGTATAAAGAAGTTTTCGTTTCAACATAATCGTATAAGCTTTAGAAAGCGGCATTATAACCGCTCTAAATTCAGAGCCTTGAGATTTATGAATCGAAACGGCATAAGCTAAAGTTAGATTTTCTAAATCCTTGGTCGAATACTTTACGATTATTTCTGAAAAATCTACTATTAACTCATCATTAGGAGTAATCCCAATAACAACTCCTTGGTCGCCATTCATAATATTATCTTCTGGTTGATTAATAAGTTGCATTACCTTATCACCATACCAAAATTCTTTATCTTTATACTTAACCGCAAATTTTTGATTATCCTTATTAAAAGTACTTTGGATTAAAGCATTAATTCTATCGATTCCATTATAGCCTTTATAAACGGGAATCAAAACTTGAATATCATTAATCAAATCATATCCTTCTTCGATTAAATACGCAATCTTCTCTAAAATTCTAGTGCTAATAGTATCGTCTCTAGCATTTAAGAATTGTTTATCAGGATAATTATGAAAGAAATTCTCGTTTATATTTTTATTTAAAATATCGTAAGCTAAGGAAATTATGTGTGAATCGCTAGCTTGACGATGAATAATATCAAGCTCTACTACATTGAATATTTTTGACTCAATTAAATTATTCAAAACATCCCCTGGACCTACTGAAGGTAACTGGTTGGCATCGCCAACAAAAATAACTTTTGTGTTCTTTCCTACTGCAGAAAATAACTTTCTCGCAAGTAATGAATCAAGCATACTTGCTTCATCAACGATAAGAATTTTTGCATCTAGCTCATTATATTCATCATACTTAAAAGTTCCTTCAAAATCATATCCTAGTAATTTATGAACCGTTGTTGCAGTAAGGCTTGTTGCCTCGGAAATTCGCTTCGCAGCTTTACCTGTTGGTGCGGCTAATTTAATCAGGTCTTTATCAATCTTATTGTTATGAAGCCATCTATATATTTCAATGACCCCTTTTATCACTGTGGTTTTACCAGTTCCAGGACCACCGGTAATAATAGAGAAATTGTTGTTTAATGCGGTGTAAATCGCTTTCTTCTGGGCTTTTGTATAGGTTATATCATTTATAGTTTGAAAATTTTTAATTAATTCTTCAAACTCATCAGCATTGATTTCATTGATTTCAATATTGTTGATTTCTTTTACTTTTTTTGCTAAATAACCTTCTGCCTGATATAAATATTTAAGTGCTATCTTGCCTTCAACTTCAACAATTCTTTTAACCTCAAACAAACTCTGAATCTGCTCAAAAACCAAATCTTGCTCCACGTTAAAGTCAGGATGAGAATTTAAAAATCTTAGTGTATACTCTATTAGTTGATCCTTTTCTAAATATGTATCTCCGAATTTATTCATGTATTCTGTTAATAAATAGTAAATTACTGCTGATATTCTTAGTGGTGAATCGTATTCAAATCCAATTTTCAATCCGATTTCATCAGCTCTCTTAAACCCAATACCTTCAATATGATCGATCAATACATAAGGATTTTCTTTAATTGTATTTATCGTAGCTAAGCCATAATGTGAATATATTCTCATTGCCATCTTTGGTGATATCTCAAAACTATAAAGCCACACCAAAGTATTTTCCATCTCCTTGTTGCTGACGACCTCTTTAAAAATAGAGTCTCTCAACTTAGCGTTAACCTTTGGCACTTTATCTAAAACGTACTTATCTTCAGCAATCAAATCGAGTGCACTCAAACCTAAAGTATCAATAATTCTTTCTGCAGTCTTTTTACCGACACCTTTGAATAAATCACTAGATAAATAATCAAGCAAACCTTCATAAGTGTTATCAACCATTCTTTCGAAGCGGTTGGCGTTATATTGAATACCATATTTAGGATGATTTGTTACTTCACCGAAAAAACGATAGTTGACACTATGCTCTAATTTAGGAAAAAACCCACAAACAATAATTGTGGGTTCATAATGAACGATATCTTCATCATCAGTATCAGTAATCTTTATTTTAACTACTGAATAAGAAGTATCTTCGCTATAAAATAAATATCTTTGAATACTTCCTTCGATATAACTCATAATACCTCTACTTCATAAATTCTTCGATATCTTTTACTTCTTTTATAATCGCTTTACTTAAATTTTCGTGACCGTTCTTAGTAACCAAAACATCATCTTCGATTCTAATTCCAATACTTTCTTCTTCAACATATATACCTGGTTCAACTGTAACTATTGCTCCAGGAGCTAAAACTTCTGAATAAGTGCCAGTGTCATGTACATCAAGTCCTAAATAATGACTGACTCCATGATAATAATACTTATCAATCTCGCTCTTTTCTTTAATTAAACCTAAATTAACTGCACCTTCTGCCAGCATATCTTTAGCAAAATCATTTAGTTCTTTAACAAAAATTCCTGGTCTTATCTTTTCAATTGTCTTTTTATTGACATTTAAAACCATTTCATATAAAGCTTTTTGTCTTTCGTTAAACTTACCATTTGCTGGAATAGTACGAGTAATATCACCAGCATAAAGGTTTGATAAAGCACCTAAATCTAACAATACTAAATCGCCATCTTTTATGTTTTGATCATTTTCGACATAGTGTAAAATAGTCGCATTCTTACCACTCGCAACAATCGTATCAAAAGATATTCCTGATGATCCAGCTTCTTTCACTTTATACTCAAATAAAGCCTCAACGCTTCTTTCATTCATTCCTGGTTTTACACTTCTCATTATCGCTTCAATTCCGGCTCTTGTATATTCAACAGCTTTTCTTACTTCTTCAACTTCTGAAGCTGATTTTAATCGACGATAATTACTAATAATCGTATTTAAATCCTTAATAATTAGTTCTGGATAATTATCAATAACATCTTTAAAATACTCATAACTCATTGGTTTTTTCATCTTCTTATATCTAAAAAGATCTAAATATAAGTGAACAGGAGTTCTACTCAAAATAGCAGCTCTTGAGTCAGTCAAAACGCGATTAGCTAAAAAATCCTTAAAATCTTGAACAAAAAGGATGTTTTTTATATCAATACCAGAAATCTGATTTACTTCTTCTTTTGTAAGCCGTTTACCTATCCATTTATTAGAATAATCAGTTGCTTCTTCGATAAAAATATATTCTAAATAATTGTCACCGTCTTTAGCCATAAAAAGAATGAAATTTTCTCTTTTTAATCCTGTTAAATAAAAGAAATGACGATTCGGAATGTATTTATGGAATTGGTCCCAAGTCTTGTGCATCGCTTCTCCTGAAGCCATCAAAGCAAAAGAATCATCGATGAGTTCATCCATTAATACCTTTCTTCTTGTTAAAAATTCTTGATTGTTCATATAATCACCTCTCTATATAAAAATATTATATCACGTTTATTATAACAGTTCTATCTTTAAAGATACTTTTTATAAAGAAAAAAGAGAGATTTCCTCTTAAGAAATACTCTCTGATTCTTCTTCATCTTTAAATACTGAATTCTTTCTTTTTCTGCTGGCTCTTAAGTATAATACCCAAACTCCTAAAAGGATAAAATAAACCAACATCATCCATAACACATTCAAAGGATGCGACTGAATATCAAATATTGAACCAAGGAAAATTAAAAACAAAATTATTATTAATCTTGATGTAACTGTCAAGAAGATGTATTTAGGAACTTTAACCTTTGTTAAACTTAAAGCATAGTTTAAAATTGATGATGGTAAAAATGGGTTTGATAATAATGCTAATACTACCCATATATTCTTACCTTCTACTACATTTAAGAAAATACGACCAAACTTATTACTTCTCACCTTTAATACAAAGCGATCAGCTACGGTAACGCGAATAATAATAAAGATGAGAAACATTCCCAAAAAAGAACCTAGTACTGATAAAAATATCGCCAATAGTGTCCCTTCCAATACGCCAAAAGCGGCAGAAAAGATACTTAAATTGAAAGCGACGATAACCGTTAATGGAAAAGATGGAATTATCGCTTCAGCAAATGGCAAAAGAACTCCAAAAAGTGGAGCTAACCAAATATTTTCTTGAATTAATACTCTTATCGTGTCTAATAAGTCATTTAGAAAATTCATCTTTTAGTCCTCGTATCTGATAGTAAAAAAGCACCACAAGGATGCTTTTTATTAGTAATTAAGTGTGTTTATTCTGCGAAAACTTTTAAAGTTCTAATCATTTGGTGTGTAAATGAAGCTTCATTATCATACCAAGTTAAAACCTTAACCATTTGCTTGCCGTCTACAGTCATAACTTTTGTAGATAAAGCATCAAACAATGTTCCATAAGAAATTCCGATTGTATCTGAAGAAACAATTGGATCTTCTGTATATCCAACAGTATCAGATTGAGCATTCTTAACTGCTAAATTAACTTCTTCTTCCGTAACTTCTTTCTTTAATTCAACTACTAAGTCAACGATAGAACCAGTGATTACTGGAACTCTTAGAGCCATACCGTCTAATTTACCTTTTAAGTGTGGTAATACTAAACCAACTGCCGCTGCTGCACCTGTTGATGTAGGAACGATATTAGCCGCTGCTGCTCTACCTCTTCTTGTGAAAATACCTTTTTTATGAGGAATGTCTAGAGTAACTTGGTCATTTGTATAAGCATGAACTGTAGTCATGAAACCTTTAACGATGCCAAAATTGTCATCTAAAATTTTAGCGATTGGCGCTAAGCAGTTTGTAGTACATGAAGCAGCACTGATAATGTTTTCTTTACCAGTTAATGTTTCATGGTTAACACCATAAACGATTGTAGGAATATTTCCTTTTGCAGGAGCTGAGATAACTACTTTTCTTGCACCAGCTTTAATATGTTTGCTAGCTCCTTCTTCTGAAACGAAGAAACCTGTACATTCTAAAACTACATCAACTTTTAAATCTTTCCAAGGAAGTAATTCCGGATCTTTTTGTGATAAAACTGGAATACGTTTTCCTTCAACAACCAAATCAGTTCCTTCAAATGATACTTCTTTATTGTATCTACCTTGAGAACTGTCATACTTCAATAAATATGCTAATTGTTCTGCATCTGTTAAATCATTGATTGCAACGATGTCAAAATCATCATTTCCAAACATAACTCTGAACGCTAAACGTCCGATTCTTCCGAATCCATTAATTGCTACTTTTACTGACATAAAATTTTTCCTCCAATATATTTTGAATACATATGTATTTTACTATAATTTTCGTATTTTTTCAATGAACTATACTCTAATAAAGCGTTTTCAATGCTTTTTTCTGTTAAAAGAAAATAAAAAAGCGAATAGATCTTCGCTTTTAAAAAAATTAGATTTCTTTTTTTGCATTTGCCATAGCTTGTTTTAGGCAATCCTTGTATTCACAATCATCTTTACAGTCATCACAAACTATAAATTTACGGAATTCTCTTGGAATAAAAGCTCTTATTTCATCCTCGTTATATCCCGTTTGCATAATTTGATCGTTAATGATAATTGGTCTTTTAAGGATTGTTGGATTGTCGATAATAAAATTAGCTAACTCAGAAAATTTCATTTCATCTGGTTCAATATTGCTTTCTTTAAAGATTTTAGATCTTGTAGAAATAATATCTTCAAACCCATTTTCTGAATACTTTAACATATTCATAATATCGTTTCTAGTTAATTTTATTCCGATTATATTTTTTTCTTTATAAGGTATTTTATTTATATCCAACCATTTTTTCGCTTTACGGCAAGATGAACAACTTGAACTTGTATATAATGTAATCATATCGTTACCTCACTTCCTTATAATTATATCATAATTACACGTATTTTGAACACTTTTTTTTACATTTAGTGTTATAATAAAACTAGCAAAAATTTATGGAGGTTTAAAGAAATTATGAAATGGGATTTGACATATCTTTTCAAGAGTTTAGAGGACTTTGAAAAGAATTTTGAAGAAACAGAAAAAATAGTTGAAAAACTAGCAACATTTAAAGGAAAACTTAATGATTTTTCTAACTTTAAAGAATTCTTCCTTTTACAAAAAGAATTCGAAAAGAAAGGTTTGAGAACTTATCAATACGCTTCACTTCTAAGTGATTTAAACAAGAAAAACACTGAAAATGCAGCAAGACTTCAAAGAGTTCAATTAGCGTTTGTTAAGCTTCAACAAGCATTAGCTTTTGAAGAACCAGAGTTAATATCAATTGGCAAAGAAAAGATAATGAGTTTCATCAATGAAGATAAAACCCTTGAAGAGTTTCGTTTCCCAATGGAAAAACTTTTCAAACGTCAAGAACATATTCTTGATGATAAGAGTGAAAGTTTACTAGCGAATTTCTCACAAGTTCAAGGTGCAGGAAGAAACCTATACAGTTCTTTATCTGTAGCTGACATTGAAGGGCAAGACGTAATGTTAGATAACAATGAAATCGTTACTATTACTAATTCTAATTACCGCGCTTTCATTCAAAAAAGCAGTTCTCCTGAAGAAAGAAAAGATATTTTTGAAGCTGTATTCTCATATTATGAAGCTCATAAAAATACCTATGCTTCAATCTATAAAACAGTACTAGACGCAGACTTAGCAAGAGTAAAAGCAAGAAACTATAACTCTTCTTTAGAAAGCTACTTATTTGACAATAATATTCCTACAAGCGTCTATATGAGTTTAACAAAAGTAGCTAGAGAAAATACCGCTATGGTAAAAAAATATCTTGCTTTAAGAAAAGAATATTTAGGTTTAGAAGAATACCACACCTATGACAGATTTTTAGATTTGGCAAAAACTGATAAAGAATATGAATATGAAGAAGCAAGAGAACTTTTCTTTAGTTCAATCAAGCATCTTCCTAAGCATTTCCAAGAAAAGGCTAAAGACGTTTTAAAAGACGGATTTGTAGATGTTAATGAACAACCGGGTAAAAGAACTGGAGCTTACTCAAGTTCAATGCCTAATCTTCATCCTTTCATTCTTTTAAACTATTCAAAAACTCTAGGCGATGTTTTTACAGTAGCTCATGAAGCAGGACATTCAATCCACTCAATGTACGCGGCGGAAACACAACCTTCAACATTACAAAACTACACGATATTCGTCGCTGAAGTAGCTTCTACTTTCAACGAACATAATCTACTTGATTATATTATCAACGAATCAAAAGCAACCAAGAATGAAAAAATTGCTTTATTACAAAGAGCGATTGATGATATATTAGCTACCTTCTACCGTCAAACATTATTCGCCATCTATGAACTTGAGGCTCATAAGTTAGTTGAAACTTCTCAACCAATCACTTCTGATAATTTATCAAAAATAATGATTGACCTTTATCAAGAGTTTTACGGTTTAGATATAACAAAAGAAGGTGTTAAACAATATGTTTGGGCATATATACCACATCTATTCTATACACCATTCTACGTTTATCAATATGCAACTAGTTTCGCAGCTTCATTGAAGTTATATGAAGAAGTAAAAAACAATACTCCAGGAGCTTTTGATAAATATATTAGTCTGCTTAAATCAGGTGGTTCTGAATATCCAGTAGATCAATTAAAGAAAGCCGGAGTTGATTTAACTAAGGAAGATGCATTTAAAGCTGTAGTAAATAGATTAGATGAATTAGTTAACGAATTAGAGATTGTATTAAAATCTTAATCGTGATATAATTACATAAAATCAAAGATATGGAATAGTAATTAAGAAAATTGATTCAAGAAGCGAGAAGACTAATGGTGAAATGTCTTCAATCAAACTTAATGAATGGACCATGGAGAGATGCTAATAACATCCGCTATTA
Organism: Caryophanales bacterium UBA2289; assembly: GCA_002345505.1. GTDB lineage: Bacteria > Bacillota_I > Bacilli_A > Izemoplasmatales > Hujiaoplasmataceae > UBA2289. The sequence goes on from DDWJ01000040.1 coordinate 28,303, forward strand.
ATCAAGCGTTAAAAGATTATTGAGTGCTAGATAAAGTTTCTAGAACTAAGGTGGTACCACGGTTATTTAATCGCCCTTATCTTAAATGATAGGGGCGTTTTTTATTTATTAGGAGGAAATCATTATGAAAAGAATCGTATCAGGAATCAAACCTACTGGAACATTAACTTTAGGAAATTACTTAGGAGCAATAAAACAATTTGTAAAACTACAACAGAAAAGAATTGATGATGAATTCTTCTTGTTTGTTGCGGATATGCATGCCATAACTACAAGACAAGTTCCAAGTGAGTTAAGAAAAAGAACTTTGGATATTGCAGCTATGTATTTAGCTTGTGGTTTAGATAAAGAGAGAACTGTTCTTTTTATTCAATCAGAAATTAAAGAACATGTCGAACTTGGTTATATTCTTCAATCAAACACTTATATGGGTGAATTAGAAAGAATGACTCAGTTCAAAGACAAATCACAAAAGCAAGAAACTTCGATCACATCTTCTTTATTTACTTATCCCGCACTAATGGCTGCGGATATCTTACTTTATGACGCTGATTTCGTACCCGTTGGTGATGACCAAAAACAACACCTTGAACTAACAAGAGATATTGCAAATCGATTTAATAATTATTATGGTGATTTCTTCGTAGTTCCTGAACCCTTAATTCCTGAGGTCGGCTCAAGAATCATGGATTTACAGGAACCAAATAAAAAAATGTCCAAATCTGATGAAATGGATAAAGGCTATATTTCGATGTTTGACGATGAGGCATCAATCAAAAGAAAAATTCGCTCTGCAGTCACCGACTCTTATGCAAAAATCAATTATGATCCTGAAAATCAACCAGGACTTGCTAATTTGTTAACTATTTATGCAAGCATTACCGATCGAAGCATTCAAGATATAGTTAATGAATATAAAGACTCTAGTTACAAAGACTTCAAAGAAGATTTAGCCCAAGTCGTTGTTGATTGTTTGATACCGATTCAAGAAAAATATAATGAGTTAATCAAATCTCAAGAACTTCAAGATCTCCTTGATAGAGGTAGAGATATTGCCAGTGATTTTGCTTTTAAGAAAATGAGAAAATGTAAAAAGAAAATTGGTTTAGGAAGAAAATGAGACACTTCAACTTTGAAGTGTCTCTTCTTTATTATCTAGTTTTAAACTTTTAAAATTCCAGAACTGATTGAATAAGAATATCGCCATCATTATCACACCGACAACAATAAACATTAGTTGCATATTATAATCAGCTAAAGCTCCAATAATCGGAGCAAATATCACTAGCAACAAAGATGACAACTGAGCTTCTATACTCAAAACGCTAGCTCTTTTAGTTTTATCGGACGCATTACCAATTTCTTCTATCATAACGGGTTTTCTTAGATTTATGAAAATATATATAAGTATAAAACTTGCAAATATGACAAATAGATTATTGGTCATAAAACTAAGAACTAAAGCTACAATGGCTGAAGCAAACCACATGAAATTTACCAAAGAAAAATGATTAACTTTTTTCGCAACTCTATAAGAATTTCTACTAGCAAATGAACTGATTAAATAAATAATTGCGTAAATGATTCCGATATAAATTTTTAAATTATCATCTTCAGAGAAGTTCTTGAAAGCTAATAAACCAGCAGATACCGATAATGTAATAATCAATGGCTGAACATAGTCTTTTATGCTTTTATATCCTGCTTGATACAAAGATTCATCAAAAACCAATTTTCTAACTTTTCGATCTTTAAATGTATACTTAACACTCTCGACATTCTGTTTAAGAAATTCTTTTAATGAAAATTCAGTATGACGTTTTTCATTCAAATAGCTTGGATAACTAGCGATCAATAACATATCGATAACATAAGGAACTATGGAAATGAGAAACAAATATTTTATTTCTGGTAACCAGATTACAAAAACAATAGCCACAATACTCATCACCATGGATCCGACTAAAGACATTGCTCTTGTTTGTCCATATACTTTCGTTTTTGTAGCGGTAATATCATTACGATCCAGAAAAGACATAATCATTGCTTTATGTGTGCCCGATCTGAATGCTTCGCCTAGTCCAAACAAAATCATTGCTATTGCGAAAACCCCAAAACTTCCGGCAATAAAAAATAATAAAAACGACATTATATAAAACACGAAACAAATTATAAGTTCAACTTTCTTTCCGTACATATCAGCTATGACACCTGATGGGATTTCAAAAATATAGATAATAATTTCTCTAATTGAAATCAATAAACCTACTTGAAATAAAGACAAACCACTAATAGTTAAATAAATAATTAAATAGGGTTCAAAAAATATCAAACTCTTTAAAAATCCATACATTTCAAATTTAAATATTTGCAATCTAAAATCTTTTAGTTTAGCCATTTACATTCTCCTCATAAAATAGAAAAAAGCATATGCATGCTTTTTTACTTCATCTCGTTGATTTCATTGATGACGCGAGAGATTGCTTTAAAAGCTTCATCTTCATCTTCACCATTAAAAATAATTTTAATGGTTTTATTTGCCGGTACTCCTAAAGACATAACTCCCATGATTGACTTCATATTAACCTTTCGTTCTTGATACTCCATAATCATTTCGGATTGAAAACTGTTTGCTTTTGAAACTAATCTGGTTGCTGGTCTTGCATGTAAGCCATTTTCGTAAGTAATTTTAAATTTACCATCAATCATAATTTCCCTCCACTTATATCTAAATTTATTTTATCAACTATTCCTTGGGCATTAAATGGTAATACCATTTTAACATTTGTTCCTGAAATAAAGATCCCGGTTGCACCAATTTCTTTGAAACCTTCAAGATTAACTACTTCAATTTCTCTCACCTGGAATTTTACTCTATTACCATCAATAGAAGCTTTAACGATATTTTCTAAGCCTCCTAAAAAATATGTAACATCTCCTGTATATTTGAGACCATCTTCTCCATTTTTAGTTTTTGGCTGCATCAACATGATTTTAACTATAACAATAATAGCCACTAAAAATAATATCACTGGCCACCAATAATTTTCATTAAGCCATTCAACGATTGTAAGATTTACTGGATTTAAAAACACATTATTCACCTCATAAAAATATTTTATCATAAACAGCTAAAAAAATATATTGCAATTAAAAATATTCATAATTATTGATTAAAAGTTGCAAATCAAAAGATAATAATATATAATTCTTCTAGTGAAAGGAATTGATAGTATGGCAAAAGTAATTGAAGCAATCATCGAAATCCCTATGGGAACCCAAAATAAGTATGAGGTAGATAAAGAAAAGAATCGCATTAAACTAAACAGAGTATTATATTCAAAAATGACTTACCCAGCTGAATATGGTTTTATCGAAAGAACCTTAGCTGAAGATGGAGACCCTCTAGATATTTTGGTCTTAGCTACCACTCAAACATTTCCTGGATGTATTGTAGATGCTAGAGTTGTCGGCTATTTAGATATGTATGATTCTGGCGAGAGGGATCAAAAAATCATTAGTGTCGTTGATGCTGATCCAAGATTCGAAGATATCCACGATATCTCTGATATAAAGGATTTACAGTTAAGAGAAATCAAACTTTTCTTTGAAAACTATAAAATTCTTGAACCAGGCCATCATGTTCAAGTACTTGACTACTATTGTAAAAAAGATGCTATTAAACTTATTGAATCTTGTCAAAAACGATATACTGAAAATATAACTAAGAAACTTTAAAAAAGAAATCACCTCAAAAAAGAGGTGATATTTTTTTTAAGCCTTATGTGTAATTTCTCCGTTTATCATTACTAACTTAGTTTTTGTCATATAATGAAGAGGATGTCCGTTCCAAATAACAATATCTGCATCCTTGCCAATCTCAATACTACCTACACGGTCATCCACATGATTGATTTTTGCGGCGTCAATGGTTACTGCTTTTAATCCATCTAACTCACTTAAACCTTCGCGTACAAAAATTCCCACTTGAGTAAGAGCGTTAGCTAAATGAATCACTGGATGATCAGTCATAATCGCAAACTCAACACCGGTATCTTTTAAAATCTTTGCGGAAGCAAAAGTTTTATTTCTAAGTTCATACTTTGACTTCGAACCTAATGTTGGGCCAATGATAACTCGTTGATTATGATTTTTTAAATAATCCGCAATCAAATGGCCTTCAGTTGCATGCTCAATTGTAGCATTCAAACCAAACTCTTCAATAATTCTAATTGCAGTTACGATATCATCTTGTTGATGAGCATGAATCTTAACTGGGAACCCTTCAAAAACTCTTGCTAAAGAAGCCCATTTCATATTATATTCTGGTTTCTTTGCTTCTTTGTTCTCTCTTAAATTGTTTTGATACTCAATCAGTTTTTCTTGATAATCCTTCGCTTTTTGTAAAGCATCTCTGATTAGAGCGGCTGTTGCCATTCTTGTTGCTGGAGTTTGACTTTTTGAATTATATACCCTTTTTGGATTTTCTCCTAAAGCCATTTTCATCGATGATTCTTTAACAACAACCATGTCATCTACAGTTTTTCCAAATGTTTTTAAAACTGTAAATGTCCCACCGATACAATTTGCACTACCAGGACCGGTACAAACCGTTGTTACGCCAGATTCCATTGCTTCTTGAAAAGCAACGTCTTGAGGTTTAATCGCGTCAATTGCTCTCATTTCCGGAGTAATAGGTGATGTCATTTCATTACCGTCTGCTCCTTCAAATCCAATTGCTTCTTCGAAAATACCGATATGACAATGTGGATCAACTACACCAGGAGTAACGAAATTTCCTTCAGCGTCAATTACTTTAACTCCTTTAAAATCTTTTTCATTCAACTTACCAATTTGCTTAATCACCTTACCGTCAACCAAAATATCAACCACTTCATAATTAATATCAGCCATACTAATAAGATTTGCGTTCTTAATCAAATACATTTTTTTAATTCCCACCTTTCATTACTATATTTATTAATAACTTACATCCTTTAATTAATGCATCTTCATTTAAATTGAACTTGCTGTTATGGATATTGTAGTTTTCAATATCTCTATGTTTTACTCCTAACCAAGCGATAGCACCTTTTTTAAGATTGATATATCTCGAAAAATCTTCAGCTCCCATTGAAGCTTCTTCTAAAATAGTTATTTTATCAAAAATTTCTTTTCCTGAATTAATAATTTTATCAACAGAATCAATTGAATTTACGGTTGGATCATATCCTCTAATGTACTCTACTTTACATGTCCCATCATGTTTTGTTGCCACGGCTTGCGCGATAACTTTTAGCTTTTTTTCAATTAAATCTCTTACCTCGTTAGAAAACGTTCTTACAGTTCCGCTCAAATATGCTTTATCAGGAATAATGTTAAATGTCGTCCCTGACTTAACCATACCTATGGTAACTACTGCGGTTTTAAATGGATCAACTTTTCTTGATACAATTGATTGGATACTCATGATGAAATCAGCTTGCATAACGATTGGATCTACTCCTAAATGCGGATAAGCCGCATGAGAGCCTACTCCTTCAAACTCAACATTTATTGTATCGGCAGCGGCTAAGGCATTACCATAGTTAATCGCGATTTCACCGGTTTCAAAACCAGGACTTACATGCAAGGCAAAGAACTCCTCAACATCATCCACTAGATTTGAGTTGACAACATAATATGCTCCACCAGGATCTGGTCCTTCTTCAGCTTCTTGAAAGATAAATTTTACCGTTCCTTGCCACTTGTCTTTATTCTCAGCTAAATACTTACAAGTTGCTAGTAACATTGAAGTGTGAGCATCATGCCCACAAGCATGCATCATACCTTCATTTTTCGATGCAAACTCTAAATTAGTTTCTTCAGTTATGTTTAAAGCGTCAAAATCAGCTCTTAAACCAATGGTTTTTCCTTTTCCATTAATAATTGTAGCGACTAAAGAATGTTTCCCCACATGCTCGATTTTATCGACTTTAAACCTTTTTAGTTCATCTTCAATGAACTTACTAGTATTAACACAACTAAACCCTGTCTCAGGATACATGTGTAGATGTCTTCTGACACTGATAAGATAATCATTTAATTCATTCAATCTAAACTCCTCCTTCAAACTGAGTTAAATACTTAGACACAAAAAATCCGATAACCATTGCAATTAAACCGCCTACAACAGTAAAAATATTGTCTCCTAAATAGATAAACAAATCATTGAAAATACTTACTTGATCGGAAAACAATGTAGCACTTGTTTGATCCTTAATTTCGAAGAATACTCCGATTATACTTGCAAGGATAAATCCAAGTATTGCAAAATAAGTTTGCTGAGAATATTTTTTTAAAGATATATTAATTAGTTTACTAAACAAAATGATTCCGCCTAAGGCTCCCAATCCAAAAGGAATAATAACTTGAAGATTATAACCGATAGAAGTAAAATCGAAAATGTTTCCCACAACATTCGATACAATTGCTGTATAAAATCCTAATACTAACAAAACTGCAGATCCCGATATACCAGGAACAATCATAGTGATTGAAGCGATAGCTCCTAAAGCAAATAATAATAAATATGTCCATATAGAGAAATCAAAATAACTGATGCCAGCATTATTAGAAGTTTTATCTAAAATAATAATCGCTATTAACAATCCAAATGATACTAGAAATGAAATGATTAGACTTGGAGAAAGTTTGGTAACTTCAGACTTTTTATAGACAAACCTAATACCACCAATAATAAGTCCGATAAAAAATAATAAGACAATGAATGAATTCCAATCTAAAAGAATCGAAACCAGCTTAGCTAATAAAACAACGCTTAATCCAATACCGAGAAAAATTGGCAATAGATACATAAATGACCTTTTAAATTGTTTAAACAAATTATCAATACTATCTAATATCCCCTGATATACCCCTAAATAAATTGCTAAAGTTCCACCACTAACACCAGGAATAATAAAGGCGATACCGATAATAAACCCTTTTAACAATAAAATAAAAAACATTATTTCACCTCATTTACATAATCGCCGATTAAATCATAACCATATGATGTTGTGATTAAAACATTTACAAAATCACCGATTTGTAACTCTTTCTCAGATTGAAAAACAATCATTCCATCAATATCATCAGGAGCGAAAGCGAAAGATCTTCCATAATAAAATTTTGACTCCGGATCATAATTTTCTACTAAAACCTGATGAACCTTATTAACTTGCAATTTATTATTTTTTCTAGTTATTTTTTTCTGCAATTTCATAATTTTGTCCATTCGTTCCTGTTTAACTTCTTCAGGAATCTCATCTTCAAAATCATAAGCTGCGGTATCTTCTTCTTTAGAGTATGTAAATACACCTAAACGATCAAATTCAACTTCTTCAGTAAACTTAAGCAACTGATTAAAATCAGCTTCAGTTTCTCCAGGAAAACCAACAATATATGTTGTTCTAAGAATCGCTTCAGGCATCATTTCTTTTATCTTTTTAAATAAACCTTTAAGGAACTCTTCATCTCCTCTTCTGTTCATTCTTTTTAAAATCTTAGAAGAGATATGTTGAATAGGGATATCAAAGTATGGGGCTACTAATGGATTATTCTTAACCTCAAGAAGCAACTCATCAGTGATTTCATCAGGATATAAGTAAAGAACCCTAATCAATTTAACCTCTTTTATCATTGATATTTCTCTTAAAAGTTCTGGTAGTAAACTTCTTTTTTCCGGATTTAAATCTCTACCGAACCTAGTTGTATCTTGAGAGATTAGATTGATTTCTTTAGCGCCTTGTTTTACTAGTTTTCTGCATTCACTAACTACTTCCTCAAGTGGACGGGAACGGAATTTCCCCCTGATTAACGGAATAGCACAATACGTACAATTGTTGTTGCAACCTTCGCCAATTTTAACGTAAGGTGAATATTTTGAAGTGGCTAGTAATCTATTTTCATACTTTAAAGGTAAAAACTTTAATCCCTCTTGATTAAATACCTCATTCAATATTAAATGAATTTTTGGATAATCAGCTAAAGTTATAACCCGATCTATAAAAGGCATTTCTTTTAATAGCTGTTCTCGATACCTTTCGGCATAACAACCAACTACTATAAGTTTCTTGCCATATCTACTCATCTCTTTAATTGTTTCTCTTGACTCTTCTTTTGCGGGTTCAATAAAACCGCAAGTATTAACAAATATAGCATCTGCTTCTTCTTCATTTTGTACTATTTCACAACCGGCATTTTCTAAGATTGCTAGAATCATTTCCGAGTCAACTAAGTTTTTTGCACAACCTAAACTTATAAAACCAATTTTCATATTTTACACATCCTTCATATACAGTAAATATTATACAGTTTTTATAACTGCTTTAAAAGAAAAAAGAGGAAAAATCCTCTTTTTATGTTGGTTGATTTAAAAACTGTGAATTATACAAATCGGCATAAATACCGTTTTTGTCTAAAAGTTCTTTGTGATTTCCTTGTTCAACTATTCTACCGTTATTCATTACCAAGATTGTATGAGCTTTCTTAATCGTTGATAAACGGTGAGCAATTACGAAACTTGTCTTGCCCTCCATCATGAAAGTCATTGCATTTTGAATATAACTTTCAGTTCTTGTATCAACGCTTGAAGTTGCTTCATCAAGGATTAAAATCTTTGGATCGAATAGAATCGCTCTCGCAATTGTTAAAAGCTGTTTTTGGCCCTTAGAAATATTATCTGCGTCTTCTTTTAATACTGTATCGTATCCTTTTGGTAAGGTTTCAATATAATGATGTACATGCGCTTGTTTACAAGCTTTGATAATCTCTTCATCAGTTGCATCTGGTTTACCAAAAGCTACGTTTTCTTTTATTGTACCTGAGAATAACCAAGTGTCCTGTAACACCATCCCAAATTGCTTTCTAAGAATTGGTCGCGAGTAATCAGTAGACTTAACACCATCAATATAAATTCCACCATTATTTACTTCATAGAACCGCATCAATAAATTTACTAAAGTTGTTTTCCCAGCACCAGTTGGTCCAACGATTGCAATTTGTTTTCCTGGCAATACTTCAAGATTCAAATCTTTAATCAGTTCAGTATCTTCACTGTATGAAAAATCAATATCTTTAAATTCCACATGTCCTTTGAAATCATAATTACTTACTTCATTTAAAGCAAAATCTTGGTTTTCTTCGGCTTCATCAAGAACTTCAAAGATTCTCTCGGCACCAGCTATTGTTGATTGGAGCTGATTGATTACATTGGCTATATTTAAAATTGGATTAACAAAGTTTTTTTGATAAGTAATAAAGATTGTGATGTCTCCAACTAACAATGGGTTTGTCGCTCCTGCTAAAATACCACCGACTATAACTACAGCAACATAACCAATATTTGAAATAAACTCCATAATCGGTCTAATTAAACCGCTTAAGAATTGAGCGTCTCTCATATCAACGGCTAATGATGTATTAATATCTTGAAACTCTTCAAAAGATTCGTCTTCTTTACCAAACAACTTGACAATTTTGCTGGCAGAGAAAACTTCTTCAATATGACCGTTTAAACTACCTAATTGTTTCTGTTGACGAATGAATTTTGATTGAGATTTCTTAGCAATTGTTGAAGTTGCTAAGATGAACAGAGGTAAAATTAAAAGTGCTATAATCGTTAATTTCCATGAGATGATAAACATCATTACTAGAATACCCAAGATTGAGAAAAACGATGAAATTATGTTGATTAAACTTTGTTGAATTGAATTAGTAACAACATCTACATCATTCGATACAACTGATAAAATATCTCCAGTTTGTCTTGAGTCGAAATACTTAATCGGCATTTTTTCAAATTTTTCTCTGATATCATTTCTCATCTTTCTGCCGATGAAAACACTAACTTTATTACCAACTAAAAACATTACCATCGATAATAAAAATCTAATTACTTGCAAGATAATGATTAACCAAAAGAAACCTTTGATTCTTGCTACGCCTTCATCTTGAGATAAAGATCCAACAATCATCTCTTGTAAATCGTTAAGAATAAATCTTGAATAATTTGGAGCTACTACCGCTAAAAGTGTTGTTAAAATAGTTACAATTATAACTATCAACATTAACCATTTGTATTGACCAATATATCTAATCAATCTTTTTGTTGTACCTTTAAAATCTTTTGCTTTTTCCGCTGGTCTTCCAAGTGGCATGCCATGACCCGGTCCGCCACCCTGACCTCTAGTTTTTGATTTAGGAGAATTTTGAGTTTCTTTCTTCTTTACATCTGTCATTTTATCTCCTCCTCATCCAATTGTGATAACGCAATTTCTTTATACACACTACATTCTTTTAATAATTCATGATGAGTACCGATGCCAACCATTTTGCCTTCATGTAAAACGATAATTTTATCAGCATCCATAATTGTACCGATTCTTTGAGCAACAATAAATACAGTTGCATCTTTTACTCTTTCTCTTAATGCACTTCTTAAATTAGCATCAGTTTTAAAGTCTAATGCTGAAAAACTGTCATCAAAAATATATACTTTTGGCTTTCTAACCAAAGCTCTAGCAATGGATATTCTTTGCTTTTGTCCGCCAGAAAAATTAACTCCGCCTTGTTCGACTTCAGCTTCTAGACCAGCCTCTAAAGAATCAATGAATTCCTTTGCTTGCGCTATTTCCGCAGCTTCTATAATGTCTTCGTCAGTTGGGTTAAGAGCACCATACGCGATATTTGATTTTATTGTTCCAGAGAACAATGAAGCTGTCTGCGGAACGAATCCAATAAGTGATCTTAACTTCTTAAGTTTAATATCCTTAATTGCCACTCCATCAATTAAAAGTTCTCCACAACTGATATCAAAAAACCTTGGTATTAAATTCACGACTGTCGATTTACCCGAACCAGTTGACCCAATGATTGCAACAGTTTCACCTGGTGAAGCCTTAAAACTAATGTTATCCAATACATTAACTTCGGCATCTGGAAATCTAAAACAAACATCTTTAAATTCTACTTCGCCTTTAAAATTAAAGTCGTTATATTCTTCACTTCCTGTATCAACTACAGATGATTCGAGTTCTAAAACCTCAACAATACGTTTTGCTGAAACTTGAGCTCTAGGAAACATAATGAATGTAAATGTCAACATCAAAATACTAAACAAAATTAGCGTTGCATATTGAATGATTGCAGATACATCACCTAGCCCTCTATAATCAAATAAAGTGCCTGATATTACCATTCTATACGCTACAAAAGTAACTCCAACGATAACCACATTGAACAAAAGATTAATAACTGGATTTAGATAAGACATTATCTTACCAGCCTTATAACTAACATCGGTTAAATCGTCATTTGCAGTTTTAAATCTTTCAACCTCTGTTTCTCCTTGGCCGAAAGCTCTAATAACTCTAACACCTTTAATTGACTCTCTTGTTACTAAAGTAAGTTTATCAATTTTGGTTTGAATTAACTTAAATAAAGGTACTACTAAAATAAACACCCCAACAATTAATAATGTCAGTGCTGGAACTCCGATAAAAATTGGAATCGACAATGTTATTGACTTTTCTAACGCAAATATCATAGCTCCAACAAAAACTATTGGAATTCTTAAAAGGATTCTTAAAGCCATTATCATGAAGTTTTGCACTTGCATAACATCATTTGAAGCTCTAGTAATCAATGTTGATGTTCCAAACTTATCAGTTTCATAAACAGATACGCTAGTGATTTTTTTATAATAATCTCTTCTTATATCGCGGCCAAATTGAGCTCCGACATCACTAGACAAATACATTAAAGCAATGAAAGCCAATGAGGAAACCAATGTAACACCCAACATATATGAACCGTATTTGATTATAACTTTAAAATCAGATTGTTGATTAACAATACATGTGTCAGGATTAGCTTCAATATCACAACTCTCAACAACTTCAAATAAACCAGTATTAGGATTCAACTCTTGAAACTCTGATGAAATACCTTCGCCTATGATATCACTCATATAATCAGGTAATAAGAGTGTACCTACCGCAACTAGTGAAACTAAAACAAATATAATCGAAACTTTAAACCAGTATGGTTTTAAATATTTTAATAATTTACTCATTCGCATCATTCTCCTTGAAGTAATCTTGTAGCTTTTCATAAACTTTCTTTTGTAAATTGAACAAATATTCTATCTCTTCTTTTTCTAAGAAGCTCTCCATTAGATTATCCCATTCATCCAAAACCTTAATAATTTTCAAAGCAACAGCTTTTCCCTTATCGGTAATACTTAAAACAAACCCCCGTTTATCATCAGGGTCAACTGTCTTTATAACATATTCATCAGCAACTAAAGATTTTATTACTCTAGTTGTATGAGATTTATGAAAGAAAAATTTCGCAATCAAGTCATTCATTTTGATTTGCTCATTTTTGTAAATTACTTTTAAGTACGGCGCTTCGGATCTACTGATTGGCAACTCTTTTAATCTTTGTTCTAAAAAACGATGTTGATACTTACCTATCATATAATCATATTTCTTATCCATAGAAACCTCCTATTTTTTATACTAATCAAGTATATAACAATTTAGTTGCGTTGTCAACTAATATGATATATAAAATCCCGAGAAATCTCTCGGGACTTTTCTTATAATTTTAAGTTTACTAATTCCATGTTATCAGCGATATTTTTATCATATTGTAACTGATAAAGTTGGAAATAATGTCCTTTTTGTTTAAGCAGTTCTTGATGATTACCAATTTCAATGATTTTACCCTTACGCATTACTATGATTTGATCGGCATGTTGAATAGTTGATAATCTATGAGCGACAACTATTGTTGTACCAATATTCATCATTTTCTTTAATGATTCTTGAATTAACTTTTCAGTTTCTGTATCAATATTTGCCGTTGCTTCATCAAGAATCATCAGTGATGGTTTATGAACTAAAGTTCTCGCAAAACTTAAAAGTTGTTTTTGTCCAGATGAGAAGTTATTGCCTCTTTCTCTAACTGGTTCATCATATTTTTCTGGTAACTTCTGAATAAATTGATCCGCATTAACATATTTACACGCTTCTAAAATCTCTGCATCAGTAATAGTTTCATCACGAAGTCTGATATTCGATTCAATAGTACCCGAGAAAAGGAATACATCTTGAAGCATTTGACCAATATTTTTTCTTAGACTGTCTAGTTTTATATCTCTAATGTTAATATCGTCGATTAATATTTCCCCTTGTTGAATATCATAGTTTCTAACAATCAAACTAATTATCGTTGTTTTACCAGACCCTGTAGCACCTACCAAAGCCATTGTTTCTTTTGGTTGAACCACAAACGATACGTCCCTTAAAACCCATTCCCCTTCGTTATAAGCAAACCACACATTTTTGAATTCAATCTTACCTTTGAAATTCTCAAGTTCAATCGCTTCTTCTTTATCTGTTATAACCGGACTCGTATCTAAAATCTCAAAGATTCTTTCACCAGAAGTAAAGGCTGATTGTAATGTGTCAAATTGTTCTGCTAAGTTTTGAATCGGTTGGAAGAATCTGCTTATATATTGAGTAAAAGCAAATAATACCCCAAAAGAAATTACTCCGTCAATAACTTGATAAGAGCCTTCCCAAAGAATAATAATTACTGCAGCAATATATAATAAATAAATTGTAGGTCGATAAAGACTGAACGCTAAAACTCTTTCATAATGTGAATGATTGAGTTTACGGTTCTTATCAACAAATTCCTTATACTTCTTATCTTCACGATTAAAAATTTGAATTAATTTCATCCCGCTTAAATGCTCTGATAAGAAGGCGTTGATAATAGAAACGTTGGTTCTAACTCGGCGATAAGCTTTTCGAGAAAACTTTCTAAATATATACGAAACTAAGAATATCGCTGGTGTTAATGCCAAGATGTAAAGCGCTAGTATAGGCGATTTAATAAACATAATAACAAACACACCAACTAAGGTTAAAACATCTCTAATCAAACTGATAATAACATCAGTGTATAACATATTCAATGTATCAACATCTGAAGTAGCTCTAGTTACAAGTTTCCCAATTGGTACTTTATTGTATTGAGATATCGATAGTCTTTCGATATGTTCAAAGATATCTTGACGAATATTATAAATAATTTTTTGACCAGTTATTTGTAAGATAATCGTTTGTTTATAGGCCACAAAAGCTCCAACAAATAAAGCCACTAAATATAAAACTACAATGATGATTATCCTTGTTATCGGAATATTATCTTCGCCTAAGGAATCTAAAACCTCTGCGATAAATAATGGACCTAGAAGGTCTAAACCTACTACGATTAATACTAAAACAAAAGCAATAACCAAAGGTTTGATAAACGGTTTAACGTAGCGTAATAATCTCTTAATAATTTCCATATCGGACATATTTCGCTTGCGATTTATGTCGATATCGTATTCAGGTCCGCCCTTAGCCATTTATTCCACCTCCCCTTCAAGTTCTGCTTCAAGTCTTTGGTGGATAACCATTTTACGGTAAAGTTCACAAGTTTTAAGTAACTCTTCGTGAGTTCCTTTAGCCATAACCTCACCATTCTCAATAAAGACGATTTGATCAGAAGATTTAATCGTTGAAATTCTATGAGCAATAATAATTGTTGTTTTGCCTTTTCTAAGTTCTCTTAAATTTGAAATTACTTGTTCTTCAGTTTTAGTATCAACTGCAGAGAAAGAATCATCCATAATTAATATTTCTGGATTTTTAAGCAAGGCTCTTGCTATTGAAATTCTTTGTTTTTGACCACCGGAAAGCGTAACTCCTCTTTCCCCTACCATCGTGTCATATTGATTCGGAAAATCAACGATATTGTCATGAATATCAGAATAAATTGCCATTTGTTTAATTAATTCTTCATCAGCGACATCAGTTGAAAAAGAAATATTGTTTCTGATTACGTC
>DDWJ01000040.1:43279-82217 GCA_002345505.1 Caryophanales bacterium UBA2289
TTCATGATATCAGTATCATCAATTAGAAGTTCGCAAGTCTTTAAATTATACAGTCTTAACAATAAGTCAACTAATGTTGTTTTACCCGATCCTGTTCTACCGATAATTCCTACTGTTTGACCCTTTTCAATTACAAAATTGATATTTTTTAGAACATCTTTATCGGTCTTTGGATATCTAAATGCTAAATTATTAAAAGTAATTTTTCCTTCAATCTTCTCAACATTTACTACTTCCCTATCATCATGTATCTCAATATCAGCATCTAAAAACGCCGAAACTCTATCAAGCGACGCTTTAGCTTGAGCGCGCATATTAATTAATCTACCAATAGCCATCATCGGCCAAATCAAAGTTCCAAAATAGGCGATATATCTTGTTAAATCCCCAATTGAAAACACATCATCTGTACTAATAGTTTTATATACCAAATAAGCCCCTACACCAAGCATTGTAACTCTAATAATGTTAATAAACATTTCAACGGCAATGTGTAAAAATGTCGATGCTTTGATGTAAGAAACGTTCTTTTCTTGATTTCTCTTATTAATCTTTGCAAAAGCTCGCATTTCTCTTACTTCATTTACGAAAGCTTTAATAACAGAAATTCCGTAAAAGTTTTCTTGAGTAAAATCACTTAAGTCTTCAAAAGCCTGTTGACGGGCTTTAAACTTCTTTCCGGTAATCTTAGATATATATGTTGCCATTATCGCAATCAAAGCTAAAGGGATTGCCGCAAAATAGGTAATTGTTCTATCTAACATAAACATTCTGTAAAATGCCAGACTACCTAAAATAATGATATCAAATAACATTAAAAGCCCTGGACCAAATGCCATTCTGATTGCATTCAAGTCATTGATAAACAATGCCATTAATCCGCCAGACTTTTTTTCTGAATAGTATGTTTGACTTAGTTTCTCCGCATGAGCGAACATTTTATTTCGCAAATCAAAGTCAATACGCCAAGATGTACCAAAGATAAAAATACGCCATAAAAATCTACCAGCCACAATAATTAAGCCGTAGATTACAATGTCTTTAATAAATACAACAACATCTTCCTTAGCTAGAGTTTCTAATTCCAAGCCATCAATGATTGTTCCGATGATATTAGGGATTTCTAATTGGACGAAATCCACTACTACCAAAGCGGCTAAACCAATGAGGAATAATATTCCATATTTTAAATAGTATTTGTTTATGTGTTTGCCAAATAACATTATGTCTCCTCCAAAATCCTTCAAAAAATAAACTTCTTATCGAAGGATAAGAAATTTACTTCAAAATATATAAAACCCCAATTGTTCCTTTTCCACAGTGACTAGAAATTACACATCCTGCCGGTGTTTCATAGAGATTTTTTATATTGATTTCATCATTTATTCTTGTTTTTATATATTCGCTAGATATATCCGCTAATGAATGAGTTATCATCATGAACTCATCATCAATTTCATCTTTTTCTTGAAAGACTTCATTAAGCATCAAATCAATACCGTTTTTGATTGTTCCTCTTCCTTTTTTACCGACGGCCATTACGCCATCTCTAACTTTAATAATTGGTTTTATTCTTAACATTCCACCAAATAAGGCAGATAATGCATTAAGTCTTCCACCTTTATATAAATACTCCAAAGTATCAATAACAAACTGTGATCTTACTTTTGGGACAATTTTCTCAACTTCTTCTTTAATTTCCTTTGCAGACAAACCTTGTTCAGCCATTCTAGCTGCTTTTAAAACTAAAAGTCCAGTTCCTGATGAGAGGTTTAAAGAATCAACTAAATAGATATCATCACTCTCTAAAGTCTGTTTAGCTACATTAGCACTTGTAAAAGTTGCGGAAAACTTAGAACCAATACCCATATAAATTATTTCACAACCTAAATCAAGATACTTTTGAAAAACTTCCACAAAAGCTCCCGGTGACGGTGCTGCAGTTTTTGGTAGAACTTTTTTTGATGAAACTAGCTCGTACATTTGTTCTACGTTTAAATTAACTCCATCTAAATAAGAATCTTCATTGAAATTGACATACAAAGGGACAATTTCAATATCGTTTTTTAAAATAAGTTCTTTCGATAAATCGCAGGTACTATCCGAAATAATTTTTACTTTTTTCATCTTTTCCACCTCTTAAAAATTATAACCAAAATTAGTTGATTTGTAAACAAATTTTAAAATTAAAATCACTGTTTAAAACTCATTCTAAAATGATATAATAGTAAATATGAGGTGGGAAGATGTATAAAGTAGAAAGAAAAGATGTTATCGAAAACGTAAAAAGAATGATGTTATACTCTGTACAGACCTTGCATAAGGAAGTTATCGATGCCTTTGAAAAAGCAAGCGATGAAGAGAATAATCCTCTAGCCAAAAGCATTCTTGATAAAATTTTAGAAAATCACGAAATCGCCAATTCTAAAGATATTCCTCTATGCCAAGATACCGGTATAGTAGTATGCTTTTTAGAAATTGGTCGTGAATTAGTCTTTGATTATGACTTAGAAGAAGCTATCAATGTAGGAGTATCTCAAGCTTATATTGACGGATATTTAAGAAAATCAATTGTTAGACATCCATTAAATAGAATCAACACTATGGATAATACTCCAGCAGTAATTCATCACCAGTTTATTCCAGGTAATAAGTTAATTATTCATATCGCTCCAAAAGGTGGCGGTAGTGAAAATATGTCAACCTTAAGAATGTTATCTCCTTCTGAAGGAAGAGACGGTGTAATAAACTTTGTATTAGAAACAATTAAAAATGCCGGTGGTAGAGCTTGCCCTCCGTTAATTGTTGGTGTGGGTATCGGTGGTAATTTTGAAAAGTGTGCTTGGTTAGCTAAAAAAGCTATTCTTCGTCCCCTTGATGATATTACCGAAAATGAAATTGATCGCAACCTAGAAATTGAACTTATGGATAAAATCAACAAACTTGATGTTGGACCAATGGGTTTAGGTGGGAATACGACTTGTATCGGAGTTAAAGTAAACTCCTATCCATGCCACATTGCATCACTACCGGTTGCAGTTAACTTACAATGCCATAGTGCAAGAAAAGATGAGGTGATTCTCGTTGGAAAAGAAATTAACAACACCAATAACCGATGATCAAATCAAAGATTTAAAAATCGGTGATGAAGTATTAATAACCGGTTATATCTTCACAGCTAGAGACGCAGCTCACAAACTAATGGTTGAAGCCATTCAAAATAACGAAGAACTTCCTTTTGATATAAAGAACCAAATCATATATTATGTTGGCCCAACCCCTGCAAAACCCAATCAAGTTATCGGTTCTTGCGGACCTACTTCAGCTTATAGGATGGATAAATATAGTCCATACCTAATGGAGAAAGGCTTAAAAGTAATGATTGGCAAAGGCGATCGTACGATTGAGTTTAATGATGTGGTAAAGAAATATAAAGGAATGTATCTCTTGGCTATCGGCGGTATTGGCGCTAAACTGTCACAATGTGTAGTTGAAAATGAATTAATCGCTTATCCAGAATTACAATCAGAAGCAATCAGAAAACTTAAAGTTATTGATTTCCCCGCGATAGTCGCAATTGATTGTAACGGCAATTCAATCTATTAAAAACTAAAGGCTTATCTCTAAGCCTTTTTTTTCGCAAAAAAAGTGGCTTTTTTTGAAAGCCACTTAAATTTATTTATTCGGTTTCGATAAGTCCGTATTTTCCATCATCTCTTAAATACAAAATTGAAGTTTCTTTATCCTCGTTCTTGTAAATGAAGAAGTCATGCCCTAATAATTCCATTTGCGTCAAAGCTTCTTCGAGTGATAAAATTTCCAAAGTAATTCTTTTTTTCTTAACAGGAGATATTAATTCTTTTTCTAATTCGTCTAAGTCAAAATCATCAGAGGCAAACGTGTCTCTTAACCCTACTTTTTCTTGTAAAGACCGGTTCATCTTGTGTTTGTTCTTCCTTAATTGTGCTTCCAACTTATCCACTGCCTTATCTATCGCAGCGTATAAATCGCGGTCTGATACTTCAGCTCTTAGAGTCAAGAACTTGATTGGAATCGTAATTTCTACCTTGGTACCATCGCGATAAATCTTACAAACTACATAAGCTTCTAATTCTTCAGTAAAGATTTTATCAATCTTATGAAGTTTCTTCTCAATGTAGTTTCTAATCGCATCGGTAATCACAAATCCTGATTTGCCAACAATATCTAGTTTCATAAAATCACTCCTTTTTTTATTTATTTGACCACCTTTATTATAGCACTGATAAATTGTTAAGTAAATAAAGGTGGCTTTTTTATTCTAAAAATTTCCAATTCATAATATCTAGGTATTGAAGAGAGAAGAAACAAATTCTTTTAAACGGACTTATTAAAGGCCAGTAATCAGCCATTTCCTTTATCAAAAAGTCATCTATCATTAAAAATAACTCATATTTTTCAAAGTCTTTTTTTAGTTGTTTGTAAATGATCTTTAGATTTCGCTCTAAATAGTTTCTTTGAACTAGATTCAAAGGTAAATCATACAAATAAATATAGCAAATTTCGCCTCCATCTATCGGAATAAATTCTTTGTTAGTTTCTGCTTTGTATTTATGTTCGCATGAGGGGCATATTTCAGGAAAATAAAACAAGAATGAAAAACTATTATTAGTGTTAAAGTGTCCTTCACATATTTTACATTTCATTTCTTTTTATTGAACTCCACAATTTTTCTTCTTGCTTTTACCATTGCATCACTTTTCTCTCTTGAAAAAAATAACACAATTGCTTCATCTCCACTTCTGCCAACTCTACCGGCGATTTGAATTAGCGTTGCTTCATTATAAACCTTATTTGCCGCTTCGATAACTATTACATTTACATTATGAAAAGTTACGCCACGCTCAAGGATTGTGGTAGAAATAAGAACTTTAAATTTACCTCTTTCAAAATCTTTTAAAACGGATGCTTTATATTTTGTTTCACTAGTAATCAAATCACAGCTAATATTAAGTCCAGTTAAATACTCTTTAAAAACCTTCCCCATTTTAATAGAAGGTAAATAAACTATCATACTTTTAGTAGTCTCATTCAAGGATTTGATAGTTTTTATAATCCGAATGTCCTCATAACTATCAGCTTGAACAAATATCGGTATAGCCAAATCTTGATTATGAAATCTTCTTGGAATCATATGAAATGCCAAGTAATTTTTTTCTATTAACTTTTTATATTTAAAACTAACCGTTGCACTCATGTAAATAAACAGTGATTTTTCATTAGTAGATTTCTTTACAAGCCTTTCTAAAAAAAGATTGTCTACAAAGGGAAAAGCATCTACTTCATCTATTATCATTAAATCAAACTCTTGATAGAATCTAATCAATTGCTGCGGTGTAAGAACAATCAAATCAAATGCTTCATCAAAACGAACCCCTCCATATAAAGAACATACTTTAGTATATGGTAAATATGACTGAATTCTTAAAGCTACTTGCTTAATTATTTCTACTCTGGGAATGACAAACGCTATTCTATTACCTTTATTTAAAGCTTCTACTATTACTTCTAACACCATTTCTGTCTTTCCAGCCCCACATACTGCCTGCAAAAAAGAATCCTTACCATTAGAATAATTCTCAACCAAAAAGTTACTTCCAGTTTTTTGAAGATAACTCAAATCAAAACCAAGATTCAGCTCATGCTTTTTTTGACTTGTTTTTCTAATTCTTCTAATTAAATACATTGAACTATTAACTTCCTTATACAAAAAGCAATCCAAGCAATATTCAACTCCTCGAAAATCTTTTTTGGTATTATAACCATCACAGCGATTACAATGACCTTTATCTACTGCTTTAATACCAAAATCATAAAAATAATTGCTAATTCTTTCAATCATACCATCACCGAAAAAATAATACATTAAACTGATAATATTTCTTTAAATAAAGAAAAAAAATAATCCTCAAAATGAGGATTATTTAACAACTATATTAACTAATTTATTTGGTACAACAATTATTTTTACAACTTCTTTTCCATCTATGAATGCTTGAATCTTCTCTCTACCTAAAGCGATATTTTTCAACTTCTCTTCATTTAGATTATTCTCAACAACCATTTTGTCTCTTAGTTTGCCATTGACAGAAATAATCAAGTCGATTTCATCTTTAACAAGTTTAGATTCATCATATTCAGGATATGTTTCAAAAACTAATAAAGTTTCATGTCCAAGCATCGACCATAACTCTTCAGTGATGTGAGGAGCAATTGGATTAAGCATTGTCAACAAGACTTCATAATCAGATCTCGTGACTTTTTCTTGCTTATTATATTCATTCACTAAACTCATCAACTTAGCTATAGCTGTATTGAATTTCAGGTTTTCTAAATCATCTCCAACGCCCATAATAGTCTCATGAATAACTCTTTCCAAATCTTTTGAATATCCAACTTCATCAGTTACATTTGGAAACATTCGCCAGATCTTATCCAAGAATCTTCTCGCACCCTTAACTCCAGAATCATTCCAAGGAGTACTCATTTCATAATCACTGATAAACAAAACAAAAGTTCTTAATGTATCAGCGCCATACTCATTTATAATCTCCATAGGGTTAACAATGTTACCTCTAGATTTAGACATTTTCTCATTATCTGACCCAAGAATTAAACCTTGAGCGGTACGTTTTTTATATGGTTCTTTATGAACTACTACGCCAATATCATAAAGGAATTGATTCCAAAATCTAGAGTAGATTAAATGTCTAGTAACATGTTCCATACCGCCGTTATACCAATCTACTTGACCCCAATAATTCATCTTTTCCTTTGAAGCTAATTCTTTGTCATTATGAGGATCCATATATCTTAAGAAATACCAACTGCTACCAGCCCATTGAGGCATTGTGTCAGTTTCTCTTCGTGCTTCTTTACCACATTTTGGACAACTGCATTTTGTAAAACTATCAATATTCGCAAGCGGTGATTCACCAGTATCGGTTGGGATAAATTTTTCCACCATTGGTAAAGTCACAGGAAGGTCTTCATAAGGTACTGGTACAATTCCGCAATCATCACAGTAAACAATTGGAATCGGTTCACCCCAGTATCTTTGACGATTGAATGCCCAATCTTTCATTCGGTATTGAATAGCTTCTTCACCAATATTTTTTTCATTCAAGATTGAAATGATTTTCTCTTTAGCCTTTTCAACACTTAAACCATCAATCAAAGGACTATTTACTAAAACACCTTGTTCCGTATCCGTGTATGCTTCTTTACTTATGTCTCCACCTTTTATTACTTCGACTATTTCCAAGCCGTATTTTTGAGCGAACTCATAATCTCTTGTGTCATGAGCAGGTACCGCCATGATAGCTCCTGTTCCATAAGTAATCATGACATAGTCAGAAATAAATACTGGTATCTCTTTATTAGTTATCGGATTAATTGCTTTAATTCCTTTGATTTCTACTCCGGTTTTATCTTTAGCTAATTCAATTCTCTCAAACTCAGTTTTCATTAGAGCTTGCTCTTGATACGCTTTAATTTCATCAAGATTTTCAATTTTATCTTTTAAATGCTCAATCGCATGATGTTCAGGGGCAATAACCATGAAAGTCGCTCCATAAATGGTATCTGGTCTTGTTGTGAAAACTCTCAAAGTCTCTTCTTCATTAGCTATCTTGAAATTGATGTAAGCTCCACTTGATCGGCCAATCCATTTTTCTTGTTCCATCCTAATTCTTGAATTAGATTCTAATTCGTCTAATCCATTAAGCAACTTTTCGGCGTAATCAGTTATCTTTAAAAACCAAACATCTTTTTCCATTTGAACAACATCATTATCACAACGGTCGCATTTACCCCCTTGTGATTCTTCATTAGATAAAACCACTTTACAACTTGGACAGAAGTTAACATACGTTTTGCTTTTATAAACTAATCCATGTTCATAAAGTTTCAAGAAAATCCATTGGGTCCATTTATAATATTTTGGATCAGTAGTATCAACCATTCTTGTAAAATCGAAGGAAAAACCAGCAGATTTCAATTGATTGATGAAAGTTTTAATGTTTCTGTCAGTAATAATTCTTGGATGGATTTGATTTTGAATAGCGTAATTTTCTGTCGGCAATCCAAAAGCATCAAAACCAATCGGAAACAATACGTTCTTGCCTTCCATTCTTCTTTTTCTTGATATAACATCCAAAGAAAGATAAGCTCTAATATGGCCAATATGCATACCCGCTCCACTTGGATATGGGAATTCCACAAGACTATAGTACTTCTCTTTTTCAGAATAATCATTAGCATTAAAGTATCGGTTAGAATACCAGATATCTTGCCATTTTTTTTCAATTTTCTTTTCATCAAAACTAGGTATAAACTCGCTCATAAAATCATTCCTTTCTAAATAAAAAGTCCTTCACAAATCTTTGTAAAGGACGAATTTTTCCGTGGTACCACCTTAATTCTGAGACTAAATATCTCAGCACTTAAAACTAACCTTTAACGCAAGTTAATTACGAGTTTTGCTCACGAGTTGCACAAAACCTACTCCATAGCCTAATTCGATTAAGGATTTTTGTTAGTTTTCACCATTCCTAACTCTCTTTTAAAAAACACACTTCATCTACTATTGCTATATCATCGTATTTACTTAATAATTATAACACAATAAGTACTATTTTCAAGTGAATTAAACTAATCTCAGTTTTTTTCATCTTCTTCCGTATCGTCTTCTTCGTCATCTTGATTATTTGGTTGAGGTTGATAATATCCTTCTCGATTCAAAACTCGAAAATGAAGTTCTTTTTGCAAAGTAAAAACACTTCGGTATGCAAACAACATCAAAATAAAAAAGATCAATGTATCAAAATTTATAAGATTGTAGATAGCAAACAAGAAAGCCATAGGCGTTGCAGCAAATGTTAACATCTTAAAGATTTTCTTATAAGATATCACTCTTTTAAATTTTAAAAATGGAATAGTTGAAATTAAAATAATAAATAAAATAATTAATATATTACTCACAATACCCATTAAAATACCAGCAGTTAAAATACTTGTGCTCAATGAAGAAAACATCATTTCGATTGAACCGACTTCATAAAGCGTAAGAAAAGCAATAGAACTAATTGATTGTCCGCCAATATAAACTCTTAAACTTGAACCTTGAATTACAATCGCAAAATCACTTAAATTTCCGGCTTCAGAAAGAGACATATCTTTATTAAGAAGATATACTTCAAAATCATAAATCTCGAAACTTTCTTTTGGATCATAACTTTCTCCTGAGCAAACGAGTTCACTGCTAATAATCTCGCAACTGGTAGTTTGTTCATTAGGAATTGTTGGTTTATTGGAAATATGAAAAACAAAAGTTGAAATTGACATTAATAAAACTAAAAATAATATATATAGAAAAACAAAACCACCCTTTTTTTTGTGGTAGTTTATAATTTGTTTAGGATTTACTATACTATTTGCAAACACTTCAAACATCTTAATCACCTACTAGAGATTATTATAACATGTTTTATGTCAACATCAAGAAAAAAACACATTTTGAAAAATAAGAAATTGTAATTTCCAGTATAAACAAAACAAATAAATAATATTTAATAATCAATAATTATGATATAATTTTTTTAGGTGAGACTATGAATTACTTTACAGAAGAAAAACATTACAACGCTTTGAATAATTATTATCGCCACCGCTTCAATAGCAAAGTTTATAAAATAGCGTTAAACGGTGACTTTACTTGTCCTAATCGCGATGGTTCAATATCAAGAATAGGATGTGTTTTTTGCACGGATTCTGGCAGTGGTGAGTTCGGCGGTAAAGTAAGTGACAGTTTAAAAGTGCAATTTGAGAAAATTAAAACAATGATGCAGAATAAATGGAAAGAAGGAAAATTTATTGCCTACTTCCAATCTTTTAGTAATACCTATGGACCGATTGAAAAGTTAAGGAAAATTTATTATGAAGCCCTAAATCTCGATAAAGATATTATCGGTTTAAATATCGGTACCAGATCAGATTGTTTTAATGATGAAGTATATAAACTTCTAGAAGAATTAAACCAAAAAACCTACTTAACTATTGAGCTAGGCTTACAGTCAATGCATGATATTACACTTAAATCGATAAACCGAGGACACGACTTAAATAACTTCGTTCAAACAGTTAAAAATCTGCGCAAGAGAAACATCAATGTAGTAGTTCACATTATCAATGGTTTGCCTAACGAAAATGAAGATATGATGTTGGAAACAGCTAAATTTCTAAACACCTTAGACATTCAAGGTGTTAAGATACATATGCTTTATATCGTAAATAATACGCCACTTGCACGGAGTTATGAAAGGAAACCTTTTCCGCTATTGTCGATGAAAGAATATGTAAATATAACTGTTAAACAACTAAGATTATTAAATCAAAACATTATCATTCATAGGGTTACTGGCGATCCAGACCGAAATGAACTTATTGAACCAAAGTGGACTTTAAAGAAGTTTATCGTCAGCAATGAAATCGATAAATTAATGCGAAAGAATAATTTTTATCAAGGAGATTTATATGAATAAAAGAGCTCATATATCGGGTATATTTTTCAGTATAATATTCGGTTTCTCCTTTATGATGTCTAAAACCGCTATGAATTATGTAAGCCCTATGGGACTAATTGCTTATCGATTTTTACTAGCATTCCTAGTTTTTACGATTTTAAGAATAGTTGGAATAATCAAAATTAAAATCCATTTAAAATCATTATTTTGGATTGTATTAGTAGCTTTTTTTCAACCAGTTTTATATTTCATGTTTGAAACTTATGGATTGAGTTTAACGTCAAGCGCTGAGGCTGGATTAATGATTGCACTTATCCCGATTATAGTAACAATTCTTTCTAGTATTATTTTAAAAGAAAAACCAAAATTAGCTCAAGTGTTTTTTATAGTTTTAAGTGTTAGCGGCGTTATCCTTATTCAGATCTTTAAGTCTGGATTATCACTTGAATCTTCCAATAAGGGTTATATTTTATTGCTTCTAGCAGTAGTATCTGCGGCATTATTTAATATTGCTTCAAGAAATGCTTCAAAGCACTATAAACCTCATGAAATCACCTATATTATGATGCTTTGCGGAGCGGTAACGTTTAATATTATCTATCTAAGAGAACTGATTATCGATAATCAATTAAGTTTATACCTTGAAAACCTAACAAACATTAAGCTAGTTTTACCAATTGTTTATTTAGGAATAGTAGCGTCAATATTTGGCTTTTTCTTAGTTAATTATTCGCTTAGCAAACTGCCAGCACATATTTCAAGCATCTATTCTAATATTGCAACCATAGTCGCTGTTATCGCTGGAGCAATCTTCTTGAACGAAAACATTGAATTCTATCATATCATTGGTGGTTTAATGATTATAACTGGTGTCTATGGAGCCGCTCGGATAAATTATCTTAGAAATAGAAAGAAGTTATTATGATAAGAATAACAGAATTAACCCATAAAATTATCGAAGAAAAAAAACATATTGGTATTGCTATTGATATGACTTGCGGCAGAGGTAATGATACTCTTTTCCTTGCGAGAAAAGCTAATAAAGTATACGCCTTTGATATCCAGGAAGAGGCAATACTTTCAACTTCTGATTTATTAAAAGAGAACAAAATTGATAATGTAGAGTTAATATTAAACAACCATGACAAAGTAAGTGAATATGTTAAAGAAAAGTTTGATGTCGCTATTTATAATCTCGGATATTTGCCGAAGGGAAATAAAGATATTAAAACAACAACTTCTTCAACAATAGACTCCTTAAGACAACTGATAACTTTGATGAATCTTGAAGGAATTATTGTTATCGTTATTTATCCTCATGATCCTGAAGAAGGTAAGGCTATAGAAGAATTTGTCTTAAATCTTGATTCAAACTTTGATTGTATAAGTTATAAGGTTTTGAATAAAAAAGATTGTCCATACATTATAACAATTAAAAAAGGATAGCTCAGCTATCCTTTATTTATTATCAACGAACGTATTATAAGTCTCAAGTTTAAGAATCTTGACATAAATGTTGAACGGGAAGTAAGTAATCTTTTGATTAAAAACAATTACTTTACTATCTCTTACTCTTCTTAATTCTTCAAGATTTTGATATGTTTCAACGATGTACTTATTTTCTTCATCTTCTTTTTCAACGGTTTCATAAACCTCATCAATAAATTTAAGTAAATTTCTTTTTTCTTCATGAGGCAATTGTTTAATTACAACATTATTATAAGGTTCTAATTTGGGACTCTCATAGAACTTAAATAATAAGTTAACAAGTTTTCTTAGTTCGATTTCAAATTTGGAATTGATACGGAAAACTTTTTTATATTCTTTTTGTAAATCTTTGATTATGAAAAAAGTAGCCACACCGACAATTATAACCAATACCGCAATGAATATTACAATATCAAGAAAAACATTCAAGAAGGATAATATCATTTATCTCACATCCTTTGGTAAATACTGTTTTAGTATTTCAACCATATCTAACTTTTCCCAAGGAACTTCCACATCATCTCTACCAAAATGACCATAAGCGGCTACTTGCTTATATATCGGTCTTCTTAGATTCAACTTATCAATTATAGCTTTCGGACGTAAATCAAAGTGTTTGTTTACTATATCAAGAATTTTGGTTTCATCAATTTTTGAAGTACCAAAAGTATCAATACCAACGCTTAATGGTTTAGCTTCGCCAATAGCATAAGCAACCTGAAGTTCAACTTCATCAGCTAATCCACTAGCTACAATATTTTTTGCGATATAACGCATCATATAAGCTGCTGAACGATCAACTTTTGAAGGGTCTTTTCCAGAAAATGCTCCCCCACCATGATGAGCTCTTCCACCATAAGTATCAACGATTATCTTTCTTCCGGTAAGTCCAGAATCCCCAGACGGTCCTCCAACAACAAACCTTCCTGTTGGATTGATATGAATAGTTGTGTCTTCAGTTATATACTCATTAGGAATGATTGGTTTAATAACATTCTCAATAATATCTTCTCTAATTTGTTTGTTGGTAATCTCTGGTGCATGTTGTGAAGATATTAGAATATGAGAGAAATATTCACAGTTACCATTTTCATCAAAAACCGCAGTAACTTGAGTTTTTCCATCTGGTCTCAGATAAGTTAGGGGCCCATTTTTTCTAACATAAGCTAATTGTAACGCTAACTTATTAGCATAATAATGAGTGATCGGCATAAGCGTTGGTGTTTGATTGATTGCATAACCAAACATCATACCTTGGTCTCCTGCACCTTGTTCTTTACCTTTATCTTCATTGACTCCCATAGCGATATCAGGTGACTGTTCGTTAATACATACCAACACAGCTAAGTTCTCTGCGTCGAAGCCATATTTTCCTCGATCATAACCGATATTACTGACAGTATCTCTAATGATTTTTTGCATATCAACATATGTTTTTGTGGTAATTTCACCAGTAACTAAAACCAGACCAGTTGAAACTACTGTTTCTACTGCAACTCTGGCAAACTCATCTTCTTTTAAAATCGCATCCAAAATCGCATCTGAAATTTGGTCACAGATTTTATCTGGATGACCTTCAGTAACCGATTCGGAAGTAAAATATCTGTACATAAATAAATCTCCTATTCTTGAGCAAACTGATAATAAATTGATTCGAAATCATCTGCGTACTTAATAAAACGATCAACTATTTGAGGGTCAAAATATGGATAAAATTCCAATTTTATCAAATCAATTGCACGCTGATGTTTTAATTCGCGCTTATAATTTCTAGGTTGTCTTAATATATCGTAAATATGGCTTAGCAAAATAACTTGCGATTCGCGGTTATTTTGAATACCATTCATTTCCTTAATGAAGTCTTGATTAGCTGTTTTTTCAAAATGAGCTCTTACTATATCTTCACCTTTTTTATCTAATTGAAGCCTTTTAATGATAACAGACCCAACTAAAGTTTTTTCTCTTATTTTTTGATAGTCGAACTCATCCAAATGCTCTTTTTTATCAATATCTGCAGTACTCAATATTTTCTCTTTGCCAATATGAATCATGCAATAATCATAGATTTCTTGACAAAGCTTCGATGAGTAACCTAAAAAGTTACCTAATTTAGCAGCCATCTCGGCAACTCTTTTAGCAGCATGTGCAAAGTTTATTTCAATACTATCTTCTCCTCGTTGCTTATAAACTGTTATCACGTCAAAAACATCTGAGACAACTGATTTAAAATCTTTTTCCATCGCTTGACGTTTAAGCAGTTCTTGTTTTCTTTTATTGTTGATATCTTCAGATATTTTAACGGTTGAATATAAACCAATCATAAAGATTGCCAGAACGAGAGTTCTTAGTAATAAGTCAATCAAGATAGCGGCATTGTTTGCGGAGAGATAAGTCCATAAAGTATTAAAATCACTTGCGTAATTATAAACTGGGTAAAGAATTATCACATGGATTATCGTCATCACAACAATGGTGATTTTGAAGATAACATTTATAAGTTTAGGATCTTGATATAAGGCAATAACAACTAGAGCAAAATAAATCAAGGAGTATCCCGCTTGTGTTATCGAGAAAAATCCCCCGTCCATTGCGGCTCCTAATGTTAGTCTCAATTTAATATAAACTGTTACTGCCATTAATAAAATATAAATTCCACTAACATATTGGGCCATCTGCTGTTTTTGGAGTGTCATTGGTTTTTCCATATTTAATCTTCTGACCAATCTACCCGCAAAGAACATTATCAAGAAAATAACAAATGTCACGATTAAATTAACACTCTTGTTTACACCTTCAGATCCAATTATTGTAAAAAGTAAAAAAACAATATTGGTGACGAAAACAATATTTCTGATAACTCGATTTTTTCGATATAAAACACTGGTTTCATCTAAGATATCAACACCAGCCTCAAAACTAAATCGGCTTACAAGAAAATCTTTAATCTTTGTGAAGAATTTAGGAGATTTTTTCTTCCCTGAAACTTCCAAATGTTTAGCGTTAACCGCTACTTTATTTTCATCGAAACGATTTTTAAAAGAAGTGATTCTAAAGAAATCTACCAACTTTTCAATAAAACCCTTCTTCTTGATTTTCTTTTGAGAGACAGAGTCAAAATAATCGTCTATTTGTTTAGAACCTAAATTATTTAAATCACGATTTTTTTTCGAAGAATCATTCTTCTTAAAAAAATCATCTAAGGTTTTTTCCCGATTATCCAAATTTCTCCCTCCCTTTAAAAAAGTTTATTTAAGAAATCAATAAATATTAAAACAATTGTGGTTCTTCAATTATTGTAGGATCTTTTCTCGCTTCATTTTCGTTTTCAATTTGTGCAACACGAGTTGAAGCAGCTGCCGCAACAGCGCCGACAATATCATCTAAAAATGTATGACAAGCTGCTTTATCGCCCTTACCATCATAATTTAACTTAGCCACAATTCCTGGTTTATTAACATCAATGTCACCGAAATTAGTTTTACCAATTGTACCGTATAATCCTGCTAACTCAATTCCAAATAATTCGTCAATTCCAAACATTCCTAAATCCGATGCTAAAATTGATTGAATCGGTCCTTGAAAAGCATTTTCTTCAGTAAGTCGATCAATTTCAGCTCCTAATTGTAAGATATGAAAAACATCTCTTAATGATAAAATCTTTTCAACTGATTCTAAACACTCTTGGTAAGAAATACTGTCATTCCATTTTGACTGTTGACGAAAAGCAATTTCAGCAATTTCAGAAACTTTTACTCCTCTTTTATTCAACATATCAATATTCATTTGTAACATTTCATCACGTGAAAATAAATTCCTATTACGATTCATAAATATTCACCTCGACTTTAAGTCTATCGCACTTTTAGTACTAACTAGATATTATAACATAATATCTTTGAATTATAAATATCTCATTTCAAAATCTGCCCGGTGTGAAACATCTGTTTCCCTAAACCATTCATGAAGGATTGGATGTCCATTTCCTTTTTTCCTTCTAACTGAATTCGCTTTAAATTAACTATTCCCAAAGCTGTTTGAATCCATAATCCAGTTTTATCAGCTATTACAATTTCACCACTATTGTTTGAGAGATTCTCATTCTTGTATTCAACCTCAAAGACTTTGATTTTCTTACCTTCGAAATATATGTATGCAATTGGCCATGGGTTTAACCCTCTTACAAAATCGTAAATTTGTTTGGCGCTTTTATGGAAATCAATGAGTAAGTCTTCATTTTTAAAATTATAGGCGTAAGTAACAAGATCCAGATCTTGTTTGATTTCTTCATGTTTCCCTCTTAATAGTTTATCTAATGTCTCTAAAAGCAAAGAAACACCAATAGTACTTAACTTATTTTCAATTGTTTTTACATTGTCAGTTTCTTCGATTTTTACACTAGCTTGAGATAGGATATTACCGCTATCTAAAGCCTTTTCCATATAGATAATACTGACTCCAGTTTCCTTATCACCATTAATGATTGCCTTATGCATCGGTGATCCGCCTCGATATTTTGGAAGTAATGATGCATGGACGTTAATAGCTTGAAATTTACCGGCATAAAGAACTGACTCAGGAATTAGTTGACCATATGCAGCTACGATTATCAAATCAAACTTTCCATCAATAATTCTTTGATAATCCCTTTTAATAGAGACTGGTTGGAATGTCTCTATCCCAAGTTCAACGGCTTTATTTTTAACTGGCGTACCAGTTAAGATCTGCTTTCTTCCCACTGGTTTATCCGGTTGTGTTACAACCAAATCAACTCCATACTTCTTATGCAAACCTTCTAATATTTCAACAGCAAAATCCATGCTGCCCATAAAACATATTTTCATATCTATCACCTACCCAACATTTGAATAATTATCGACACTGATATAAATATCTTCTTTAACAAACTTATCAATAGTATCATTAATTACTTTTCTAATATCTTCTTCATTTCTGTACTTAATTAAAACTGTTGCTTGATATTTATTATTTATCTTCATAGTTTGATCCATAGCTGGCCCAAGTACAATGACCTTATTTTCGAAGGTACGCTTTAACTCCTTGGCAATCTCTAAACCTGCAAAGAAGATATCTCTGATTTGCTTGCCGCTAAGGATAATGTTAATCAAATAATAAAATGGAGAATACCTAGCAATTCTTCTTATTTTCATTTCATGTAAGTAAAATCCTTGGTAGTCATTATCGCAAGCATATTTGATTGCATAATGTTCAGGATTCATTGCTTGAATGACAACACTACCTTCTATATTTCTTCTTCCGGATCTTCCTGAAACTTGCATTATTAATTGAAATGTTTTTTCTGGTGCTCGGAAATCAGGAACAAATAAATTAGAGTCAGCTTGAATTATACCCACCAAAGTAACTTTAGGAAAATCCAATCCCTTAGCTATCATCTGTGTACCGATTAAAATATCTCCGTCTTTGCTGAATTTATTCAAAATAATTTCATGAGCGTTTTTCTTTCTTGTCGTATCATTATCCATTCGATATACTTTAGCATCTGGGAAAGTTTCGTAAAGATATTTTTCTATTCTTTGAGTACCGCTACCCATAAAACTAAGTTCATTAGAACCGCACTTAGCGCAAGTGTGAGGAGTCTTTTCTTCATGATTACAATAATGACATTTGAGCGAATGGGAAAACTCATGGTAAGTCAAAGAAATATCACAGTTAGGACATTTGAAAACATAACCGCACTCTCTACAAATTACAAAATTTGCAAATCCTCGACGATTTATAAGCAAGATTATTTGTTCTTTTTTATTAAGTCTATCATTGATTTCATTCGCTAGTCTTACCGATAACGGTGAGGAATTTCCTTGTTTGAATTCTTGAAGCATATTCACTACTTCAACTCTTGGCATTTTCGCATTTAGGGCTCTTTCCTTGATTTCAAGAAGTTCGTAATATCCTTTTTTAGCTCTAGCGTATGACTCAATATTTGGTGTTGCAGAACCTAATACAAGTGGTGCTTGATGAGTCTTACTTCTTCTTTCTAAAATATCAACAGCATAATAAATTAAACCAGTAGTTTGTTTATAACTTGACTCATGACACTCATCAACAATTATTAAACCAATATTCTGTAGCGGAGCGAAACAAGCGCTTCTAGCGCCAATAACAATTCTTGCTTCTTTACGAATTATTCTTCGCCATTCATCATACTTTTCTCCACTTGATAATCCTGAGTGTAAAGCAGCTACTAAACTCGAAAATCTCTCTTTAAATCTTGATATCATCATTGGTGTTAAAGCAATCTCAGGGACAAGCAATAAAACACTTTTACCTTCGTCGATGACGTTTTCAATAGTTTTAAGATATATTTCAGTTTTACCAGAACCTGTAACTCCATGAAGTAGAAAGGTTCTAGTGTTATTTTTGGAGGAGATAATTTTTTGATATACTTCTTCTTGCACTTGATTTAAAGTAATCTGACCTTTATTAGAAGAAAACTTGGTTTCAACATTACGATAAACTTCCTTCTCATAGATTTCAAGATAACCATTTTTTTCTAGAGTTGATATTACTGAATCGCTTATATCAGTTTTCTTCTTTAATACTATGTATAGTTCTTCTTTTTTATTTGAAAGATAATCAAGAACTTTTAATTGTTTTTCTGTGACTTTCTCAATTGGTTTTTCTGTAAGTTTAACAAATCGCTTGGATAGGTTTTTTTGTTTTTCCTTGATATCATAACTTTGGACAAGATTATTATTCTTTATTTCCAAATTTATTAAAGAATAGTATTCTTCTTTTATGCTATCAAGCGAAATTTGTTTTTGATATTTAAAAACCTCTTTTAGATCAGCATTTAATTTTGAATATTCTTTTACGATGATTTTAGGCTTGTAAACTACTTTCAGCGCTGATGGTAGCATTGTTTCTAATACCGTAATCATCAAATCATTGCTTTCCAAAGAAATTTCTTTAGCTAAATCAATTAACTCTTTATTCAAATACGACTCTAAATCTAAGACTTTGGCAATTGGTTTTAGCTCTTTCTTAAACTCAGTTTCTTCCGAAAATCCAAGAACAAAACCCATGATTTTTCGATTTCCGAAAGGCACAACAACTCTCGCTCCAAGTTCAATAAAGTCCCTGAAAGCTTCAGGAACAAAATAATCATACGTCTTATTAACATTTTTAGACTTAACGTCGACTAGAACTTGAGCAATCATCACCATTCTCCTATAAAAACATTATACCAAATAATGATTAACAAATAAATAAAATCCCTATCTTTTAAAAATTGTTAATCAATTGCATTTATTAATGATAAAAGTTATAATAATTGTGACAAATAATAATTTAAGAAAGGATTATATTATGAACAACCAAATATACAACAAGGATGAAGTCTTAGTCTTCGCTCTCGGCGGCTTAGGAGAAGTCGGAAAGAACATGTATTGCGTTCAATACGATAGCGAGATTATCATCATCGATTCTGGCCTTTTATTTCCAGACGAACATTTGATGGGTATAGACTATGTGATTCCTGATTATTCTTACTTGATTGAAAATGAAGATAAAATCAAGGGTTTAGTCATTAGTCACGGTCATGAAGACCACATTGGTGGTATTCCCTTTTTATTACGACAAGTATCTATCCCAGTAATTTATGCCTCTGGATTAAGTCATGGCTTAATTCAAGCAAAACTTGAAGAAAGAGTTGACTTTCCAGTTAACTTACAAAAATATGTTGAAGAAGATATCTTAGATTTCGGTAATATTAAAGTTACCTTTTTCAGAACTAATCATTCAATTCCCGATTCTTTCGGTTTAAAGATTATGACTCCTGTGGGAAACGTAATTCACACTGGTGATTTTAAGTTTGACTTTTCTCCAACAGGAAATGATTCTAACTATCAGAAAATGTCAAGAATCGGTGAAGAAGGCGTTTTATGTCTTTTATCCGACTCGACCAATGCTGAACTAGAAGATTTCACAACCTCTGAAAAAGTTGTTTCTGAAAACATCAAAGAAATGTTTGAATCCATTGATGGTAGAATTATCATTTCCACATTCGCCTCAAATATTCACCGAATCCAACAAATTGTTGAAGCTTCTGTTTTCACAAATCGTAAGATTGCTGTCTTCGGTAGATCGATGACTAAAAACATTGATGTAGGATATAAGTTAGGATATATAAAAGCGCCTAAAGGTACTTTCATTTTCACTAGAACTAAATCTGAAATTAGAGATAAAAATCTAACAATTCTTTGTACCGGGTCGCAAGGTGAACCATTAGCAGCTCTGACAAGAATCGCAGCTAACACCCATCGTCAAATCTCCCTCATTCCTGGTGACACCGTTATTCTATCCTCTTCTCCTATTCCTGGAAATTTAGAAAGTGTTAACAGAACGATTAATATGCTTTACAAACGTGGAGCTAATGTAATCACTCAATCACCATTCGCCGATGTTCATGCATCAGGTCATGGCGGTCAAAATGAACTTAAGCTGATGCTTAAACTAATGCGTCCGAAATTCTTTATGCCAATCCATGGTGAGTATCGAATGTTGAAACTACATACCAAATTAGCAATCGATACCGGTGTTAAACCAGAAAACACATTTATTATGGAAAATGGCGATGTTCTAGCTTTATCTGAGGACAAGGCTTATATAAAAACTAAAATAAAAACTTCTGACGTGTATGTTGATAGTGAAAGTATTGGTGAGGTAGGCTCTTTAGTTTTAAAAGACCGAAGAGAGCTTTCTGAAGATGGTCTTCTCTCAGTAATCTTAACAATATCACAAGAAAACTATGAAGTTATGTGTACTCCTAATATCATATCTAGAGGCTTCATTTATCTCAAAGAAAATGATAAGATGACAAAAGATATGCAAGAGATTATTTTAGACGTTACCGATAAATATTTGAACCCAAAGCATAAACTAAACATGTCAGGTATTAAAAACGATATTATTAAAGCTTTAAGAAAATACATTTCCGAAGAAACAAGAAGAGAACCAATGATTATGCCAGTTATTATGGTGTTATAAAAAATAGATGACGAATTTCGTCATCTTTTCTTTATATTACATTAACTGTCATTCGATTATTACATACTTCTTTAAAAGCATAGAAGATTTCTTTAGTTACTAAAGCGTCTTCTAACGCATCATGCTTTTGCTTAGTTAAATCTTCATTAGAATAGATGTTATAAGCATTGAACAAGCCTAAATCATTTTTCAATCCGAAATATAACTTATGCAAGTTCAATAAATCAATGAACTGCATATGTTTTGTAAAATTATTAAGTTTATGAATTCGATTTAACTTGTTTAACTCCAGTTGATCATTTTTACCCCAAACATAGACGATTGGGTTATATTTTTTTTGAATATCCCATAGGTTCTTATGAAGAAACTCGTAAGTATTTCCTCGATCAACACTGCTTTGATCAATATGGAGGAATTTTTTTGTTCTAATTGAGATTTCCGGAACTAATTTTGGTTTTATATAGCTTGAAAACTCTTCAAGTTTATTTCCATATTCATCGGTTACAATATACCCCACTTGAATAATTTCAGAAATAAAGTTTTGATAGTTACTATATGGTGGCATACTCATCTCGAAGTCAATAAAAAGGCGATTACGATTTTGATTTACAAGGGACTTTATACCAGATTTTATGATTGATATATCATAGTATATTGTCGGCTTGTTTTTATTTGGTGCTAACAACTTATCTATCGCAACTATATTTTGCACTATAAGATTTCTGTATAATCTCTCCTGAGATTTAATCGTCATAAAAATGTAAATCCCCGGCTGAAAATACTGCATGAATTGTTTGAACATTGATTTGCTCATATAATAAAATCTTATTCGCTTTGCTTGTCTAATTGCAATTATTCTTTTTGATTCAATTACACCATGTATAATTCCAAAGATGTATTCTTCCAAAATCAATCACCCTCTTAATTCTTAAGTAGTTTGTTTTAATGCTAAATAGATATTTTCAATAGCTTCTTCACTAATCTTTAACTCTTTTAATTCTTCTCTTGATGCATTTTTGATATTCTCAAGCGTTTTATACTTTTTAAGCAATTTATTTTTTGTGACTTTACCAACCTTTGGTATTGTGTCAAGTATCGAACCATAAATTGTCTTATTTGAAACACTTCTTTGGAAGCTTATCGCAAAGCGATGAACTTCCTCTTGCATCTTATATAGTAATGAGTAAAGATTAGAGTGTTTATCCAATACTATTTCAATTTCTGCTTTTGTGATAATAGCCTCGGTTTTATGTCGTTCGTTCTTTTTTAAACCAATAACAGGAATATCAAAATTCAATTCGTTCAAAACCTGTTTAGCAGCCCTTAATTGAATTAATCCGCCGTCGACGATTATAAGGTCAGGTTTAGGTAAATCATCCATTAAAACGGCAAGATATCTCCTATAGACCACTTCCTTCATCATCTGATAGTCATCTGCTTGCGTGGTCGTCTTGATCTTATATTTTCGGTACTCATTCTTATCAGGCAGGCCATTAGTGAAAACAACCATAGCGCTCACTAGATTTTGTCCAGAGGTATGTGAGTTATCAAAGATATCTATTCTTTTAATTGAATCAATATCTAAGATATTTTCTAATTCTGTCAAAGCTCCTATTGTCTTTTTCTCTTTATTTAAGAACGCTGACAAATTGTTGTTCAAATGTGATGAAGCATTCTCTAAAGCCATTTCCAGTAGTTTTACTTTTCTTCCTCTTTGAGGTGTGATAATAATATTTCCTAATACCTCATCAAATAATTCGTAGTTATGGCCATGAGGTAATAATAACTCTTTTGGCAAAGGATTCTGTTCATAGAACTGAGCTAAATATGTCAATAACACTTCTTCAACAATCCCATAGTAAGTAAATATTTTTGATTTGGAAAACAATAATTTTCCGTTTCTCATGAATAAAATATTGATAGAAACATAATTATCATATGTAACGAAATTAACAATATCACGATCGAGATTATCATTAAAAATTACTTGCTGCTGCTCAGTCGTTTTTTTAATTGCGATAATTAAATCTTTACACTCTTGAGCTTTTTCAAATTCAAGTCTTTGAGAATACATTTGCATTTTCTCTTCATACTCATCAATAAATTCCTTAGTATTTCCGGAAAGAAAACTTCTTACTCTTTTAATCAAGTCTTTATAGGTATCTTCAGTAACTTCGAACTCACAAGGACCAAGACATTGTTTTATATGATAGTACAAGCAAACTTTCTTAGGAAACTTAGAACATTTTCTGAAAGGAAAGATTGTATCTAATAATTTTACGGTCTCATTAGCGTAAAAAGCGTTAGGGTAAGGTCCAAAAATATTACCCTTTTTCCCGACTACATCTCTCGTTGTTCTAATGATTGGATGTCTTTCATTTGTAACTTCAATATAGGGATATGTACTATCGCTCATTAGTTTGATGTTGTACTTTGGTAAATTGTTCTTGATTTGTGCTAACTCTAAAAGAAATGCTTCTTTCTCGGTTGTAGTTATGATAAATGTTAAATCATCGATGTCTCTTACTAATCTAGTTGTTTTATCGTCATGTGCACCAACAAAATAAGAACTCACTCTTCTTTTCAAGTTCTTTGCTTTTCCAACATATATGATTTTACCTGTAACATCCAACATTTGGTATGTACCAGGTTTTTCTGGCAACTGACTTAACTTATTTTTTATTTTTTCGTTCATACTATACAAATTATATCAAAAAGATATATTACTTGCAATTCAAAACAAAGACTGTAGTGATTATTTGCCACTACAGTCTTTTTTAATTACTTAATCTTTCTAATAATATTGTCAATTTTTTGTCCACGATTATATGATTCATCGTATTTGAAGATTAAAGTAGGCACTTTGCGCATCTTTACTCTTTGAGCTATTTGATTTTTTATAAAACCATTGGCTCTTTCTAATGCATCATGAGTTTTTTCTAAAACTTTTTCATCACCATAAACAGTGTAATATACATACATATAAGATAACTCATTGGTAATCTTAACTCCTGTTATTGTAATGAAACCTAAATTGTCTTTAACTTCATCTCTTAGAATCTCTGTTACTACGCGTTGAACATTAGTTTCTAAATGACTAACTTTTGCCATTATTCCACCTCTTTCATCATGTAGACTTCAATTACATCTCCGATTTTTAAATCATTGTAGTTTTCAAGTGTTAAACCGCAATCATAACCTTGTTTAACTTCTTTAACATCATCTTTAAATCTTTTAAGTGAACCAAGTTTGCCTTCAAAGATAATTTTTCCGTCACGAACTAATTTAACGATTGAGTTTTTCTTAACAACACCATTCGTAACCATACATCCAGCAATTGTTCCAACTCGTGAAACATTATAAGTTTCTCTGACTTCAACTTCACCGATTACAGATTGTTCAAACACTGGATCTAAAAGACCTTTCATAGCGGCTTCAATATCATCTAAAGCTTCATAAATTACACGATAAGTTCTAATTTCAACACTCTTTTCTTGGGCAAGGTCACGAACTGTACTTGGTGTACCTACACCAAATCCAATAATGATTGCTTCAGAAGCTTCAGCTAATAAAACGTCAGTATCAGTAATAGCTCCTACACCGGTTCTAACGATATCAATAGAAGCGCCTTCAACGGTAATTTTATTTATTGAACCCTTGAAAGCTTCAATAGATCCTTGAACGTCGGCTTTAATGATAAGTTTTAATTCTTTCAACTTGCCTTCAGCACGTTTGAAGAAATCTTCTAAAGAAACAGCTTCTTTATTTGAATGTTGTTTATCAAATTGTCTTTGTGCTCTTTCAGTAGCAATATCTCTAACAGTTTTTTCATCAGCGAAAACTTTGAAAGGATCGCCAGCACTTGGTACATCAGCTAAACCGATAATCTCAACTGCTTGACCTGGTAATGCTTCAGAAATTTGTTTACCAATATCATTAGTCATTGCTCTTACTTTTCCATAAGTTGATCCAGCAACAAAGTTATCGGAAACCTTTAATGTTCCGTTATCCACTAAGATTGTCGCAACTGGACCTCTACCTTTATCAAGTTTTGCCTCAATAACAGTTCCGACAGCTTCTTTTTTTGGATTAGCTTTTAATTCAAGCATTTCCGCAACCAATTGAATGGTATCAAGCAAGTTATCGATTCCTGTTCCTTTTAAAGCTGATATTAAACAATAAGGTGTGTCACCGCCCCAATCATCAGGAAGAAGATTCAGGTCTGCTAATTCTTGCTTAACTCGATCCGGATTAGCTCCTGGTTTATCCATTTTATTAACAGCGACGATTATCGAACATTTCGAAGCTTTTGCATGATCAATAGCTTCTCTTGTTTGTGGCATAACACCATCATCAGCTGCAACAACTAAAACTACAATGTCAGTAATTCTCGCTCCACGTGCACGCATTTCTGTAAATGCGGCATGTCCAGGAGTATCAATAAATGTAATCTTTTGACCATTCTTTTCTACTTGGTAAGCCCCGATATGTTGGGTTATTCCACCAGCTTCAGTATCAACAACTCTTGCATTTCTAATATTATCCAGCAATGTTGTTTTACCATGGTCAACGTGACCCATAATTGTTACTACAGGAGGACGATTAACTAAGTCTTCCGGTTTGTCAGTATCTTCCATTTCATCAAAACGCGTAACGTCAGTTATAACTTCATCTTGGAAATCAAGACTATATTCCATCGCTAATAATTCTGCATTTTCACGACTTATTTCTTGATTTTGATTTGCCATAACTCTTAAGAACATTAATTTCTTAATAATCTCCGTTACCGGTTTATCCATTTCTTCAGCTAGTTGTAAAACTGTCATTCCCGGTTTATAAGTTACGTGAGTTTTAATTGGCTTCGCTGCTTTTTTCTTCTTATTGATTAGATTGTTTTCTTTTTCAACATAGTCTTCTTTGTTTTTGTTAAACTTCTTTTTGGCTATATATTTCGACATATGACCACCTCTTCTTAATAAAATTGTTTACATCTTCATTTTCTCCGCAAAACCCTTATCGATAATCGCTATAACCTTGCGGTTGTTTTTACCAATTGCCTTACTTAAGTCATCGGTTGATAAATCATCGATCAGAGGAATTTCATAAAATGAAGATTTGTCTCTTACTCTTTTTTGCGTATTAACGCCAGCGTCACTAGCTAAAAAAACTAGTTTAGCTTCCTTTGATTTAATTTTTTCTAAAGAAAACATCTCTCCAGAAACTAATTTTCTCGCTCTTTGACATAAACCCAATAGGTTTAATACTTGTTCTTTATTCATCATTCAAAGCCTTTAATAAATCCTCATAGATACTCTCTGGAATTTCAGTTTCTAAATGCTTTTTTAAAACATTTGTTTTCTTAGCTTTTTCAATAACCAAAGCGTTTTTTGATACATAAACGCCTCTTCCGTTAGCTTTCCCAGTTTTATCATAGATAACCACTCCCTCTGGAGTTCTGACGATTCTCATAAGTTGTTTCTTTTCAAATCTTTCTCCAGTTACTACGCATTTGCGCATTGGGATTTTTCTTGGTTTCATTTATCTCACCCTCTTTAGAATTTAATACCTTGCTCCAAAGCATCAGCTTCTGGTTTGATATCAATCTTCCATCCACATGATTGCACTGCCAATCTTGCATTTTGACCTTTTTTACCAATTGCTAATGACAATTGATCATCAGGAACGATTGCTAAAGCTGATTTGTCTTTAACATTGATGATAACTGCGATAGTTTTAGCTGGTTGAATTGAATTTGCAATCAATTCTTTTGGATCGTCACTATACTTATAAATATCCATTTTCTCACCGTTCAAACTATCGATAACGCTTTTAATTCTAACACCATTACGACCTAAACATGCTCCAACTGGATCAACATCAGGATTGTTTGATGCAACACATACTTTACATCTATCTCCCGGATCTCTTGCTAAACCAATAATTTCAATAACGCCATCCTTAAGTTCGGGAATAGCATTTTCCATTAAACGTTTAACTAGATTACGATCAGTTCTTGACACATAAACCTTAGGACCT
Source organism: Caryophanales bacterium UBA2289 (assembly GCA_002345505.1). Classification (GTDB taxonomy): domain Bacteria; phylum Bacillota_I; class Bacilli_A; order Izemoplasmatales; family Hujiaoplasmataceae; genus UBA2289. The sequence continues at coordinate 70,390 of DDWJ01000040.1, forward strand.
TTAGTAGTTTCTTCTACTTTAGTTATATAAACACTGATTCTATTGCCAACAAATAAATCACTTGGCAACAAGTCTCTTGAAGGAATTGAAGTTTCCGTATCTTTTCCTAAAAAAAACGTTACGAACTCATCACTAATTTGAACAATCTCAGCACTTATCATCTCTCCAACTTTATCAGTGAAATATTCCATATTTCTTTCTCTTTCAAGTTGCTTTAATCCTTGCGTCAACATTTGTTTTGCTGTTGAAGCCGCTAATCTACCAAAATTCTTTGGTGTGATTTTTTCTTCAATTATATCACCGATTTTTGCGGTTTTCTTTAATTCTCTTGCATCCGCGAGCGTGATTTGAGTTCCTGGTTCAGCTTCTGGGTCAATTTCAGATACAACCAAAGATTTAGCCACTAAAGTGATTTCGGCTTTTTCTTCATTAAATACAACTTCAGCGTTTTGCTTTCCGTTATACGCTTTCTTATAAGCGTTAAGCAAACCTCTTCCAAATACTTCTAAAATTTTCTCTTTCGGAATATCTCTGTCTTCTGCTAGAACTTCTAAAGCTTTAAAAAATTCTTTACTTGTCATTTTTTCTCTCCTAAAACTTGATTGCCAATCTAATCAGATTAACATCAATATAATTAACTACTATTTTTTTATTCTTATTATTTAAAAGAGTTAAGTATTCACCATCAAAAGCAATTAACTTTCCCTCTAATTTTTGTTCATAAGTTTCAAGGTATACAAATTTATCAACTGAAGCTTTAATCGCTTCTTTACTTCGAAGCTCTTTTTCAGCTCCTGGAGAACTTACTTCTAGCATATATTCATGATCAATTGGATCAAGTTCATCAATATATGGATCAATAATGTGAGTAGCTTCGACAACGTCTTCCATTGTAACGCCTTTTAAAGAATCAATATAAACTCTCAACACCGGATCTTTCTTATTAGGAATATATTCGATGTCGTATAATTCATATGGAGTTTTTTCAAGAAATTCACTTAACTTCTTTTTTAAATTATTTAAGTCCATAATTATCCATACCTTTCATTAAAAAGAGAGGGAACGACCCTCTCCGTTAATTCTTATGCAAAAATATTATAACATAATAGTCCAATCATTTCAAGAATAAAATCTAGAATGTCTTGATAATTCATGTCCATTAAAAACTAAGCTTTTGTTTTAACATTAATGACAATATCTTGATACTCTGGATGCTTTTTGAACCAACTGATAGCATATGGGCATTTAGCAACAATCAATAGGTTTTTTTCTTTGATAAAGTTATATGCTTCAAGCATCATATCGGAAGCAATTCCTTGGCCCCTCAAGCTTTCATCAACATAAACATGATTAACATCAACTCTTAATTCGTCTCTTGCGGGGAAAGTAACTTCAGCTAAAAGCAATCCGTCTTCTCTTTTAGAATATATCTTATTGTCTTCATAAATTAATTTTAAATCCATTTCACACAACTCCTTTACTAATTTCATACATTATTATACTGCCGGCTACGCCAACATTTAGCGACTCCATATTTTGCATCTTAATTTTTATTTTATTATCAACTAGGTTTAAGATTTCTTGACTGACACCCATTCCTTCATTTCCTAAAATCACACCTATTTTTTTTGAAGTAAAATTAATATCTTCTAAAAAAATATCTGATTTTAAATCTGTAACATAGAAACTGTAATCTCGATTATTTTTTAGAAATGAAATTATCTCAGTGTTAATCAAATTCAATTTAAACACTGCTCCTTGAGAACTTCTAATAACTTTATCATTAAAGAAATCAACTGAATTTTCAGCAATTATTGTCGTAAATCCAAACGAAGAAGCTGATCTCATTAACGTGCCGATATTTCCCGGATCTTGGACATTATCCAAGATAAGGACTTTATCTGATAAAGCTTTTTTTACTGGAAGTATACAAACTCCGATTATACCTTGTGGGCTGGGTAAAGCTGATAGTTTCTTAAGGACAGTTTCTGTAACTTGATAACTTTCAATATCCTTATAAGGACACTCTTCAAGATAAAATATCTGTTTCAATAATCCAGCACTATACGCCTCTTGAACTAAGTGATAGCCTTCAATTAAAAACTGATTATTTTCTTGGCGATATTTTTTTAATTTCAGTTTTGTTATATCTTTGATTAAGTTATTTTGTATTGATGAAATCGTGTTTGACATATTATCAATCTCCCATAACAATTCTACTATAATTTAGGTAATATTGCATCCATAAAGCAAAAAAACCGCTTCTTTTATTAATAAGAAGCGGTTAAATTATTAAATACGAAATTATTCTACCGGTTCAGTCACAACGTCTCCATCTACTTCAGAAGCAATTGGTTCTTCGGTATAGTTATAATCATGATAATAAAGCTCATTGAATACAACACTATCCACGAAGTTAAATTCATCATCCATGTTGAATACTTGGATTTGTGAATAAGATAAAGTGTAAATATAATTTTCTATCATTACTGCTTTTTCAATGGTATCAAAATAATTATTCACTTCATCGGTGTGTTGTAACTGCGCTACTAATTCTAAATCTCCTGAATGATGAACTTTAAATACATACATCATTTGGGAATAACGATAATAGTTTTCTGAGTATACTGATATTGGTATTGCGATATAAGTGAAATCTTCACCTTCAGGTGTAAAATAGATAAAAGCTTTGTGATTCCAACCCACTGATGAATAAGAATATTCACCTTCAACAAAATATGTTTCAAGGTTAACTACTGTATCAGCCGATGTGTCATATAAAGCAATCTTTACCCCTGTAAATCTAGTCCAACCATATTCATCATTTTCTACTTGTCTACCAACACCAATCATTAAGTTATCGGTAATTTCATGTAAGTAATCACTAACGCCTTCTTCATACCATTCACCTAAAATTTCTGGGTTTTGTGGATCTGATAGGTCTAGTTTATATAACGGGTCAATACTAACAAACGTTACAACATAAGCTATTTCTTCTGAGAACCTAACTGCATAGATTCTTTCCCCTGGTTTTCCTAAACCAGTTAATTTAGAAATTTCTGTCATTTCATTATCGGATGTAGCATCGAGCAAATATAAGGTATTTGTTATTATTGTTTCTTGATTTGTGTACTCATATCCTGTAACTGCGATTCTAAACACTCCATCATATTCATCCATTGAGAATTGATTTAGTGGACTACCATCAACTTGTCCCAAAGCCTTATAACTTAACTCATGATCTTCTAGTTCAAATCTTAGGATAAATACATAGTTTTCATAAGTGTTTGTTTGTTCGATATATTGGTACTTATAAACTGTAGCGTATAAGTTGTCAGCGCTCATATAGGTTTGATAAGTACTTCCAAGATAAGCTTTAACCTTAGCATCATCATTATCTGTAACATCAAAAGACGCTAACATTAAATATGAAAAATCTTCAGCGTTATTTGGAATAAAATAGATGCTAGAAGCTGGTAAATCAATCATTTCATCGCTAACAACAGAATCATAATATTTAGGGATAAATGTTTCTTCGTCATAATAATAGCTAATTGAATAATTGTTTAAAACTAAATATAAATATCCATCAATCATTCTTGATGTAGTTAAGTAACTTGAATCAAATTTAAGTTCTCTAGCAACTTCTACATTATCAGGATTAGAAACATCCAAGACAGTAATCATGGTTCCATAGACATAACGATAATAGTAGATTGGATACCAATAATCCTCTTTTGACTCGTCTGAATCTACAGTCGGGTCAACGGTTGGATCTTCTGCAACCGTTAAATCAATATATGCATAATAGTTTCCCAATAATACTACTTTATCTTCGTAAAGATATAAGCCGCTAAAGTATCCATCAGGATATTCATATGTATAAGTAATCTCTAGAGTTTCAGCGTCAATCATAAAGAATTTGTTTCCAGATACAATATAGATAAAATATCCATCTGTAAGTATCGTATCTGCTTCATTAACTCCTTCTACTTGATCATTTGATGTAGAGTGATCTCGTTCTTCTTGATCACCAAAATCTACACTGTCATTGGTTGGAGCGTTAACTTCGGGAGCTCCCGATTCTAAAGCTGCATCGCCAAACAAATAATAGCGATTGTTGCTATACTCATAAAAATCACCAAGATAATCTTTCAATTGCTCATATGAACTAAAAGCCCCAACATTATCGCCTGTTGGTGTAATTTTTTCAGTTGTAGTTTTTTGTGAACAAGAGATTATAACAATTGATGAAAATATTGCTATAAATAGCATAATAAATTTTTTCATTTCAATTCCTCCTTAATCCTTCACTTATATAAACAATTAAGTTAGGCAAATAATTGGTATTATTTTGAAATTTCTAAGAATAATTCAATATCTTCTTTTAGAAGTTCTAAAGAACTAACCCAGAAGTCCTTCTTAGTAACGTCAATATTCATCAGTTTAGCAACATCTTCAACTGTGTTTTTTCCGGTTGCAGCTAATAAAAGATCATAGTTAGCTACAAAAGTTTCTTTATCTTCCAAGTATTTTGAATACAGTCCTTTAGCAAACAAAAGTCCAAAAGTATATGGGAAGTTATAATAACTTAAACCGCCGGAATAATAATGCGGCTTATTGACCCACATATATGGATGTAAGATTTTTGGATCAAGTCCGTCTCCATAAGTTTCTTTCTGGGCATTAATCATAAGTTCATTTAATTCATCAGCGTCAAATACTGTTTTTTCTCTTCCTTCAAAAACCGCCTTTTCAAAAATAAAACGAGACATTATGTCAATCACAACAGCTGTGTACCCTTGAATTGAAGATTCTAATAAGAAGATTTTTTCTTCTTTTGATGTTGCGTCTCTTAAAGCCGCTTTATTAACGATTGTTTCACAAAAAGTTGAAGCAGTCTCAGCCACTGGCATCGTGTAAGAACTGTTAAGTGGACTTTCTTCGAAAATTACTTCTCCATGATAGGCATGACCAAGTTCATGAGAAAGAGTTATCATATCAGTAAAAGCTCCGGTAAAGTTAGTCATAATTCGACTCTCTTTAATCGTATGAATGTTTGAACAGAACGCTCCGCCTCTTTTGCCTTTTCTTGGAGTATAGTCAACCCAATCTTCATTAAAAGCTCTTTTAGCCATATTATAAAGTTTATCCGAGAATGTTTTAAAGTTTTTCAATACATACGCATTGGCTTCTTCAACTGTGAATCTTTTGTTGACACTACCAATTGGAGCGTATAAATCATAAAAAGGTAAACCGTTTTTATGGCCAAGAAGTTCTGCTTTACGTTTTAAATAACTTCTAAATACTTCATAATAATCCTTAACAGCAGCTTGCATAGCTTCAAGAGTTTCCATGCTCATCCTGCTATTGAAAAGCGCTTGATGAAGAGGGCTATCAAACATTTTCGCTTTAGAAATCGTATTCACTTCACCCTTAATTGAGTTTAGTGCTGCAGCTACTGATTTATCGATTTTTTTATAAGCTTTCAGTTCAGCTTCATAAGCACTTTTTCTTACTTTAGGGTCTGGATCTTTTGCCATGTTTCTAACTTCAGATAGAGTAATTATTCTATCTTCATACTCCACTTCCAAAGTCGAAGTCAAAAGTGATTGTAAAATTCCCCAAGCACTAGAACCAGTTTGTCTTAATTTAGCAATCATCAGTTCCATTTCATCGCTTAACATATGTGACGCATTTGCCTTAATCTCATTTAAATAAAACTCGTGTTTCTTTAAAAATGGATTAGCTTCAATTTCTTTGTCAAATTCGGGGTAATTTGCTAACCACTTATTAAAGACTGTTGTGACTTTAGTTAATTCCGTGAATTTTCTTCTTAAACTATTGCTCATCTTAACAGCACTTTGATTAGTGCTTTCAACTGATTCAGTTAAGGAAGCAAATCGATATAACTTCCCAATTAATTCATCAAAGCTGATTTGGTTGTTTAAAAATCTTACTAATTTTTGCATCTTGTTTTCATAGTTAGCGAAATCAACTTCTTGTTGATTGATTTCAAGGATTAATTTTTCAAGTCTTTCTAAATCCTTTGTGTAGTTCGGATCATCAAATCCTAAGTAAAGTTTGTTTAAACTCCAAGTTTTCATCTATTTCCCTCCCAATTTATATAATCTTCTTTTGTTAATATATACATCTTACTCTTTTTCTTTCCATAATCTCTGCTTTCATAATCATGTTCTAAAAGAAACTTAAACGGAAATCTACTAATAAGTTTTTGCGAACGATAGTTTTCCACAAAATGTCCTACATAAATTTCCTCTAGTCCGTATTCAGTAAAAGCAAACTTAAGTACTTTGTTTACGGCTTCGGTCATTATTCCCTGCTTTTCATAAAAAGTAGATAACACATAACCGAGTTCATAAACACCTTTTTTTTCTAGTAAGTCTACTTTATGTAATCCAACAGATCCAATAACTTTATTTTCCGATTTTAATTCAATAGCAAAAACATCATTTGCCTCAATAAAATGATTTAAAATCTGCTTAGAATGTTCTCTATCAGGATGAGGCATCCATCCAGCATTCGGTCCAACCGTATCTAATCTTGCGTACTCAAACAAGTCGTCTAAGTCTTTCTCTTCAAAATTTCTCAACACCAATCTTGAAGTTTCTAATTTTTTCATTTAAAAATCTCCTGGATACTAAATCCTTTATCAATTATATTTATTGGTTTTCTTTCATTAATTTCAATTGTTATTGTATCTTTTATCGCTGTCTTCAAATACTTTTGGTAATCAAAACTTTGTTCTAATATCTCAGCTCTTTCTACCGTTGGTTTTATCACTGGTCTCTTTGGTACATAGACGGTGCAACAATCACTGAATGGTCGATTTGATATTTGATAAGTTTTTATCTTTTTAGCAATTTTAATTATGTCATTTTTGTCTAGCGCTGCCAAAGGTCTAATAATCAATGAGTTTACAACTGATTGAACGGTTATTAAACTTTCTAATGTTTGCGAAGCAACTTGACCGATTGAATCTCCTGAGACAATTGCTTTACAGTTATTTTTCTTGGCGAGCATTTCGGCTAATCGATACATCATTCTTCTCATGATTGTAATAATATAACTTTCTTGTACTTCAGAAAGGATTAATTCATGAATTTCTCTAAATGGTACAAGATGTAATTTGATTTTTGAACTAGGCGCGTATTTTGATAATACAGTAACTAAATCAATCACTTTCTGGACTGACTCAATTGGAGTTAGTGGTGAAGATTCAAAGTGAACACATTCAATTTCAAGCCCGGTATTCATCGTCATATATCCCGCAACTGGAGAATCAATTCCACCACTTATCAGAAGCATTGCTCTTCCGCCCGTAGACGTTGGAAATCCGCCGATTCCAGGTATTTTATCAGTGAAGATATAGGTTCCTTCATTTCTTACTTCAATGTTTAAAGTTTTCTCTGGATTTCTAACATCAACCACAAGATTTTTAACCTCACGAAGTACTTGTTTGCTGACGAGATTAGATATCTCAAATGACTTTAAATTGATTGATTTATCTGCTCTTTTGGTTTCAACCTTAAAAGTGGTTTTTTCATGAACCTCATAATTCAATAACTCAATTGCTTTTTGTGATATTGTGTCTATATCAAAACTACATTTCAATGTTTTGCTATAGGAATTAAGTCCAGAGATAAAGTTAAGACGATCGATAACCTCTTTAGCATCGACATCGTTAAGTTTGATAAAAATTAAATCGTGTTGAAATTCAATATCAATATTTAACCCATACATCTTATGAGCAATTTGATTGTTGATGTTGTGTCTGAAAATATGTTGATTCTTTCCTTTTAAGATTAAATCACCATATCTAACCATAATATATTCGTACATTCTATCACGTCGCTTTCATAAATATTTTATCATAATTGTTGTTATTTAAGTTTGCTTATTTTATAATATTCACCTGAAGAGGTGATTTTTTATGACTAATGATTTTTTATTTACTCACGCAGAACTTTTCATTGACAAGAAATTGAATATTGTAACAAATCTATCAAATATGTCGGCGATAATCATGGAGAACGTATCAGATTTAAATTGGGTCGGTTTTTATCTTTATGATGGTGAAAAACTATACCTTGGTCCATTCCAAGGAAAGGCCGCTGTAACTCTTATTGATATGGGAAAAGGTGTTTGTGGTAAGGCTGCTTCTACTAGAGAAATCATTATAGTTGATAATGTTCATGATTTCCCTGGACATATTCCATGTGACTGTGATTCTAACTCAGAAATCGTAATCCCAATTATAAAAAATGGAGAGTTATTTGGCGTCTTAGATATTGACAGTCCTATACTAAATCGGTTCGATGAATCGCTTAAAAAAGACTTGGAAAGACTGGTAAAGCTTTTAGTTGACATTTTATAATCAATAAGTTATAATACTTTGTGCGCATATAATAAAAAGCAGTTGTTTTACGTGCAATTTATGGGTTGATTATTCCAAAATATTAGGGTTGGAAGTACTGTTAACTGCTTAACAAGAAACCATCAAAATAATCAAAGTAAGTTGTTGTAGGGCTCCTCAAATTATGTACGTAATAAAAAAATAAGGAGGAAAATATATGTCAAGATTTACAGGATCAACATGGAAGCAAAGCCGTCGTTTATCTTATTCAGTTTCTGAAACTGGAAAAGAATTAAACAAACGTCCATATGCACCTGGTCAACACGGACAAAAACGTAAGAAAATATCAGAATATGGTACCCAATTACAAGAAAAACAAAGAGTTCGTTTTACTTATGGTGTAAATGAAAAGCAATTCCGTAAAACTTTCAATGAAGCTAAGAAAATGCAAGGCAAGCAAGGTGAAAACTTCCTTTTCTTACTTGAATCAAGATTAGACAATCTAGTTTATCGTGCAGGATACGCAAGAACAAGACAACAAGCTAGACAATTAGTTAATCATGGACATATTCTATTAGATGGACAAAAAGCTACAATTCCATCAATTAGAGTAAGAGTCGGTCAAGTAATTTCAATCAAGGAAAAATCTAAAGGCCTTCAAATTATTAAAGATGCTTTAGAAGCTGTTGTTTCTCGTCAAGAATACATTAATTTCAATGATGATTTAGCTACTGCTACATTCACTCGTTTACCTGAAAGAAATGAAATCTTACCAGAAATCAAAGAAAACTTGATTGTTGAATTATACAACAAGTAAAATCAAAATTGTTAATTAAAACCAAAGTGATAAACTTTGGTTTTTTTTATTTGGTTACTTAGACTTAATTTCTTGACATATTTCCTTTCAAGGAGTAAAATTATAACTTGGTTTGGAACGGAGTGAAGAAAATGGAAAATAAAAAAATTATTATTATCGGTGGAGTTGCTGGAGGCGCTTCAACGGCAACTAGATTAAGAAGAATGGATGAATTTGCTGAAATAATTATGTTAGAAAGAGGAGAGTATATTTCCTTTGCTAATTGTGGTTTACCATACTATATCGGCGGAGTCATTACTAGTAGAGATGCTTTATTAGTTCAAAGCGTTGAAGACATGAAAAAGAATTTTAACATCGACGTTAGAAATTTTACTGAAGCAATCAAAATTGACAAAGAACATAATATCTTAACTATTAAAGATTTAAAAACAAACAAGACTTATGATGAATCATATGACTACTTAGTAATATCAACTGGTGCTTATCCAGTTAAACCTCCTATTACAGGTATTAATGAAGCTAAAAACTTATTTACTTTACGTAACATTCCTGATATGGATAATATAAAAGAATTTATTGATAGAAATAAACCGAAAAGAGCTACAGTTATCGGAGCTGGTTTTATCGGTATCGAAATGGCTGAAAATTTACATCACTTAGGTATGCAAGTCGCAATCGTTGAAATGGCAGATCAAGTAATGGCTCCAATTGATTACGAGATGGCGCAAATCGTTCATCAGCACATAATTGACAAGGGTGTAAACTTAGTTCTATCTGATGGTGTAAAAGAGTTTAGAAACGAAGGCAAAGAGATTCTTTTATCTTCTGGTAAAACGCTTAATACAGACCTTATCATATTTGCTATCGGTGTTAGACCTGAAAATATGCTTGCCAAAGAAGCTGGTTTAAAACTTGGATCAAGAGGTGGTATTTGGGTTGATGAATATTTAAAAACTACCGATGACGCCATATATGCAATCGGTGATTCAATTGAAGTTTTAGATTTTATTACCAAGACAGAAACAATGATTCCTTTAGCTGGACCAGCAAATAAACAAGGTAGAATAGTTGCTGATAATATTTGTGGTAAAAACGAAAAATATAACGGTTCTATGGGAACTTCTGTTGCAAAAGTATTTGACTATACTGTTGGCGCTACTGGAAACAATGAAAAAACTTTAAAAGCAAAAAATATTGATTACAATGTTATTCATATTCATCCAGGGAGTCATGCTGGTTATTACCCAGGAGCTTCTACCATTTCGATGAAGTTATTATATAATAAAAAAACTCAAGCAATTTACGGAGCTCAAGCTGTTGGTATGGAAGGTGTTGATAAACGTATCGACGTCATAGCTACCGCGATTAGAGCCGGTATGAAAGTAACTGATTTAAAAGATTTGGAATTATCATACGCTCCTCCATTCTCTTCTGCTAAAGATCCTGTCAATATGTTAGGATTTATTGCTGAAAATGTGATCAATCGTTTAGTTGATACAGTTCAATATAAAGAGATCGATGATTTAATTAAAAATGGGGCATTTGTAATTGACGCAAGAGATAGATTAGAAAATTGTTTTGCTACAATTCCTGGCACAGTAAATATTCCTTTTCCAGAGATTAGAGATAGAATCAACGAATTACCAAAGAAACAAAAAATATTTGTTTTCTGTCAAACCGGTATTAGAGCTTATAACACGGTAAGAATCTTAAGACAAAGAGGGTATGAAGCTTATAATTTAGATGGTGCGTTTAAAACTTACCAAAGCGTATATAACCCAGATCAAGTGGTGTTTGACCAAGAAATCGATGACTTAGGAAAAGTAAATCATGAAGTTAAAGAAACTGTCAAAGAAATGGAAATACCTGCTTCTCCTACACTAGTTATCGATGCTTCTGGACTTCAATGTCCAGGTCCAATCGTTAAAACTTTTAAAAGCCTTGAAACGCTTAACTTTGGCGAAGTACTAGAAATTAGCGCTACAGATCCTGGTTTCAAAAAAGACGTTAAAACTTGGGCTGAAAAAACTCATAATACATTACTAGATTTAAAAGAAGAAAATAATCGTTTTACTGCTAGAATCTTAAAAGGTGAAAGAACTAACATAAAAACAAAAACTGAAATTAAAGATACAAAAGAAGATAGTACAATTGTTGTATTCTCTGAAGATTTAGATAAAGCAATTGCTGCTTTTATCATCGCTCAAGGTGCTGCATCAATGGGTAAAAAAGTTTCTCTATTCTTTACATTCTGGGGATTGAATATTCTTAGAAAACCTAAGAAAGTTAAAGTTAAAAAATCCTTTATTGAAAAGATGTTTGGTTCTATGATGCCAAGAGGAACAAAGAAGTTACCAATATCCAAAATGAACATGATGGGTATGGGACCAAAAATGATTAAATCTATTATGAAGAAGAAAAATGTTGATTCTTTAGAAGAGATGATTAAGAGTGCTATGGATTTAGGAGTTAAAATTACGGCTTGTGCAATGTCCATGGATATTATGGGTATTAAGAAAGAAGAGTTGATTGATGGCGTTGAAATCGCAGGGGTAGCAACTTACCTAGGTGATACTACATCAAGTAACCATAATTTATTTATCTAAAAAAATAAGGGCCTGTAAAGAATTAGAA
>DDWJ01000013.1 GCA_002345505.1 Caryophanales bacterium UBA2289
TGGAACCAGCTTCCTACTCTACCTCAACTTTTGTTTTCCGCCTCGATTGATAATTGAAATAGTTATGTTCATTTTTAAGCGCAATCAGGGATAGTTTTGTTGAGATCAAGCGAAGTTAATCGTACTGTTTTTGGAATATTGCATGCGTTGGTAGTAATAGCCGATATAGTTATAGAAACAGGACTATAGATGGGAACCATGATTGATAATATGACTCCTAAAGAGTGGGAGAAATTTTGTGAAAAAATGTTACGTCAGCATTTTGGATCAAGAAATTTTTGGCCTGTGCCTGATGAAGATGGTGGCGATTTAGGTTTAGAGTTTTTCACGAGTGATGGAACAATATTCCAGTGCTACTACCCTGATAAAGACGCGGATATGAAAACATATAAAAAGAAAGTTCAGGATAAAATTAATACAGATTTAGGAAAGCTAGAAAAGAACAAGTCAGAAATACAAATAATGCTTGACAACATAGTCATTGATCAATGGATACTTCTTATACCAAAATTAAAATCTAAAGATTTGCTAAAGTACTGTAATAAAAAGAAAAAAGAAGTTATATTAAAAAATATTTCGTACATTAATAATGCAAAATTCCAAGTAAAGATAGAGACAGCAGATAGTTATCCTAATGGAAAACTATTCGCGCAAAGTGTGTGTAGTAAGCCTGTTGCGATACCCTTTGAGCTTGTAAGTGATAGAGAAAAGGAAATTTGGAAAGAAAGTAATTCTGAATTTTTTTCTAATATAAATCGAAAATCAAAAAAATTAATGCCTTCACGATCAGAAAAATTTCAAAATGTAGTACTCGGAAAATATATTCAAATAGAAAAATTTCTGGATCAATTACGCGAAGAATATCCGGATTTGTTAGAAAATATTGAAGACACTGCGCGTGCTCAACGAGAAAGTATGCAAGAAGAGTCTTGCTTCTCTGATTGCAATGATCTCTTTGTGGAAAAAGTATTAGATAGAAATAAATCTGCTTTTTCTAAGCATTCAATTTATATGTCCGATGAAAACCTCCAGTCATTATCATTTGGTTATCTTTCAAAGTGGGTTGCAGAATGTTTTATGGATTTTAAATAATGAGCATAGAACAAAAAATTAATGTCATTATTGACAACAAGCCTTATCCTATACCGATTGAAATGAGACCATTGTGGAGAGTGTGTCTAATATTAATTTGTATAGCTGTTGTATCTGGCGATAAAAGATATTTAAGTTCAAAAAAAATTAACATTTTGGTTTGGATGTTAATTAGGAAGAACAAATGGCCAGACTATGGAGATTATTTGACTGATAGAGTTATAGATTCTCCTATGATATCTGTGGATACTGCTACTTTTAGAGGGATTGAATTTGCAAAGGCCAAAGGATTTTTATATTTTGATTCAGAAAAAATATATATTACTGATAGCGGATATGATCTTTATTTAATTTTGCTAGAGAATGATATAATGCGAGACGAAATTCATTTTTTAGAAGAATATGGCAATAAGGTTACAGATCGTAAGATTAAGAATTTAACAAACAAGGGTAAATAATGCTAGGTCTCAAGATCAGGCAAATTGAAATCTGTGTTGACACAAGTGGTGGGCGATTTTTTACGTCAATCCCATTTGATGATGGTCTTAACATTATACGTGCGGATAATTCATCCGGCAAGTCTACATGTATAAATGCAATAGCGTATGCTTTGGGTCTTGAGGATATATTGGGGCCAATTAGAAAGCGCCCTTTTCCCAAGTCTTTGTATGATGTTATTTATGACAATAAGATTAAAGAATCGTCATATTATGTGCAACATTCGTTTGTTTCAATTGTTATTGAAAATCAATTTGGCATTGAAGCTGTATTGTGTCGTGACATATTCGGCGATACAAAAAAAGTTTCAGTTACTATGTCTGGTATCACATCTGATTATTTTTTAGGCACATCAGGACATGTTGGGTCTTCTGTCAGTGAAAATGGAATACATAATTGGCTTGCAAAATTTATTGGATGGGAATTGCCTAATGTAGTATCTTTTGACGGTAAAGAGGTTCGGCTTTATTTAGAATGTATTTTTCCGTTATTTTTTATCGAACAAAAACGTGGTTGGTCTGAGATTCAGGCTAACATTCCAGCAAATTATGGAATTAAAAATGTTAAAAAGTCCGCACTTGAATTTTGCTTGGGGGTTGATTGCTTCGATTTTGAAAAAAATATTTCGAAATTAAAGTTTGATATAGCGTTATATGAATCTGATTTTGATAAATTAATCTTATTTGCTGAAAATGTTGCAAAGTTTAATGATGTAAAAATTCGTGTAATTGGTGATTTTAATAGCAAAAACACAGCCCCTTACGTTGAATTTAATTATTTAGAGAATGAGATCTATGTGAGTATAGAAATGCAAGAGCTGTCATTGAATAAATTAATAGATGACTTATCTTTTGATACAAAACAAAAAATTCCACGCAATGAAATACTTGATTCTAAGTTAGCATCTTTGAGACTTTTAAGAAGGAAAGCAGAAAAGCTTTTCAAATCTAGTGAGCTAATGAATATTTCAATCAATGATATAACTAAAAAAATTCACTCATTAAATAGCGATTATGATAAGTATTTACAGCTTAAGCATTTAAAAAATGTTGGCGGTGATATTAGTTCAAAATTAGGCACGGAGAAGTGCCCTATTTGTGATAATGATTTGTATGATACATTAGGAAAATTGGTCGGTAAATCTGCTCCAATGTCTCTTGATGATAATATTGTTTTTTTAAAAAATCAGTTAGACTTTTTTAAATCAATCAAATCTTCAAATGCACAAAAATTAAAAGAGATTGAAGCAGATTATAGCCTTGTGAAATCAAAAATCGAATATGAGCAAGAGATTGTCGATGTCGTCCGCTCTGAATTTGAGGATATAGATGGGCAGATTAAGATGATTATTAGGGAAAAAATCCTAGCGGAGTCTTCCCTTAAAGATGTTCAAAAACTTAAGGCAACGCAAGCAGAAATTAATAATAGATTGTCTTCTTTACATTCGTTATGGCTATCTTCATCTGAATCATTGCGTAAACTTAAAAGCGAAGGATCTGACTCTAATAAAGGGAAAGTTGTTGGAAGATTTGTAAGCATTATGAGAAAAAATCTTGAAACTTTTAGATTTAACTATGCTGATATTCAATCAATATCTATTTCTTTACAAACTCTTCGTCCAGAACAAGAAGGATATGACATTGTTGCTGAAACTTCCGCTAGTGATTACATTCGTATTATTTGGGCATATACTTTGACACTTATGGAAATTGCTTCAAATGATGAGAATATTAAGCATGGTGGTTTTGTTGTTTTCGATGAGCCTCGGCAGCATGAAACAAGTAAAATTAGTTTTGCGAACCTTATTGATAAAGCATCTGATTCTTTGCGATATGGTGGGCAAGTTATCTTTGCAACAAGTCTTGATAAAAATGAATTGACTGCTGCTTGTAACAATAAAGATATCCATTTAGTTTGTTTTGATGATTATATTCTCAAACTACAAAAGGCAGTTTCTTAATGGGGGGACCAGGGTCAGATCTTGAATCTTG
>DDWJ01000037.1 GCA_002345505.1 Caryophanales bacterium UBA2289
ACTAAGGCTGTTTATTTACAGCCTCATTTTTTTATTTTAAAGCGGCATTTGCCATTTGAATAAATTTATCTGGATCTAAAGATGCTCCACCAATCAAAGCTCCATCAATATTTTCTTTTGATAATAGTTCTTTGATATTTTCAGGTTTTACTGATCCGCCATATTGAATTCTTATCTCTTCAGCAACTACTTTACCATAAAGTTCGCTAACTAACTTTCTGATATAACCGCATGCTTCATCCGCCATTTCAGCTGTAGCTGTTCTTCCGGTACCAATTGCCCAAACCGGTTCGTAAGCAATCACGATATTTTTCATATCTATAGCTTTAATTCCTTCGAAGCCTTTTTTGATTTGTCTTTCAAGAACTTCATTAGTTTGGTTGTTTTCTCTCTCTTCCAAAAGTTCACCAACACAAACAATTGGCTTTAACTGATTTCTTAGCGCAGCTTTAATTTTTTTGTTTACTATTTCATCAGTTTCATGAAAGTAAGCTCTTCTTTCACTATGCCCAATTAAGACGTAATCGACTTTATAAGACTTTAGTAGTGGCCCGGATATTTCACCTGTATAAGCTCCTTCATCTTCATAGAACAGATTTTGAGCTCCTATACGCAAATTAGAACCTTGTCTCTTAATTAAGCATCTCATTAAAGGCGCTTGTGCAAAAACAACTGTTTCAACATCTTTAATATTTGGCATTTGTTCTGAAACTTGTAAGATGAAAAATAGTGCTTCATCCCTAGTTTTAAACATTTTCCAGTTTCCTGCAATAATAGGTTTTCTCATATTTTTATTCTCTCTTATCGAATTAGTCGCAATCACAGTCATCACCGCACTCACAAATTGGAGCATCATCTAATGAAGATACACCAGGTAATTCTTTACCTTCAAGAAATTCTAAAGATGCACCGCCACCTGTAGAAATATGAGTGAAATCATCAGCAAATCCCATTTGGATAGCTGCCGCAGCTGAGTCGCCGCCACCGATAATTGTTCTTGCATTTTTTAATCCAGCAAGAATTTCACAAATCGCTTTTGTTCCTTTAGCAAAGGCTTCAAATTCAAACACACCTAATGGTCCGTTCCAAATAACTGTCTTAGCACCTTTTAATTCTTTTTTAAATAACTTGATTGTTTTCGGACCGATATCTAATCCCATTTCATTATCTTTAATATCTTTATAAGTCGTTACTCTAGATTTTGCATCAGCCGCAAATTCTTCAGTAACTACAAGATCTAACGGTAATATTAATTTTCCGTTTGCTTTTTCTAATAATGATTTTGCTAAATCAAGTTTATCTTCTTCGACGATAGATGTACCGATATTATACCCTAAAGACTTCATAAAAGTATAAGACATACCGCCACCGATTAAAACTTTATCAGCTTTTTTAAGTAAATTTTCGATAACACCGATTTTATCCGAAACTTTAGCTCCACCTAAAATTGCAATAAAAGGTCTTTCTGGATGTTCAACTGTTTCACCAATATAGTGAAGTTCTTTTTCCATTAAGTATCCAGCTGCTGCCTCTTTTAAACTTGCGATCCCAACGTTTGATGCATGAGCTCTATGAGCTGTACCAAATGCATCGTTGACAAAAACATCGCCTAACCCAGCCCAATAAGCGCCTAGTTCAGGATCGTTTTTAGATTCTTTCTTGCCATCTAAGTCTTCAAAACGGGTATTTTCAACCATAACAATATCTCCGTCTTGCATTGCATTGATAGCTAGTTCTAATGCTTCTCCTCTTGTTTGAGGGATAAACTTAACTGGTTTATTCAATAATTCTTGTAATCTATCAGCTACTACTCTTAGTGAATTTTTAGCTAAATCTTCTTCTGTTTTAATTCTTCCTAAATGTGAGAACAAAATAACTTTTGCATGTTCATCCAATAAATACTGAATTGTCGGTAACGCTTGAACAATTCTGTTGTCATCAGTGATTTGTCCGTCTTTAATTGGCACATTGAAATCAACTCTGACCAACACTTTCTTACCATGAACGTGTAAATCCTCAAGTGTTTTCTTTTTCATATAAAATCCTCCTTAAATATATCTCTTTTATTCCGTAAATATTATACTAAAAAATACGGATTATTTCCATAACTTTAATCAATTATAAACTAACTTTAGAAGTCTAAATCAGAAATTTTATCGATTATTTTTCTCGCTAGCTTATATTGCTTTAAAAAAGCATAAACATTATTGATTTTTAAACAGTGACCCGAATTAAAATAAATAATGATAAAGTTCTTTTCTCTTTCAAATCTTGAAATGCTTAGATAATTTATATATGTTGAGTTTAACATTCGGTAACTAACCACACACAGCAATAAAACATCTCTTGATAATAGTAATGGTATTTTACTTTTTAGTGAAAAGTATTTTCTTGAACATTTCTCTAATGCTTCCAAATTTGATAATCTTCTCAATAACATATTGTTTACAAATTTTTGAAAAGTCATATCGTAAACTTTATATTGATTGTCACAAGCTACATAAATCTTGTTATCGGTTTTTCTAATAATATAATCTAACATCTTTTTTAAGCACCTCCAATTATAAATATAGCATAAAAGACAGTGCTTTAAATTTGAAAAATACCACTAAAATTAGTGGTATTTTCTTTACTATTTATATAATTTTAATAAATTATTTTACTATTCTTAGTTCTGTTTCAGGATCAAAGAAATGAGATTTTTCCATATTGATTGCTAGTTCTACTTTTGAACCGATCATTAAATCGGAACGAGCACTAACTTTAGCGATAATATTATTATTCGCGATAGAGATATGGATGTTTGTTTCTGCACCTAAAAGTTCTGATACGTCAACTGTAAAGATTGCTTTTGAATCTTTATATTTTTCTAACATATCTGGTTGATCATGAACATCTTCAGGTCTGAATCCAAGAACTACTTCCTTGTTAATAAAGTTCTTTTCTGTTAAAAGTTTTAAATGTTTTTCATCAACTTTAACCTTTAATTGCTCACATGAAAAAATACCTTTTTCATCAACTTTTCCTGGTAAAAAGTTCATAGCTGGAGTACCGATGAATCCGCCAACGAACATATTATTTGGATTGTCATAAATTTCTTTTGGAGCACCAATTTGTTGGACTCTACCGTCTTTCATAACAACAATTCTCGTTGCCATAGTCATCGCTTCAATTTGGTCATGGGTTACATAGATAGTTGTTGTTTCTAATCTTTCATGCAATTTAATTAATTCCGCTCTCATCGCTACTCTTAACTTAGCATCCAAATTAGATAGTGGTTCATCCATCAAGAATACTTTAGCATCACGTACAATAGCTCTACCTAATGCAACTCTTTGTCTTTGTCCACCAGATAACGCTTTTGGTTTTCTGTCTAAATAACTAGTTAAACCAAGAATTTCTGCTGCACGATTAACTTTCTTTTCAATTTCAACTTTAGGAGTTTTTCTTAATTTTAACCCAAAAGCCATATTATCATAAACGGTCATATGTGGATATAGCGCGTATGATTGGAAAACCATAGCGATATCGCGATCTTTTGGAGCTACGTCATTAACTAAACGATCATCAATAAAAAGCTCTCCTGATGTGATTTCTTCTAATCCTGCTACCATTCTAAGTGTAGTCGATTTACCACAACCAGATGGCCCAACGAAGACGATAAACTCTTTATCTCTAACCTCTAAATTAAAATCAAAAACTGCTTGTACACCATTATCATAAATCTTGTTTATACCTTTAAAACTTAAAGTAGACATATAAATCCTCCCTTATATTAATTATCACTAATAATTATATAAAAAAAAGAGAGATAATCATATATGCAAACTGCACAAATTATCTCTTAAAAAGTAAATATAAAGCCATAGCTGTCTGAAAACTTTTAATGTCCATCTCGGTTTTAAGAATAAAATTGTCTAAACGGTAGTTTAAGGTATTACGATGTAAATATAATTGCTTAGAAGCTAATGATGCATTAAAATTGTTATCGATAAAACCAAGTGCCGTATTAATGTTTTCAATACCAACTGAGTTATAATAAAAACTCTTTAGCTTCTTCTTAAAATTATCAAACTTATTCAAACAAACTTCCATAATAAAACTGGCTATATCATAGATTCCAAAATTAATCTTTTCAAAAATTACTTTTAATTCCTCGATAGAAAAATCAAAATCTTTTGGGATAAAAAAACCAATGAAATCTACTAAAAGTTCTCCCAGAACAAATTCTCTAAAATTTTCAAATTCATTTAAAGTATAATCGCTTTCCGCTTCAATAACTAAAACATTAGAACTAATATTTAAATACCGGATTCTTTCATCCAGATTGATTAAAGCTATGATTGATTTATAATCGTTCTCTTTATTAAAAACATAAAGATATCTTTTGTCCATAGTTTCTCCTAAAGTAATAATCAAAAAGAACTGTACTAGAACAGTTCTTTGTTTCTTATGCTTTTATAAACTGCTCAACATCCATTACGAAAATAGTAGCGCCTCCAACCTGAACTTCAACCGGCATTGACGAGAAAATACCAAATTCACTCGATATAGCGTTAGGAACAAGCTTTGTTCTACTCTTTGAAGATTCGGAAATAACGTTTATACAACTGTCCAAAAGGTCGTCTTGGACACCAACAATAATGGTCGTATTACCGCTCATCAAAAAGCCACCAGTAGTAGCTAACTTCGTCACAAAAAAGTTAGATTTAATTAGTTTCTTAATAACTTTATTAGCATCTTCGTTAGAAACTATTGCCATCACCAGTTTCATAATTTAACACCACCTTTGGATTATTTTATCACAAAAGATAATAAAATTAAATATGATTTGATAAAAAACTCCCAAATTTGGGAGTTTATATCTTATCCTATCGAACC
Source organism: Caryophanales bacterium UBA2289 (assembly GCA_002345505.1). Lineage (GTDB taxonomy): Bacteria > Bacillota_I > Bacilli_A > Izemoplasmatales > Hujiaoplasmataceae > UBA2289. The sequence goes on from DDWJ01000037.1 coordinate 4,882, forward strand.
TGACATTTCTAGTTTTATTAACTGATTTAGTTCAACTGCGTATTCCATCGGTAGCTCTCTAGCAAACGGTTCAATGAAACCCATAATAATCATTTCTTTGGCTTCATCTTCAGTTAAACCGCGACTCATTAAATAAAAGAGTTCATCATCGCTTACCTTAGAAACAGTTGCTTCATGCTCAATTTGCCCTCTAAAGTTCTTCACGATATTAGTTGGAATTGTATCCGATGCAGATTCACGATCAACTAAAATAGTATCACATTCAATTTTCGCTTTTGAACCATAAGCGTTTTTACCTTGAGAAACAATCCCGCGATAGTTAACTTTTCCCCCTCTTGTTGCAATTGACTTAGAGACAATTTTTGAGGTTGTGTATTTACCAAGGTGAATCATTTTCGCTCCAGTATCTTGATATTGGTTCTTTCCAGCAAATGCGATTGTAATGGTTGTTCCTTTGGAATAATCTCCTTTTAAAATACAACTTGGATACTTCATATTTAAGCCCGAGCCGATATTGCCGTCAATCCATTCCATATGTCCATACGCTTCCACAACGGCTCTTTTAGTAACTAAATTGACGATGTTTGTCGACCAGTTTTGGATTGTGGAATACCTACACTTAGCCTTTTCACTAACATATATTTCAACTACTGCTGCATGCAAGGAATTGTTTGAATAAATAGGCGCTGTACACCCTTCAACATAATTAAGCGTTGCTTCATCATCAACAATAATCAAGGTTCTTTCAAACTGACCCATTCTTTCAGAATTGATTCTAAAATAAGATTGTAGCGGTTTTTCAATTTTCACACCTTTAGGTATATAGATGAAAGAGCCACCACTCCATACTGCTGTATTTAAAGCCGCGTATTTATTGTCTCGATAACTGACAGCCTTAGTAAAATATTTTTTAAAAATTTCTGGATGTTCTTTTAAAGCTGAATCAGTATCAAGAAATATCACCCCTTGATCATTCAACTCTTGAATCGTACTATGATATACTGCTTCTGATTCAAATTGAGTAGTAACTCCAGAAAGATATTTTTGTTCAGCTTCAGGTATTCCGAGTTTAGCAAAGGTATCTTTAATTTCTTGAGGAACATTTTCCCAATCACGTTCAACTCTGTCAGAAGGTTTAATATAATAAATAATATCGTCAAAGTCTATATCGGAAAGATCTGGTCCCCAATCAGGATTTTTGATTTCATAGAATGCTTTAAGAGCGTCTAGCCTAGTGTTTAGCATCCACTCCGGTTCATTCTTAATCATCGATATTTCTCTAACTATGTCCTCTGATAAACCTCTTTTTGTTTGCTTTACTGATTTTGATTCAGTCTTAAAACCATATTTATACTCATGATCAAAATTCATATTATTATCATTACTCAAAGGTTATCACTCCTTGCCTAGAGTATCTTTGAAAGCGACCCAAGCAATCGAAGCGCATTTTATCCGCGCTGGAAATTGTTTGACACCACCAAAAACTTCGGCTTCTTCTAAATCCAAAGTTTCATCATACTCTTTATTTGAAACCATATTGAGAAAATTCTCTGCCAGTCTAATTGCCTCATCAACCGGTTTGTTTATCATTATTTCCGTTAAAACACTCGCTGAAGCAACTGATATCGAACAACCTGTAGCTTCTTGACGACAATCTTTAATAATACCATCTTCAACTAAAGTTTGAACTGTAATATCATCACCGCAAGATGGATTCTTAATTCTAATTTTTGTATATTTCGGATCATCTAGCAAACCTTTGTTACGAGGATTTTTATAATGTTCCATAATGATTTCTCGATATAGATTATCTAGATTTGTCATAAAAATTCCTCCTTAAAATCCTACTGATTTAAAATACTTAATCGCTTCTTTAGTTACTTCTATAAAACGATCAACTTCTTCTTTAGTATTGTAGAAGTATACAGTCACTCTTAAAGATGAATGAATATTTAAAAAATCATGGATTAATTTCGCACAGTGTTGACCACTTCTTAAAGCGATATTTTTTTCTGCATAATAGGTGATAGCGTCATGTGCAGGAACGCCATCAATATTATATGTTAATATTCCCGTATCGGAATTAGGGTTATAAACCGTAATTCCATCAATCTTATTAATCTCATTTTGAAGATGTTGATAAAGGTTCATTGAGTAAGAATGGATGTTTTCTAAACCTAAATTATTCAAATAACTAATTGCTTCTTTTAAACCGATTACTTCAGCTATAGGCATTGTTCCAGCTTCAAATTTAAGCGGATATTTTTTCCATGTAGACTCAGTTTTTTCTACATCTTCGTTCATGTCCCCACCGAACTCCATCGGTTCTAAAATGTCTAAATGTTGGGATTTACCATACAATATTCCAACTCCTGTTGGTCCTAACATTTTATGTCCTGAGAACGCTAAAAAGTCAACATCCAAATCTAATACATCAACCTTAATATGTTGTATTGCTTGAGCGGCGTCAACTACAATAACTGCATTTTTTTGATGTGTCAGTTTAGTAATTTCTTTTATGTCATTAATATATCCTAAGACATTTGAAACATAATTCAAAGCTACTACTTTGGTTTTATCGCTCAAAACTTTTTTGAACATTTCAATAGTGATTTTTCCTTCAAAGTTAAGTTCAACGAACTTTAAAATCGCTCCTGTTTTTTTTGCAACATTTTGCCATGGCAAAAATTGTGAATGATGTTCTTGTTCAGAAACAATGATTTCATCACCTGGCTTTAAATTTGCTAAACCATAACTGGAAGCAACTAAATTGATTGATGAAGTTGTTCCTCTTGTGAAAACAATTTCTTCTTCCTTGGCGTTGATAAACTTTGCGACAACACCTCTTGCTTCTTCGTAAAGTTCTGTGGTCTTGACACTATTAAAATACATGCCTCGGTGAATATTAGCACTTAAGGTTTCGTTGTACATATTGACTGCTTCAATAACAGGTTTTGGTTTTAAACTTGTGGCTGCAGTATCAAAATAGATATAGTCACTTTTTATTTGTGGAAAATCAGAAATAATCTTTTTATTCATTATCAGCTTTCCCCTTCATTACTCTAGTAATTTGCGAAGTAAGCAATCTTTTTATGTCTTTGTCTTCAATCATTGAAATAAATGGATTGGTATACCCGAATATAATCAACGATCTTGCTTGTTGTTCCGTTAAACCCCTACTCAATAAATAATATAGCTGCATCTCATCCATTTGCCCAATAGCTGCGCCATGACTAGCCTCAACATTATATTCGTCAATGAATAGCTTTGGTTCAACTTCAATTTCACAACTGTCCGAAAGCATGATGCCTTTATTGCTTTGATGGGCTTTCGATAATTCATTGCCTTTGGCAATAAATCCTGACACTGAATATTTTAGTTTACTCTTATCGGTCGCTATCAAAGAGTTATTGATGTTTGAAACAGTTGATTTATTCAAATGTCTAACAAATTGATCAATATTAAACTTTGTGTCTTTATACCCAATATTTAACACTTCAACTTCTGCAGATGATTTTTTGCCATTAAGATTAATATTTGTTGAAAGACTTAAGTTTCCATTAAAGATTAGTGCACTCATCAATTTTAAACTGGCATTTTCATCCAAATTAAAATTGAGTTTTAAATTGAATTTGTTATTTCTTCTCGTGTTAAAGTTGGTGTATAGTTCTAAAGATGCATTTTCTTCAATATTAAACTCATATTCAATCTCAAGGTTTTTGCTTTGGTAAGTAATCAAGTAAATCCTTAAATTTAGGCCTTTATTAACTTCAAATACTAATTTTTCAGTTAAGTTATAATTTTCAATAAATACAAAATAATCATTTTCTTTTTCAAAGTTTAAATGATTGTTTTTCTTGGATATTTTGGCTTTATTGATTACTTGTTCATTATCAAAGGCAATTAATGTTTTCTTTTCTTTTAAAAATTTAAGAATATTCATATTAATGTTTAGATGGGCAAACGCCTAAAGAATATGGTTTGATATCTTCATCTTCAATTCCTAATTCTTTCTTAACCCAATCATAACCTTCCTGATCGATTCTTTTAATCAGTTCATCTTTTCCTGTTTTTACGATCTTACCATTAATCATGATATGAACAAAATCAGGAGTGATATAATCCAGTAACCTTTGATAGTGTGTTATAAGAATTAAACCCAAATCATTTGATTTAAGTTCAGTAACATTTTGGCCAACTAATTTTAAAGCATCTACATCTAGTCCAGAGTCAATTTCGTCCAAAAAAGCAAAACAAGGATTTAACATTTTCATTTGTAGAATTTCATTTCTTTTCTTCTCGCCGCCTGAAAAACCTTGATTTAAAAAACGGTGTGCTAATCCCTGACCCATTTTCAAATCTTGGGATGCCTTTTCAAATTTTAGAATAAATTTTCCAATTCTTAAATGCTCATCTTTACTCATTCTTGTTTGAACAGCAGCTTTTACAAAATCGAAGTTAGTAACTCCCGGAACCTCAATAGGATTCTGCATAGCTAAAAAAAGTCCTAATCGACTTCTTTCATCTACTGTCTTATCGATAATGCTTTCACCATCCAATAAAATATCGCCTGATTCAATTTTATAGCTAGGGTGCCCCATACATATCTGTGCCAGTGTTGATTTACCAGTACCGTTAGGCCCCATTATAGCGTGTGTTTCGCCACCATTAACTTTTAAGTTTAAACCTTTTAAGATTAAGTTATCTTCAATGGAGACGTACAAATCCTTAATTTCTAAGATCATGTTTATACCTCCCGCAAACACCATAAATAGTTTATACTATTTAAAGTCTTTTTGCAAAAAATATGAATGAATTTTTATACCAAAAAAATTATGAAAAAGAAAAGAGATTCTTTTCTTTAAGAATCTCTATTATTCGTCTACTGGTTGTGATCCGATTATTTCTGGACTTTGTTGATGTTTCAAAGAAGTTTTCTCTAATACTTTTCTAAATAAGGTTAAGAAAATTAGAGAGAAAATCGAAATTACCGCTCCGATTATATACGCACCCATTCCAAATGCTAAACCGATCATTGCGGCTAACCATAGAGTTGCGGCAGTTGTTAGTCCATAAATACCATTTCTGGTTTTTAGAATCGTTCCAGCGCCTAAGAACCCAACACCGGTAACTACTTGAGCGATAACTCTTTGTCTTTGAATTTGAATTTCTATATAATATCCGACATTTTCATAAAGTGCTTGTGTAGTCGCAATTGCATCATAGTAAAGAGCATCCTGTAAAATCGCAATTCCTGCAGCTCCGAAAGCTACCATTAAATGGGTTGTCACACCGGCAATTTTGTGGCGCATCTGTCTTTCCAAACCGATAATACCAACAAAAACTGCTGTTAGTAACATTCTGGTCATTATTTCGAGAATTCCTGGACCATTATCCAAAAAATTAGTTATAAATGATAAAAACATTTAACTCACTCCTTTAGCAAGTATTTTCTTATGTGTGATTCATTATTATATCACTAAGGTTAGGTTTTATCAACTTGATTTTGATTTTCTTTCTTTTTCACTTGGATTGACATGAATCATACAATGAATAACGTCGGATATTCTATCTTCAATATCATCATGGATAGTTTCAGCTATCTGATGAGCTTCTTCAAGCGAAAGATTTTTGTCCAAAGAGACTTCCAAATCAACGTAATATTTTACCCCAAACATCCTAGTTTTAATCTCATCAATTTTGATGACATTTTTGTTTTCTAATACAATTTTTCTAATTCTATTAACTTGCTCATTGTCCGCAGATTCATCTACGACTTGTGATACTCCGGTTTTCACAATAAGAAAACCTAACTTAAGGATAAAGAAAACAATAAACAAAGAAGCTAAAGGATCTAAAAATCCCCAACCGAAAATTGCTCCTAAGATACCAACTAAAGCTCCAAGGCTTGTTAGAGTATCAGATCTATGATCCCATGCTTGAGCCATCAAGGCCTGAGAACTAGCTTTTTTAGCATCTACTTTTGTCTTGCGGTATAAAAACTCCTTCACAACTAAAGTAATGCCAACGACAACGATTGTATACCATGCAGGAACAACAATAACAAGATTATTGAAAACTACATCGTAGAGTTTAATCGCTGCATTCTTACCTACTTCAAAGGCTGTTACAATCAAAGCAAATCCTAAAAAGATTGAAATCATGCTGTCAAATTTATCATGACCATATGGATGAGTTTCATCTCTTTCTTTCTTAGAAAATTTAGCTGAAATAAAAACAATTAAATTAGTTGCAATATCACTTATTGAGTTAATAGCATCCGTAATCAAAACGCTAGACTTGCCAATGATTCCCCCTAGTAATTTAATTATTGCTAAAAATCCATTAGCAAATATTGTTAAAATTGTATTTTTCTTAATGATTCTTTCTTCAATTTTTTTCATGTTTTATCCTTAATTGAAAAGTGCGAGGGTTAAATCCCGCACTTAATTTATTTTATCTAATGTCTAGTTCCAAAAACATTTGACGACCATAGATATCACTTAATTGATTTAAAATTGCTTCTAACTGAGCGGCATCTCCATCAAAGAAATCAGGATTAGCATTAATGAAGTCACCTAATAATAATTCGTCAGCTACTCCTACATTCAAGTATCCGACAACATATAATGCATCATGCAACTTCGAAGCGAATTCTTTGAAAGCGGCGTTAACTGAAGCTGGAATTGAAGGTCTAACAAAACCATATTGATCTTCTAAATTAACTGAACCAAATGATATAACACTAAAACGGTATTGAGCATAAAGTTTAAATTGCTCGAAGGAAATAAATTGAGAATCATTTTCAATACCTTCTGTGAAGTTTGGTACATTTTCATCATTATATGTCATTTCAAACTCAGCACTAGGCATTTCAAAAACACTACCTTTTTCTGCTTTAATTAAATGTAAGCCATAAGATGTTTCAAGTAATGAGCTATCCATTAAGAAAGCTTCATCTAAGTTCTCTTCTAGGTTATATAATTGATACATTTCAATTAATCTATCAACGAATGCCTCTTCATATTTGTTTGTGGTAGTTGCGTAAGTTAAAGAGCTTGATGTTGATAGGTTTTCTGTTAAGATATAGAATCCATAGGACTTAAATTCACCCCAAGTTTCATCTGATCTTAAAGCTTGTTTATAATCACTTACTAATGTTGTAAAAGAATTTTCACTATCTTCAAGATATGTTCTAATAGCTAATTCAAAAGCTTCAAGCTTAGCATCGTGAGCTAATTTTTCTTCTTCACCTAGTTCTTCATAGAAGTCACTATACTTGTCAGGTGAACCGTCTTCATTTCTATCCATATAAATCAATAAATGATTTACTTTTAAACTGAAATAATTGTCATAATAAGGTTCCATCATTTCAATTAATGAGTTTAAAACATCATAATCATTTTCTTGGATTAAATCAAAGATATATAAAGGTTGAAGGGTTGATTTGATGTAATAATTATTAATCATTTCTTCCATATTTTTAACGCCATAGGCAAGGTATAAGTATTCTTCGAAAGTATAATAAGAAGCATACATACTGCCTTCAAATTGAGCTTTCATTGTTTCGTATGCATTAATATGTTCAACCATTTTAGCTGATTCATTTTTTTCGTAATCATATTCACAAGTAGCTGTATCCAAGCAATATACTGTTTCATAATGAGCATTCATTAAAGCTTTAATTTGAGCAGTATGAAGTAAATACATTCCTGCATTTCTATTCATAGCATATGCAAAGAACTCGTTAGCTGAGATTGTTTTATCATCATAAGAAGCCACTATTGAAGAACTGCCTTCTTGATCAATTTCAAATGTTGTATCAATTGCTTTATAATCTGTAGCCAAATAGTAATCATGAATTCTTAGTTCGTGCATAGCTCTTAATTCAGCCATTCTTCTTGGAATGAAACTTGAAGAACTAAAGTTTAAATCAATAATTTCTTGTTGGACTTCATTATATAGATCTTCGCCAATAATAGCCACAAGTTCATCTTTTGTTCCATCAAAATCTTCGGTATCAAACTTTTCTTGTGCTGTTAAGTTAAGAATCATGTAATAAGCTGTATCTCTTCCAGAATAGAATCTTTCAGGTTTGTAAGTATAATAAGCAGTCATATCTTCTTCAGACTCATAATCTTCATAATTACCTAGTGAAGTAAAAATAAATTCAGCTAAAGATTTATTGAAACCAGAAATATCGTCATAATTTAAAGTCAAATCTTCATTTTCAAGTAAATCTTGATAGGTTGATGTTTCTTCGATCTCTGTTCTGAATCCAGAATAAACGTCATTATACATCTTTAAGAAATATTCTAATACTTCCGCATCATTTAACTCTTGAGTGTTAGTTTCATCCAACAGATAAGATGGCACTTCTTCTAATGGTTTTTCACCAGTATAAATCAAGATTTTACCATTCTTGCTAATAAGATTGTAACTTCTCATAATTCTTGATGCATCAGCTTCAGATTCAAACTTAATCTTAATTGATTGGATATCATCTTCATATGTTACATCATAATATTGAGCTATTTGATTAGGACCAATATACCATGTTTCTTCCGCTGCTTCTTCACTTGTCATATAATCAATGACATAATTTTCTCTAGCGATTACTAGACGAACATAATCATCGATTTCTGATTCTTGATAACCAAGTAAAAACATTTGGTCAATGAAGTTTTGAATTCTTTCTTGACGAGTTTCTTCATCAAGATCATCGATAACTTCTTGATCATCAGTATCATAAGTTAATTTTAGTCTTTTGTTATCAATTTCAGTTTGTGTTACTTCTAAAATATAGTCAGATAAAAGATCGGTGTCAATCATAGCTAATAATTGATTTAAACCATCATTAACCTTTACGCTGTTATATAATTCCTGATAAGTTATTTCATAGTCATCGGTACTATAGAAAACTTTATCTGGATTTGATATTTCCGGTATTAATGTCTGGTCCGGAGTAAATTCTGTAGTCTCACCACCACCACAAGCAACCAAAGCTACTCCTAAAAGTGTGATTAGTGCTAAAGTTGTGATTTTTTTAGTCAAATTAAACATGTTAAAAACTCCTTTTAAATTCAGATGTCTTATATATTATATAACAAATCTTCTAAATATTGAAATCTTTTTTAGCGTTTTAAGTGTTTTATCACAAAAATTTCTTTTTTGTAAAAAAGAAAACACCTTAATCGCTTAAGGTGTTGTCTGTTTTTGGCTTTATATTACTCAATAACTTCAGAATAATCAGCGGCTGCCATTCTCTTATACATTGCCCATCTACGTTTAGCGTCGATGATATTTGCATGTAATAATCTTTCTGCAGCTTCTGGATTAGATTTAAGTAATTGTTGGTAACGATTTTCGCTTAATAAGAAGTCATGATATTTTTCCCATTGTGGTTCTTTTGAATCGATTTGTAGAGGGTTTTTGCCTTCTGCGATTCTTCTTGGATCATATCTAAATGTTGGCCAATATCCACATTCTGTAGCTAGTTTTGCTTGTTGGTGTGAATTACCTAAACCACCATTGATTCCATGAGCGATACATGGTGAGTAAGCAATGATTAGAGAAGGTCCTGGATAGCTTTCAGCTTCTTTCATAGCTTTCATAACTTGAGTCGCGTTAGCACCGTGGCTGATAGCAGCTACGTAAACACTTTCGTAAGTCATTGCTTGAGCAGCTAAGTCTTTCTTCTTACCTGGTTTACCAGCAGCGGTAAACTTAGCGATTGATCCAGCACGAGCTGATTTAGAAGATTGTCCACCAGTATTTGAATAAACTTCAGTATCTAATACTAAGATATTAACGTCTTCTGTATTGGCGATAACATGGTCTAATCCACCATAACCGATATCATATGCCCATCCGTCTCCACCGATGATCCATTGTGATTGTCTAACGAAATGTTCTTTAACTTCTAATAATTGTTTTGCGGAATCAGAATTAGATTTTTCTAGTAATGGAACTATCTTCTTGTAAAGTTCTAATGTCTTGTCGCCGTCTTCTCTATTTTCAATCCATTCATTCAATAATGCTTTTAATTCATCATCGAAATCTTTTTGGTTTGAAGCAATAATTGTTTGCATTCTATCTCTGATTGTATCTTGAGCAATCTTCATACCGAATCCATATTCTGCATTGTCTTCGAATAAACTGTTAGCCCAAGCTGGTCCACGACCATCTGCGTTAGTTGTATAAGGTGAAGCTGGGAATGAAGCACCATAAATTGATGAACATCCGGTAGCGTTCGCAATAATCATTCTTTCGCCGAATAGTTGAGTAGCAAATCTGATGTATGGTGTTTCTCCACAACCAGCACAAGCTCCTGAGAATTCAAATAATGGTTGATTGAATACAGTGTTTTTATAAGTATTTCTTCCTACTAGTTCTCCCTTATAAGGAACTTCATTATATAGGTAGTCAGCTAGGATGTGTTCTTTAGCTTCGATTCTGTCTTGAATTGGACTCATCTTCAATGCTTTTGTAGGAGCTGGACATGTGTTAACACAAACCATACATCCTGTACAGTCAAGAATTGATACTTCGATACGGTATTTTAATCCTTCCAAACCTTTACCTTTTGCATCAACCCATTCAGCATCTACTGGGGCGTTTTTAACTTCTTCATCAGTCGCTAGAATCGCTCTAATACATGCATGTGGACATGCATAAGCACATTGGTTACATTGGATACAGTTTTCACTAATCCAAGTAGAAACTTCTTCAGCTACACCACGTTTTTCATAACGAGATGTACCATTAGGAATTTGACCGTCTTCAATACCTAAGAAGGCAGATGTAGGTAAATCATAACCATTGATTGCATTAACTGTATCAGCGATATTTCTTACGAAATCAGGACGATTTTCATCTAAAGATACTTCAGTCTTTAAGTCAGCCCATTCAGGTTTAACTTTAATTTCTACTAAGCCTTCAGCACCTAAATCAACTGCTTTGTAGTTCATTTGAACGATGTCTTCACCTTTTCTTTCAAATGACTTTTTAGCGTATGATTTCATAGCTTCTTGAGCTTTTTCATACTTCATGATTTGTTCATTAAGTTTGAAGAAAGCTGATTGCATAATTGTTGATACTAATTTCACTTCACCGATTTCTTTTGCTAATTTATAAGCATCGATGATGAATAATTTAGCTTCTTTTTTAGCTAAAATTTTCTTTACTTTATCTGGTAAATAACTTTCGATTTCATCTGGAGTCTTTGTAGTAGAAAGTAAGAATCTACCACCTTTTCTAATACCTTTGATAAGATCGAATCTTGTTAAGTAACTTTCTTGTGAACATGATACGAAATGAGGATGGTTAACTAAGTAAGTTGAACGAATTGGGTTTTTACCAAAACGTAAATGCATTCTTGTAACCCCACCGCTCTTCTTAGAATCGTAAGATGCGTAAGCTTGACCATAAAGGTCTGTATAATCACCAATTATCTTAGAGATGTTCTTAACAGCACCAACTGTACCGTCACTACCTAAACCAAAGAATAATAATTCTGTTGTATCAGGATCAGTAACGTCTGTAGCGTCTGTTTCTTCTAAACTAGAATGTAAAACATCATCAACGATACCGATTGTGAAGTTGCTCTTCATTTCATTTTTAAGGTTGTTATAAACTGCAAAGATTTGAGATGGAGTAGTATCTTTTGAAGATAATCCATAACGTCCACCGATGATTGCTGGTTGTTTTTCGCGATCATAGAAGATTGATTTAACATCTACAAATAATGGTTCTCCTGCAGATCCAGCTTCTTTTGTTCTATCTAATACAGCGATTCTTTCAACTGTAGAAGGTAATACGTTAAAGAAGTATTTGCTTGAGAAAGGACGGTATAAGTGAACAGAAATCAAACCAACTTTTTCGCCTTTTTCTAATAAATTATCGATAACTTCTTTAATAGTTTCAGTAACTGAACCCATAGCTACGATAATATCAGTAGCGTCTTTAGCGCCGTAATAATTAAATGGTTTGTATTCTCTTCCTGTTTCTTTAGAAATTTCTTCCATGTAAGAATTTACTACATCAGGAATTGGTAAATAGAATTGTTCTTGAACTTCTTTTGCTTGGAAATAAACGTCATCGTTTTGAGCAGTACCCATAGTTTTAGGTTTAGCTGAATTTAACGCTCTAGCTCTGAATTTCTTGACAGCTTCTTTATCTAACAATCTGTCAAAAACATCATATGGCATAACTTCGATTTTATTAACTTCATGAGAAGTTCTGAAACCATCGAAGAAATGTAAGAAAGGTATGCTAGTTTTTATAGCTGCTAAATGTGCGATACCACCAAGATCCATTGTTTCTTGAACAGAACCAGAAGCAAGCATTGCAAAACCTGTCATTCTTGCTGCGTAAATATCTTGATGATCACCGAAAATTGACAATGCGTGAGCAGCAATTGAGCGCGCTGCTACATGGATAACGCCTGGTAATAATTCCCCAGCGATTTTGTACATATTCGGAATCTTAAGCAATAATCCTTGTGATGCGGTATAAGTCGTTGTCAAAGCCCCAGCCATTAACGAACCATGAACAGTAGCTGCAGCTCCTGCTTCTGATTGCATCTCTACAACCTTCACAGGCATTCCGAAAAGATTCTTCTTTCCTTCTGCCGCCCATTGGTCAACGTATTCTGGAATTGGAGATGACGGTGTAATTGGATAAATACCTGCAACTTCTGTAAAAGCATATGAAGTATATGCAGCTGCTTGGTTTCCATCCATTGACTGATAAACTTTTTTTGTTGTCATAAACAACCTCCTATATATATTTTGCTGATAGTTATTCAGCACATAATCGTTCATCTTATTATAACTTAAAATAGACTTAAAAACAATTGCAATTTTTTCTTATTTTATTCACAAAAAAAAGTGGGAAATCATTCAATAATGATTTCCTCACTAGGTTCATTTTGTTTGGCCGCAATCAATTTGTACAGCGAAATATCAACGCCTTGATCATAAAAAGCTCGTTTGTATGCGTTTAATGCCAAGTGTTCTAAGTTACATTCTCTTGAGAGATGAGCTAGCACAATATATTTTGTATTTTCACCAGCTAGATTAAGCAAAAGATTTGCACTGTCATCGTTTGACAAGTGCCCTTGATCATCTAAAATTCTTCTTTTTAGCTGCCAAGGTCTTGAACTTTCTAAAAGCATCTCAACTTCATGATTACTTTCGATAATATAGCAATCAGCATTCCTTAAGTTTTCATATTGTTTTATCGGGAAATATCCTGTATCAGTTACATAGACTAAGGACTTATCATTTTCGATAAATCTATATCCTAGAGGTTCAGCTGCGTCATGATATATAGCAAATGGTAAAACTTTAAAATCAAATAATTCCAAAGTTTCATTTTCTTTTACAATCATAAACAAATCATGATCAATATCTCCATAATAGCGCTTATCTAGAGCATTGAATGTGCCTTCGCTTAAGATTATTTTCATCTTATGATTTTTTGCTAAAACCCTTAAACCAGCGACATGATCTGCATGTTCATGAGTAATAAAAACAGCATTTAACTCATTTAAATCCTTATTCTTTTCTTTTAATCTATATACCAATTGACGGTAGCTTAAACCACAATCAATCAATATTTTTGAGTTTCCTATTTCTATGTAAGTAGCGTTAGCGGCTGAACCGCTTGCTAAAACTATCGCTTTCATTCGTCATCCTTCATTTCTTCTTTTAGCTGTTCCTTCAATTCTTCAATTAACTGAAGTTTTTCTTCTTCCAACTCGGCTTCTTTTTTCTTCGACAAGAGTTTAATAATATTCTTGAATTCTATAACTCCAATCAGTAAGAACACAATTGTAATTAATGCAAAAAGCATATTAATGCTATTAACAAACAAGACCTCATAAATAGAACCCAAGAATCCAGATTTTGATACATATTTACCTATGATTAAGTCTTGAGAAAAATTAACTTCCCAATCTTCAGAATCAAAATTATTATCCCCTTTAGTCGTTATTAATCCTGTTATTGGATCAATATATTCGATTCTGTGGGTTATGATAAGTTCTTGCTGATCAGATCTTCTAAAACTTATAATATCTCCTTCAAAAAACTCTTCTTCATTAGTGTCAATAAAAATTAAATCCCCTGCCATTATTGTGTCTTCCATTGAAGGAGTAATTACATAAAGAATTGCACGATTAAAAACACTCGGAATCTCTTTATTTTTTAAAGAAATTCCCAAGTGAACCATCATTATCATCGCAAGCGCAATAAAAACAAAGGGAAGAAAATAAAATATTTTTTTTATAATTACCTTCATGCGAAATTCTCCTCATAAAAAACGAAGTATTTAAACTCCGTTTTAAACAGTTACATTGTTCCTGTAAAAATCATTGTGGTTAGAGGCGACCAAATACCTTCTTGATCGTAAGTAATTTCCAAGAAAATGCTAACAATTATGTCTTCCGAAGCATATTCATTACTTACTTTAAAACCATCATACTTAATTGAAGTAATCAAAACATTTGGAATTGAATCCTCGAGTAGCCCATCAAAATACCAGTATCCATCTGTTTCATAAAAGAAGCTCGGATTCATAGTGACTACTAGATGTTCATCATCTTGTACGTTTTGATAATTTTTTAGAATTGGCGAAGAGAATGAGTATGTATAATTGAGGCTATCATACGTAACATCAATTTTAGTATACTCTACTTTTATTCTTAGATATAAACTATCATCTGGGGACAGATTGGTAATTGAAATATTTTCAGACAACAATTCAACTTCTGGATATATTACACTTTGAGTTACGAACTCACCACCTAAATCGTAAATAATCCCCGTCACTCCACCACCAAAAGGATTAACATATCCAGTTTGGTTAAGCATAAACCAAGCAAAAGAGGTGACTACAAACAAAAATGCAGAAGCTATCAATGCTATTAGTGATAGCGTAAAGCGTTTTTTCATTTTAATCACCTCTTTATTTCTTATTTATTTTGCGATTGTCTTGCGCGTTCGGCTTTTTCTAATAACTCCATAGCGCGATTGATTTTCTTCTTTTTAGCTAGTCTTTCTTGAGCTAACTGTTTCTTTCTTTGAAGCTCAAGTCTTCTTTCTTCAGCTTTTCTAGCTTCTTTTTCCGCTTTTATCTTAGCTTGTCTATTCTTTAGCTCATCACGATAATTATTTAGATGTAACATCGCTAAAGCCTTTTCCGTTTCAATATCTTTTAAGTTTTCTCTTTTAACTTTTTCAATATCACGGTAAACTTTTACTATTTCATTTTGAACTTCAATTTTTTTATTAAGATCTTTTTCATCTTCAGGATTATAAGTATAGTTAATAAAATCTAAAAAAGCTCCATCAGCTATTTCCAATAACTTCTTGTGAATTATTTCTATACTCTTATCTTTAGGAATTCCAGCTTCAGTTAAAGTATTATATCGTTCAATATTATCTTTTTTGATTTGTTCTAAGAAATATTGGTTGAGAGTTTCATCTTTAAAGATATATTCTCCCGATTCAAGATACTTGTCCTGTTCGACATTATGTAAAACTTTAGCAGCTTTAACTTTTCGATATGTAAATGGTTGTTCGTGTGAAAGGGCAAATTCTTCAATTTGATTATTAGCGACCGTTGCATATAGAACCATCATTGTGTTTTCTATTTGTCTGATGTATTCTTCATCAAATTGTACATTTCTTTCCAAAACATCGACTTCATAACCAACCCTGTCCACTGTATCAAGGAATAACCATAAGTCATAACATTGAGAGAATTCAATGTTTTTCATGATAATATTAGTCTTCATGATTGGCGGTCTTACTGGTGGGAAACTTGCCATTGCTCGCATGAATTTTGAGTTTTTATAATTACTCATCATGTCTCTTAAATTTTTCATGCGGTCAAATAATTCTTGGTTCTTCTTACAAACCGCATCATCTACCATGTTACGTTTAATTTTTAAAGTAATGTCAAAATCAATGTTAGCTCCTAAGTATTCAACCGTTGAATTAACTTTCAAGAAATTAACGTATTCAGTATTCATCTTATGATTAATTAGTCTGAATCTAATTTCAATAAACGTATAAACTTTATCAACTAATGTCATTAGAAAGCGGTTTTCATAAGTCCCTAGTTCTTGTTCGGAATAGGTGGTTAAAAGCTTTGTAGGCTGAATTTCACCTTTCCTATTAGTCTTTTTGATTAATTGTGTGTTTGCGGCTAAATGTCTGATTGTATTAGAATCAATCTTCTTTGCTCTTTCAACTGGTACTACTTCTGAAACCTTCTTTAAGGTTTCTTTTGGTGAACGCATCAATTTATCTAATATTGGTATTATACCTTCGATATTCTTTAACCAACTGTCGTCGAATATTCTTCTTTCACGACGTTCTTTTTGATATAATTCTAACTTTGAACTTTCAATCAAGTTTAAATACTGCTTGGCAAAATCATCTAAACGATTGACACCTTCAAAGGTTGTGTTAATTTTCTTATAGTAACGTTTAGCGGTTCCTTCTTCCATAAAAAACCTCCTAAACTAACTTCTGTAGGTTTTTAATGAAACCAACTGATTCTTCAAAAGCGTTTTTACCGAATATTTTCTTGATTTGATTAATTAATTCCGTTAATTCACTTTGTAAGAATGCTAAGTTTAAACTTTCAAATTTACGTAAAACCTTATAAGCAAAAATGTAATCTAAAGCATCAAGTTCAGTTCCACCACATGCAACATAAACAGGGACAAATTTATAAACTTGAGTCATGATTCTGTTACCGAAGGCGATACGGAAATGAGCTTGGATATATTTATCTAAAATTTTGAAGTTATTAAGTGTTTCTTCACTAATTGGAAATTTGTAGAAAGCTTCATCAAACAATTCTTGTAAGTAAGCACTAGACATATGAATTGGTTTAGTTTCTGGTGCTTGGAAATATTCACCTTTACTATCGAATTCTAGAGAAATAGCACGGTCATAAACTTTATCGGTAATTGTAAATGTTGAGTCATCCTTATTGGCTGTACCAACAAACCAAATGTTAAGCGGTACAGTTATCTTTCCATTGATAACTTTTAATGGATCAGATGGTTTAGAATCTGGAACTAAGTCAATTTTCCATTCGTTTGGATCTGGCATTTCCATAATTGACAAGAATTCAGCGAAGTAATATTCAATTCTCGCTAAGTTCATTTCATCCAGTACGATTAATGTAACGTCTTTTCTATAGATAGCTTCATACAAAGATTTTAAAAAGTCTGTTTCATTAAATCTTTTCGTAAATTCATTCAAATAACCAAGAATTTCTGCACGGTCACGCCATGCAGGTTGAACTGAAATCATTGCGGCTGGATTATCGAAGAATTTACCCATAGCATAAGGCAGAGACGTTTTCCCTGTACCAGAAATACCTTCTAGGATAATAATCTTAGAAGCTGCCATACCGGCAAAGAAGTATGAAACCATTCTTGGTGTGTAATATAGTTTTAACTGCGATGCAGCAAAGTTAACAAATCTTGTGACTAACTCTGGTAAAGCGACATAATCACTATCTTCCATATAGATGTGAGTGTCTTTACCAGCATATTCTTTATCTACAGCAATTAGTTTAACGAATCTTGATGGTCCGACTGGAGCAGTTGGTTGTGGTGCATCAGATGAACCAGAAGCAACCATTGCGGCTGATGAGCTTAGCGGACCAGTTCCACTATATGCAGGTTGCATACTTCCACTTGCCTTACCATAATAAACTTCTCCTGTTTCTCCACTTCTTGCATTGATTCCTAATTGCGATACTTTCATAGCTAATATTTGGTTCTTTTCATCGATAAGATCGATTACTTTTTCGTTTAACCCAGCGATTTCTTCGATGAGTTCATTCTTTTCAATTTCGATTCTTCTAAATGAAAAATATTTCTTAATCCATAAATAGATACGTAAAACTAAAAAAATGATTAGGGAAAAATTGAGCACTGCGGCTACAACTACCATAATCCAAGATAAAGTATTAAATTCATACAAAACAGAATCTTCTATTAAAAGATTCCAGTAATCAACGATATTTTCAAATAAACGTTTTAATATATTATTCCAAATAGCTTCTTTAAAAAAGAAAACTATGTCGTACCATATTTCAACAAAAAGGTCAACGTAAAACGCTGAAAATTCTTTCATTAATGCTATCCCCCACAAAAGTCCAGGCGCAGTAAAGAATTTTAGTCTTGTTGATCTTTATTATCCTTCTCCGCCTTTAATTGTGCTTCCGCTTCTAGTTGTGCTCTTGCGGCAGCTAAAGCCTCTTCTTGCATTTTAACTCTGTCTTCTTTACTTTTTTGTACATTGTATTCAGCGTAAACTTTCATGAACTTGATAATCTCATAAGCTAATAAAGCTAAGCATGGGACAACAATAAATAGGAAAAAACCAAGACTAGATTTTAAGAATCCGGTAAATCCATCAACAAATCCACCAAAATTAGCTATAGATTTCCCAGTCCATACAGCGTAGATATCATCTTCCCAAATGAAAGGGTCATTATTATCTTCATTATCACCTTTGGTGATAAATTGAATTCTAGTGCCGTAGTCAATTTTTTCTTCAATTCTATGGGTATTATAGTAATATACAATTCTGCCTTCAACAATTTCAGTTTTTCTATAAGTTATTACATCACCCTTATTCAAATCTTCAGGATTAAAATCAGTGTCAACAAAAATCAAGTCACCTTTTTCGAAAGTAGGCGCCATTGAATTGGATTGCACTGACATTGAGGTTATACCTAAAAAAGAAATTGAATTCTCATCTTTTTCTGAAAAAAGTCCAAATATCGCATATACAAAAACAATAAATAAAACAACGTAAAAAGTAATATTTAGTATTTTTTTTACTTTGTTATTTTTTATCAATATTGATTCTCCCATTTATTTCACTCCTCATTTAAGTAATAAAAGATTTACATCTTACTATTATATAGCAAAAAAATCTTTTTTTCACTATAAAAATGAGAAATGGCCAAAAAAAGTTACACTTATAAACAAAAAGCATCAAATATAATCAATTTCCCATAAGGGAACACAACTTAGGAATATCCTAAGTTGTGTTTATAATTTAAAGTTTATTCGTTATTCAATAATTGAGAATCCAAAACTAATATCGAAGAAAGCTCTAATTATATCATTACTAGCATCTTGATCCCAACCTTCAATGAAAATTACAACTGTAACTAAAGTTGGTGTGTTTGGTTGTAAAGAATATAAACTAGCAGTTGCTCCAGTAGGATTAGCTACAGCAACTGTAGGAGCATCTGCTGTAGGTGCACCAATTGGAGATTGACCTGTAACAGGAATTTCTTCATCATAATCATGATCATTACCATAAACATATGTTTGGCTCAATGTAGTCGCATCATCAAATGTGAAAGCTACTTGTACTGCATTTGATATAGCTGTTTGAGCTCCGGTATTACCTGCTGAAGAAGAAATAACAAGATTAGTCAAAGCTACATTTTGAGCTTCACTAGATTGAGATAATAAATATAACTCTATAGTCACATAATGTCCTGTTGATGAATCGGCAGTAGCTGCTGAATAAGTAGGTGAAACAGCTGGACCAGCCATAACAGCGTTAATGTTATTAATGTAAGTTAAACTAATAGCTGTTGTTGTGCTACCTCCACCTAAAACTGTTGAAGGCTGTAGTCTCCATGGTTTTGTAGGGTCTAAAACACCTGATCCTGGTGAAGTTTCATCGAAGAAATATCCTTTGCTTTCTAAATAATCAAAATCAATTGAGTTTTCATAATATGCAGCATCAACTAAATGAGCCGGAATGTCTTCACCAGCATCTAGTCTATTTTTAGCCTTAATCAAAAGGTTTTCTGCAGCTGTAACTTGCAAGTTAATACCTTCAACTGTTGTATCACTTGATACTGTAAACCATGCATAAGTTGAACCAATAGTTGCGATAAACGCAAATAGTAATACGATTCCCGAAAGAATCACTTTGTTTCTTAAACTTTTCATATTTTTCTCCTTTATTTTTTCTTTATATTTTTAATTTTTTATCTTTGTAAAAATTAAAACTCATCTTCATATATCTTGATAACAGAGAACTTCATATCTAATTTCACTCCGCCACCGAAGATATCATTGGTGTGATCTTTGTCAACACCTTCATACCACACGATAATTGTTACTTTGATTGTTTCTTGTGGTTCAAATTCTGTAAATTCTTGATACATTACTTTATCAATACTGTAAAATTGTTCTGTCAACGGTTCTAACTCACCTGGAGCGTCACCTTTTTCTGATTGGACCTTAGCGTATGTAACTCCAACACCATCAATTATTACTCTCACTCTAATCGCTTCTTCTGCACCTTTTAGAGCTGATAAGATATTGATTGTTGCACTAATATCTAATTTATAATCGCCTGCGTTCTCAACATAGAATGTATGAGCAATGTATGAGAAACTATTGTGTGGTCCATCAATGCTTGTCATTTCCTCATCACTTGGTATGCAGACTTCCATACCTTGTGAACCGTCGTAGTACTCAGTTCCGCATAATCCAGTCATTCCTTGATTGTCATCAACTTTTTCGGAAACAATCCTTGTTTTATACTGTTTTGTATCAGCGAATTCATACATGCTAATGCCAGCTTCTTTAGCTGTCCCATCAATACTGAAGGTAAAATTACCTACAAGAGTTCCATAATACGATACTGCGAAAATCATAAACACTAATACTGCACTTACTACAATTCCCAATCGACTTGCTTTGGCAATTTTAGCCGCTTTTGAGGCATTTACAATATGAACTGCTAATTTAGTCTTTTGACTCATACCGCAAACGAATCCCCCCAATCTTTTCTAAGACTTGGCTTTATTATACTAAAAAAGCCATCACCTTGTCGAGTACATTTTCTAAATTAGGGCTAATTTGTGCCCTAAGAATTAAAAAATGCCCTCATCTTTACAGATAACGGCAACTGGCTACCATCTTTCGAAGGCCCTATAGCTTTGCGTCACTAACTTTCGCTAGTTTTGCTATTTACACCTAGATTATATTACAGTCAAGTTTTTTTGTCAAGTAGATAGTGTTAAAATAGTGTTTTTTTCTTCTCAATATAGGGATGCTCGCTCCGACAATTAATGTTTGAAAGCATCCCTATATTATAAGGAGAAAATGTTCATTAAGAAAACTACTCAATAAAATCTAAAATAGTTTTCGTCAATTCGTCTATTTTATCAACCAACGGATTGTGCCCGCATTGGTCGAATTTAACATAAGTTGATTGATTTTCTAAAGCTTTAATATTATCTAAAATCATGTATTCTGGAACTGTCTTATCATGACTTCCCCAAATATGAAGTACTGGCGCTTTAATATGAGATATCGTATCATCACCATTTTTATAGAAGTTATGGTCTTTACCCATATTCAAATTAGCTAATGCCCAATCGACGTCAACTAAATTTCTTTGTTTTAAAGAATCAGTCAAATAAATTTTGTTTGCTTCTTCGGTTGGTTTTGAATATGTATAAATAGTAAGATCAAATATATACTTGATAAAATCAAAGTTATTGTTTTTTAATGCATCTAATAAAGGTTTAACTTGTACTGGATCAGTTGCCATCTCATCTTTAGATGTATAAACCTCACCAATCTTCATTTGTCCAGCTGCATCTTTCTTGAATACTGGATAGCCTTTATGAGTAGTTGAATTCATCAAAATCAATTTGTTGACTCTTTCTTTGTAATGAGCAGCAAGTTCCATTACAACTCCACCACCTAAGGACCAGCCTAAGACATCGGCTTTTTCAATATTAAGTTCATCCATGAATTTAACTAAATCATCAGCTAGATCTTTCAATGAAGAAACTCTTTTATTGTAACTAGAATCACCAAAACCTCTCATATCGGGAGCGAACACATGAATATCATCCGGCAGTTTCTCTAAAAGCGGTAAATAATAAACCCCTGAAGAAAAGTTACCATGTACTAAAATTAGATATTTTTCGCCGTGACCCTTCTCTAAATAAGCCATTGTTTCCTTGTTTCTTAATTTAACAAACTTTTTTTCCATTTAAAGTACCTTCCTACTATATTTTATATTCGATATCTTTAATTAAGAAGAATCCTGTAATCAAAGTTGTAAACATAACTGGATTTTCATACATAGAAGCATGTCCTACCTCAGGTATAATTACCCATTTAGAATTCTTAATATTCTTGTAAAGATATTCTTGATCCTTTTTAGGAGTCAAATTGTCTTGATCGGCTGTAACAATCAAAACCGGTAAATTTAGTTCGCAAAGTCTTTCTCTTGTGTCAAAGCTTTCAGCGCTTCTAGTAAGTCTTTCCATCGCGTCTAAGAAAACTTCATTAGAAAAAATTGGCAATAATACTTTTTCTCTATTTCTCATCCAATCAATCTTTTCTTCGTAGTACTTAGCTGAATAAATAACCGGAATAGTTGTTTTATAATATAACTCGCCGTTTCTTGTTTTACCAGCCTTTATCCACCCGTCACCGATATCTTTTAACCATGGATTTGTGTAAGCTCCTGAGTTAAACAGAATCAGACGGTTGACTCTATCTTGATGAGTTATCGCAAACAACAATGCGACTTCACCACCATAAGAAATACCAGCAATATTTACCTTTTCAATTTGTAAATAATCCAAGAATGATTTAATAAGTCCAATTTGAATATCTTGAGTATAAGAATAGTCCAACTTTGAAGATTGTCCTTGATCAAAGAAATCTAATCTTATAACACAAAAGTGTTCTTTTAATGTATCGATGAAAGGAATCCATGAAGAAGTGCTCATCATAATACCGTTAAGGATTAATAGTTTAGGATTTGATTCTTCACCATCTATCAAATAGAAGATGTCTTTATCTTGATATTTAAAAATGCTCATGGATAAAACCTGCTTTGATTGCTTCTTTATATAATTCGTCTCTAAACTTTGGATGGGCGATACTGATTAAAAGTTTTGCTCTTTCTCTGATGTTTGTTCCTCTAAGTCTAACAATCCCATATTCTGTAACAACATAATCTACGTCATTTCTTGATAAAGAAACAGCTGCACCTGGTTTTAAAGTCGGAACGATTTTTGAAACTTCTTCTTTTTCACCAGTCTCAGGATTTCTGACCCAAGCAGTTGAATAAAGGGAAATAAATGATCTACCGTTTTTAGCTTTTTGAGCGCCGCCACCAGCACCTAGGTTATACATCATTGACATATCTTTGTCAGTATAGTCAACAAAATCTCCGTTTCTATACCCACCAACTACCATGACTGTAAAAACGTCATCATCAGCTATCAACATGTCCTTAGCCATCTTCATAGCTGAAACTGTAGTACAACATCTATTGGCAACGTCGATTCCCCAAGCATTAATAGCCCCGATTTTGTCTTGAATATAGAGAGCGCTGGTTGTTAATGGATATTCTTTCCATTCTTCACCAACACAAATAATTACATCGATTTCTTTTGGATCGACACCGGTATTTTTTAGAGCGTCAAGCGCAGCTTTAACACCCATTTCTTGGGTGCCATCGTCTTCGCCGGGCAAAGTCTTTTTAACAATACCCAACTTTTCAATTACCGCTTCCTCAGCCCAGATGCCATTGGTTTGTTCTGAGATTTCTTTGGCGGTCATAAACTTTTCCGGCAAATAGATGCCGGTCCCAACAATACCAACAGTTGGTTTATTCATGTTAATCACATCTTTCTATTTATAATTTTTATTAAAGTCTCATTCCGCCGTCGGCTTGAATTGTTTGTCCAGTGATATAAGAAGCATCATCACTTGCTAAGAATAATGCAACTTTAGCGATTTCTTCTGGTTGACCAAGTCTTTTTAGCATCGTCATTTGTGCAAATTGATCCAATAATTCTTGAGGAACTGTCTTTAATATATCAGTCATAACATATCCTGGTGCGATTGCATTAACTCTTACTGGAACACCTTTTCTTGCAAATTCTTTGGCCCAAGTTTTAGTTAAACCGATAACGCCAGCTTTGGTTGCTGAATAATTTGCTTGACCGATATTTCCGAATACGCCTACAACTGAAGAAATGTTAATGATTGAGCCACCACCAATATTTTCCATTTGTGGTCCAATATGTCTTACAAGGTTGAAAATACCTTTTAAGTTGACGTTAATAACTGCATCCCACATTTCATCTGTCATTTTTCTAGTCATTGCATCTCTTGTAATACCAGCATTATTAACTAAAATATCAATTTTTCCGTATTCTTTTACCATATCATCAAAGAATTTTTGACATCCTGCAACATCAGTTATATTTAATTTATAGAAACTTACATTTTCCATTTCATAAGTCATTTCGCCCATATCAACGGCAACTACTTTTGCGCCTTCAGATGCGAATGCTTTTGCTATTTCAGCACCAATACCTTTTGCTCCACCTGTTACAACTGCTACTTTATCTTTTAATTTCATTTTAATATTCTCCTTTTTCCTTATCTTTTAATAACTACAGCAGTACCCATACCGCCACCAATACATAAACTAGCTAATCCTAAATGCTTATCTTGCTTAATCATTTCATGCAATAATGTTACAACGATTCTATTACCGCTCGCTCCAACAGGATGCCCTAGAGCAATCGCTCCACCATTAACATTTGTTTTTGATAATATTTCTTCTTTAGTCATATTGTGTTCTTCTGCTAATTCCGTAACAACACCTAAACTTTGAGCAGCGAAGGCTTCATTTAGTTCAATAAGTTCCATGTCTTTTAAATTTAGGTTATAATTGCTCATCAAATTTCTGATTGCCGGTACTGGTCCTAGTCCCATATAGTTTGGATCAACACCAGCTTGTCCCACACCAATAATTTCAGCTAGAACTGGTAAATTATAAGCTTTTACTGCTTCTTCACTAGCAATAATCGTAAATGAAGCCGCATCATTAATGCCTGAAGCATTTCCAGCAGTAACTGATCCATCTTTAATAAATGCAGGTCTTAATTTCGCAAGAATTTCTGGAGTTGTTGTTCTATTAGGATATTCATCAGTATCAAATATAATATCGCCTTTTCTTGTTTTTATTACAATTGGAACGATTTCATCTTTGAATTTACCAGCGTCAACCGCTTTGATTGCTTTTGCTTGAGATTCATAAGCAAATTTGTCTTGTTCTTCTCTTGTAAGATTATGTTTATTTGCAATATTTTCTGCAGTAATACCCATATGCATATTACCAAAAGCGTCTGTTAAAGCGTCATAAACCATATGGTCAATCATTTCCATATTACCCATTTTGTTTCCTGATCTTACTTTTCCAGAAACCAAATAAGGCGCATAAGACATTGATTCAACTCCGCCAGCTACTACGATATCAGATAAACCGGCTTGAATACCCATATAAGCATTTAATATTGCCTTCATACCACTACCACATAACATGTTTAATGAATATGCTGGCACAGCTTCAGGAATACCTGCTTTTACAGAGATTTGTCTTGCAATACCTTGACCAAGTCCGGCAGACAAAATATTTCCAACAATTACTTCGCTGATTTTATCAACTGGCACTTTTGTTTCTTCTAATAATGCCCTTAATACTTGTGACCCCATATCTTGAGGGTGAACGTCTTTAAGTGTACCCAAGAAAGAACCGATAGGACTTCTTTTAGCTCCGACAATATAAATTTTTTTACTCACTTTTAAAAATCCTCCTATAATTTTATAATACTAATATGAATATTTCTTCATATTTCATCTTAATTATAATCAAATTATCAATGAAATGTCAAGCGCTTTCACTCTTTTTGCAAAAAAATGTAAATCCCTACATATAGGCTTTGAAATATATTTTTTAAATAAAAAAGCCAAAAATAGCGACTAATGACCTATATTACAAATCAATATGTAACTTATGAACCTTTATTCATGTAAATATTTTCATAAAATACCTTGTTTTTTAATAACGTTTCATTTACAATTAACTTGGTGATAATATGAAAAACAGCGAAATTCGTCTTCCTAAAACAAAGGTTGGCCTAAAATCATTTAAAAAAATAATCAAAGCGGGTAAATTGCTTTATGGTAAAGCTGGATTTAATTCCACGTCAATAAATGATATTATTTCTAAAGCAAAAGTCGCGGCTGGAACTTTTTATATCTATT
The DNA here is from genome assembly GCA_002345505.1 of Caryophanales bacterium UBA2289. Classification (GTDB taxonomy): domain Bacteria; phylum Bacillota_I; class Bacilli_A; order Izemoplasmatales; family Hujiaoplasmataceae; genus UBA2289. Next base: position 31,046 of record DDWJ01000037.1, read on the forward strand.
TCGATAGCAAACTCGCTCTTTATTTATATTTACTCGATGAATACCGTCATAATATTAGAAGATCAGCTAATGAGGCTACACAAAACTGTAAAACCAGAGTTGATATGGAACGAGCTGGATTAAAAGCATTTATCATGTATGTAATGAAAGATCCTTTGGCATATAAGTTAATTTGGGAATCATTGTTTGTTGATCCGAATATTTTTAAAGAATATTATACAAGTTTTGCTCTATCATATGTTAATCACCTAAAGCCATTTGTGGAAAGCGGTGAAGTGAGAGATGATATTGATCTAGAAACTGCTTCCTATGTCTTAATGGGCATTTCTAACTTTGTAGGACTTCAAATCGTATTTAATGATGACGCTACAGAAAAAGACGTTGATTATGTTGTGGATGAATGCATGAAACTTTTACAAAGTGGTTTATTTAAAACAAATTAAAGGCTTCGTTGAAGCCTTTTTCTTTTTGTGATAAAATTTACCAATAGGAGTTGATTGAAAATGAAATTCATCGTATCAATGGATTCTTTTAAAGGGTCACTTAATCAAAAAGAACTAACAAGAGTTATCGAAAGAAAAATCAAAGAAATTTTGCCCGATTCTGAAATTGTAAGTTTACCAATGGCGGATGGTGGCGAAGGAACAGTAGATTGTTTTTTAGATAATTTTGTTACTAAAAAAATTGAGATTAAAGTTAACGATCCATTAATGAGAGAGATTGATTCTTATTACGCGATTAAAGATAAAACAGCTATTATAGAAATGGCTAAAGCAAGTGGTTTGACTTTGTTAAACGATTTAGAGAAGTCGATTATGAATACTACTACTTTTGGTGTTGGCGAAATGATTAATGATGCCCTTGATAAAGGAATAAAAGATTTCATTATCACAATTGGCGGCAGCGCAACAAATGATGGCGGAATAGGAATGTTACACGCTCTAGGAACTAGGTTTTTTGATAAAAATGATAATCTTCTAGAACCAATCGGAAAATCTCTAATTAGAATTAACCGTATCGATATTTCCAATTTGGATGATAGACTCCTATCATCAAGATTTGAAGTTGCCTGTGATGTTGATAATCCTTTATTTGGTATTAATGGCGCTACTTTCGTCTACGGGAAACAAAAAGGCGGTAATAAGGAAGATATACTTCTTCTTGATAACGGGTTAAGAACCTACAGTGAAATTGCAAATAAGCTAATGAGAGTTAATTTCACGGAATATCCAGGCGTAGGGGCAGCTGGCGGATTAGGTTATGCTTTAAAAACATTTTTAAAAGCTAAACTCACACCGGGAATTGATATAATGCTAAATACTAGCAATTTTGAGTCTCACTGTAAAAATACTGATTATATCATAACTGGTGAAGGTAAAATAGATGATCAATCGGCGATGGGTAAAGTATTGTCTGGCATTGCTAAAATCGGTAAGAAGCATAATATTCCCGTAATTGCGATTGCTGGAAGCATTGAGATTAGTAACAATTCACTATATGATTTAGGTATAACGTCGATGTTTTCTATTCTAAATAAACCAATGAGTCTAGAAGAAGCCCTAAAAAAAGAAACGACAATTAAAAATGTCGAAGCAACAATTGAAAAAATAATTAAACAAATATCAACAAAAAAGTCATACTAGAATTTTTAACTAGTACGACTTTTTTTTATTTTTATTTTTATTTAATTAAATGATTAAATGAATACATATCCCAAGGTGATTTTCTTATCATCTTTTCTGCATCTTCTGCTGATACAGGTTCAGAGAAATAATAACCCTGCATAAATCTAATATCCCACTTATTGAGTTTTCTGATCATATCTTCATCTTCAACTCCTTCAGCAATAACAATCTTTTGGTTCGCTCTAGCTTGGGCAATAACTCTTTCGATTTTTTCAGCACTAGCATCATTGTTAGCTATTAGCAATAAATTACCTCTTGATAATTTAAATATTGGTGCACTGATTTTACTCATATCTTCAATAATTGAGTATTCAAAACCAGTATCATCAATAGACATTCTAAAACCATATCTTCTAAATTCTTTTAAATTATGTTGGGCCACTTCATTATTTGTTACTGAGTAATAATCGATAATTTCCAAACAGAAGTTTTCCGGAGATAACCCATGTTTTCCTGTAATCTCAAAATACTGTCTGGCTAAACCTTCAACATATAACTGCTTTGGCGCTAAATTTATTGAGATAAACAATTCACCTATTTTAAAACTCTTCTTCCAATCGGCATATCTTTGGGTTACTTTTTCAAAGCCCCAAACGCCAAACCAAGTGATATCACCAGTTAAATCCATTACATTTAAGAATTTGCCAGGAGATAAAATTCCCATCGTTGGATGCTTCCATCTTAGAAGTGACTCTAGAGCAATAATCTTACCGGTTCTAATATCAACTATCGGTTGATAATAAAGAAGGAACTCATCATACTCAATAGCTTTTTTTATTTGTTTATAATAATCAATGTTAAACTGTTCTTTTTCAATCAAGTTTTGTGAATACATGGTGAAACGGTTTTTGCCTTCTTTTTTAGCTACATAAACTGCAATTTCAGCGTTTTTAAGTAAATTTTCAGCGGTAATACCATCATAAGGAAATAAGCAAACACCGATTGAAGCGGTCAACTCATGATTACCAAGTTTAGTCGGTTGTTTAAAAAGATTCAATAAGTCTTGGCCAATATCATTAATTTTTTCATTATCTATTTCACCTTTATGATAATAGATAAAAACATCATCAGAGTAATGGCCGGTAATACAGTTCTTACCACAATATCTTTTTAACCTTTTAGCAAATTCATCGATAATTTTATCGACATCTTTTTGCTCATAACTATCAACAATATAACGGAAATTATCGATATTTATCGCAAAGAAAAGTCTTAAGTCTCCTTCGTCGATTTTTTTAATGTCTTCATTGATAGCTGCTAAAAGCGGATTCGAAGAAACAAATTCGTTAACAACTTCATTGTCTTTATCTTCCTTACCGTTATCCTCTTGCAAGCTCTTTCGTTCCAATTTATTCTTTTTGAAATTAAAGATTACATTGCGATAAAGGAAGAATAAGGAAACGCCAGTTATCACAATGATAACTGCCGCAACCACTATTTCCCACGGTTGAGAACTTAAACTTGGATCTGTTAAAAATAGTAAGTCTAACATAGTCCACCCCTTTAAATATATTTGCTGGCAAGAACATCCATTCTTCTAGCTTTAGAAATCTTATAAAACATCGTAATGAAAGCTTTAATAGCTTCTTCAGTTATCGGTTCGGATATCATGAATCCTTGGAAAATATCTGTTCCGATTTGCTTTAGATATTCATACTGCTTTTTAGTTTCAACACCTTCGGCTATTACTATCATTTCTAAGTTATGTACTAAGTTAACGATAGTCCTGACAATCTTGTGATCGTTTTCTGTACCAAAAATTCCGTCAATAAAACTCTTATCAATTTTAATATTGTCAAAAGCTATTTGTCGCAAATAAGTCAAGGATGCATAGCCTGTACCGAAATCATCAAGTGAGAATCTAATTCCTAGTTCTTTTAAATCTTTTATTTTTTCATCTATTAAAACTGTTGAATCTAAGAAAACACTTTCGGTTAATTCCAATGTTAAATACTCAGAACTAATATCGCTTTCTTTAATTATCGATTTTACTGTGTCCACAAAGTCATATTGCATCAACTGTATTGATGATATATTGACGCTCATGGTAAATTCTTTATTGAATTGCGCTTTAAGTCTAACTTGCATCTTGCAAGCTTCTCTTAAGACCCAATTGCCAATTGGTACAATCATATAGTTTTCTTCAGCGTTAGTAATGAAGTCTGAAGGTGATATTTCCCCTAAAATCGGTGATTTCCATCTTACTAAAGCTTCAAATCCATATAGTTCATTCTTATTGTCAATTAAAGGTTGATATTTTAAATACAATTCATTATTCTCAATTGTTTTGGATAATTGTTCTGAAATCTGTGCTTTATAGGATATTTCACGAGCAATATTTTCGTTATAGAACAAATATCTTTTCGTCGCTGATTGACGAGCTTTATAAAGAGCCGTATCAGCTTTTTTAACCAAATCATCCAATACATTGCCATCAGTTGGATATATTGAGATACCAATAAAGAAATTGACTTCTAGTTTAATGCTTTTTACTGTTAAAGGTTCTTTAAAATAAGCTAAAATCTTACTTATGTTGTTTTCAACCATTTCTAGTGAAGCTACATTGGTCATGATATAGATAAATTCATCGTGACCATTTGCATAAATATATTCGCTATTGTCAAGAATTGTTTTTAATTCTAAAGCGATAGCCTTTAAGAGATTGTCACCAACTATCTGTCCCTTTATTATATTGATATTTTTAATATTTTCAACCTGAAACACGCAAATAGCTGACTTTTTATTTCCTGAAAGTACATTCTTGTTTATATCTAACTTAGCAGCGCTAATGTTTTTTAATCCCGTTAAAGCGTCAAAAGCAAATGTTTCATAAACTAATTTTACTTGGCGATCTATTTCTTTTGACATTAGATTAATCGAATCACCAATTTCTTTAATTTCATTATTTTCAATCAGATTAACCTGAATACTGTAATTACCGTTTTTAATCTCTTCTAGAGATTCCAAAATAGTATGAATTGGCGCAATGATTCTTCTAATTCTTTTATTAAGTAAAAGTGATGTTAAATAAATCAAAATGCCAATTATCACTAAGATAATAATAAACACAAATTCCATCGGTAAAAGTCTTGTATTATCTACCAAGATTACAACTTGCCAACCAAATTGATCAAGATTTGTGTACGTAGCTAAATACTTTGTGCCAAATAATTCAATATAAACAACTTCTTCATCTTCAAAATTATGTGCTAACTGATAAATTCCGTTATCGGTAAAGCCTTTTTCAGTATCAATGACCAAACTTTCATCCAAAGATTTCATGTAATACTCTTGGTATGTATCCTTACTATAAAAGGCTAAATTAGGATCTTCTTGATAATTCGTAAAAACTAATACTTCCGCAATTTCACCATTTATTTCTTTATCAATATTTTCAATCATCTCACCCAGACTTACTAAGGACATGTCAATGCCTAAATAACCAATTTGGGTTTCTCCATCATAAACTCTTTGTACATAGGTAAATGTATAATCTCCCGTGATAGCATCAACATAAGGAATGGTAAACTTTTCTTCTTCGGTCCCTAAATCAATAAACCAAGGTCTTTCGCTAATCAACCAACTATTATATAAAAGTTGACCGGTATTAGTAATTGCACAACCATCAGTCGCGCCTAAACAATCATACTCCGTAGCTAAAAAGATTAAATCATAAGCTGTTTCATTTTGATGGGTGATAACAGCATTTACTAAAGTCGTATAATTATAGAAAATATCATAGTCAGGATCAGTTTCTAAAATAACAGGGTTATTACCTTCATTGATATACTTTAAGTAGTTTATTACATGCTCGTTTTCGACTAAAATATTAGCGTCATTTTTAATTGAACTCAAAAATACCTCGGTCGAATTAACGATTGCTTGCGTTTGATTTTCTACTACCTTTATTTGATTCTGATTAATCATTAAGAAAGTATATAATAAGAATCCTGTCGAAATAATAATTAAAAAGATTGCATCAACAAAAACTGTCAAAGCGACAATTCTTCTTGATAAACTAACCTTTTTCTCACTTTTCTTTCCCATAAACATCAACTCCAAGTTCTAAAGAAATCAAACAATCCAAACGGCTTATCGCCGGTTACATCTGCTCGATATATTTTAATATCAAATCTTCTAGTTCTATTAGCTTCAGAATAAGTGATATAGTAATATTTTCCATTATAATCTTTACTAGACGTAAAGGTTAAATCATCTACATCATCTAAAGTGAAGGTAGTAAAATCTATCTCATATGTATACATATCATTCAAGTATTGATCGTATGGCAATACGACTTCGAAAATATAGAAGCCGGCTCGATTACGACCAAACCTGTAATTATAATCGCTTGCGTCAGTGTAGATAAATTGAGTCATTGAATTATATTCACCGCTTACTCGGCTAAATGTAGGATAATACAATGGATTATTTTCATCTGGATTAGGATCGGCGAATGTTGAGTCTTTTGAATGTACATATAGGTTATATACGTTGATTTGAACAACTTCAGTAAACTCTGAAGTATCTTTAGCTAAAACGCAAACATCCTGATCGTCGCAGTAATAAATGTCAAATATCAAAGTAACGTTATAAGTAATATCATTAACTTTAATGTTGTAGTAGACTTGTGAATTACCGTCTTCTGAAGTAACTCTATATCTAATAAAGATATTATCTTCACCGACAACCTCAGTGAAATCGGCAGCTAATACTCCTTTTTCTTCTTCGGTTGAAAGGTTATTAACCTCTGGGCTATAATACCCATTGCTTGACCAGTCTGATCTGGTTGGATCATATCTTGATACAGTCGCACCTAAAGGTAAATAATCCAACATATATGGATAATATGATTCTAGTGGAATATTATTTACTTGACCATAAACTCTAAAGTATTCATAATCAATTTCGTCGGCTCCATCATAGTCAATACCAAAGAAATAAACTGCAGGGTTATAAATTTGAGTAATATCACCATTAACTGCATTGGTTATATCCATTGTTGGATATTTAGATTCCGAAGCAATCGGTGTAAATTTAATATCGGTTAAATATGCACTAGTTCCCTCAAGTTTAGTAATTTCTAGTTCAGCAAAAGTAATTGTTCCTACAGTAACACCGCGGTTATATGTAAGTGTAAACGTATAAGTTCCCGGTAAAGTTTCTGAACCCATATCAATTATCAAATAGTCGTTAGAAGAGTAAGTTAATCCGACTATATTTGTAATTGGTTGTAAAGCAAAATCTACACCAACTACACTGATTTCAATATGTTCAGGATCAGTTAGTTCCACACTGTAATCTACTGGACCTGACATATCATCAGAAGTATCAAATCCTAAATCTATTTCAAATCTAGTGGTTAAAGCTTCTCTTGTGGTTGTGATATTGTCTAATGGTACATCGTTTCCATCTTTATAAGCAGCTGTTAACTCAACTGTTCTTTCAATAATTGTATGTGTAAATGTTTGGGTTGTTGAACCATTTTCAGCAGTAATATCGTATTGGATAGTATAGGTTTTATAGCCATTGCTATAAGTGGTATTAGTTAACTGTGCTCTAGTTACTGTTGCGAAATTTGAAATCGCAAAACTATCTGCGTACATAAAACTAATATCATAATAAGCATTCGATAAATATTCTCTGTACAAAGGATTCAAAGGGTCGATTGTTTGTGTTGTAAAGTTAGATGTAGTTCCGTCAATGCTAGGTACTTTACCCATACTTATGTATGTAGTAAAGCTAGTTCCTGACGGACTGAAATCATCATCATATGAATAATAATCTAAATCTTCGATAATTGCTTGATTAGAGGCGGCTTTGTCAAAATTGACTGTATAAACTGTTGAAGCAGAAAAATAACTATATTTAATCCGATAATTTCCCCCTTTTAATAAAGCGTCACTAAAATTGAAGGTTATTTCATAGATTCCTCCGGCAGTAACTGCCACTGAAGAAACTGAGTAATGATCCATGTCCACTTCTACTTCACTGACACCATCCATATAATATAATTTGAAGTTGTCAATAAAATCATAGCCTTCGTTTAAAACTCCTTTTCCATCATTGAAGATTAGTTTTAAACTACCATTATAAGTTACATCACCATTACCGCTTATATCTATGGATGATGGTTGTGGATTAGTATAAGATGATAAAGGGCCGGTGTTACCGCCACCATTAAATGATACATATTGTATTCCTGTAGTTCCCCCAGTATTATTAATATTTGGGGTAAAAATGATAAACACTTGATAATCATTATAATAGAATGTTTCAGCAAAAATAGGATCATTTATAAATGCTTCTGAGTAAACGCTAAAGTATCCTAAAGATTGCGGTGTTGTTTCTGAAGAAATACTTTGACTAGGTAATGTAATATCTAATAAAGCAGGGTAGTCTGTAGAAATTTCGTCATAACGTTCAAAATACAGCAAACTACTAAGAGATTCTAAATCAAATGTATAATCTCCGATGTAATTGGCAGTGTCTATATCATATGTTTCCCAGTAATATTCTACAGAATATGAATCCTGATGATTAGTGTCTCTCAACAATAATTTTCTTGTTAAAGTAACATCCTCTGCATAGACTGTATCGTCACCTACTTCTCCAATACTATCAATAACAGCACTTCCATTTCTTAACACTATTGCATCATTACCATTTGGCGAATAAGACCCAGTGGTTAAATCTGCTGCAGCTAAAATTGTAGCATTAGCAGATGTGTGAGCCACAACAAAAACCTCACCATTTGCTAATGATCCACTTAAATTAATCGTACTTCCAGGTGTTATGTTTCCATTATAATAAATTTGAATGGAATATGTTGACAAGTCGACACTTGACCCTGTTCCATTATAAATCTCAATTGCTTTATTAAACGATGATCCTTCTATATATTCGGTTATTATTAAATCATCCATTGTAAAATCAGCTGGTCTAACACCAATCAAAGCATTTGAAGATATTAGAGCATCATAGATATTGAAGCTAGCAGTATTTAAAGAAGGATTAAAAGCCTCCATACTTATAGTGAAGGTAATTTCTTTATTGTCATAGTCAATATCGGGTAAAGATAGAATCGTATTACTACCACCATCTTCAACTAAAGTTAAATTTTGTAATGACGATTCTGTAAGTTCAGCTTTATCGTTATATCTTGTTTGGTATAAAGCCTCATACTGATCAATGATAGGTTGATAAAGATTATTGGTCTGTGAAGGAGCTAAATTATCATAATCGAGTTCTATAATCGATAGATTTAAGTCTTCATTTATTAACTCGATGTCCGCAGGGCTTATATTTCTTGGCAAAACGGCACCAAACTCTTGACCGGCAGTTGTTGAGAGAACATACATACCGTTTTCTCTAACATTGGTTCCAGTTCCTCCATCTGAGATGCTTCTAAATCTATCTGCTAACAAGTCATATTCAGCATAATAAATAAACTTGGTCAAGTCTTCCTCAACTCTCATAGGGAAGTAAGGACCATACATATACTCGCGTTCTTCATTCCCTAACAACGGATCTGTCCAATCCTCAGTTAGATTAACATCATTCGGATCTTCAGTAATCCAAGGAATTAAATTTGAGTAAACATAAGAACCTGAACCGTTAATAATAACTCCTAGAGGATTTGGTTTTGATGTACTACTTGATCTCAATAATGCGGTTTGCTGTCCGGTTGAACCAAAACTCAACTGTGTCATTGTAGTTCCTTGTTGCCTAAAACTTCCTTCCTGATAATTTACAACAAATTCATGTTCATAGACTCCCCATGTAATTCTTTCATATCCTAGATAGCTAACTTCTTGAGTAATAATTCTCCCATTAAAAGTAAATCCTGTAAAAACCTTTTGAGTTGTATCGTTTAGTTTCGCGGAATATACTATAGCTCCATTAAACCTATAGGCTGTAACGGTGTTGGAAAAATCTCCAACTTGGTCAATTCTACCAATCAAATCGATGTTTGGATTCGCATTTACGATGAAATCAAATGATCCTCCTTCCGCTGACATAGCACCCAAATTTCCTCTTTGAAGTCTTCCAAATATACCGCCAAAACCTCTCTTATTTCTTGGGGCTTCTTTAGTGTAAGTTGTCGGGAAAATAAAAGTGTTACCATCAGCCATATATAAACTGGAAACTGAGGTCATAGTTAAATTGTTGTATTGCAAAGATGATAAAGATGAAGTTAATATAGACTTGATATTTCCATAGTTAACAGCGGTTGTAATATTGACAATTGTAACAGGCGAATTCGAACCACCCAAGACAAATGTTGCACCTACAACACCACCAGCCACATCGGTTGATGATATTGTTCCGTGATTAAGCATATTTTTCATCACAGACAAGCCATAACCTATCACTCCTCCTGCAGAGGATTGAACTGGTATTCTCTGTTCTGTACCTATGGTATCGGAATAAGATAAAGAAATAGGTCTATTATATGTTTGCCCTGGGAAAGTTACTCCATTTCCAACCAATAAAGACAAATTTCTTGTGGCAGACGCTGTAGAATACGAGACTATAATATTTGTTAAAGCACTTATATCGCCTAAGTTTAGTCCATTGGACAAAACAGATTCTTCAATTGTGTCAACCAACCCCATTCCAGAAGTGATTCCCCCAGCTATTGACTCTTGATATAAAGAAACACCAAGAACTCCTCCAGCTCTAGCAAATCTATAAGCTCTAGAGATAATGTCGCCTTTGTTACTCGAATCATAAATTCTTGAATTGCCATCAAGAATCATTGCACTTACACCCCCAATAACTACTCCTCCAGTATAGGTTTGTATTAGTCCGCCTTCATATGAACCTGAATCACTAGGATAAAAAGTCGCAGTAGCTGATGTATTAGTATTTGCTACACTAATATCTCCAAGATTGGTAGAATCTTGAATTGAACCCTTGTTAAAAGTCGTTAATCCACCAACAAAGCTATTATTTGTTCCATTCACACCAAACAAAGTACTATTATAAGTTGAATTCAATTTTCCGTAGTTAATTGAGTTTATAATACCTTCAGTAGCTATTGGCTGTGTAGGAGATTGAGTTTCATCTTGTAAATCTCCTGCAAAGTTCGTATTAACAAATCCAGCAACGTAAATGTTACCAGAACCTGACATTTCAGCAAAAACAATATTTCCACTATTTAAAGAATTCTTGATATGTTTATCTGTTGATAATTGTTTAGAAAATCCAGAAATATATAGAGAGTTACTACCTAAATTGACATTAACAACATTGATATCGCCATAATTATGAACATTCTCATAATTAACATTTGTATTTAGAGTTAATCCGGCAATATTCAGAGTTGTACTCATTGTGATCGTAGTATTTCCTGAGTTGTTCATAAAATTAATATTTGCATAATTTACTGAGTATTTAATTAATGTACTATTGTTATTATCCGAATACATAAATGGAGAAATACTCGAATAAATATTCGAATCATAATTCATGTTTGAACAAGATGTTTTTACACCTTGACCGTCAAATGTACAACTACCATTATAAACTCTTGTTAAAGTTAAATTAATTGAACTTGTACTAATATCATAAATAGTAGCGGTATACTTAAAAGGAGAAATTGTGCTTCCGCTATAAGCGAAAGTGCCATGATTGTACAAAAGACCATACTCAACTGATTCAGATGTTTTAGAAACACCAATACCAGCTGAAATCACATCAGCCGTATTTGTGGTATAAGTATAATTAACTTCGCCTTCATTATATAGATTTGCAAAGCGGTAAGATGTTCCTTCTTCAAGTATTGGCGCTTTTCCTTCAAGCATTCCGAAGACTCCACCAACATATTGATAAGCAGGAACACCAGTTCTTTCTTTCACACTACCAGCATAAAGATTGCCTTTATTGGTAACGGCTACCATATTATGAATAGCAGCTTCAGTATTATTAATTTTACCGATAATTCCACCAATATATACATCAATTTCTAAAGCGCCAGACGTCAAGATGATATCTGAAGTTGTTTCAAATCCGTAAATATCACCTGTATTTAAACTGTCATAAATGCTTAAAGTAGAATCTGTTGATGTAGCTCCAATAATTCCTCCGATATAATACTCAGGATTAACTGCTTGTTCTGAAGTAAATGTATGAGAATCAAAATCAATATTAGCCTGATTAGAAACTCTGTTGATTATACCAGAACCGCTACCAACAACACTACCTAAATATGTCTTACTTAAAGCGTCATTACCTAAATTCAGAGTTACATCTAATAAAACATTTTCAATTGTAGCTCCAGTCATCTTACCCGCTATTGCACCCATGTAAAATGTTTGCGAATAGATACTATTGGTATTTACTAGATTGATTGTCGACTCAGAGAATATAATATCTTTAACCTCTGCTCCAGCACCAAGTCTAGAGAAAAGCCCTGTATAATGCTCATTATTAACCGAATAACCACCATTAATGGTTAGACCATAAATATAGAAGTTATCAGTTAATACTTCTGGATTTCCATTAGCGCCTGAGAAAGTACCATAAAAGATTTTTGTTGGTACAACATATGAACCCGGAGCTAAGACACTCATATCAATATCAGCGGTCAAAACATAATCGGAATGAGCAAAATCCGTTCCATTAAGAACGGTATTTTTATTTAATAGTTTAGAGAAAAATGCCAAATCATATGCATCATCTATTTGATAAACTCCACCCACGTAAACCAAACCTTTAAGAATTGGATAACCATCGGTTGGATAAAAATACCAAGTATCACTATTATAGGTAAAAGCTCCAGATTTTAAATCGGCTGTTGGTTCACCTGTGGCCAATAAAGGATCCGGTACTTTAACAGTGAAATCAGTAATTGAATCATTATTAATGTCAACATCACCATCTAAATAAACATCGTCATCGTAGACTAAATTACTTGAACTTCCAGTAACATTAACTACTTGTTGGGTTACTTCTCCCAAGTCGACTATGACATTGCCATTATTACTAAATAATACTGGTTCAACAGTAAACTTATTGATAAAGTTAGCATTAACTACTACTTTAGAAACAAAATATGAGTTTTCAAAATTACCCGCATTTGTATGTACGATACCAGAGGCTTCAAAATCTTCTGAAGAAGTACCGACTAAATATCTAATACCCGCTTCAGTAACACTGGTTCTATTATCAATAACATAAATATTTTCTACAGAACCATATGTTGTGAAATTTGAACCTGTCCAAGTTTTTGGATCCGGCATATTGAATCCAACAACATTTGTGATTTTTGTTAAATCTGGATGCATTTCTAATAACTCAGTATACATGTCGATAAATCCGATATTCTTTATAACACCTGCATTATAATTAAACATCCCATAGTATTCTGTCATTGCGATATCAATTGTTTCTGGATTAGAAGTGTCTTCGTATATTAAATATTCATGACCAGATAGATAAAGGTTTTTGATTTCGAATCCTTGTCCATCAAAAATACCTGTGAAATATCTTTCATAAAAACTTTGACTACTAGGATTTGCGTCTGCGAAGATATAACCAATTGGTATAAATGTTTTTGATTTCATTACCGAATAATCGATATTACTACCAAGAACATAATGTTGATCTAATACTTCTTCAATCTTGGCATCACTCAACTTTACATCTTCGGTTGGATTACCAGTAATGTAAACTTCAGAGAAAGAAACATCTACAGAAAAACGATATAATTCTTCTGCCGTATCAAAACGAATAATTTTTGTTGTATCGCAAGAGGAAGCTCCAGCGGTACAAATAGTGTCTCTATATTCTGTATATGTTATATAATCAGTACTTTCCGTCTTGTCAACGATTGTATCGTCCCAATCATAAGTACCGTCAAAAATCACAAATCTGCTTGGATCTAATTGATTAGGTAACGCTTCTGTTATTTCCACAAAGAAACCAATATTTAAAAATGCAAAAAGCATAGCGACTAATACCACTAAGCTATGTTTTATAATTGATAGTTTAAATAGATTATTTTTCATATTTTCACCTACCAACTTCCGCCCCAAGGTGGTGTTGCAAGACCCCAAACATTCTCTGGGCCACCTAAGGCTTGTACTGCTTCAACTGTTACACCGATTTGTAGTGAGTATCCATCTGGATATGAACCAAAGTTAACGGTAGGCGGAAACGCTACTATTAAAGGTATAGTTGTTAAAGTGTTTACTGATGATTGATAATAAATATAGTTAAAATAACGGTTTTCATAAGCTATGGCTTCATCTTGAGAATCAAGAATATTTGAACCCCTAATCACAAGGTTACCATCAACGTCTGCATCCTCTAGATTACCAGCTGATTTAATATAAAAATCTTCTGTTTGAGTTGCAGCATCGGTATAAACTCCGGTACTTACAAATTCATAGATAACTGTTCCGGAAGAATCTCTAATGTCGTTATTGATATCATAATAATAAGCAGTTTCATTGGAATCTATATACCAATTAGATCCATAATAAAGCGTTAACTCTCTCATAATATCATCATTCATATATACTGACAACTCGGTTACATCTCCCAAATAGTCCGTATATGTTAAGGTTAATTGCTTAAATATTTTAACTCTGAAATATGTTGGAACATTACTTTGGACCGAAACATCTATTCTAAAGTTTTCAATAAAATCGTCAGCTGTTTCATTATCAATATTAACCAAATAAACCCCTGGTTTATAAACTCCAGGAGCAATTTCGACTTGTGAAGCCGACATTAATCTTGTTGTTCCATCATGAAAATAAATATCCAATTCAACATCTACAACACCCATATCAGTTTCATAATCGATGCTTTGTTCTAATCTAGTTGTAAACCAGGCATAAGTGACAAAGACAAAAGACGAAATTGTTAAAACTAACAATATCAAAGAAAATATATATTGTTTTTTAGTTCGTTCAAACATATTTTCTTTACCTTTCTAAGAATGTCTTTTATACAAAAAAGCCCTTGTCTATCACTTTTGAGCATCTTCTTTTTCTTAATAAGAAATAAAAAATGCCCTCGTCCTAAAGACAACGGCAACTGGCTACCATCTAGAAGAAGGCCCTATAGCTTTGCGTCATTAGCTTTCACTGGTTTTGCTATTTACGAGTATATTATATTATTAAGACTCACCTTTGTCAATATTATTGTCGT
>DDWJ01000023.1 GCA_002345505.1 Caryophanales bacterium UBA2289
TTTTTGTCATTTTTATACTTGTCACGCTGACCCTATAGGTGTGACTGTCTGTCTTATGTATGTTGTTATGAAGCGTGTGTTACCCTTGACATGAAAATTAAATATTTTTCAATGAGACAAGACAAATTCTTGTCTTTTTTAACGCTTTTTAATGAAATGTCCAATTCAATACTTTATCAACCCAAAGACTTGTTCAATGATGATATTTGATAAAATCTGTACTGTAGAGTATGATACACTTAAATATTCCGAAGTATTTTGATAATGTTAATATAAAGACACGACATTCACTAAAAAATACCGCTAATTAAATAATTTTAGTATAATTAATAGTGAGTAGGTGAAAACATGAATTATTTAAGGGATATATTCAAAATAATAAAACTGAGTAAGTTGATGATTATTTCTTCATTTTTAGCAATCGCACTTTTTCTAGTCACTAAATATTACTTAAATGGTTTAATCTTTTTTTCAATTAACGGTGAGATTTTTATAATCGGGATTTTGGGTCTAATCATATTCATTAATATTATTATTTATTTAAGTGTTAACTTACATCGAAACCGAAGTGTACATTATTTAGACACATATTTTTTTATATTTTTCTTATCAACAGTACTTGTAAATTCTGCAATACTCATCGATATTGAAGTTTATAATAGAAATTTAACTTTGATATACCAGTCCTTATCATTAGCATCATTTATTATACTTATAGCACGTATCTTTAAAACATCTAAAAGAGAAAAATATGGCAATTTGACAGACTTGAAAGACTTATATGAAGGTAATTTTGATAAGTTCAATGACAGAAAAATTATTGTCATGGAAGAGAAGGAAGTAGAATACGATCTACTTAATAGAACAAATATCTTGCAGCAGTTATTTGAAACTATTCAGAGTCTTTCACCACAAACAAAGTTAGTTATTGGTTTGGAAGGAGAGTGGGGTAGTGGTAAAAGTACGCTTATTAATTTGGTAAAGAATAGTATCATTGAAGATAAGATTGCGAAAAATTCTTGTATTGTCATTGACGACTTTGATCCTTGGCATTACAACGATGAAAAAAGCATGTTGAGGGCAATGCTTGAGAGTATTTTAAATTCTGTTAAGATAGGGTTACCAAGTAGTAAAACTAGGATGATTATTAAAAAATTTCTTAATAACATTTTTGAGAAGAAAGGTTTGTATCTCTTTGATGAACTCCCAAAAATCGATGATGACATTAATGTGTTTGAATTAACGAAAATTATTGATTCATACCTTAAAGATAATGGGAAGAAGATAGTTTTCTTCATCGATAATGTTGATAGAACACAAAAAGAGCATATCTTCTTTATATACAAATCGATTGCTTCATTAATTAAGGTCAAACACATTGTATATGTGATTGCTTATGATCCGGTCATTGTTTCTAGCGCTTTCACTGATATGAAAATAGATGACAAATACCTTGATAAAATTATTCAAATCAAGTATTCTCTATCAATTGATAAGAACATTTTCTCTAAAGTAAAAGTAAAATCTCTAATCAATTTTTTCAAGTTCTACAAAACTGAAATTATAAAGACGTATGATGAATCTGAATTGCTTAGCATGGTAGATAATTTTACAAATTTGAGAGAATTTAAATTATTTTTAAATAAGCTCTCTATCGCTATGAATACAAGTATGTCCTATCTCAATAAAGCGGACATTGTTAAGATTTTGATAATAAAAACTAATTATCCAATACTATTCAATTTGATCAAGGATAACTATCAATACTTCATTACTGAAGGTCTAAATGATAATGTTGAATTGTCTGTAAAGAGAATAGCTGGTGATTCTTTTGAAAAAGAAGCAAAACAATTCTTCGATAAACATTCAGCTCTCGCATATTGGAAAACGAATAAACGTTTGTTAGAAGAATTGTTCCCAGTAGTTAAAAATTATAATAGAAATGTTAGCAAATTGTATTCATCTGGAACTTATGACAATAATAAATCGACTTTGGAAAGAAGAGTATCAAACGCGAAATATTTCCCATTGTATTTTAATGACTCAATTAACAATTTTATAGTCATTGATAGATTGGTTGATTTGTTTATTGAAAACATGAGCGATGTAAACTATCAAAAAAAGGAATTAGAATTCGTTGATTCAGTTTTAGGATTAGACTATTATAGCCAAATATTATTTTTTGAAAATCTGTATATGCATGTGGAGCAAAATGAAATCAGTGGAATAAAAAATATCACTAAGTTTATTATCAAGATAATATACGATCTAGATGACTCATATCAAGGTTTTTCATTTAGACTCAACGCAAGGACTAGAGCTATTGCATTAATAGCTAAACTATTTTTCAAATACAATATTAATGAATATGAAGAAGAAATTAAAGTTCTTAAAAACAATCCCAAGAATGTATATTTAATTAGAAATTTAAGATACTGGCTATCCCCTGAAACAGAAAAAATCAACAATTATAATGAAGAAAAATACCTTAAAATTGATGCTATCTATAGAAGTTTATTGAATGATATTTTCACAAATTCTATTGACTTATATATTCCTGAATATTATGCAAGATATAACGGAAGATGCATTGAATGGAATATTGGGGATGAAAATAAAATCAAAGAATACTATGCTAAGATAATTAAACCTGAAAATGTTTGCAAATTTTTATATGATTTCATGCAAGTTTCATCTAGTAGTGAAGGATATGGTTATCTGTTAGATACTACAAGTGTCTATAAATATTTATCGGAACAAAAGGTTGATTCATTTATTGAAATTGGAGCTAATGGGGAAGATGATTTATTTGTTAAGGAAGTTTACTTAAAATCCAAAGGTAAATCGATAAATGGATTTGAAAGTGCTATTCTCAGAAAAGAAGATGTACAACTTTATCGCAATAACTAACAAACGAATATTTTCCATAAAAACACATATCAAAGCATGACAATTTTCCAATTGATCTCCCTAATTGCTATTGTTTTCGACTTACATTGTCTCTCAAGTAACGGTTTACCCTCCGTTACTTTTTTTAATACTTCACTTTCTAACTTCTTACCGCAAGCATTTATAACAAGCACATAGTTTTCAGGATCTACTACAACCATAACATCAAATATATCTTTGATCGTATCCATTGGTAGTTCATCCATAGGTAATTCAATAGAAGAAATAGCTTTCTTGATATCTTTAATTCGTTTTAACTTATCTCTATAAGGTATTGTTTCATCTTCGATTTTAATATATTGAATACTTAACTTAATGATTGATTCTTCAAGCTCAAACAGTAAACTTTGTTCAGCTTCATCAAGTTCTGGTTTCTGCTTTAACATGAAGTATTCTTTTTTATATGTTCTAACCTTTTCAGCTATTTTAGACATTTGCTTATCTAATTGACTTGTATCAAGATGTTCTTTAACTTGTTTGTCGAACTTCGCTTCTAACTCGCTAAATTTGCGCGCTAAAGCGATGGTTGCTTTCCTTAGGACATGAGTTGCATTTCGTGAGTAAATGCGTGGAGAGCCTGGTTTTCTCGCTTTTTCATTTTCTAGTAAATCATACTTGGGATTATCCTTAACTTTTTGTTTTACATGTAGATATTTTTCATGTATCAATGAATATACAAAGCGATTAGCCCAACCTGTAGTGTTTTTATTTGATGGATAATCATTTTTCCTTTCACTAATTAATTCTTGAACCTTATTATAGGTATCCATATCGATAATTGCTTCATGATGATTCTTAATGATGTACTTGGGTTTTTCACCATTATTGATGAATGTAACTTTTTCATTGTTATTTTTACCACGATACGTTTTGCCCCATACAACTTGTCCTGTGTATTTGATATCTCTAAGTATGCCAATGATTTGTGAGTTTTGTACAAAATTATTGCCTAAGATAGTTTTTAATCCAACTGACTTAACATACTCTAAAATATCTGTATTTGATTTATGATCAAGTTTCATTTGAAATATCTTTTTAATAATAGGTGCTTCATCAGGATTAATGATAAACCTTTTATCTTTAGTGAGTGTATAACCAACACACTTATGTATCGATACTTTACCTTTTTGTGCTTGCTTCTGAAAACTCCAACTGATGTTTTGAGACATCGAATCTGATTCCTGTTCTGCCATGCTTGCCATCATGGTAAAGATCATGTCAATGGCAGGATCAAGACTGGATATATTTTCTTTTTCAAAGTAGAACTCAACGCCAATTTTTCTTGTTTCTTTAATGATGGTTAGTGCATCAATGGTATTTCTAGCAAATCGAGATAATGACTTTACTAAGACTAAATCAATATGACCAGTATAGATTTTCTTTAAGAGTGCTTGCAATCCATCTCTTGACTTCATAGAAGTACCAGATTTGCCATGATCTGCATAGACACCTGCAAATATATAATCAGGATTAAAGATGATTTCTTTTGCGTAGTGTTTGATTTGTAAAGCTAAAGAAGAAGATTGCATTTCAAGCTTCGTGGATACTCTTGCATAAGCAGCAACCCTCTTATATGTTTTATAGTTGTTAATGTATGGATTGGTTTCAATGACTTTAATTTCTTTCATAGATAATGACCTCGTAGTATAGATTTTCTTTTGTTTGTAAATCAAAATAAGTGCCTTTTAATATCGTAGGTAATTGATTAATTTTATCGATATCTTGATGAAGGTCATCAATAATCGAGAATGTATCATCAATCACATACCGTACATGATTCTTACCCATGATCAGAATCAAACCGAAAAAGCTTTTAATGATGGATAAATCTTGATAGTTTGTTTCTATGAAGGCATTTAATGCATAGTATCTACGACGCATTAAATGCTCTTTGGTAATCTTTTGTTTTAAATCCTCTATCTTGAGTTTGATTTCTTCATAAAGACTGTTTAAACGTGAATATTCGCTATTGTACTCCTTATCAGTCATGGTAGAATGTAGTCTTTGTTTGGGAAGTGCCTTGAGGGCATTGGCAATCATTCGACTTTCTTGTTTTAATGCTTTTAAAGGTTCATGTGAATTGGTATGTTCTAGAATTTCTTTCATATAGGATAGGATGTCTTGTTGCATCTTATCTGTCTTTGTCAAGGTTTCAATGACATGAAGTGTACCTCTTTCTAAGAAGGGTTCATGAATCGATGGGTTATCACACTCATGAGGGTTATTGATTAAGGTATGACATTTAAGCATGCTCTTCTTAAATGTCGTACCAGAGTTATGCATCTTAGACCGATACATCCTTTTACACTTTGAACAATAAACTAATCCTTTGATTGGTTTTTGAGCTAAGTGTTTATAGCGCTCCATATTATCTTCAAGTAAGACAATATCTCTTGCATGAAGCATTGTTTGAACGATATCAAAGGTTTCTCTATCAATAATAGGTTCATGTGCATCTTTGATGTAATACTTCGTCGCGTGCCCATCATTATCAACGGTTCGATGACTTAAATAATCCAGTGTCACTGTCTTTTGAAGCATAAGGTCTCCGACATACTTTTCATTCTTTAAAATCTCTTTAACGGTATCGGCATACCAGGTGACATTGCCTCTACCATTTTTAATCTTATGTTCAATTAAGTGATTAGCAAGTGCATTGGTATTTAATCCTCGTAAATACATATCAAAGATGTATCTAACTGTTTTAGCTTGTTCCTCGTTAATCACAAGATTCCCTTTTTCATCTTTATCAAAGCCCAAGAACCATTTGGTATTCATCAGTAACTTCCCATTTTGGAATCTCTTTTGAATCCCCCATTTTGTGTTTTCGCTTATGGATCTAGATTCTTCTTGAGCCATCGATGACATAATGGTTAAAACAAAGTCTATCTTAGGGTCAGTAGAAGACATCGATTCCTTTTCAAAATAGATTTCAACACCAATGGTCCTTAATTCTTTAATGACGGTTAAGATGTCAATCGTATTTCTTGAGAATCTTGAAATGGATTTGGTTAGAATTAAATCGATGTGTCCATTTTTAGACGCCTCAATCATTTGCATAAAGCCTGGTCTTTTACGCATATCTGTGCCTGTGATGCCTTCATCACAGAACATACCTGCAAAATCCCATTCTTCATTTTTTTGGATTCTGGTTGTAAATTCTTCAATCTGTGTTTGATAAGAGTGTAATTGGTCGGTTTCGTCAGTTGAGACACGTGCATAAGCTGCTACGCGTTTCTTTCTGATGATTTGATCGGTTTCATGATTTTTAAACTTAGGTTTTGGTTCGATAATTTCTACTGACATGTGCATGGTGAAAATCTCCTTTATATTTTTACAATCTTTTTGTTATGTGACATATTA
>DDWJ01000032.1 GCA_002345505.1 Caryophanales bacterium UBA2289
TGTCCGTTTTATAGGGTATATTTTACAAAGAATCTCACCTTTTTTTATGGTTATTTAAAAATAACAAGATGTTTTCTTATTCCTTAAAAAAACAAAAACCCCAGACGAGATCAAGTCTCTACTGGAGTAAATTGAAGTTAATATAGTCATACTTTCTCTTAGCAAGAGCAATTGTATCTAACCTATACTTTCAATATGGGTTGTATGAACTATTTTGCTACAATTTTACTTTTCTCTTGACTTCTTATAGTTAGTCACCCCTAGTAAATTTACGCACCCTTGTTACAATCTGCGCACCCTTGCTCATTAAGTTACGCACCTCTAATATATATACATGATTATTAAATGTGGTATCATAACCTACAGATATAAACATTTCAATCCAGTATACATATGATAACCAAAGTGTCCGACCAATCATGTTCATTCCAATTAAGATTGTCCTCTGGATTTTTACTATTTAACCTATCTCGAGGATTTATACCCATGGTTCATATGACAGGTTGTTAATCACTAATTCAGCTTTCAGCACGTCGGAGAAAAAGAAAATCATGTTTGAATCCACTTCGCTTACTTGGAAATCAACATCTTGATTATTGTAGTTGATACTGGAAATATCCATCTCCTGTCCGCCATATACTTTTAAACAGATCAGATATTTCTCATTGCCCACCTTATATGCAATTGAATGAGCTTTATTGTCTTGATAAATATTATCCTCGCCACTATATTTATAAATCTGATAATTTTCGAAAGGATAATCATATCCCGGCCATGGCATCACCAGAAAACCAATTTTCTGAAAAACCATAGGTATATAATTCGTTGTTTCATTGTCGACATTGCTTTGGTATGCGAATATATATATTAGAGCGTCTTCTTCCTTTATTGTCTCAGTATATTCCCAATCCAAATGTGAAGGGAATTTCTCGTCAAATATCAACAATCTAGGAAAAATAGAAATGATTACAAAAGCAAAAAAATAAACAAATATAATAACGAGAAATCTTTGCCAAAATTTCGTCTTATATTTGACTTTTGTGTTTATTATCGCAAAAAAAATGAAAATTACAAATACCACACCAAAATATACTAACATATTTCCCTCCAAAAATTTGCTTAATTCAGCTTAAATCTATGACTCATGTAATTTTATTTATCATAAACATATTTAGCTATTCCATAACCACCAATAATTATAAGAGAAAAGAATAGTAAATCAAATCTCTCATGAGTTGAATCTGAAGTAAGGTCAGAAATATAAAATAGTAATCCAAGTAAAAATGATAGTATTGAAAATCCAAAATGCATTTGCTTTAGCTTCATAACGTTTCTCCTTATTATTTTATTTAATTATAACACAGGTAACTTAGGAAGTAAATTTTCCGTGAGAAGATTTCAATAATGCGTGGTGTTTCTTAAAAACGCAAAAGAAAATTGTTTTATGAAAAAATAAGACTATCTGCCTTTATAATACAGGTAAGCCGCAGCAAGACTTTCAGACTCAATCTCATGATGAAGACGTAGAGGTTCTTCTAGCAACTTTTCTAGTTCCTTATCCTTTATTCCTAAAGTGTTGGCAATTATAGGCAAATTGACAAGTGATACAAAATCACTACAAATTTGTGTTAAAAATAAAGAAAAATCACTGAATTCGCATTAAAATACCTACAAAAAGAAAAAAGTTTATCTCCACTTATTCGCTAAGTGGCGCGCTTAAGCCACTTTTTGAAATAGAAATAAACTTGGTATAATTAAGATGTCTTGTCATTACGGAGTTTTACTCTAAAATCGTTCGCGTTCGACGGAGTTTTACTCTATTTCCTACGGAGTTTTGCTTTTTTTCGGACGGAGCTTTGTTTTTTGAACATATATCAATTAGTAAATGTTAATAGAATATGCCATAAATGCATAACCATCACTAATAATTATTATGAAACATGCTCTATTTTGATGAATCTATTACCGAGTAAAACCGCTAGTAGTTACTATGAAGCTAACTATAGAAATTATCTATTACTTATTTTGTAAGAAACTGCGTCTTAAAAAAACTAAATGAGTACAATACCCAACCAAGAACAGAAATAATATGGAAAAAACATAAAAGGAAAGTGGTCTTGCATCAATTCCATTTCCTCCTAATGTATATTTGAAAGAAAGGAAACTTGCTACTATAATTAGTAAATGTATTACTACTACCAAAGCAACCATTAGAGCGTTTGAAAGCGATCTTTTTTTTCTAATAATTCCAAATAGATGCAGCATACATATAATCTCGACAAACAGGAATAGAGTAAACATATAGGTCGCTAATGCCCAAGTCGCTAAATAGTCACTCCAATCAAACAATTTGATTTCATTCAGAAAATACCATTGAGAAGATACTACTACTGGAATAATGCATATTGCCATTGCTAGAATAGAAATAATTAATTCTATATAAACTACTCTTAATTGATTTTTACTATACATCTTATTCATGATTCTCCCCCCCACAACTCATTCAACATGAAATGTTGTTGTACCATATGTGGTTGGATCATAATATCTCAAGAAAATATAAATGACATCTCCTTGCTCCAAGTACATATAATATGATGCATTTAATCCAATCCCATTATCATTATACCCTATTAAAATCATATTATCATCATTTATTGTAAGATATGTATTTAATGTACCCGATGTATAAAAGTGAAAGGTTCCATTCGACGGAGCAGTAAATTTGAGGGGCTTAATGTAACTGCTTGATATATAATAAGAATAATTACCATTTATATAAACATTGGATGCATTAGACTGATTACTCTTATATATAATAAAGTTCACTCTTCCCTCTGAACTTGAGTTATACATTCTCATACGAACATAGTAAGTTCCTGAGGAAAAATATTTATATATTTTTGCATTATAATTTTCTCCAGCATCATCATATGTTGAACCACTTCCTATTTCAATGAAATTGTCATCGTACAAATTAAAGTATGTGTCATATGAAGACTTTGTTTCAATGCAGTAATTCCCAGAATTTGGTATGATTAACTTATAATATATGTATTGCCCTTTATGTATATATGATTCCTGTATATTATTTGTTTTCCAGTCAACCGTTACTGTTTTCAACAAATCAAAATACCATTGATCATAACTATAATTAGCATAACTCCATTGATATACGTTTGTTCCAACCTCAGGAGTAGTATCATTCACACTCAACACCTTAATAAAATCAGATGCTTCAGTGGTGATTTTATAATAACCGTAGTTGTGTGAAATAATCTCTGGTTTGTAATATTGAGCTGGTACAGTAGCATAATCATAAATCTGTAAATTAGCCCCATTAGACCCCGAACTGTTGACAATATCAAACCTTTTATTAGTGTTGTAAACCATATTAAAAGAAGTCGATCGATTAAGACCGCTAGCTCCATTTGGATAATAATATTCAGTCATCCAATATAATTGAGCATTATTAGCTTTTATGGTATCTAGCATAACATTTGTGCCGTTGTAGAATGTTGATGAATCAGCAGTTAGGTACAATCCTGAAGCTCTATTTCTTATCATTACACCATCATAATCATATTGCCTATTGTCTGACATATTATATGCAAACCTATAAAGAATACCTGCAACTACTTCCTTAATATATGGTAATGTATTTTGTGCAGCAATATATTTCTGGCTATCATTTGACTTTGCTTCATCATAATATTGATATGCGTTTGATACTATATCATCAATTAAATCTTCTAAATCAACATTTAAATAATAATCATAATCAATGTTTGTAGGAATATCCATTTCAGATATCTGATCAATACTGTCTACATACTCTTCAAAATCTACGTGATCAGATACCATTGAACCACCATATATAGCTATTATCACCAAAGGGGCTAATCCTAATCCACAAGCCCATATTACAAGTCCTTCACTAAATCCATCTCCTACATGAACTGGGGTTCCCAAATCTTCAAGATAGTGCAAAGCTGCACCCAGCTCTCTTTGTGCTACCTTTTCGTTAAACATATATGTTTCAACTGCGTTATAATAATGTTCAAAAAACATCGATTTTGCAGTGTTTGATGAAAACACATTTCCAAAATAGTTAGTTTCACGTTGATAATGATAAAAATGTGCTTCATTAATCATCTCAGTTTCATACATATCTGGATAATCTGAATAACACTGTGTTTCATAAACTCCATTGTTATTTGTGTTAAAAAACCCAGGAAAAATTACTGAAACTTCATCTAAAGCATCTCTAGTTATTACTTGATGTGTTCCATTATTTGAATAGTCTAGTGTTTGGTCAGATACCCATTTTACACTGATTGTGGTGAATACTTTATCAAAATCATCGAGTAAACTTGGAAAATGTAAAATAACACAGTCTCTCAATTCTGAAACTTCAAAATCACCTAATAGAATATCTTTTGGAATCAATTTGATTTTATGTAATGATACTGCATTAAAATATATAGATAAAAAATTGGAAGCTAGATATTTTACATCTTCTTCTTCAAAAATGTCGATATTAATATCTTCTAAATACTTAGTAAACTTGTCTACATTACTTAGATCAAATTCTGAATATTCCTTCTTAGTATACTCAATCTCAGTTTTTGATAAAGCATTTACTTGATTTGAATTAAATGCAATGAAGTTAAGACATAATATTGCAGTTAGCAAACCAATGAATATTTTTTTCATTTTCTTTCCCTCCTTATTAAATACTCTTAAAATATCATGTTTAAGAAGGAATTAACACGGCACATCTGTCATACTTTTCATTTTTTCCTTTTATTTTATAGACTCAATGCATTTGGTTTTTATAAATTCATATGCATTTATATTTGTATCTTTCAATATGGTTGAAAAGAATTTATCTCTCCTATCTTCAGCTTGATACATACTGATAATTATAGCTTTATATAACTCTTCTGAGAAAGAAATCTTATCTTCTGTTCGAAAATGGGCCAGGGCTTTGTAATAATGGAAGTATTCCAAACAGTAGACAGAAAAACCATTGTTCGCATAATCAATGGCATATTGTGACATTCTGATCAAATCATTGTATTTTTTCATCTTGCCTAGATTCTTGACAATCCAAAACAATACCTGGAGACTAAAGACGATATTTCCTCCGGACAGAACCTTGTTCTGTTCGAAAATATGGATGAGTTTGTCGAGAGTTTTTTCTCTATCGGGTTCACTATACTCCATCACCAAACCAAGCAGATATATCTCAAAGTCATGAAGAGCTTCGCATTTTATCAATTCATCATACTTCATATGTTCCTTAAGTAAAGTGACCAGTTCGATTTTTGCATAGAATCCTCGATGGTAATCACACAATATCTTACCCATCTTAGCGAGAGTCTTGCTGTCATCATCAATCAGATTCTTGTCACTGATACGAGCGAAGAGTGTTTCCGCTTCTTTACTCTTTTTGTTGATAACCAGATTGAAATACTCTTGTACCAGTTTCTTGCCTTTTTGAATCTCTTCCATATATTGTTGGACCAGTCTTGAGTATGGAATCTTTAATTTATTTGCCAGTTTATCAATAATCTCAAGGGAAATCTCGGATTCGCCTTTTCTATACCTATAGTATTGTCTCTGTGAAACAACATCAAAAAGATACTCTTCTTGAGTCAGATTTCTTTCATATCTCAGGTTTTCCATATAATTGATCAATTTCACATTATCCATAAAAATTCTCCAATATATGACAAATGTGCCGTGGTGGAATATCGTCTCTTTTTCTAATATTGAAATTAGAAGGAGGGATACATATGAAAAAATTGTTATTGGTTCTTTTGATATTGGGACTTTTAATTCCGTTGTTTAATCATACACCTCAACACTCAATTGATACATCAAACCAGGTAATAAAACTTGATTATGACGATGATGATTTACCTGAATTCGTAAATTTCTAGACAGGAGGTAAAGCACGTGAAATTTCAAGAACTTGAAATCGAGCTCGGAGGAATAAGGGGTACCATCACTCAATACACTCGTAATCCATATATCATCGGATATCTTGATTCATTGGAAAAATATGTCGGATTGCGAGATGCGGACATGACTAAAATATGCATATCAAAAATCTTGAACTGGTATTCAAATAACTATGATAGTATCCAATCAAGTGAATATGTTTTCAACAAAGAAGATCATAAGAATACGAGCCAGCTTCTCAAAGATATATATAATAATATTGGCACCATTCAAAAGTGAATATTTCTATCGTATTATAACACTTAAATGCATTCAAATCAATATAAGTAAGTGAGTTCCCAGATAAGAGTAACTTATAAATCCAGTGAATTTCAAATCTCATAGCTTTCTCGATGTATGTTATTGTGAGTTTCATTCATGAAAAAACGGCTATTTTTAGCCGTTTTCTCTATATGATAATCTTGCTATAATCATCGTGGTGCGGCTGATGAGAGTTGAACTCACACATCCTTACGGATACTACCCCCTCAAAGTAGCGCGTCTACCATTCCGCCACAGCCGCATGTAAATGCCTAGTAAAAGGCATTATTTAAACTTAGAAAATTGCTGAACACCATTAACAAAAACGCTTGTGTTCTCGCCTTGAATCAATGGCAATGCGTAATCGATAAATGCTTTAGTAACGCCATTTCCGTCTTTATTAATCATATTATCAGGAATCTTCTTTTCAACATTAGCACAAGCCAATAAATCATAAAATCCAAACTCAATATTATAAGGTCCCTCAGAACTTCTTCTCATCACAACCATTACTTTATTTCTACCAGATATAACACCTTTAACTGCTTCTTCCCCACACTTAATAGCTTCATTCACATCAGTTAAACTCTGCAAGTGTGCCGCAGCTCTTTGAGTTGAACCAAACTCAACTGATCTTGATGAAATTCCTAAATCATTTTGAACTGTTTGAGCTAACTTAGAGGCTACACCACCTAATTGAAAATGGCCAAAAGCATCTTTCATTCCGGAACTTGAAGAAATAAACACTCCGTCTTCATTCATAATTCCTTCACTAACGGCTACTAAACATTGTTTCTTCTTTCCATAAACTTCTAATACATCTTTCTTGAACTTTTCAATTGAAAAAGGTACTTCAGGAAGATAAACAAGATCTGGTCCAAAACCGCTTAAACTAGCTAAAGCACTTGAAGCAGTCAACCAACCAGCGTGTCGGCCCATAATTTCAATAATCGTAACTTTTCCTTTAGGGTAAGCTAACATATCATAATGAACTTCCATAACCGTATTGGCGATAAACTTAGCTGCACTACCAAAACCTGGAGTGTGATCAGTAAAAGGTAAATCATTATCAATGGTCTTTGGAATTCCAATAATTCTGACGTCATAATCAATAGTATCCATATACTCAGCTATCTTTGAACAAGTATCCATTGAGTCATTTCCACCGTTATAAAGAAAATAACGAATATTATACTTTCTAAAGATATAAAGCAATCTTACATACTTTGAATCATCTTCTTTATAATCTGGCAATTTATGTCTAACTGAACCAAAAGCTGAACCCGGTGTATGTTTCAACAGTTCAACATTTTCATCATCTTTATCAGTAATCTTCAATAAATCCTCGTTTAAAGCACCCTCAATTCCATGCTTCATAACGTAGATATCTTTAATGTATTCACTTTGTCTTCTTGCTTCAGTGATAACGCCATAAGCACTAGAATTAATAACTGCTGTTGGCCCACCTGATTGCCCATAAAGTAGATTTCCTACTAACTTTTTCATACATATCACTCCTACTCTTAAATATAATATCATAAGTCAAATAAAAATCGATATTTTTTTAAGCAAAAAATCATAAAAATAATAAAGAAACGCCTCCACATTAAAGTGAAGGCGTCTTAAATATTTTATGAAATATCTTTATTCTTTTACTTCATCTTTCTTTGCTTCATGAACTACAAGTTGAGGGAATGGTATTGAAACGTTATTCTTATCGAATAATATTTTCATCTCGCGGTTAAGACTTCTTGCTACATTATAGCGATCATTTTCATTAACTAAAGCAATAATTCTCAACACAACACTTGAGTCTCCTAAGTTTTGTACCCCAACATAATATGGCCCTTCTACTATCTTAGGAATATTATTTCTGATCTCATGGAGATTCTTGTTAATAATAAGTTCAACTCTTTCAATATCTTCGTCATAGCCAATAGAAATCTCGCAAACCGCTTTGGAAAGACTTGAAGTCGTATTAATCGCCCCTCTAATGTCAGAGTTATTAATAATCTTGATATCACCGTTAATATCTTCAAATTTAGTAACTCTTAAACTAATCTCTTTTACAGTACCTCTGAAATCGCCAATTTGAATAATATCGCCTACAGAATACTGTTTTTCAAATATGATAAACAAACCACTAAAAATATCTTCTATCAAACTTTGAGCACCAAAGCTAATTGCTAACCCAATAATCCCAGCACCTGCTAAAAGTGTTGGTGTCGGTACGTTCCAAGCGCTTAAGATTAAAAAGACAGCGATAATGAAACTCAAATACTTAATCGTTGAATTGATTAGATTTGCGATTGTGGTTCCTCTAAAAGACTTAGCTTTAAAAATACTAACTATAATCAATAACAATTTACTGATTAACCACATGAAGAAAATAATCGTCGCAGTTTCAATTAGCACTACGTAATTATTTTTGAAGAAGTCGAACAGATTAAAAAACTTCCCAATAGAATTATCAATTATACTTGAAAAAGTTGTATTTGGAAATACAACTGGTCCTAAAATACTAACTAACAATAAAACAAAAACCACTACTAACACAACAATTAAATTAACTTTTTCCTTCTTACCCATTTCTTTAAATTTCATATCCGTATCCCTCTAACTTTCTATCCTAATTAAATTCTTACTTTTTTGATAATCTAAACTATTTTCAATAACAATCTCAATGTAATACTCTTCAAAGTTTTGCTTATTAACTATAAAGCTCGTTTGATATTCTTCATCAACACTTTCTAAGATGTTATAGTTGCTTTCCAGATAATACCAATATTGATTAACTTCATCATAATAATAGATTTCATAACTTACTTTATCTAATTCCATATTCTTACTAGTAACAAACACTTCATAGTAACTGTCATATTCAACCACTTCAAAACTAATATCAAGTTTCGGCAAAGTAGTTATGACTATTGCGTCAAACTCTAAGGTTTCTTCTCTTAAGGTATCAGGGTTAATATAACTTGCTCTTAAGATAAAGCTATATTCAGTTTCAGGACTTAAACCTTTAACGATAAGATGATCATGACTCAAATGTAATTCTTCGCCCGATGGAACATACTTGATTTCATTAACCTTGTTACTATCACGATAAACGTCCAAATAAAGCTCTATTCCATCACTGAGTTGCCCCTCTAAATATACTCCGAAAGCTGCTTCTTTATCATTGTAATAACTGATGAAAAATGATGCAAAAAATTTAAACGGCGGACTTATATAAACTTCATCAACGATAACGGTGTTTCCTTCATAAATTGCTTCAAGTACAAGATGGTACTTTGTTGCACTACTATCGTAAAACTCAATCTCAACAGTTTCGTTAGTTCCTGAAAGAGATAATACATCATAAAATATTTGATCTGGATAATCTTCATAAATACTTGCGTATTTTAAAGTGAAATCACTATAACCTTCTGATAAGCCGTAACTTATACCGACTTCATAAATATTTAAATAATCTAGTGAATCAAGTGATAAATCAACATTCGTGATAGCTCCAATTAAATCGCTATCGGTTGTTACAATTTCTTTTGCTAATACCTCATCCCCAAATCCTTTATTATAAACTACCTTCAAGTTATACTTTGTATTCTCTTTCAAACCTGTAAAACTGCCGAAACTTGATCCTATTGGTACAGCACTTTCAAACCTTTCCGTTTGACTTTCAAGTATTACAGTAAGCTCATCCTCTTTAACAACGTTGTCACTATCAGTAACATTCAAAGAATAAATTACCTCATGAGAAAAAGCTTTGACCTCGTCAAAGCTAGCTTTAGGACTTTTAGGAATTATCACAACCGCAGCCACAACCACAATCGCAGTCATTGTAAAGGATTGAAACAACCCCTTAAAAACTTCCATTTTTGTCCGCTTTTTCAACTTCTCTTGAAATACTTTCAATCTCGACAATTTAATCGCCTCTCACTCTTAATTTTATCTATTTTCACTTAATATTCAAGACGCTAAAACAAAATAATTTAAAAACCTAACAATCTATCACTTCACCACTACTTGACTCAAAAAGCAGCGAATAAAATTCCTTTAATTTTTCATTAATTTATGTTATTATTGTCTCATGAAGAACCACAGATAAGAAAGGGATGCTTAATGAGAGATTCTAATCAAAATAAAACCCCATTTTTCACCAAATTAAAAGAATATGGCAATAGCCACGTTGCGCCGTTTGATGTCCCTGGACACAAACTCGGGAGAATTGATAATGACCTCCAAAAATTCGCAGGAAAAAAGCTGTATTTATTGGATGCTAATTCTCCAGTTGGCCTAGATCATTTAAACTATCCAACCGGCGTTATTGCAGAAGCGCAAAAACTAATGGCCGAAGCTATGCAAGCGGATAAATCATACTTCCTTACCAATGGTACGACCACTGGTATCTTGGCTATGGTTATGAGCGTATGTAAAGCTAATGATAAAATAATCCTACCTAGAAATGTACATAAATCCGTTATAAATGGACTTATTCTTTCTGGTGCGATGCCAGTATTTATAAAACCGAATATTGATGAATATGTCGGAATTGCTAATGACGTGAGTTTTGAAGCTGTAAAAAAAGCAATTGATGAGAATCTTGATGCTAAAGCAATCTTTATCATCAACCCTACATACTTTGGTGTGGTTTCTGATTTAAAGAAAATTACTGATTACGCTCACGAAAAAAATATCGTCGTTATGGTTGATGAAGCTCATGGAGCTCAGTTTTACTTCTCACATCGACTCCCACTAGGAGCTATGGAAGCCGGAGCTGATATCAGTGCTACTTCGATGCATAAAACCGCTGGTAGTTTAACTCAAAGTTCAGTAATCTTAACTAAAGGCGAAAGAATCGATCATCAAAGACTTCGCGCTACTTTAAACATGTTGCAATCGACATCTCCAAGTTCTTTGCTTATGGCATCACTTGATGTAGCGAGAAAAACCATGTACTTCCATGGCAAAGCAAGAATCAATAATATCTTGCAACTAGCCAAAATTGCTAGAGAAAAACTAAAAACAATACCCGGTATCAAAGTTATTGATAAAGAGTATCTGTTAAGCCAAGGTTGTTTTGATTATGATGAAACTAAACTAATGGTTAAAGTTAGTGATTTGGGATTATCAGGATTTGACGTTTATCAAATAATGAAGAAAAAATACAACATTCAATTAGAACTAGCAGAATCGCATATGGTACTTTGCGTTCTTACCATCGGAACGACCAAGCAAGATCTTGAAAGACTTGTTCTTGCATTTAAGAAACTAGCCGTTGAGTACAATAAAATCAAAGACAAGCTTCCAAAAATCGAATTCCGTTATCAATTTCCAGAAACTTATGTTAGACCGCGTGATGCTTATCATGCACCAAAACACTTAATTAAGCTTGAAGACGCATATGATGAAGTCAGTGCTGAATCAATTATGATTTACCCACCAGGAATTCCAATCATAATTCCAGGAGAAGTAATTACTGAAGAAGTCGTAAGAGACATTAAATTTTATAAAGAAAAAGGCGGTTCATTACAAAGCGATATCGATAACGATACTGATATTGATTATGTACAAATCGTCGACAAAGAAAATTGGATTAAATATGAAGGTGATTTAATATGAAAAAAGTAGATTTATCATTTCAAAGTTGTAAAAGTGAATACCCTGAAAGCAACGTAGTTTTGTTTTCAGCGCCTCTTGATAACACAACATCATACCGCCCAGGTACGAGATTTGCCGGTAATGCTGTTAGAGTTGAATCAATTGGGATTGAATGGTATTCGCCATATAAAGAAATGGACTTAAAAGACTATCATACAGTTGATATCGGTGATTTAGAATTACCGATGGGACTTGTTGAAGAATCCTTAGATATCATTTATGACGTATCAAGAAAAATAGTTTTTGACAATAAGAAACCGATGATGATTGGTGGAGAACACTTAGTAACTTTTCCAGTTGTAAAAGCATTAATGGAAAAATATCCAAGTCTTCATATCATCCATCTTGACGCTCACACCGATCTTAGAGATGAATTCTTAGGAAGAAAACTTTCTCACGCTACCGTTATCAGAAGATGTTATGACATTCTAGGTGACGGCAGAATTTATCAATTCGGTATAAGAAGCGGCGATAAACACGAATTTGATTTTGCTAAAAGCGGTCATACTTATATGCAAAAATTCAACTTCGAAGGTTTAGACGACGTAATCGAAAAAATCAAAGATAAACCAGTCTATATCACAATTGATTTAGATGTTTTAGACCCAGCTGTTTTTCCTGGTACCGGAACCCCTGAACCAGGCGGAATGACTTTCAAAGATCTTTTAAATGCTATGAAAAGCTTTGAAAAGTTAAATAATGTAGTTGGTGCTGATCTTGTAGAACTAGCTCCAATGTTAGACAGTTCAAATGTTTCTACTGTTGTTGCTGCTAAAGCATTAAGAGAAATGATTCTTCTTCTACATAGATAACATGGAATCTCTAAGAGAACTATACAAAATCGGTAGAGGTCCATCCAGTTCCCATACCATGGGTCCGGAAAAAATCTGCCAAGAAATATTAAGTAATTATCAGGGTGACTTTTATGAAGTCACTCTTTATGGTAGTTTAAGTTTTACCGGTCTTGGTCACTTGACTGATAAAATCATTAGAGAAACGCTAAAAAATGCTGAAGTAGTTTTTTCTAAAGAACTAAATCTCGAACACCCTAACACAATGGATATCGCTATTTATAAGGCTAATGAACTAATTGGAAAAGAAAGATATTACTCAATTGGAGGCGGTTCGATTTTAAGAAAGGGCGATGAGTTAAAAGACAAACGCCAAGTCTATCCTCATAAAAACTTTGGAGAGGTTAAAGACTATTGCCAAGAAAATAATCTTAAACTCTATGAATATGTTTATAAGTTTGAAGACGCCGATTTTAAAGACTACTTAAGAAGAATCTGGATTCAAATGAAGGAAACCATAAATCTTGGGCTTCACCAAGAGGGATATCTACCAGGACTTCTAGAAGTAAAAAGAAAAGCTAAGTCTTTACTTAACGATCAAAAAAATAAAGTCTCAATTGAGTTAAGACTTCTAAGTTCTTATGCTTATGCGACTTCAGAAGTAAATGCCAGTGGCGGAACTGTAGTTACATCTCCTACTTGTGGAGCCAGTGGCGTCTTACCAAGTCTTCTATACTTCTTAAGAGATATCAGAAAATACTCTGATGAAAGAATCCTTGACGGTTTAGCAACTGCTGGTATCATCGGTAACATCGTTAAACATAATGCTTCCATCTCGGGAGCTGAAGCGGGATGTCAAGCCGAAGTTGGAACAGCTTGTGCGATGGCAGCGGCTGCTTATAGCGAGTTAGAAAACGGGAATTTAGAAGTTATTGAATACGCTGCTGAGATTGCTCTTGAACATCATTTAGGTTTAACCTGTGATCCGATTTTAGGTTATGTTCAAATACCTTGCATCGAGCGAAACGCTGTTGCGGCTGTTAGAGCGATGAATGCTGGCGAACTAGCTACGCTTCTAATCGACACTCGACTAGTATCATTCGACACTGTCGTCGATGCAATGAAAGAAACTGGAAAAGACCTTTTAGACTCTTACAGAGAAACAAGTATTGGCGGACTCGCTAAACATTATAAAGGCAAAAATAAAACAAGCAACTAAATCTTGCTTGTTCTTTTTTTTTAGATTATTTTTAACTCTTTGCCAACCTTTTCAAAAACTCTAATTGCAAAATCTAAATCATCCTTCGTGTGCATTGCACTAATCATGCATCTCAATCTTCCAGTTCCTTTTGGAACGGTTGGGAAAACAATTCCTGAAACGAATACTCCATTTGCTAGTAACGCTTTTGAAAACTCCATTGTCTTAGCTTCATTACCGACCATCACTGGTGTAATTGGTGTTTCACTATGTCCAATATCAAAACCTAATTCTCGCATTTTTTCTTTGAAATATCTTGCATTATCCCACAACTTATCAGTATACTCTTCGCTCTCCATTAACATCTTAACCGATTCAATGGTAGCGCCAATCGCTGCTGGTGGTAAAGCTGTTGAGAATAAAAGCGGTCTAGCGCGATGAAGCAACCATTCCTTAACGATTTTTTTCGAAGCGACATAGCCTCCGATAACACCGATTGCCTTAGACAAAGTTCCGATAATAAAATCAACTTCACCATGCAATTTAAAATGATCGACAGTTCCTCTACCGCTTTCCCCTAAGACGCCACTTCCATGAGCGTCATCAACATATGTTAAGCAATCATACTTTTTAGCTAATTCAACAATTTCAGGTAATTTCGCTAAATCACCGTCCATAGAAAATACACCGTCAGTTATGATTAAGCAAGTATTATATTCTTTTCTTTTTTCTTTTAATACTCTTTCTAAATCTTCCATATCGGAATGTTTATAAACAGCCTTATCAGCTCTAGAAAGTCTTACACCGTCTATAATTGAAGCATGATTTAACTCATCGCTTATAATTAGATCACCTTTATTTACGATTGCTTGTATAGCTCCTATATTACAGTTAAGACCGGATTGGAAACAAGTTACGGCTTCTTCTCGTTTGAACTCAGCTAATAATTCTTCAAGTTCTTCAAGGATGCTCATATTACCGACGATAGTTCTTACGCTACCAGTACCAGCACCAAACTTTTTAACCGCATTGATTGCGGCTTTTTTAACGCGCTTATGTCCTGCTAATCCTAAATAGTTATTTGAAGATAGATTCACTACTTCATTATGATTTAAGTCGATTACATTTGCACATGGTCCGTAGTTGATCGGTAACTTCCGATAAACTCCATCCTTCTTTAACTCTTCTACTTGATTTTCTAAATACTTTAAATTATTTTTCACTCTAATCACTCCCCTGGTATCAATATTATTTTACCGCAATTTTTTCCATTCATAACTTCTGCGGCTTCATTAATCTTACTTAGTGGAAATTGATGTGTAATAACTTTTTCTAAATGTAATAAATCATTATCTAATAAATACTTGACTTGTTCCCAAGTTTCATAAATTCTTCTACCTACAACTCCATAAATATGAGCGCCTTTGAATACAACATCATCAGAAATATTAATCGAGATATTCTCACTAGGAAGTCCTAGCATACTCATACCGCCGCCAGCTTTTAAATACTTAAATGCAGTTTCTATTGCCGTCTTATTACCGCTAAACTCACAAATTACGTCAACTCCGCGGTTTTCAGTAAGTTCCATAACTCTTTTAAGAGTATCTTCTTCAATCGGATTGATTACAAAATCAGCACCTAACTCTTTAGCTAGTTTTCTTCTATATTCATTAACTTCGATGGCAATAACAGTCTTTGCCCCGCAAGCTCTAGCAACATCCACTCCCATAAGCCCAATCGGACCACATCCGAGTATCACAACGCTTCGATCCTTTACCGGAAAATGACAAACTGTATGAACAGCATTCCCTAAAGGTTCTTGGACAGAAAGGTGTAATTGATTTAATCTTATATCACTGACAAAACAGTTCTGTGCCGGTATTTTTACATACTCAGCGAAACATCCATCCGTATCAACACCGATGATTTTAGTGTTCTCACAAATGTGTCCCTCACCTCTTAAACAAAATTCACATGTATTACATATGATATGAGTCTCAGCACTGACAACATCGCCAACTTTAACCCTTTCCACATCACTTGCAATCTTAATAATCTCACCAGTAAACTCATGACCAACTGTCAAAGGCAGCTTCAATCTGTTCTTAGCCCAATTATCATAATTGTAAATATGTGAATCCGTACCGCAAAAACTTACACTGTTAACCTTAATCAAAACTTCCCCTTTTTCAAGTTCAGTACTAATCGTTTTTTGAACGATTGAGAAGCCTTTTTCAGGTCGATCTTTAACTACAGCCATCATCTTAAGTTCTTTTACATTTGTTAAATCCGTCATTTGTTTTTCTCCTTCTTTACAAACGCTTACATCATTAAATATTATAACACAAAATATAACCTTTGAATAATTTTTTAAAGAATTTTTTAAGCAAAGAAAAAAAGGCTATCAAAGCCTTTAATCTACTCTTCTAGTTTAAATAAAAGATTAAGTTTAGCACCCTTTTCTTTATAATTCTCTGTTGGTAAATATTCCTTTACATCAAACCCTAAATGCACATTAATCCTTTCTCTTTTAACAAACTCATAAACTTTTTCCACTTGATTCAACAAATCGTCATGCTCAATCAAAAAGCTAATGTAACTGCCTTTTGGCAACTTCTTAGTTACGATATCTTCATCAGCACTTTCAAACAATTCATCTATTTCCACAAGCGCAAAATAATCCATCGTTTTAGATTCCATAAAATCAAAACGATACATTTCTAATCCGATAAAAGAATTAGGAATAACTTTATTAGGAATTAAACTTAAATACATTTCTTTTAAGTCATCCCAAAGTCCGGGAATCTTTTGGTAATCATCAGAGTTAACTCTTAAACCACCAATAAGTTCAATACCTGCAAAATACCTTGTATTCATATCTCTTATTATGTATTTCATTAAGAACCACCTCTTTAAGCATATTTTAATATAATTACTAGTTTTTTTCAAGTACCACTAAAAAATAAAAGCGGACCTTTAAAGGTCCATCTATTCTTCATCACTATTTATTTCTTCAGTCTTTCTAGTACTATTGTAATACTTCACAATTATAACAATCAATAAAACATTAACAACCAATAAACCTACCATGACTGGATCTTGAACAATTCTAAATACTTTACCAGCATTAGCGATTTTAAAACCATAAATCCCGATAATATCATCAACTGTAACTTCATCTAAACTACCGTCACTGTTAACCCAAACGTCAAAGTCTTCTTCACCCTCGCCATGAGTTTTAAAAATTTTATCTTCACCCTCGCCAATAACTTGACCAACATAGTGAGTAACATAGGCTTCGCTACCCAAATCAGGTAAATAAGCTTTAAAAGTTATAATATCACCTTCAGTAATATTATCAATATCAACTCTTTTTACCACAACCGCATCATTTACATTGAGTGTTGGTTCCATCGATGGTGAGATTATAACATAAGCTTTGAACCCAAAAACATTTACTGTTTTGTCAGACGCAAAAGCATCTAGCAATAAGTAACTAGCTAGAAAAACAACTACTGCGTAAAATATAATATTTTTAATTAATTTCCAATACTTATTCATCTAAATAACTCGCTTTGAATTTTCGGTTGAATTTCTTAACTGGTCTTATAAAACCAAAGTAATAAATCGCCAAGGAAGTGAACATCGCACTACCCATAATTAATATCCCAAAAGATCTTGAAACAAAATAATAAATATTCCCGAAGAAATTACTTTCTCGGTTAAACTCACCATAAACATCTTCATAATCTACTATTCTTAAAGTAGTACCGTTATGTGTTACAATCAGTTCTTCTTCTAAATTGTTAAATTCGATAATCTTTTCCACCCAATAGCTGTCAGTCCAATCATCGTATACAACAACCAACTGATTTTCATAAAACTCTTCTTCAATATCTTTAACCCAAATTATTCTTTTATAAATTCGGTTATTCTCAACTCTTGATTGATAAGGTACCGCAAAGATCTGTTCACCATCAAATAGTAGTTTGCTTGTCTTTGGTAGAAGTGTTGGTAAAGAAAAAATAAACAGGACAAAAAAGACTAAAATCAGTGACCAAACAAAAATCTTGTAATACCGATTTTTATCTAATACCCTTTCTAAATCTTTATTAATATTTTGCTCATTTTCTAAATGTCTGCTCATCTTCTCACCAAATTAAGTACTCTTTAAAAAAGTAAAATATTTGTAAAGATTATAGCATAATCCATCTTATTAAACAATACGATTATAATATCTGATACTAAATCAATTATTGATATTTAACTCATCAATTACAAGCCTTGAATAATAATGATTACCACCACTAAATACAGAACCACCATTAAAGTCAATTCTAATGTAAATGCCTAAGTTTTGCAAATTACTTGGAACATTAAAACTATAATAATTAAAGCTCGCACTCATGCTAGTAGTGTTTCCTGGTGTCCCGCTACCGATATTTGTCCAGTTTATCCCATCGCTGCTTACACTGACAGTAAACTCTCTTGATACCAATGGATTATAGGTTGTTCCTTCATTTGCTGAATCATATAAACCGCGATAAGCATAAAACGAGATTGAAGTTACATTGTCAATAGGATTTGATGTTGTTATAACTACATCATAATTAAGTCTAATACTTGATAAATTATTGGTATTGGTATTTAAAACATCATTAGCTAAAAAGAAACTATATTCTGGATATGGAAGAACACCAGTCGGTGCATCAGGAAGTATCTGATGTAGCGGTTGATTAAAACTATTTAAAGTCCTATCAATTACTTGAACAAAACCTATTGTCGGTCTCTTATTATTTCTGTCGGTTGTACCTGTACCTAATATATCCCACTCAATTCCTTCTAACAGAATATTCTCAAAAGAAACTTGTGTACCATTTGTTACAGTAAAGTTGTCATAAACCATCCCTATTGGACCGCCGTTATTTTCAATCCATTCCGCAGAAGTTTCCAAGTCTTGAACAGACTGCTCTTCTTCACTTAAAGTTTGCCATTCTCCAATCATTATTTGATTCTGTTTAATATAACTATTTCCTAAAACAGAACTTGTCCAATATCCATAAGTTACGGTGATTGAAACCGAAAACATCATCATAACAAAAATAACAAGCGCTAGTCTCATTAATCTTTCAATCTTCATTTCAATCACCTCATTCCTTATTTTCTTAAAGAAAGAACATTACTTTAAACCCGTAATGTTCTTCATTTTCTAATTTATAAAATTATATTATGAATTTACAACAGAGCGATAGTCAATAGTTAAATTATCCATGTTAACCAAACGATCTTGAAATAAACCGGCTCCAGTAAAATTGATTCTAATATACAAATCACTTTCCATGTCCACAACCGCACCATTACCAAGTGTGTAACCACCGCTAATAATATTTTCTACATTGATAGAAATAAGCGGGAAACTAGTAGATGCATTAGCTGAATATATCGTTGTCCAACTTGAACCGTCATTAGATATTTGAACATTAAAACCACTGGTACCGATATTAAAGAATCCACCTCTGACATCACCAAAGTAAAAAGAGATTGATTCAAGCCCATAATAAGAGTCTTTGGATTGGATATAACTAGTATTTCTAAATCTTAAACCTCTAGTGCCAAAATATGAATCAGCACTATCGGTGGCAGTTATTACTTGGGAAAAATCCCATAATTTCCCATCAATATTTTGATTGGTATAAGTTCCGTAAGTAGTATTTGTATACCCTTCAAAACCGGTGCTATACTGTCTAGCAAAGAACCAATCACCAATTGCTAAAGAATTAGTAACAGCTCCAGTGAATGGAGCTGGCCCTAACCAGTAACCGTAAGTGGATGATATTGATGAAACAAACAATGCTAAAAGCAATACAAGAATTCCTGCATGAAACTTAAATTTTCTGCCTGTCATGAATATCACCTCACTTTCAATAAAGGTTTATATTATTTTATATTTTTATATTTTTTCTATTAAGCTATATCGAATGTAATATCAAATGTAATAGCTTGATTAGCAACTGCATTGTATTCAGTTACGTTAGCTGGTTCACCCATTGTTACTGTAAATGTGAATACTACTGTGTCGCCCATACCGATTGTTGTAGGGTTAGCTCCTGGAGTTACAGTGATTAAACTATAAGGATTAGCTACGCCACCAACTTGGATATTGCTTACTACTGCAGAGATTGCTTGATCAGCTACGCCGTCTAATAATGCATCATTATTCCAAGTAACACTATAAGATACTGTGATTTCTTTAACTTCGCCTGCTCCTGCAACTACTTCTGGAGTATTAGGTACTAAACTTTCTGTATAAGTTGAAGTGTCTGTGATATCAACATTTACTGTTACAGCATCACCTTCACCAATATTAATTTCGTTATTAACTGTTTCTTGTACGCCATTTACTGAACTTGCCCAATATGCATAAGTTGTTCCTGATACTGCTAAAGCAAATAATACTAATAATACTAAAACTACATTTCTTCTTTTTAAATTTTTCATTTTTTAAATTCTCCTTTAATTTTCCTTTAATTTTTTTATTTTTTATTTTTTTTGTTTTTGTTTTTGTTTTTTTAAATTAATTTTCTTATGAAACTACTTTGAATCCAATTTTAATGTTTATGGTTTCGCCTTTAATCGCTTCATAAGCTGCTGCTGAATTTTCTACATTTACCATTTCTGAGCTTAACCCTCTCTCTAAGGCCTCTTGCTCATCAATCGGTTCTAACAATCTTACTTTAACGATGATTCTAACTTCATCATTTAATAAATCATAAATGTTTTGATCTAAAACATCACCTATCGTTACTTCCACAAGATGCGAATAAGTACTGCTTCCTGCTATTGTAACTTCAAGCTTTTCTACTAAAAGTTGAATGCTTCTTATGAGTTCCTCTTCAATCGAAACTTCATAAACTAACTCAACCTCAGTTACTTCACCTGCGAAATAATCATAACCTACAGGGACCAACAATCCGGTGAACTGACCGTTTAAGTCATCTACCTGAAAATTTACTTCATTACCGGATAACTCTACGATCACGTTGCCTGATGATAAACTACTTGACCAGTAAGCAACAACCCCCGTTACCGATAATGCAAGACCTATCAGAATTGCGATTATGACTATATATTTACTTTTCCCTTTCAAGTTTAATCACAACCCCCCCTTTTCAAATAAAAATGGTAGCCTCTTTGTCATTTAAATAAATACTTTAAGTACTCATTTCAAACGGCAACTGGCTACCATAAATTCTTAAGGCCCTATAGCTTTGCGTCACTAACTTTCATTAGTTTTGCTATTAACGTATGAGATTATTAAATTTAGATTTCGTGTGTTATTCACATGAAGCATTTAAATGCAAGAAGCTTTTTTGTAATAAAAAATGCCGTCTCTACTGATACGGCAACTGGCTACCATCTATTCGAAGGCCCTATAGCTTTGCGTCACTAACTTTCGCTAGTTTTGCTTTTTACAATAATATTGTATAACAAGTCAATAGCTTTGTCAAATATTTTTTCTCGAAAATTTAAAATTATTTTTAAATTATGCATACTACCCCTATATTTAGCCAAATAATTATAATTTCTAAAATCTATTCTTTTATGAAAAAATCAAAAATTATCGTTTCTTGATATATATTAGCAGCTTTTAAAACTGGATTTGAGGCTCCTTTTTCAAAAAACCCGTAAGGGCTTTTTTGACATTCGAAGCACAATGCGTAATGTTTTTGATGTTTTCCGAGATGTTTCAAATTCAAAGCATTGATATTGTTATGAGAGTAAAAAACCAAATGATCATAACTACTTCTAACTCTCATACCTCTTTTACTGACTGGATCATAAACATATGCCATTACATGTCTTAAATCATTGTTAGGAGAATAAAAAATATCATCATAACCACCTTTAGCAGTTAATTCTAAATGCTTGATACCTTGTTCTACTTTCTTTGTCTTTAAGAAGTTATAAATATCCTTTTCCTCAATTAGAATTCCAGTAACCACTAATTCATTGGTTAACTCATGTCTTTTGTTTGTATTTAATCTAACTTCATGATTTTTAATATTGCTCTTTAGATTACCCGATAAATTAAAATATGCATGATTTGTTAAATTGAAAACAAATGA
Source organism: Caryophanales bacterium UBA2289 (assembly GCA_002345505.1). Classification (GTDB taxonomy): domain Bacteria; phylum Bacillota_I; class Bacilli_A; order Izemoplasmatales; family Hujiaoplasmataceae; genus UBA2289. The sequence continues at coordinate 22,053 of DDWJ01000032.1, forward strand.
TTCTTCACTTTCAACTTCATAGTCAATTCTGATGCTTGCTTTTTCGATTCTGTAAATTACTTTAACAAGATAATTTACAACGTCAATATTTTCATACAGAAATACTACTTCAGTGATATCTCCAATTTCACTTACTTCAAAATCAAAAAACTTGTAAGACAAAGCTAAGCTCCCACTATGCAAACAATGTAAATTATCACTATTTTTATCTAAGTTATATTCTTTGTCATTAATTTTGATATATGCATCCTTAACTCTGCCAGCTATTGGACCGATTGTTGCATTTAAATATATATTATTATTAATATAATCATCTATATTATCATATTGTAAAACAACATCTTCAAAATTGCCTAAATAGTCTTTGGTTTTTATACTATATATACTAGCGCCATAATTCAATAGCTCTACTTTAATAAAATCATTATCAATTTCAACTATTGCGAAATCCTTGATATAATTGATATTAACCATTTTTCCAACTCCTCAAAAAACTACATTATCTACAATTTTAGCATAGATAAAAATAAAAAAATACAAAATTACTTTTTTTGTATTTTTTTAATATTGTTAATCTGCTTCTTCTCCATTGATTATCTCAACTTTACCATTCAAAACTGAAGCTATTGCATCGAAAGACCACATTTCATGATGATAGTATGTGTTAATAATTATCCCAGAATCATCATAATCATAGGTCATATATTTTACCGCTATATTCGCAGTGCTTGTATCAATACCATAATTCATTGTAAACCCTGAACGATTGTCTTGACAAAACACCGATAAATAACTTGCCATATTAAGCATTGAACCAGATATTGCGCCTAAAGCTAAATCAAAATCTCCCTTAAAAATACAATCATAATATAGTGACAAATAATCTTTCTGCTCAACATTAATCTCAACTCTAAAGTCATTAGCTTCACTATAGAAAACTTCTTCGAAGCTTTCTTTGATAAAATTGCCTAAAGCTTCTTGACTATCGCTATCAAAAACAAACAAATCAATTTCTACAGTATCACCATGGTTATATACTCCATCGGCAAGTAATGTTTCGAGTGCTTGTTCGAATAAAGATTTAGCATATGCTTTATTGTAACCTAGAGTATCGCTATAAAAAAGATTTCCAACCTTCAAGCCAAACTCTGTTCTTCTATATGGAACACCAAATGTTGAATCTACTAGATAACTATCGGTAAAATGATACATCATCGGATTATAGCTGATATTAATTGTTTCCATCTCGGATCTGTCAATAGCAAAATACATAGCTTGCCTAAAATCTTCATTCGCTAAAAAGGGTTCGGGTTCATAAGTTGAATCAACAAAATAATTTTGTTGGTTTGAAACGTTTCCAAATCCGTTTATCATGATTCTAAATGGATTCAACCCAGTGATTTCCCTTAAACCTGAATATTGTCTAAACTCTTCAAAGGATTCATATTCTAACTCCAAATAATCTAAGCGTCCCTCTAGAAAAGCCGCTTTTTGCGCTTCATACTCAGAGATAACCGAAAATTCATATCCGGTATAATTATAAAGTTCAGTACTATGATATAATGGATTTTTTTTCAAGTGCATAGTTAGATTTTCATCAACGCTATCGATGTAATATGGCCCGGAATATGCGATTGTAAGATTAGAAGTCGCAAAACTCTCACCTAAAAGTTCATACATTTCAACGTGAATAGGACTCATTAAAGGCGTAGCCATGAAATTCATTACGTCAAGCATTGTTAAATTATTGTTAAACTCAATTTCAAAATTATACTCGTCAATCAGTTTTATTCCAACTTTGCTCCAATTTTCTTCAGTTGGATCATTAATATAATCTTCTATTCCTTTTATGCTTGCATATGATGCTGTTAACCAGCTATAGTTGGAATAACCTGGATACCAATTATTCTTTAGAACCGTCTTGTATGTGCTCACAAAATCATTGGCAGTTATATTACTGTCTTCAATTTCCGATATGTCGGTATTAGGATGATAATACCAATTCAAACCTTCCTTAACCTTAAACTGCCAAATATAAGAAGCTTCTTGATTACTCAGGTCATAGGTAGATCCGATTCCCATCGGATTACCATCAAACATCAATCCTTCAAATTCATATCCATTTTTATCTTCGTTGAGATAATAGCCATATGGATTATCTAAAAATAGTTTGTAGTATTCCTCATCAACAAAATTCTCTGTTAAATACTGGTTATAACTGCTAAGACCTTCTTTTAGTGTTTTCCTGAAAGTGAACTCTCCAGGATTTCCTAAATTCCCATCTGACATTAAAACATCCTCATCACTGGTGTTTATACTGCCAAATTGATCATAATAACCAATAACAGGCAAATAATAATCAATCGGTAAATCTACTCTGTCTGAATAAACAACAAAATCATTGCTAGAAAACAAAGGCACTCCCCCATACATAGTATCTAGGAGATATGTTTCCGCTGCAGCAATAAATGCATGTCTTAAATCCGAGGTTTGATATCTATAATCATATTCCCCGGAAGGATAAGTTATTTCTTCTGGGAATAAATCTGTCGTCAGCGGATCATCGAAAGCTGTTGTGGTATAAAATGTGTTAGCGGTTGTTTTTTTATCACAACTAAAAAAGATAAAAGATAAAAAAACAATGCAAAAGGTTAATAAAATCTTCCGGAACATAAAAATATCACTTCCTATCTAATATTTTCATTATATCAAAAAAAGCAATTAATAAAAACTCACCGCTAAAAAAAAATTATATTTGATAGTAATCTATAGATAATTGTTATAAAAACTTGTTATAATATTAATAAAAAAGGATAAATTTATGAAATTAGAGAGCGATAGACTTGAATATGAATTGTGGCAAGAGAATGACTTCGATATTTTAAAACAAATTCTTGGTAATCCAAGAGTTTGTGAATATCTCCCAGGAGACAAAAATAAAAGTGATGAAGAAATAAAAAAATGGTTGAATTATTTCGTTCAAACTTTTGGAAATGAAAAAGGTACTAAAATATTTAAAGTCAAAATAAAAAACACCGATCAAGTAATCGGTTATTGTGGTTTAGGGTATGTAAAAGAATTTGATCACATCGAAATCATGTATGGTATGGATGAGAAATATTTTAATCAAGGATATGGATATGAAATGAGTCTGAGAATGAAAAATTTGGCAATTGAACAGAACATTAAACACTTAATTGCTTTGGCGGATATCAATAACATTCCTAGCAATAGAATCTTACAAAAAACTGGTTACACTAAAAAAGAACAAATTAATCTTTGGGGTTTAGATTTAAACTTCTATGAAATGGATCTTTAACAAACAAAACAAATAAAAAAGAGAAGATTACTCTTCTCATTTTTTTTATTTTTGGAGCAAGCGAGGGGAATCGAACCCCCATACTCAGCATGGCAAGCTGATGTTTTACCATTAAACTACACCTGCAGTTCGTACTATATATTGTAAATGATTATGGTGAAAATTTCAAGCATTATTTTTGGAAATTTTCATATCTTTTCATTCACAAAATAGCACTAACTCTATTTAGCCAATTTGCGCCAAGGGCTCACAAATCCGCCACGTAAATATGACACTTCATTAGCTACTACTAAAGCGTCATCATCATTCTCTGAAATCAATTTTAAAATCGCTTGTTTATTCTTTCTGTTCGCAAAAATCATCAATACTTCTCTTTCTTTATATTTACCATGAGCGTCAATACTAGTAACTCCATGTCCTGCTTCTCGTAAAGCATTAATGACCGTGTTTGCTTCATCTTTCATAATGACAGCTTGAATCAATACCTTACCGACTGCTAAACGATTTTCTAAGATTGAACCTAAGTAAACTCCAAGCGCAAATCCAATACTATAATAGATACCCTTCATCGGTGTATCTTGCATACCAGTAATTACTCTACTAGCAATAAATACCCATAGTAAAATTTCAATCAAAGCTAACATTGTTCCAGGTTTTCTCAAACCCTTGCCAATAAAAATAATTCTTAAAGTGGATATCGCCACTTCTATAACTTTAGCAACCAAAATCAAAGCTACTTCCCACAACGGAACTGCACTAATAAAATTCCAAATATCTGCCCACATAAAATTCACCCCTATCAACAAACATATGATATTATACATTGATAAAAACCATTCTACAAGTAAAATATTTTAAATTTTTATCTACTATATTCCTTAGTTACATCATACCAATAATTTATGATATCTAACCTTCTTCGATGTTCTTCACAAACCCTAAAAAACTCTTCTTCATAAAGCAAATCAATCTCTTCTTTACTATAAATTATATCATAACCATCGTTACTATAAACTTTGTCAGTAAAGAAAGCAGTTAACTTATTTGAATAAAAAACGTGCATACTGTCGCTAAAAACAGAATCTGATAACATGATATTTTGATTATAAACTAGTCCAAGCAAATCAAACAATGTTGGAACGATAACATGTGGTGATGTGAACTTATCAATTACGTTAGTTTCATTATTTTCTAGATATGCTTCGGTCAAAATTGGATTGTAAATAGCTAAAAAAGAATCATATAAATCAACGTTATAATACTCGGATGCTTCAGCGTCATGAATCTCTAAATGCAAATTATGATAATACACGTTATGATCACCATAAAGAACAATTATTGTATTTTCTAAAGCGTCGTTAACTTCAAGTTCGTATAACAATCTTCCTAAAGCGATATCAAAGTCCATAACGGCAGCTTCGTAATGTCTTAATCTTAATCTATCAGCTTCAGCTCCGTTTTCTAAAGGATTAACCCAAGACCCATGTAAAACCGCTTCGTCAATTCTTTGATAATATCCTAAATCTTCAAACAATTCCTTATTTTTAGGTCCATAGTAATATGGTCCATGCATCGATAATGTCGACCAAAAATAATAGAATGGTTCATCATTAAAATTAGAATTATCTATTACTTCTTCAACCGTAACAGAATCTAAGGTATAATCACCGTTCCAAGTCCACATTTTCATACCCGGAAATAAATCATCATGAAAATATGAATTTTCAAAACCCATCGGTCCCATCAAATTTTGTCTTGAATAAAAACTACCAACGTTATCATGATAATATGCAGTTGTATAACCAAACTTATTGTTTAAGATTGTCGGCAACGAATGAGTGAAATCATATTCATAACTATTTGGTTTTAATGTTATCGTTGGATAGTTACCGGTAATGCCAATCATTTCTGAATAATTGGTTTTATTTTCACTATAATTATTGGCAAAATACAAACCTTCTTGAGTCATACGGTATAAATTCGGAGTTAAATCTTCACTTACGGCAAAGCCTTGTAGTGACTCAACCATAATCGTTAAAACGTTAGCTCCTGGTAATAAACCAAAATAATCAGTCGGTAGAGAATCCATAACGGGTATGATATTATCACCATTGTTTGCTTGGCTACTCATTAAAACACCAGCAAAAATTGATTTTGCTTCTTTATAATAATAACCTAATAGCCCATACTGCTCTAAAGAAGCTCTTTTAAATGTCGTTACATATAAAGCGTTATTAAATCTTTTCACACTCTTAATGCCACTGATGAAAAATACACTAACAAACACCAACAAAGCACTCATAACGATTAAAGTCTTCTTGTAGTAATTTGGAATAACTTCATAATATCTAAACATTTTTCGCCATAAAAGGGTCAAAGTTAAAAAATACAGAAAAGCAATTACCGTAGCGACGATTATCGAAGGTATCGACAAAAATTCGAAATTAAATACCGAAGCTGCTTCTCCTAAAAGCGTTAACTGTTGCAACGTAAAAAGATCAAAATATACTGAATACATTGTCGCATTAATCAAAAAAACCGTCATTACAAGACCGAGAATAAAGGTTATATATACAATTGATAATTTATTTGATCTAAATAAAAACACTCCAGATCCAAATATTATAATAAACAAAAAATCAATTAAAAAAGATTCTGGCAATATACTAAATTCAACCCATTGAAACGTCACAAATTCAATCAATAGATAAAAAAAAGTGAAAGTTAAAAATAGTGAACCTTTTTCCTTCAAGTAAATTTTCATTAAATCACCATAGATAATTATATCACTTTCAGCTTAGTATTAAAATACTAAAAGAATTCAAAAAACAAAAAAAAAGAGTAACCCAAGAAATTGGATTACTCTTAATAAGATATAAAAAATGTATATTACATAACTCCGCCAAGAATCAAGTTAAGAATTAAGATCACTACGAACCCTGCTGCCCAAGCAACTGTTGTCGCACCAGACCAGAATTTCAACTGTTCTTTAGAGTCAGTTATACCGATAGAACGGTTAACCACGTGGAAGTATGAGTCATTGAAGTATCCGAAGAATACACCACCGACCATAGCTGCTAAAGCACCGAATACAGGTGAACCACCAGCTAATAAAACGATAGGAGCAGTAATTGATGCAGCTGTTACAAGAGCAACTGTACCAGAACCTTGGATAAATCTAACTACTGTAGCTACGATGAAAGGTAATAAAATTACTGGTAGACCCCAATCAACGATAGCATTAGCGATTGTATTACCAACGCCTGTATCCTTAATTACTTGACCTAATGCACCACCAGCACCAGTAACTAATAAAATGATACCAGCTTGTCTGATTCCAGCTTCCATATGAGGCATAATTTCACTCTTAGGCATTCTGAATCCTAATCCGTAGATTGCAATTAATACACCGATTGCAACAGCAGGAATTGGATGACCAACGAAACCTAAGAAACCTTCGAAGAATCCTGTTAATGTGAAAGCAGTTTTTAAAACTTGATTTAAAACGATTAAAAGAATTGGAACAAAGATTGGTGCGAATGATAACCATCCACTTGGAAGTTCTTTATCTCTTTCAGAACTTAAATCGAAATCAACTAAGTTTTGTCCTTGAACTTCTAATCTTTGAACGTCGCCATTTTCATCTGGAACGATTACTAATGATTTACCAACCCATTTAATGTAAAGTAAACCAGCGATTGTCATTGGAACTGAAACAACTAAGCCCATTAAAATCATTGTGCCAAGATTAACACCAAAGAATCCTGCAACTGCGATTGGACCTGGAGTAGGCGGAACCATTGTATGAGTAATTACTAGACCCATAGCTAAAGCACCAGCTAATACTACTAAGTTCTTTCTAGTTTTTTGTGAGATTGATTTAGCAATCGGGAATAAAATTACGAATGCAGAGTCACAGAAAATAGGAATAGAAACGATGAAACCAGTTAAAGTTAAAGCTAGTTCTTCTCTACCTTTACCGAATAATCTGATAAAGATTCTCGCCATTTTTTCTGCAGCACCTGAGACTTCAAAGATTTGTCCCATTACTACACCAAAACCAATGATGATACCAATAGTACCTAATGTGCCGCCGAAACCTTTCGCGATAATCCCAGGAATTTCTCCTCCAGGAACACCACCGATTAGACCAACAAGCAATGCGGCTAGAATAATTGATACGAATGCTGGGACTTTAGTCATTGTTACAAGAATAATAAGTACCACAACACCTACTGCAAGACCGATTAACATTTGTGTAGGGTTAATCGTAGTTGGATCAAAAGCTCCAAATAATGCATTGAACATTTTTAAATCTCCTTTTCTTTTTTTATTTTATATTTATGTTAATATAAATCTTTTTTTAGTATAAGTCATAATATTCAAAAAAACAAGTGTTTTTTGTTCCTTTGTGTTTATTTCGTGAATTTGAAAGCGTTTTCAATTAAATATCCACTAAATAATGAACAATAATGTTCTTTTTTGTTGCTTTTATTTTTACTTCATTGACATATATGTATAGATCTGCGAATCATTTAAAGCGTGGTACAGTTGCTTCTTCGTTCTTAACATCTTTGTGTATAAGAATCTATTCTTAGGATCAGCGTGATACGTAACCTTATTTGCTTTACCTCTTAATGTTTGGAAACCTTCTTTAAATGATTTAAATTCACCTTTAGAAACCAAACAAGATATTAAAGCACCTAAAGCGGTCGCTTCTGAAGAGTCATACACAGAAACTGCTTTATTGAATACATCAGCTTGAATCTGGTTAAATGTCGGAAACTTTGTTAATCCGCCAGCCGCATGAATTATATCAACATATCCGATTAAGTTGGCTATAAGTTCAATATTCTCAGCCATTTCTAAAGCAATACCTTCTAAAACGCTTCGAGCAAAATCACCTCTAGTATGTTCTAAAGTCGCATTGAAGAACACACCTTTAGATAAAGGATTCCAATAAGGAGCTGCACTACCTTTAAAATGTGGTATTAATAATAACCCCTTAGCTCCAGCTTTAGATTCAATTACTTCTTTATTAATATTGTCAAAAGTATCATCTTTATAGAATTGGTCACGATACCAAGCATAGATATTACCACTAGTTAAAAGACCAGCCTCTACAACCCATTTTCCCGGAACTGCACTTGCACTAATAAGCACCCGCATGTTCTCATCGAACACCGGCTTGTCCGCATGCGCGATGATAAATGATCCAGTACCAATATTAGCCTCAAGCGTACCTTCAGTTAAAACATTTAACCCTACCGCAGCACACTGTTGATCTCCACCAGCTAAAACTACATCAATATCAGGCGACAAACCTGTCTTTTCAACTGCTTGCGCTGATAATTTTCCTACTGAAGTGCCAGGAGCGACAATTTCCACTAATTTACTCTTATCCAAATCAAATGCATTGATTAAATCATCATCCCATTTGAACTTATGAATATCCATTAAAAGGGTTCTAGCAGCTTGTGTAACATCAGTAACAAACTTATTAGTCAATAAATAACATACATAATCTTGAACACCAATAAACTTAAAAGTCTCTTCATATAAATCAGGCATATTGTTCTTAACCCATTTCATCTTCGGAGCACTAAAATAAGAATCTAGTCTTAACCCTGTCTTTTGGTAGATATCCTGCAAAGACATCTTTTCTTTAACACTTTTAGTTTCCTCATAACTCCTTCTATCTTGCCAAGTAATTGCGTTATACAACACTTTTCCTTGAGCATTAACCGGGATTATCGAAGCTCGCTGTGAAGTCAAAGAAATTGATTCAATTATTAATTTATTCTTTCTGGCATAATCGTTGATGTCTTTTAAAGTAGAATACAATGTATCCTTCCAAGTTCTTGGATCTTGCTCTACTTCAATCCCATTAAATATCGGTGAATATGGTAACTGCGAAGTATACATTGACTCCCCTATTTTATTATAGAGGATAGTCCGCATACTCTGAGTTCCAACATCAACAATCGCAATACATTTACTTTTATTCATAAACCTTAAACATCTCCATATGTTCGATGATTGTTTCTTTAGCAATCTTAACTGCCTTTGTACTTAATTGTGAAAAATGCACTTCTTCATTCTTCACAATTGTATCTTTAAACAAACTAACCACCTGACGAGAAATTTCTGTATTCACATTAATTTTTGCAATACCATTTTTTATACATTCATGAACTGTATCTTTAGGTGTTCCACTACCGCCATGTAATACTAGCGGGATGTTAACTAAAGCTTTAATCTCTTTTAATCTGTCAACGCTAATGTTTGGTTCACCCTTATACATTCCGTGTACCGTACCGATGGAAACCGCCAAACAATCAACTTTTGTTGCTTCTACAAACTCTTTTGCTTGAAGTGGATCAGTATAATTAGCAACCCCTTCGTCTTCATTAGAATGGCTTCCTAAAGCGATAGAACCAAGCTCTGCTTCGACGGTAACATTATTCTTGTGAGCGTATTCAACAACTAACTGCGTATTTTTTAAATTCTCTTCAAAACTTAAATGAGAACCATCATACATTACCGATGTAAATCCGCAATCAATTGCTTTTTTTATTGTGTCGATATCTTTAGTATGGTCCAAATGAAGCACTACAGGTAAATCCATATCAAGCGTCATTGTTCTAACTAAATTTGCTATTTCTTTTAATTCCATATTAGCTAAGTATTTTTCACCGAAGGCAATGATTGCTGGAGTTTTATTTTCTTTAATCGCTTCTACTACAGCTTTAATAGTTTCGTAATTATAAACATTAAAAGCTCCTACAGCATATTTGCCTTCTAACGCTTTATATAAAACATCATTTAAATTCGCAATCATTTTTTAACACCTGCAAGCCATTTTTTAAACTCTTCATTTTCTAAAACTTCAGGGTTTAAGATAAACTGCGCTTTTTTACCGCTCAAGAATCTTTCGATATCTTCAAACAATAAGTAAGGTGAGCCAGTTAAAACTTCTGTTGTTGTACCTGCTATATGAGTTGTCAAAGTAACGTTATCTAAATCAATAAACTTAGAGTTTGGATCAATTGGTTCTTCATCAAAAACATCTAACCCAGCTCCAGCAATTTTCTTATTCTTTAATACTTCATATAAATAATCCATATCAATAAGTCCAGATCTACCAGTATTAATTAGATAAGATGTCGGTTTCATCATGTCCAAATATTCTTTAGAAGCCCAACCCTTAGTTGCGTCAACTAAACGCAAATGAATGCTGATGAAATCTGATTCCTTAAACAATGTTTTTTTATCTACAGGTGTACAGTTTGTATCGATAATGTCTTGTTTAGGAGTGAACGCATCATAAACCAATACTTCCAAATCCCATCCTTGTAACTTTTGCGCTACTAATCTACCGATATAACCAAATCCAGCAATACCGATTTTCTTTCCTTTTAATTGCGGAACGAAATCAACATTAGAGAATTCTTTTTGCCAACCTCTATTTTTAATTGAATTATGTGCTTTTGCAATATTTCTTGATTCAGCTAACATTAATCCAACCGCAAAGTCACTAACTGCTTCAGCATTTCTTCCCATAACGTTAAAAGCTAAGATACCTCTTTTTGTCGCTTCTTTTAAATTAATGTTTTCTTTCCCTGCTCTTGCCAATCCGACTATTTTTAAATTTGGCATAGCATCCATCAATTTAGATGATACCGGAACAAATAGACCCGCTAATAGTTCAGCGTCTTTTCCTTCTTCTAAAACAACATCTGGAACCACTTCAATCTCTGGACCTTGTTGCTCAACTTTTAATCTTCTGTCTTGTAAAGAAGACCAATCAGTTTCAAAATCGCCCATAGCCATTTCGTTAAAAAATTTCTTGATGTGTTTTTCGTAAGCCGGTTTAAACATTCCACTAGTGATCATCGGGTCGCCTGATAAAATTACTTTCATTTTCAAATCCTCCTATATATTTTTATTATTTTTTTTGTTTGTTTATGTTCTTTTGATTGTTATCACTGACATTATAAAGCAAAACAGCATTATTGTCAATGCTGTTTTGTGCGTTTATGTTCTTTTTTTATCTTTTTTTGAAAAATGGCGCATATTTCGCAGCTAAAAGAATAGCTTCGGACATTGAAATCTCATTAGCGATATTCTTTCCCGCAATATCCATAGCTGTTCCATGGTCAACTGAAGTCCTTAAAAAAGGCATTCCGTTAGTAATAGATATCGTTCTATGGAAGTCATAAGTTTTAGTCGCAATGTGACCTTGGTCATGATATAAAGATAGTATTGCAGCCCATTTACCACTTAAACCAATCGCAAAGATGGAATCCGCCGGTACCGGACCTATAACATCATAACCTTTTCTTTGCATTTCTTCAATTGCCGGAACAATCTCTTCAACTTCTTCCCAGCCAAACAATCCATGTTCGCCTGAATGCGGATTTAATCCCGCAACAGCTATCGTGCCTTTAACACCTAAACGCGCTAAAGCTTCATGTGATCTTTTGATATAATCCATTACTCTTTCTTTCTTAACCATATCAATAGCTTGTCTTAAACTTACATGACGTGATAAGAAAAAGACTCTTAGTTTTTCAATCTCAAACATTGTTAACGGATCATTTGTATTCGATAAAGATGCAAAAATCTCAGTATGACCAATAAATGGTACATTAGCAGCTTTTAAACTCTCTTTATTAATCGGAGTTGTTGCAATAGCTTTAATATAATCTTTGTCGCTTAACTCAACGCTAGTTTTGATATATTCAAAAGCAGCCTGTCCGCACATTGCATCAACTTTTCCTAAAACAAGTTTTTCCATATCGATATTTTGAACAGGATAAACATATACATTACCCCACTCAAATTCTAAGCCTCTAGAATCGTCTACTTCAACTATCTTCACATCTAATTTATATAAATCAATAATTTGTTGTAAAACATTTGTATCACCAATTAAAAGTGGATTAGCCATTTTTAAAACTCTTTCATCAATCGCACTTTTAATTGCAATTTCTGGACCGATTCCAGCCGGATCTCCTATCGGAATCCCAATAATAGGTTTGCTCATTTACATCACTCCTTCAAAATATTCGCTAATTAATAAATATGCATCTTCATTGCCGATCATTCCACCTTTAGTGATGATTGGCAATCCATTAAAGGTACCTTCAACAACCTTACCATAAACACAAAGCGGTAATACTTCGTCAATAAGTTCAATACCCTTAGCATCGTTGTCCATCAAGAAACTCAACGTAGTATCTCCACCACTTGAGAAAATTCCTTTTATCTTATAATTTTCAAGAATATATTTGGCAATCTTCGCCAAACTTAAATTAATGATTTTAGAAACATCATCTACTTCAATTTGTTTTTCTTTAGCTATCTTAAACAAATCTAATATCACTCTGTTATCAAGATCAAAAGTAGAAATTGCTATATGATTATGCGTCGATACCTTTATCTTGTTTAAAACATCCTTACCGATAGCTTCAACATTATTTTCTTCTAACAAATCAATCGGATTAAGGGGAATAACTTTAAAAGTATTCTTACCTCTGACATATTTTAATTGTTTAAAAGTAGTATCAACAACACTACCTACTAAATATAAAAACTTCTCTTCCTTAACTCCCGCTTTAATCTGCTCTCTCGTATAGTAGAAAGTAAAAACACCTGGGTCAACTGTTATTACACTGCAATCAGAAACACATAAAGCTCTTGAAATCAAAGCAATGTCTTCATTAGTTTCAGCATCAAAAATAATTCCATCATATTTTTCATAAGCTTCTTTTATCTTTTCAGCTAAAGCAAACTTGTCGCTATAAACATCTTTATAAAGATTTACCAAACTACCGTTAAACTGTTTTTTAAACAAAGTATAAGCGTCACTAGTATTGATCGGCATCTTTGGATCCTTAGCTACATCAGTGCTCTCTAAAGATATCCCATTGACATAAACTTGACCATTCACACAAATTCTTCCTGATTTAGGAAAAGCAGGTACTATAGCGATTTTCCTGTTAGGAAATACCTCTTTAAATGCGTTTAATTCCGCTCCTAAATTACCTCTTAAAGTACTGTCAACTCGCTTATTTAAAACAATAATTTCTTCATTTTCAAACTGTTTTAAAACTTTTAAGACTCTATCCCTAGCAACACTTTCTTCTACCGCTCTACTATCAGTCGAAACAGCTAAAGCGTCATATGCACTATAGTCAGGCAAATCACATTGATTGATTGCACTCAAAGTTTTTAAATTTATTTTGTTTAACAATATGGCACTGGCATTAGCCCCAGTAGAATCGTCGCATACAAATAAAGTTTTAAGCATTATTCATCCTCATTTCTTTTACATCTTACGGTAATAAATTCAGTTGATTTCAAGTCAAAATCACCTAAATCTTTTTGTTCAAAATCAGTTATAACCACATCAAGATCATTAATGTTTAAAATCTTATAAAGTGACTTGCTATAGAACTTAGATGAATCTACTAACAAAATACTCTTAGTCGCTCTTTCAAAGGCGATTTTCTTCATTTTCATTCTATTTATGTCAGGTGTACAAAGATTCATCTCGTTATCTACTGAAGAAGTTCCTAGAAAAGCTAAATCAATATTAAAACTCTCAAGCATCTCTTGAGCATAAACATCCGTTACACTTCCTGTTTCTTTTCCAATCATACCACCTAAGAAAATAACAACATTGTTAGTTAACATCAAATGTGCCGCAACTCTAATATCATTAGTTATTACAGTCAATCCTTGGTTAGGCAGTTTTTGAGCAAGCTCAAAAGTTGTCGTACCAGCATCTAAATAGAGAATTTTGTTATTTTCTATAAAAGATACAGCTTTTCTAGTGATACATTGTTTGATTTCAGAATGTTCTTCACGTTTTTCATTGTATGCCATTTCTTGTAATAAGACTCTGTTCATCAAAGCTCCGCCGTGAGTTCGTTGTAAAAGGTTGTTCTCTTGAAGCTTTTCTAAATCGCGTCTGATTGTCATTTTTGATACTTTGAATTTCTCAGCTAATTCCTCAACACTTACATTCCCTTTTTGGCTTAAGAGTTCTAGAATTTCTAATTGACGATTGTTACTAATCATAACAAACCTCCTTGTTTGATTATGTTTGATTTTGTTTGTTTTATTGTACCATGTTTTAAAATTTAAAGCAATAAGAACAACTCATAATTATTATTTTATCGCTTTATTAAAAATTCTTGAATATTTAATAAAACTGTAAATAGTATCTAAAATCTGTTTTTACAAAGTAATCTTTTCTAGAGAACATTTTTAATTTACTCATTCGAAGGTAATTCACTAGGTTTCGCATTATAAAAATCAAATATTAATGAAACAATTAACCTTATCTAATTCTTCATCAATGATATTCGTCTAACATTGATCATAGAAAAAATTATAAAATGATTGCAAGCATATTAGATCACTAAACGAAATAATTAGCAATGTCTCATTCTAATAGATATTTCTATGTTAACCATGAGTGACAAGTTTTAAACAAAATCCATCGAAAAATCTAAAAAAGTAGACACTATTGTAATTTGCGTCTACTTTTTATTGTTCTATCTACCTTAAAAACTTCTCTTAATATGAAATAAAGAATAAAAAACTTATTGTATTATTTTGAAAATATTCAGCTTTATAAACAAGAGATAAAGAATTTTGTTTAGCTTCAAATATTAAAATTATAACCCTTTTCCTTCAACACTGTCATTTAAGTATCTATCCCATTCACTCATTTTCTTTTCAACTAGATTTTTATGTTTTAGATGGAATAGAATGAATGCAAACAAGTGAACTATAACAATTACACCTAATGTAATAAGATAAATAATAGAATAGATATCAATGGTATTGTTTTGGTTCAATACCGTAATATTAATAAGCCTAGCGAGAAAAAGAACTAAAAAAACAAAAATATAAAAAGGGCTGAAATTAATCCTTTCCACATATCTTTGATATTTTTTACAAAGTCTAAGATAAGCACTATAATTAGTATATTTTTCTTTATATTTGATCTCTTTATCTTCTAATCTTTTTTCAAAACTTAGTTTCATAATATATGCACCTCATTAAACAAAACGTTATTTAAATGTAGAATCATTTCAGATGAGTTATTGTTTCTTAAATCATTAAGTTGTTGTAAACTAATTTTCCACTTGGCAAAAAAATGTAGTCACTAATACTAAACGTATTTATTTGAGAAACTTATTCTTCAGTAAAATCCATAACCATTAATGCCGTCTCTGAAAAATCTTCAAATAGGTTTTCTATGTTATCAAAACTATAATCATAATATTTTATTAAACTCATTTTTTCATTTTGATTAGTAATATTTACGATCGGAAATGTAAAGATATCCATTGAATCTATAACATCATAGCTTCTATAAGCAAACGGAGTAAGTATTCCTGGATATAGTATCCATTTATATTTCAGTCTCAATATTCTATTTGAATTAGCTTCCATCGCATCTACCATGTCTTCAATAAAGTCAATAGATTGAACCTGTTCGTAACTATTAATCTCCGTCATAATTCCCAGAACTGCAGTAAACCCACCTATAAAACTACCTATGACTTGCGAAAACATTAAACTGGATATCAGTGAAATAAATGCAGATACAGACATTGCAACCAATTCATCTCTATCATGTTCTGTGTTTTCTTCTAAATAATCTATTACTTCTTCTAAATAGTCTTTAATTTGACTATATTCAAAGTAATAATAGGAAAGGTTATAAATTGTCGGATTATAACTTGATCCTGTAGAATAACTGGTATTAAGCACAATACTATACAAATTTATATCATTTGACCATACTTTATTAATCACTTCATATTCTTGACAGTTTTCGAAAATATCATAAACAATGTGGTTTTGATTTAGCCAACTACTAAAATAATAATAGTCATAAATGTAAAAATCACCTGTTATTCCTTGATTATAAAATATTGAAGAAGTGGTGTTTTGCGGTCCTACATACTCACCTAAAAACAGTTCATTATTAGAAATACTACACTCATCTTTACCCTGTATTTCCCCTACTGGGATGTAAATATATTGACCGTTATAATAAGCGTTAGAAAGATACGGATAATCTGTTGTTAAAAAATCAAAATTATTTATTGGAGCAATCCAGTTCATTTCACTAATTAGATCTGGTGTCGTGTTTAAACAGACTGACCCGTAACAAACATTACTTAAGTCAACACCATCTTCAGGTCCAACGATTTCATAAGCATTCAACTTATTTAATGATAAAAACAGGATAGTTATAATACTCATCAAAAATACCAAACAGATTTTTTTATAACTCATGAACTTAGTACTATATATTCGATTTATTTTAGTGTTATTTTTATTATAAAACATAAAGCAAACAACCGAACTATACTAGTACACCTCCCTTTTTCTTTAAAATTGATTATAACAAAACAAAAGCGTTTAAAAATAAAGATACTTATGCATTTTTTTATGGATAATCTTATTATATAGAAAGTTTGAGAAAAAAACAACAGCGTATATGTCATAGTTCTTTACAATATTTATTTTTTTATTTTTTTTAATGGTGTTATTTTTTATCCGCCTTTCTATTGAATGACTAGCCTATAAGATAGTTAAAAATAATGAAGAACTACCAAATTACAGTAAATAGTAGCCGACAGCAAAACCACTGTAACTTTAAATTTATATGATTAATATAATGAAATTTGTTTTTAAAATTTATCTACACTTAAATTAATTTATCTACAAAATTCAAATAATTGTTTTTTTTAGTTAAATAAAATCTCATTATCAATAAATATATATAATTTTTAAGAATTGATACACAATACAGACATATAGTTATCATTTTTACTAAAAAAGATGCTAAAACATGAGTTTTAACATCTTTATCTTTAATGATTTAATTATCGATTGTCATAATCAACCAGTATTACATAAGTTGAATTAGCCGCTATTGAAATTGTTTGTCCTGAAGTATATGTCTCTAAAGTTTCTGTACCAGCAAAGTCTTCATTAACAACCAAGTAATAAGTTGCTCCTTCAGCTAGAGTAATGTTTACCTCTGCTTTGTTCGAATTATGGAAAACAAGAATTGAATCTGCTGTATCACCACTAATTAAATTATCCACTTCAAAAGCGATCATTCCTGCAACATCAGTATAGATAAAATCTAAGCTATCGATAACATCTTGAGTCTCAGTCATTCTAAATGAACTATGTGCTTTTCTTAAAGCGATTAATCCTTTGTAATAGTTATACATGTCTTGTACTTCCGGATCTTCCAATGAATCCCATCTGATTTGATTAACTGCATCAGGAGACTGATAAGAGTTATGATCAAATCCAACTCGATCAACAAGTGGTTTAGATCTTAATATTTCATCACCAGCATGCAAGAAAGCAATACCTTGGGAAGTCAGAACTATTGCATTTGATTGTTTTTGTAAAGCATTTAACAACTCTAAATGACCTATTTCATCTAATGTCATATATAACTTATCATGTAATGTATTGTTATCATGAGCAGTAACATAGTTAATGGTTTTGGTTGGAACTGTATGCCAAACCTTTTGTGCTGATAACTTAGAAGGTTCAATATATGGATGTGCTATACCACCAACAATACCGTATCTTACTCTAGCCATAGTATCAACACCAGCAATACTGTAAACACCTTGAACAAACCCGCCTAAAGTGCTTCCAAATACACTACCCTTAACACCATCTCTTAAATCATCGTTAAATGCTGCGACATCTGGCATCTTATAAAGATTTGCTTTACCGGCTTGAAGTTCAGCAGAAAGCGGAGAAGTTCCACCCATCCAAGGTTCACCATAAACCATGATAGTTGGATCGATCGCATGTAATGCATCCACAATCATATTCATTGTATCAACGTCATGTAAAGCCATAAGGTCAAATCTGAAACCGGAAATATTATATTCTTCAGCCCAGAAAGTTAATGAATCTAACATAAATTTTCTCATCATAATTCTTTCAGAAGCTGTTTCATTACCAGTACCACTACCATTGCTGAAAGCACCGGTTGCAGTTTTACGGAAATAATAACCTGGAACAATCAATTCGAAATTAGAATTTGCAGTTTCACCATGATGATTATAAACAACATCCATGTTAATTCTTATTCCCGCTTGATTAAACTCCATAATCATTTGTTTTAATTCTCTAACTCTTGTTTCACCATCATACGGATCACTTGAATATGAGCCTTCTGGTGCATTAAAGTTAAGTGGCATATAACCCCAGTTAAAATAGTTATATCCTTCTTCATCTAATCTAGATTCGTCAATTGCATTACCGAAATCAAAGAACGGTAAGATTTGCACATGAGTTACACCTAAATCAACGATATGATCAAATCCGGTTCTATACATACCGAATGTAGTTCCTGATTCAACCAAACCTAAGAACTTTCCACGATTGGCTTCACTACCATTCCAACTTGAATGGCTTGTTAAATCTCTAACATGTAATTCATAGATAATTGAATCAGTTACATTTGCCATATTATCAGCGCGGTAATCATACTCAAATCCTACTGGATTTAATTGCACAAAATCAACAACCATACCTCTTAAACCGTTAACTCCAGCGCTCTTAGCGTATGGATCAACCACTTCGGCTTCTATACCGCCGTTGTTAACTGTATAAGTATAATATTTACCATGTAAATTACCTTCTTCAACATGATAGAAAGTTCCCTTTTCCGATTTTACCATCTCATATGTCGCAATTGGTGTATCAGTTCCTCCGAACTCTTCTGGAGTACCTGTATCATAAATATTCAATGTTACACTTTGCGATACTGGAGCCCAGAGTCTAAAACTAGTATTGGTTTCATTGACGATTGCGCCTAAATCATCACCCTCATAACCAAATGCAAGTTCAAATTCAGCTGAATCATAAATTCCATCAAAAGCAACAGGGAAACTTCTAGTTATAGTATCACTAAAGGTTGCTTCAATTGTATAAACTCTAGAAAAATCAATTTCATCAACCAATGTTACTGTTCCAATTGCTCCTAAAACATTTCTCTCTAGAATTTCTTGGCTTACATCATCAGCTTTAACAACGATTGATTCAGCCACTAAACTCTCTGTTCCTTCAAACTTAATCATATCTAAATCAGTAAAATATGCATATTTAAGTTTCGGGTTCTTAGATGGACCATCTGGGTCACCTAAGAACGTACCAATTCTTTCATCACCCTCAACTAAGTAGATATGAAATTCTTCATTTTGTCCCATAACTGGGATATCTACAAAACGGTCGGCGTCAATATCTTTAGCAGTCCAATTGCCTTTTCTTACAATTAACCCTAACTTAGTAATTTCTGGGAAAGTTTCATTGATATTAATAACTGTAACTTTTCCGCCAAAATTGTACTCTACTACCGTATCATCATCTTCAAAATAATAAGCAGCTCCATCTAGTGATGTAGGTTTATTTTGCCAACCCCAGATATTCCAATCAGTATAATCAGCATTAAAACGATAGTAATGGATAAAGATCTTTGGAGAATCAGGATCCACTATCGTTGTCTTTTGTGTAGTAGTTGGTGCCTGTGTTGTCGGATTAGTAGTTTGTTGAGTGGTTGTAGGATCTAAAGTAGTTCCATCCGTGGTAAGTGAACCAGTTGTGGTTCCAGTAGTAATTCCACCACACGCAACAAAAGTAAATACCGTAAGCAGCATAAGCCCCATGAATAGTATTTTTTTCATATTTTTTCCTCCACATTTTTATAATATCCAAGTTTATTATATCATAGATATTTGAATTGTTAGGGATTACACTTGCAAAATGAAAACGGTATCACGTAGGTAAATCTAGGCATTTGGTTTTCGATGCAATGCTAAGGCCTTGCAAACGCTTTTATTAAGTGATAAAATCTAACTATAATCAATAAATATTATATAAGGAGAAAAATATGAAAAAATTATTGTTATTATTAACCCTAGTAGTTTCAGTTTTTGCGATTGCTGGTTGCAGTAAATCAACTACTGAAAACACCGGCACAAACATAACAACTGCAAACGGAACAAGCGCTCCGACTACTACAGTTCAAGCTGGAACTATCAAAGTATGGGTTGGTGCAGAATCACAAGCATTCTACACTCAAAAATTAGCGGATTACAAAGTTTATTATCAAGAACAAAATGGTGTTGCATTCCCTCACAACTTCCTTGTTGAAGCTGTAGACACAGGAAGTGCTGCAGGTATTTTCCTAAACGATACAGAACAAGGTGCAGATATCTTCACAGCTGCACACGATAACCTAGGAAGACTTATCGCCGGATCAAGTGCTGTTATGCCAGTTCTTACACCAGCACTTCAGGCTCAAATTCAAAATGACAACCCTGAAATGTTCCAAAATGTTATTAAGGGCATTTTAAGTGATCAAGAGTTTACATTTGCAGTTCCATATGTTGCACAATCACTAGTTCTTTATTACAACAAAGCTTATATTGACGAAACTCAAGTTCAAACTTGGGAAGGCATCCTTGAAGCTGCTACAACAGCCGGGAAAAAAGCTTTAGCGCTATCTGGAACTGATGGTTTCAATAACTCTTTCGTTCTTCTTGCTAGAGAAGATGGAACCAAAGAAACTTCATTAAGATTATATGAAGACGGCATATTAGAAAATACATTTGGTACAGGTGATGATACAATTGCTAAATTAAAATGGGGTCAAGATTTCTTTACTCATCCAAATGGAGTAGTAAGTTCTTCATCAACTGCTTGGGAAGTTCAACTTCAAAATGAATCAACAATTGCATTCATCGGTGGCGCTTGGCATTTTGAATCTGCTCAAGACTCATTAGGTAATAACTTAGGCGTTGCAGTTCTTCCTAAATTCACTATCACCGAATCACAAGCATATGGTGAGGTAGAAGCTGGAACAGTATTCCAATCTGGTTCATTCTATGATACTAAAGCATTCTTCATGAAAAAAGGTAGTGCTTACCAACCGTACCTAGAAGACATTTTGTTATACCTAACATCTAAAGACGTTCAAGAAGAATCATTTGAAGTCGCTAACAACTTACCAACTTATAAAAACGCCCTCGATGAATTCGCGGCTTTCCAAGAAGACACAATCGAAATTCAATTAGCAAAAATGCAATTGCAAATGGCTGAATTCTCAATTCCTCAACCATTTGGTGCATCAAGCAAATTCAATACATATTATTACCAAAAAGGTGCTCCTGATTTAATTTTAGAAATTCTAGAAAACACTGGTGGCAATTATTCAACACATGCACAAATCTTACAACAAATGCAATATGTTGAAACTATCTGGAAAACAGGAGTTAACGAAAAACCTTAAAAACTAAAATATCTTAAGGAGATAATATGGAACATACTGAAGATAGAAAAAATAAAAAGACGAGTGTAATATCTCGCTTTTTATCTTTTTTTCAAAAAATCGGAAATAAAATACTAAAGTTTTTTATTAACCTTTATAAATTTTTCAAAAACGGGTTTAAAAAATTCTATGCCCGTTTTATGGATGGCTCTATCGGTACAAAATTATCACACCTAGTAATGGGTGCTGGTAATTTTTACCATAAGCAATTTATTAAAGGATTTATCTATCTTGCATTACAATTCGGTTTCTTCTTTTTGATGATTACTTCCCCAATGGTTAATAACACACCAATTGGTTTTAAATCACTCGGTAACTTAATTACTTTAGGTACTGAAGAAGGTGGAATTATCTTTAATCCCGACTTCACATTCGAAATTATACCGACTGATAACTCAATGTTAATGCTTTTGTTTGGTGTTGTTGTTATTGGTATTATTGCCGTTTATATCGTCGCTCATAACTCCAGTATTAAGAGTTCATATAAAGCCGATTTAGACAAAAGAAACAATAAAAAACCGACAAACTTTAAACAAGATATCAAATCTTTATTAGATGACAGGTTCCATGTCGCTTTACTTACTCCAGCGATGATTGGTATCTTGGTCTTTACAATTCTACCAACTATATTTATGATTCTTATTGCCTTTACCAATTCTGATAAAGAGCATGTTCCCGGTCAACAATTAATTGATTGGGTGGGATTCTTGAATTTCTCCAATATCTTCTCAGGTACTGGTGAAATATCAAGAAGATTCTTACCAGTGTTAAGTTGGACTTTAGTCTGGGCCTTCTTCGCAACATTCACCAACTATATTGGCGGTATATTACTAGCTCTACTAATCAATAAAAAAGAAGTGAAGTTTAAGAAAATATGGCGTACAGTATTTGTAATCACGATTGCATTACCACAGTTTGTTACTCTGTTAGCAATGAGAAGCTTATTGATGAATCAAGGACCGGTGCATCAAATGTTGATGAATATCGGCATACTCGCTGAAGGATCAACTTTTGAAATCCTCCAATTTGCTGCAGACCCTTTGACTACAAGGATAGCCGTAATTCTCATCAACGTTTGGATTGGGGTACCATTTACGATGCTTATGACATCAGGAATCTTGATGAATGTTCCTTCAGAATTATATGAAGCTGCCCAAATTGATGGAGCCACAAAAAGACAAGCATTCTTTAATATCACAATACCTTACATCGTCTTTGTTACAACGCCTTACCTTATTACCTCCTTTATTGGTAATATCACAAGTTTCAATGTAATCTTCCTTTTGACAGGTGGTTTACCAAGAGCAGGTGGTGGTGCAATAGCCGGAGAGACAGATCTTTTAGTCACTTGGTTATACAAACTAACCATCGAACAAAACGATTACAATTTAGGTTCAGTAATTGCAATTTTAACATTTATTATTACCGCTTCTGCTACTTTAATTAGTTATAGACGATCTAAATCATTTAAAGAGGAGGATGCTTTCCAATGATAAAAACAGTGAAAAAATTTAAAAGTGTAAAAGCCTCCAGATTAACCTCAACGATATTTTCTTATATAACTTTAGGTATTCTATCAATTATTTGGTTATATCCAATTCTATGGATTTTACTAAGTGCTTTTAGAGTTGAATACCGTGATGGAAACTTGATTACAACCGTTGTTGGTAATTATATTCCTAAGGGATTAGGATTAGAGAATTTCAGAATTCTCTTTGAAAATCCAACTGGTAATAACCCATTCATTCAATGGTTTATCAACACTTTAATCGTTAGTCTCTTCACCTTTATCTTATCAACACTATTTACCCTATCAGTTGCTTATGTTATGAGTAAATTAAGATTTCCAATGCGAAAGAAATTCCT
The DNA here is from genome assembly GCA_002345505.1 of Caryophanales bacterium UBA2289. Lineage (GTDB taxonomy): Bacteria > Bacillota_I > Bacilli_A > Izemoplasmatales > Hujiaoplasmataceae > UBA2289. The sequence goes on from DDWJ01000032.1 coordinate 45,641, forward strand.
AAGCATCGCAATTATCCTCGGTTTATTCCCTGGGTTTATGTCCATGATAGCTATATACTATATTCTTAAAGCAATTAGTTTAACGGGAACATTATATGCATTAATTTTAGTCTACTCAGCTGGTGCTGGTTTAGGTTTCTATGTAGCAAAAGGTTTCTTTGACATTATTCCGAACTCACTGATGGAATCAGCAAGACTAGATGGAGCGACAAACTCACAAATATTTACCAAGATTGTCTTACCTCTTTCTAAACCAATTATAATTTACACAGCATTACTATCATTCATTGGACCTTGGATGGACTTCATTTTCGCAAAAGTAATCTTGGGCACAAACAGGCAGATGTATACAGTTGCCGTGGGTCTATATGAAATGATGTACGGCGAACAAGTTAGTTCAAGTCAATTCACAGTATTCGCTGCCGGTTCAGTTATTGTTGCTATCCCAATCGTTACTCTATTCTTATCAATGCAGAAATACTACGTTGAAGGAGTCACTGCTGGCGCTGTTAAAGGATAGGAGTTTTATATTATGAAAAAAATCTTGCTTCTATTAATTACTTTATTCGCAGGAGTATCAATTATGGCTTGTAACAACACTACTACTGTACCAACAACAATCCTTACAACAATCGATACTAACCCTGAATATAAAATTGTCGATGAACAATTAATCCCGGTTTCACTCGATGATCAATTCCGAGTTTACTATGAAATATTCGTAGGATCATTCTCTGATTCCAATAATGACGGCTATGGAGACTTACAAGGAATAATAAACCGATTTGATTACTTAAATGATGGAGATGACAATTCGGGAAAAAGTCTAGGGATTGAAGGTATTTGGCTAATGCCGATAATGCCTTCTCCTTCTTACCATAAATATGACGTCTTAGATTATAAAGCTATTGATTCAAATTATGGAACAATAGAAGATTTTGAAAACTTAACTGCACTGGCCAATGAAAGAGATGTTAGAATTATCATCGACCTGGTATTAAACCATACTTCAAGTCAACATCCTTGGTTTAAAGCTGCTAAATTAGCTGTTCAAAACAATGACTTTGATAACAAGTATATAGGCTATTACACCATTGTTACTGAAGAACAAAAGGAATCTGGCAAGAGATATTATTTACTTGCGGGAGATTATTACTACGAAGGTAACTTCTCTTCACAAATGCCTGAACTTAACTTAGATAATGAAGATGTTAGAAACGAAATAATAGACATTGTTAGTTTCTGGTTTCAAAAAGGCGTAGCTGGTTTTCGTCTTGATGCAGCGAAATACCCATATCTTTATGATGATGAAAAGAATATTGATTTTTGGAATTGGTTCGTTGCAGAATGCAAGAAAATCAACCCTGATGCTTACATAGTCGGTGAAGTGTGGTCAGGCGATAGCTTGATTGCGCCATATTATGAATCATTCAGTAATTTTGATTTTGGTATGAGTACAATTGATGGAGCCGTTACTACTGCTGCTAAGCAAAGAGATGATGTAAACTACTATGTTAACTACATAGATCGTTACCGTAACTTAATTGAAGCGGTTAATCCAAATGCCATCCTTACTCCATTTATATCTAACCATGATATGGATAGAGCAGCTGGATATTTGAGTCTAAACGATTATGAAATGCAAATGGCAGCTAATCTTTATATGCTCACTTACGGAAATCCCTTTATCTATTATGGTGAAGAGATTGGTATGAAAGGTTCAAGATCTACTGAAATGACTGATGCCAATAGACGTTTAGCAATGCTTTGGGGTGACGGAGACACTGTAAATGATCCAGTAGGAACAACATATAATCCATCCTTGCAAACAAACGGAACGGTTGCTGAACAGATTGAAGAATCTGATTCACTATACAATCACTACAAAAAATTGATAATGATTAGAAAAGCTAACCCAGAAATTGCTAGAGGCAATTACACAGCTTTAACTTTTCAAGGGTACTACAACTTTGGTGGATTTTTATCTACATTTGAAGATTCTACAGTGGGAATTTTTCATAATACAGGTTCAGTTGAAATAGTTATCGACCTAAGTTCATACACCGAATATGAATTTTCACAACTAAGAGCTTATATCGGACAAGGAACCGCCACACTAAGCGGTCAAAGCCTTACGATAGGGCCAAAAACTTCAGTAGTTTTAAAATAGTAAAAGCGTTTACATGTTTATCTTGCTAAAGGTCAATCCGATTGACAGTAAAACACCACGGTGATATAATTATAGCAAGTTTAAATAAATAAAAATTTAAATTAAAATAAGGAGAAGAAAATGAAAAAATTAGCTTTAATGTTCTCAATAGTAGCATTTGGTTTCGTTTTAGCAGCTTGTAATCCAACAACTACAGCCGCTCCAACTACCGTAGCTCCTACTACAGAAGCGCCTACAACGGTTGCTCCTACTACAGAAGCCCCTACTACAGAAGAACAAGTTTTAGAAAATGCAGCTAAAGACTATTACGCAACCGGACAATGGAACGGTTGGGATACAAAAGTTGATGGCCAAATGGAAGCTATCAAACTTAGCGACCCAAGAGTTGCTTCTATCGTTGATGAATTAGATGGCGTTAAATACTTATATGTATTAGAGGGCTACTTACCATCAGCTGATGCTGGTTGGGGAGTAAACTACATTATCGACGGTGTTAACACAACACTTAACGGTAACCAAACAGTTAAAGTTATCCGTACTGCTGCTGGCGATCCAGACACAAGAGACTGGTGGGCACAAAGTCCTGAATCAGGTCAAATCAACAATTTAACTCCTGATACATTATTTATGCCTGAGTTTGTTGAAAACGCAACTACTTCTGTTGTTGAAGGTGAAGGCGAAGAAGCCGTAACATTCACATCAGGCGCTTGGAATGACAACCCTGCTGCTTTAGAAGCTGGTTCATACCTAATTGTATTTGCTGAATTCAATGACAACACTAAAGGTTTAGGATTAATTCCTACATCACTAGTTAATGCAGCCAAAGATTACTATGCAACTGGTCAATTCAATGGTTGGGATACAAAACCAGAAGGTCAAATGGAAGCTATTTCTGCTAATGACCCAAGAGTTGCTTCAATGGCAGACGCTTTAGACGGTGTGAAATTCTTATATCTATTAGAAGCTACACTTCCTGATGGCGATGCTGGATGGGGAGTTAACTACATAATCGATGGTGTTAACACAACTTTAAACGGCAACTTAACTGTTAAAGTAATCCGTACACTAGCTGGTGATCCAGACTCAAGAGACTGGTGGGCACAAAGTCCTGAATCAGGCTTAATCAACAACTTAACTCCTGATACACTATTCATTCCTGAATTTGTTGAAAACGCAACTACTTCAGTTATTGAAGGTGAAGGCGAAGCAGCTGTAACATTCACAACAGGTGCTTGGAATGATAACCCTGCTGCTTTAGAATCTGGCGTATACTACATAATCTTCGCTGAATTCGAAGACAATACAAAAGGTTTAGGTTTAATCTGGATTTCAGAAGTTCCAGTTGAAGAACCAACAGTTTAATATTTATTAACACAATTAAAAGACCAACTTTTTATAAGCTGGCCTTTTTTTTATCGTATATTATCTAAATCTGGGCTTACCCGTTTATCAAATCTTTTTTCATATCTATCAGCATAAGCGAATATCTCATCATCGTGATAAAGTTTACCGATAAAGAACAGACTTCTTGGTTCATCATCTACTAGAGCCTTAGCTGGTGTTGCAATCACCGGATTTCCATAAATTGGCGCATGTGAAGTGCGTTTAACTGACACTATGCACTTTAAATTCTTCTCTTCCATCAATCTTTGATACTCACCGGCCACCTCAAGAATTTCTTTTCTTTTTTGATAATACTCAGGTTCTGTCAAAGCTCCACTAGTTTTTTCAGAAGCTGTAAAAATACTTTGACCGTACTTAAGTCTCGTTCTTGAATCTTGATTATTGAAGGTAATCAAATCTTTTAAAGTTTTTATATTATCTGGTTTATATCTTGCTAAATAATGGTTGAGATCTACTTTAAAATCATAAATTAAAGTTATATGATTAGGCATGTCCTTTATCTCTGTTTCAATATCTACTATTTCTACACCTTGTTTCTTAAAGAATTCTTTAGCCTCTTTTTCTATTTCCTTTTCTTCAACGGCATAATCAAGATTCTTATATTTTACAAAACCAATTCTATCTCCCTTAATGTCTTTCTTTAAAGCTGAAACAAAATCATAGGTTCTATTAGCAATATGCATTGTATAAAGATCTTCTTCATCATAACCATAAATCTCTTGAAGAAGATAAGCGCAATCTTCAATACTTCTTCCTAATGGACCAGCAGTATCTTGGTGGTGTGAAATTGGAATAATACCCGTTCTTGAAACCATACCAAGCGAAGGTTTGATCGTAGAAACTGAATTATTCTTTGCGGGTGCTGTTAAAGAGCCGTTGGTTTCAGTCCCGATGGATATTGCAATTAAATTGCTCGCAACCGCAACTGCTGAACCTGTACTTGACCCTAACGGATCAATCTTCTTACTATAAGGACTTTTCACTTGACCAAACCTTGAACCATACCCTGAAGGCATATCATCAAAACTCATAAAATAAGCAAACTCACTCAAATTAGCTTTACCTAATATGATTACTCCTGCATTTCTTAATCTCTTGATAACAAATGCATCTTCAGGCGCATAGAAATTTTCTAAAGCAATTGAAGAGGCTGAAGTATGCATCTTATCAAAAGTATTGATATTGTCTTTAATAACTATTGGAATTCCATGAAGTTTGCTTCTTACGATTCCTGCTTTTCTTTCTTTATCAAGAATATCGGCTATTTCATAGACTTCAGGATTAATCTCTGCGATAGAATTAAGCTCTGGTCCACTCTTGTCATACTTCATAATCCTATCAAGATAATAATCAACTAAATCTCTAGAACTAAAATTATAAGCTTCTAAACCTTCAATTAATTCTTTCACACTGTATTCTTTATCAATCATCATTGCCACTCCTTAAAAAATTCTCGTAAATAGTCTTTCATAAACTCAATTCTTTTTTCCGCAATACTTCTAGCTTCTACTGTATTCATTAAACTGTCTAGGGTAAACAACTTTTGATAAAAGTGAGCAATCGCTGAATCGTCTTCAATCGAGTAATCATAAATCATTCTGTTGGTTTTACCGGAATAAGCGAAACAACGAGCTATTCCAACTGCACCTAAGGCATCAAGTCTATCAGCGTCTTGAACAATTTTACCTTCTAACGTATCTATTAATTTGCCTTTTTTATAACTAGAAAAAGACATATTATTTATTATGTTCATAACTTCATTCTTTGTTTTTCCATCAACATTCTCACTTAGAAAATCCGTAGCTAAAGTGCTACCAGCTCTTGCGATTTTTGGATCATCCAAATCATGTAATAGTGCGGCTAAAGCAATTACGTCATCATCAACGTCTTTTCCGATTGAAAGATAAACCGCCATATTATAAACCCTTATTGCATGATGAAAATCATGTCCAGTAGTTTCATGGCCTAAATGCATCTTTACGTATTCAGTTGCCTTTTCGACTAGATTACTCATAATGAATATTCCTTTGATAACTTTATATAATGTCTAGCATTATCAATATTCGCTTCAATTTCAGCATCACTTAAAACCCTAACAATTCGAATTGGATTACCCATAACTAAAGTTCTCGCAGGCACTACTTTTCCCGGAGGTACCACTGTTCCTGCCGCAACCATTGCATAATCTTCCACAATAGCCTTATCAAGAATCACTGACCCCATTCCTATCAATGCATAATCGCCTACTGTACATCCATGTAAAATTGCACTGTGACCTACAGTAACCATCTTTCCAACCTTTGTCGGGGTATCAGTATTGGTATGAACAACGACATTATCTTGAATATTTGTCCCTTCATCGATAAATACATCCGCCATGTCGCCTCTTACGGTTGCGTTAAACCAAAGGTTAACATCCTTTTTTAAAACCACGTCGCCAATAACAATAGCGCCTAGATTAACAACAGTTTCATCAATTTGCTCACTAAAATTTAGATATTTCATTTATACTCACCTACTTTAAAACGATATGTGTCGTATTTCTTGTAATTGATACATTCAATTCTTATGTCTTCTTTCAACCGCTTAAATATATATTCATTATCAGGGTTTTTCCTTGAGTCTAGAAAAGCTTTTAACTCAAATTGATTCATGGGGTGTCTTTTGATAATAGACAGTATTGCTTCATAGTCGTCTTTAATAAAAGAAAAGAATTTAGGATCTGCTAAATGGTCGATATTAATGCCGCCAAGTTTTTTAGCCATTTTTTCCATTTGTTCATGAGTCGTCGGTTTACATGACTTCAATGCTGGCGGTCTAACTGGGGAATTCAAATAGTACTTATCATATTTAATCAATCCAAGTAACTTTTTAAACCCTTCAACAGCTTCTAAAGAATCATTTATTCCCTCAACAACCATTGTTTCTAACCAAAGTTTACCTTGATAATCATGAGAAAATTTAATTAATCCATCAACAACCTTTTGATACTCTAAACTTTTATGAGGCCGATTAATCTTTACGAAACTTTCTTCATCATATGCATCAATTGAAGGTAGAACTATATCCGCTTTTAACAACGCTTTATAAACCTTATCGTTATTAAATCTTGTCCCGTTAGTGATTACGGCTACCGGTTCATCAGTAATCATTTTAATACCCTCAATCAATTCTTCAAGATGCTGATAAAGAGTGGGTTCACCATCTCCAACTATTGAAACAACATCAACATCTTCTCCTGCATCTAACACTGTTTTAAGTTCCAAAAGAATATCTTCCAACTTAAACTCATCAGTAAAGTCATTTGTCATTTTATCGGTTAAGCCCAACTGGCAATAAACACAACTCAAGTTACAAGTCTTCTTACTAATAGGAGATATTCCTAAAGATTTACCCAGTCTTCTAGAAGGTATCGGTCCATAGATATAATTCATCATCTTGACCAAACCTTATAAAGATTATCAATAACATCACTAGCAGTCATTGAAATTTCTCCTCTTCTTTTTCTAGCGAAATCAGCAGCCGTCATAAAGACCGCTAAACCCTTACAACAGGCATTTACCGAAGATTCATCAACTAGAAAAGTCGAGATGATTCCAGCTAAAACATCACCAGTTCCGGCAGTAGCTAAACCATGATTTTTAGCCTGCATTAGATAAGTATACCTTTGTTCTTGAACTATTGAAGTGGTCCCCTTTAACAAGGTAATAATCCCTTTTTTCGCCAAAAGCCTTAAATGCTTAATTGGGTCATTAAGAACTTCATTCTTATCTATGTTCAATAGTTCACTTAACTCTTTACTATGTGGAGTGATGACTAGATTATCATAACTGTTATTTAAGTTTAAATACTTTAATCCTCCAGCATCACAAACAAGTTTTTTCTTCTTCTCAACTAAACTTAAAAACAAGTTCTCATAATCAGCTACAACTTCTGTCATGCCTGGTCCAAAACAAAATACATCGTATTTGTCAATGTTCTTTAAATCAGTTATATTTTTGTAAATCAACTCTATTGCGAATCTCACAATTTCTTCATCATAAACTACTTCAGCTAATCCCAGTCCTGATTTCATCGCCGCAATAGCAGCCAAGTTGATCGCTCCTGGCATTTCGCTACTACCAATAAAAAGATTATTTCCATATGTGTATTTGTAAGAATTGTGTTTTCTCTTCCTAGAAATATCTAAATCATGATAATCAAGATAATAAATGTCACTATAGCCTTCTAAAAGACCAATATCAAGTAACTTAATCTCACCGTGATAATCTAAAGCATCATTAAGAAAATTACCTAATTTATAGTTACCCACAACTCCTGTACATTTTGCTTTTATAACACAGCCCATAACTCGACCACTATCTGGATGGATTCCACTAGGTAAATCAATCGAATAGACCTTTTTGTTTGCACTATTAATCATCTCGATTACATCCTTAATATGACCTTCAATATTTCTTTTAAGTCCAATTCCAAAGATTCCATCAATAACATATTTAGTAGAACTCAACTTCTTCTTCAAATCATTAGAATTTAGTTCAACTAAATTATCTTGCAGTTGCTCATAGTAATGCTTAAAACAATTATTACTTTTGTCTTTATCTCCTAAAATGAGTAAAGACAAATTGTATCCAAGCCTTTCAAGTTCACGGTAAACAACTAAACTGTCACCGCCATTTTTCCCTATACCAGCAACAACCAATATCTCTTCTTCAACATTAGGCATCATCCTCGACAAAAAATCCTTGGTCAAAACATATCCAGCTTGATACATCAATTCAGTTTCGGTCATAGACTTCTCTTTCAAAGTCACTTCTTCAATCTTTCTAACATCATCACTGTAAAAAACTTTAACCATCTCATTACCTCCTTATATTAAAAACTCAAGTAAATATAAAATCAGTAAATGTCCTGGATAAAACAAATAAAAGAACCATTTCAATCGATATTTTCCCATCTCGCCATTATAAAGGAATATAAATATTATTGCAAAAATACTAGCCCATTGCATTATCGGAAATTTAGCAAACTCGGTTACTCCAAGAAATTCTAAAACTGGGCTCTGAATAAAAATCAAATTCAAGAATAACAAATGTAGAAAGTTTGTAAATTTATTTCGATAGACTCCAAAGAACAAAATCATTAAGACTCCGTAGCCACCATAAGATAGATCCAATAATTCAGCAGCAAAAACCAAAGGAATAATTATTAACTTAAAATACTGATTCTTGTGATAAAACAAGTACAAAGACAAAAGACCAACAAGTAAAGTCCAAAAAATATTGAACGTTATCAACATGTTGTCTCCACCGATTAAATAATAGCCTAATAACGCCAGTTCTATTCCCCCGGCAAAAATAGCTAACCTTAATAAATACTTATTTATATCCTTGGTTTTATGATAACCTTCAGCTATCATATAAGCAAACAATACAAAAGACACTCTTCCTACAAGCCTAAAAACATCATGAAGAAGCGTATTTGAATCTAAAAAGATAAATGCTATATGGTCTAAGAGCATTGTGAATAAAGCTATCAGCTTAAAAATAAAACGATTCATACTTGGATATTAAATTTCTATGTCAATTTCCACTGGACAGTGATCACTACCGTGGATTTCATTTAGTAACTTGACTTCTTTTATCTTATCGTTAATCTTATTAGATACAACAAAATAATCGATTCTCCATCCCGCGTTATTAGCTCTAGCATTGAATCTATAGCTCCACCAAGTATATTTAATCACATCTGGATAAAGATGTCTAAAACTGTCAGTAAAGCCCGCATCTAACAACATTTGGAACTTAGTGCGTTCTTCGATGGTAAAACCAGGATTCTTTTCATTAGATTTAGGATTTTTTAAATCAATTTCCGTGTGGGCAACATTTAAATCACCACAAAGTATAACTGGCTTTATCATATCTAATCTAACTAGATAATCTCTAAAATTATCTTCAAACTCCATACGATAATCTAATCTTGCTAGTTCGGGTTGAGCATTAGGTACATATGTATTTACGAAATAGAAATTATCATACTCTAATGTAATAACTCTGCCTTCATCATTATAACCATTTCCATCAATACCATAAACGACCTTTAACGGTTCTTTTTTTGTATAAACTAAAGTACCAGAATAACCTTTTTTATCGGCTGAGTTCCAATATTCAAAATAGCCGTCATAAAGAAAATCTTTTTGATCCTCTTGCATCTTAGTTTCCTGAATTGCGAAGATATCAGCATTAACATTCTCGAAGAAAGCATCAAAGCCTTTTTTTCTTGCGGCTCTTAATCCATTAACATTCCAAGTAACAAACTTCATAAAATCTACTCTCACTTTCTAAAATATCTAATATACAACTTAATTATAACATAAACGAAAATATTTTTTTAAGCATAAGCAGTTATTTCCTTAAGGTTTATTTACAAACAATAAGATATTTTCTATAATAGTAATACACATTAAAAATCATAAGGAGATCCAAATGGAAAATAACCACAAACAACTTATGGAAATTGCTATTGATGAAGCGAGAAGAACAATGAACCTTGATTTTGGCGGCCCTTTTGGTGCTTTAATCATCAATCAAAACAATGAAATTATCGCCGTAGCTTCCAACACCGTACTAAGAGACCATGATCCAACAGCTCATGCCGAAATTAACGCTATTAGAAAAGCCACAAAAAAGCTTGGAACTCATGACTTAAGTAATTGCACACTTTATACTACTGCTTATCCTTGTCCAATGTGCTTAGGCGCAATAATTTGGTCGAACATCAAAAAGGTGTATTTCGGATGTGTCGAAAAAGATGCAGATGAAATTGGGTTTAGAGATGACTTCATCTATAAATTTATCGAAAACAAAAGAGTTAATATCAACATCTTAGATTTACAAGAAAAAGAAAGAGAAACCTGCCTTACCCTATTTAAAGAGTACCAAGATAAAAACAAACAATTATACTAAAAAAGCACTGAAAATTTCTCAGTGCTTTTCTTTTATATAAGTTCTTTAAAAGCTATCTCTTCATACACTAACTCATCTATTACCCGCTTCGATTCCATAATACTGATTTTAATTATCGGAATATCCAATTGATCAGTTTTGAAACTATCTAAATCATGGTAACTAATCTCAACTTTACGTCCTAAAGTAATGTGCGGAGAAAAATTTGAGTTATCAATTATTACTCCTGATTTTTCTAATGCCATAAGAACTTTTTTCTGTAAAACTTTCAGTTGTGAACTTAAATCTACTTTAACATGAACCAAACAGTGTTTTGTCGAGTTCTTAAAACTTGATAGTTTAGAAGTCTTAATATCAAAATTAGGATATTCAATCTGATTTATACCATCAATAATTTTCATTAATAAAGCTTCGTTAACTTCACCTATATAGTATAAAGTTAAGTGCAAGTTTTCATAACTTGTAAAATTACCTTTATATCGACCTTGTAATGTCTCGACGGTCTTAAAAAGTTCATCTTTAATTAGCTTAGGGAACAATAAAGCAATAAAAACTCTCAAGTTAACTCTACTTGTCTCCCATAGTCATAGCCATAACAGCTTTAGCAGTGTGGAGACGGTTTTCCGCTTCTTGGTAAACGATTGAATGTTTTCCATCAATAACACTATCAACAACCTCATTACCTCTATCAGCCGGTAATGCATGCATATAACTTACAGTATCCTTAGCTAATTTCATCATATCTTCGGTGCACTTCCAAGATTTATAACTTTCTAATAAATCATCGACAACTTGATCTGATTGATTGTTTACCCAAGAACCCCAGTTCTTTGGTATAACAACATCAGCATCTTTATATGCCTCTTCCATATTATGAGTAATTCTGAAACTTCCGCCGTTTTCAGCCGCATTCTTTCTTGCCTTTTCAATTGCCCAATCAGGCAAATCATATCCTTCAGGGTAAGCTAAAGTAACGTCCATACCATATCTTGGGAACAATAAAATCTGTGTCAATGGAACGGAAATTGGTTTCTTATGTGTTGTTGCATAAGCCCAAATAATCGAAATTTTCAAATTCTTCGTTTCGCCTTTAACTTCTTGAATTGTCATCAAATCCGCTAAACCTTGCATTGGATGATAAAGATCACATTGTAAATTCATAATCGGAACAGTTGAATTCGCTGCCATTTCTCTTAAGAATTTATTACCGATTTCCCAGAAACAATTTCTACAAGCAATTCCATGTCCATAACTAGATAAAATTGTCGCTGTATCCTTAGCGCTTTCGCCATGAGACAATTGCATCTTTGACGTATCTAAGAAGATTGCATGTCCACCCAATTGTGCTAAACCAGCTTCCATCGAATTTCTTGTTCTTGTACTTTGTTCAAAGAACATTAAAAATGCATTTTTGTTCTTCAAATAAGTAGTGTCTTCATTCTTATAAAACTTTGCCTTTAAATCTTTTGATACCTCTAATAATTTATCAATTTCTGGTTTGGTCCACTCTTCTAATGTAATAAAATGTTTTCCTTTAAATAATGGTTTCATTGTTTTTTTCTCCTTATTTTATTTTAACTCGTTTAAGTAAATACTTGGTATAGCCGCATACATTGCACAGGCCTTAACTAAATGCTCTTTATAAGTAATTTCATTTGGTGCATGAGCTTGCTCTTCTTTACCAGGACCAAATCCGATACATGGAATATTATGTCTTCCCATAATCGAAACAGCATTGGTAGAAAATGTCCATTTATCAACCAAAGGTTTCTTTTCGAATAAACCTTCGTAGGCTTTTACAGCCGTTTTACAAACCACATGTTCTTCCGGTAAAACCCAGGTTGGAAAATATGATTTAGTTGGATATATTAAACCAGTATAAGAAGGTCTTGCATAGTCATACATCTCAACAATTGCATTAGCCTTTTTTACTGACGGTAAATCTTGAATCTCTTTTATTGCGCTCATGAAGGTTTCACCATCAGTAAGTCTTCTATCAATCGATATACTGCAGCCATCAGCTACTGCACATCTTGATGGTGATGAGTAAAAAATTTCACTTACGGTTAAAGTTCCTTTACCTAAGAATGCATTATCTAATAATCTTTTATTTAACTCCTCTAACTCAATCAAAATCGGCGCCATTTTAAAAATAGCATTGTCGCCTCTTTCTGGGGCACTACCGTGACAAGAAATACCGGTTGTAGAAACTTTTATTTCCATTCTACCGCGGTGACCTCTATAAATGTTCAAACTTGTAGGCTCAGTGATTACCACGAACTCAGGTTTAATTTTTTCTTCTTCAATTAAATATTGCCAACACAATCCATCACAATCTTCTTCTTGAACAGTTCCTGTGATAAGCAAAGTATAATCAGACTCTAAACCTAATTCTTTGATAATCTTTCCGGCATAAACCATCGAAGCCATTCCGCCTTCTTGATCAGAAACGCCTCTTCCGCCTATTTTACTTTCGTCTTCAAAACCTTCATATGGATCGAACAACCAGTTCTTAATCTCTCCAATACCAACAGTATCAATATGTGCATCCATCGCAATGACATGTTTGCCATTGCCGATTCTACCAATGATGTTACCCATCTTGTCGATTCTAACTTCATCAAAACCAACGCGTTCCATTTCTTCTTTAATTCTCAAGACAACAAGTTCTTCCCCAGAACTTTCAGAAGGAATTCTTATCATGTCTCTTAAAAATTTAGTCATCTCAGGTTCATATTTTTTACTTAGCTCTAAAATCTTATTAAATTCCATAATTATTCCTCACGCATTCTCTTAATAAGGTCATCGTAATGATGAATTAGTTCATACTCTTTGTCCCAAAAATCTTGATTCTTCATTGCATCTAAATAAGCTTTTTGATAACCAAATTTCAACCAATCCTTTTCTTTTTGATGGAACAATTTTTCTTTTTGACTCAAGGGTCTATAATCGGCTATATCACAAGTATTAGCTCTTAAGAATACATCTTTAAACCATCTTCTTAAAACGAAGTCTTCTGTTTCTAGATATCTCTTGTTTAAATCAGTTAAAACAGTTTCATATCGATCATAACCGTCAGTTGCGATTGTTACAACATTATCATCAGGACCGAGTTTTAAATACTTTGCCATTTTAATTGCGCCTAAAATATTACAAATTCCTGATACTCCAAAAAGTTCTTTCATTTCTAAAGCAATATTTCTATCAACTCCATTTTCAACTAGAATATCAGTGCCATCATGAATTAACTTTAATCCTTGAACTGATTCTTCATCTTTAATAAGAGCGATAAAATCAGTATTCAAAACATTATGAATTAAGGTACACATTTTATCACCAATACCTTCAATACGGTGTTGACCTCTACCACCATTCATCAATGTAGAACATTCATAAGGCTCTAGAGCAACAACTTTTGATTCCGGGAAAACCTTTTTAATATGATCACCTGCCGCTAGAGTTCCGGCAGAACCAGGAGCTGAGGTGAACGCTGCTATACGGCCATTTCCAATCCCTTTAACCGCATCAACACATGCACTACCTGTCACGTGACGGTGGAATCTGTAGTTCGGTAAAAGTTCAAATTGAGCAAGTGATCTATTCTTAGGATTCTTCTTTAACTCGAAGGTTCTTTCAAGCGTTAAAATAACATCTGACTCCGTACCTGGAGTCAAGTCTAACTCAGCACCGTATCTTCTGATTCTTTCATATCTTTCTTTACTCATATTGTCTGGCATAATTACAATCGATTCATATTTCATCAAATTGCAAATATAAGAAACGCCGATTCCAAAGTTTCCTGTCGATGGTCCTAATATCGTGTGCTTACCAGGAATAATTGTTTGGTCAACGCAACCTTCAATTAAAGTTGAATATGCCGGTCCCACTTTATGCGATCCGCTCGGATAATACTTTCCTAATAAAACGACAATGTTACACTCAACACCTGTTAGTTCTTTTGGAAGTACAATTTTGTGGACATTGTTTTCTTCATCCCGCCAATTAATGTTAAAAAGATTGATTGGATCAAGTTCATTATCCTTGTTTTCTAAAGCTCTTTTTCTTACTTTAGGATCAATTAATGATGGATGTGCCATCTCATCATAAGTTGGTCCAAATGGTATTTTACTCATTTTTTAAGTCCTCTTTTCCTTTTGCATTCATATATTTAACCAGTTCTTCTAAACTATCACTTAAAAGACTAGGTTCATTCAAACTTTTTAAAGCACTGGCAGTGTCCTTAAGACCATTCCCAGTGATTATAACTGTAACAGTTTCTTCCTTATTAATAATGTTTGTTTCTATAGCTTTAATGAATCCTGCATAACTCGCAGCGGCAGCTGGTTCCGCAAAAATTCCTTCCGAACTACCTAACTCTTTCATCGCTTCTTTAATTTCATCATCTGTTACTGCGATGAAATCCCCATTGCTTAACTTAACTGCATTCATACCCTTAATAGGGTTCCTTGGAATACCAACAGCTATACTATCGGCATATGTCAGTTCTTCAGTCTCTTCAAGTTTGCGGTTTTCTTTAAAAGCATCATAAAAAGGCGAACAACCAGAAGCTTGAACTCCAAGTATCTTAGGAATTTTCTTAATCATCTTTAAACTTAACAAATCAAAGAAGCCCTTATATACTCCCCCAATAGTACAACCGTCTCCTACAGAAACTATAACCCAATCAGTTACTTTAAAATCCAACTGTTCAGCTATTTCTAAAGCAACAGTCTTCTTACCTTCAATCAGATTAGGATTTATTGCGGCGTTACGGTTATACCAACCATAATAATCAATCGCTTTTTTTGAAAGGCTATAAGCTTTCTTATAATCTCCATCCACCTTAATGACATCAGCGCCAAATGCTAATAGTTGCGCTAGTTTACCAATTGGAGCTCTTTTAGGAACGAAAATAACCGTTCTCAAACCCAATCGCGCTGCGTTTCCTGCTAACGAAGAAGCTGCATTACCCGTTGAAGAACAAGCAACTACTTTCTTCCCTAACTCCAAAGCTTTAACACAAGCAATAACACTAGCTCGATCTTTTAAAGATTGAGTTGGATTAACTCCTTCATCTTTAAAATATAATTCGCTTACACCATATTTATCAACTAGTCTATTACTCTTTAATAGAGGGGTATATCCAACTCTTAAACTATTCTTCGTAAACTCTGCTTTAACAGGTAAAAGCGGTAAATATCGCCAAATTGAGTAATCATTATTATTATCTAAACTTTCTTTATAAAAAACTTTCTTAATTTCTTGATAATCATACTCGATATCTAAAATCCCTTCATCCTTGCAAGTAGGACAAGTTAACATCTCCTCGTTTTTCGAATAAAACTTATTACATAGAGTACAACGATAACCTAAAACATAATTTTTAATTCTACTCACCAGCTTCCAATGCAATGATTTTATATTGACTTACATCAAATAATCCCAAATCTGTTAATTTCAGTTCAGGAATAACCGCTAATGATAAAAATGCTAATTGTAAGAAAGGATCTTCAATTTCGTCATTAACTCCAAGATTTCTAATTAACTTCTCCAAACTTACTAAACGCTCTTCGACATACTCGATATTCTCGCTAGACATTAATCCAGCAACTTCTAGTTTTAAATAATCTAATACTTTATTATCGCTAACTAAAACAATACCACCGCCAATATCTTTAATTTTTCGAATCGCTAATAACATATCCGAATCATTATCCCCTAAACAAATCAAGTTATGAGAATCATGAGCTATAGTCATAGCTAAAGCTCCATTTTTCAATCCATAACCTTTAACAATACCTTTACCGATATTGCCACTTCTTTTATGTCTCTCAATAACACACAGCTTTAATAAGCCAGGATTATTCTTAGCTAAAAATAATCCCTCATCTAAAACTACTTTTTCATTTAGTTTATTCGTTGTGACATTATTCTTAACCAAACCCATAACATTAACAAAGTCGTTCTTCAATTTTATACTTAAGTCAATAGAATCAACATCAATATTGACAGTATCAACAACTTTACTTATATCAATTTTAACGGGTTGAATTAATAATTCGTGATCTTTTAAAATCAATGCTCCATTCTTAAAAACATGTTCTACATTGATTTTATTTAAATCTTTGAAGCAAATTATATCAGCTTTTTTTCCCGGCGATAAAGCTCCAACACTTCGCAAATTATAACATTCTGCGATATTTAATGTAGCCATTGAAATCGCTTCAATTGGGTCTATTCCATTATTTATCGCAATATTAATATTATTGTCGATGTGTCCGGTTTTATTAATATCGCTAGGATGTAAATCATCACTACAAAACATGATTCGGTTATAATATTTTGAGTCTAATCCGCCTAAAAGATCTGTGACATTCTTTGTTTGCGAACCTTCTCTTAAATGTACATACATCCCTAGTTTAACCTTTTCAATCAGTTCCCTTGGCGTTGTACATTCATGATCAGTTTTTATTCCATTTAACCTATAAGCATTAAGATTTTTACCACTTACCTCAGGTGCATGACCATCGATAACTAAATCCTTGAAGGTATCTATCTTTTCAAGAACATCCGTCTCGCCGTTAATAGCGCCAGGATAATCCATCATTTCCCCTAAGCCTAAAACATTCTCATACTGCTTATATTTTTCAATGTCTTTAGCTTTAAGGATTGCTCCAGAAGTCTCAAATGGTGTTGAAGGTACACAAGACGGAATCATCATAAAACAATCGATTCCCGATTCTTTAGCTACATCAAGCATAAAATCAATTCCTGTATTCCCCAAAACATTAGCAATCTCATGACAATCAGCGACCACTGAAGTTGTTCCTCTTTTTAGAACAGCTCTAGCATAATTATTCGGTGTTAACATACTTGATTCAATATGAACATGACCATCAATAAAACCAGGGGCAATAAAGTACCCGCTTAAATCCATTTCTTCTTTTCCGGAATAATCGCCAATACCAATGATTTTTCCATCAGCTATCGCTAAATTACCCAAATCAATATCCTTTGTATAAACATTGATAATTTTTGCGTTTTTTATTACTAGGTCAGCTAATTCTTCACCCCTAGCAATTGCTAGTAATCGCCTTTTATCCAATCTAAGCACCCCTATTCAATATTCTCAATAAATGACCTCAATAATTTTAAAGATATATTCTTACGATATTCTTTATTTGATCTTTGATCATCTATCGGTATAATAAATTCGTCATACCAAACCAATATCTCATCAATCATTTCTTTAACTTTTGTCACAGTTTTACCAATAAGTCTCTCCTCTAACTCTCTTCTTCTTACAACACTTACATTAACGGCACCAAATGCAAATCTAATATCTTCAATAATATTCGATTCTAATCGGTAAGCCCCTGCAAAAGACAGTTTGGAAATAGCATCACTTAATCTTGGACCAACTTTCTTAAAATAGCAATCACTAAACTTCAACTTTGGAATGATAACTTCAGTGATTAACTCATTCTTACTAAGATCAATCTTTCTAACTCCTTTAATAAAATCAATCAAAGCAACTCTTCTTACACTACTAGCTGACCTTATTTCAACCAGAGCATCAAGAAGATATAAAGGCACTAATGAATCTCCGGCAGGAGATGCATTACCGATATTTCCGGCCAAAGTCGCGGTATGTCTAATTGCTGGAGAAGCCATTTCTAATATCGTATCTCTTAATAAACTTGGAACAAGTTCATTCTCCATAATCATTTCTAATGAACAACAACTACCGATATAAACGAACATGTCATCTTCATATATTCTCTTAAGCTCATTAATATTACTTATATAAATCACATCCGATTTAAAACCGATTGACATTGAAGTATGTGAACGGTTTTGAATCAACATATCCGTTCCTCCAGCTACAATTTTTACATCATGTTTAGCTAAAATTTCTAAACATTCTTCCAGCGTTAAAGGCAAATAAGAATTTACCATAGTCCTTCACCTGTTTTAGAGGCTATCTTAACAGCTTCAATTATTAAATTATAACCAGTGCATCGACAAAGATTACCAGATAGGCCAATCTTTATTTCAAAATCAGTCGGGTTTAAATTTTTATTAAGCAAACTCTCAGTCGCTATAATCATACCAGGAGTACAAAAACCGCACTGAACCCCTCCAGCTTTTGCAAAAGCATCCTTAATAACTTCATATCTTTTAGTCTTGGAAAACCCCTCAATAGTGACGATTTCCTTATCTAGAACATTCGCTAGAGGAACTGAACAAGAGTTAACTATCTCTTGATTCATAAGTACCGCACAAGCTCCACATTCACCTTCACCGCAGCCTTCTTTAGGGCCGGTCAAATTGAAATCATCTCTTAAAACATCCAATAATCTTCTGCTTGGATCAGTATCTATTTCTTTTAATTCTCCATTAAGTTTAAATTTAATTTTCGCCATTATTTATCAACTCCATTATGTATTCCGGAGTTACCGGAATCTTAAAGACTTTTTTCTTAATTGCTTGTTCAATTGCCATAGCAACCGCAGGTGCTCCGCCAATTAAACTAAGCTCACCAACACCTTTAGCCCCATAAGGACCATAGGCATAAGGGTTTTCAAATAGATAAGTTTCCATCGGACACATATCCATTGCGGTAGGGATAATATAATCAGTCATATTCTTCTGCATGATCTTACCACGTTTATGGTTCATCACTTCTAAATAGCCATAAGCTAATCCTTGAGCTAAACCACCATCAGCTTGACCCATTACAATTCTTTCATCGATAGCTTTTCCGATATCATAAACAGACCAAGTTTTTTTAATATTAACTTGATAAGTATCTTTATCAACTTCGACTTCGACAACATTTACTCCCCAAGAGTAAGCTGGATAAGCATCACCCTTAAAGCTTGCTTCATCATATTTTATGTATTCCGGTTGTTCATACTGTTTAAAAACGGTAAATGTTTCTTCATTGAAACGTTCTTTAACCTCTTTAGCAGCTCTAGCGACAATCCCACCAACAATCATCATTGTTCTTGAAGCTACTGTCGGACCTGAATCAGGAACAAAATCCGTATCTGGGTTATCAAAAATCACTCTTTCGATATCGATATCTAAAATGTGTGCGACTAACTTTCTAAAACTTGTCTTTACACCTTGACCCATATCAACAGCCGCAATTAATATATAGACTTTATCTTGATCTTTCTTTAATTTAACCTTTGCCTTAATGTGATTTTGTTCGCCAGAACCAGTGAATCCGCAACCATGGAAAAACAAACTCATTCCAATACCTTTAAAACTACTATCTTCATAATCTTTACGTTTTTTAATATAATCCGATTCTTTAATAACTTTTTCAACCATCTCTGGCATCAAAACCGGATCCCTAAAAATCCCCATTGTTGAAGTGAAATCATTTTGCCTTGCCAAATGATTTAACTTAAACTTAAGCGAATCTAGTTTCAATCTCTTTGCGACATGTTCAAAAAACATTTCTACCGCAAAAAACATCTGTGGTGCACCAAATCCTCTAAAAGCGCCGTTAGGAACTGTATTAGTTCTGAATACATCACCGCTAATATCTAAATGTTCAATCGAATAAGCGCCGGTACAAGCAATCAAAGCCCGAGATAAAACCACTCCACTCAAGCCAATATTAGCTCCACCATCAATTCCCACTACCGCTTTCAAACCATAAATACGATTATTCTTAATATACCCTACAAAATTAACCCTTGAAGGATGTCTTTTAGTAGTGACTAGCATATCTTCTTCACGTTCATATATCAATTGAATCGGTTTCTTAATTTTACTAATCGCAACGGCTAACTGACAACCAATCAAAGAAGGAAATTCTTCTTTACCACCAAAAGCACCACCTACAGTAGCTTGAATAATCCTCACTTTATCTTCAGCGGCTCCTAAAGCTTGAATAACCGCATTTTTTACATAATAGGGACACTGAATCGATCCGACCAACGTGACTTTATCTTCCTCAGGATAACCAATAAAACCTTGTGTTTCTATATAAGCTTGTTCCTGATAAGAAGTTTCATAATTATATTCAATCCTATCTAATCCACGAAAAGCGTTCAAACCATCTCCTTTGTCAAAATGATAATGAACAACACTATCAGTCCAATCAAATGCAGGTTCTTCTTCTTGATAAGATATTTTAACTTGTTTCAATAAATCATTTAAAACTTCCTTCTTCGGTCCAACAATAAGCGAAATCGGTTCATACAAATAAGTAATCTTTCCACTAGTAAAAACAGGCATATCATCATAGATAACCTTTACTATATTCTTGCCGGGAACGTCTCGGTGATCAACTATGAAATACCCTTCCGGTAAAACCGGGTATTCAATCTTTAAAATCTCGCCCTTGGCAATGCTCGATCTAACTGTAAAAGCATAAAGCATTCCCTCTATCTTATAATCAGCGACATACATTGCTTTGCCACTGCATTTATCTTCATTGTCTACTTTATTAATTGGTATTGATATATCCTTCAAAGTAATCACTCCTTATTAAAACTTATCGCTCCCGTAGGACACTTAGCTATACATAAACCACACTCGAAACATTTTTCTGGATTAAATGTAATTACTCCTGGATAGGAAATAGCGAAATATGGACATATTTTTTCACAAAGCATACAATCAATACATTTATCTTTATCTAATACTGGTAGAGATTGTTTATAAACTACTTCCTTTTTTAAGCCATGATTGATAACTTCTTCAATCGAATTAAATCCATACTTTTCAAGTTGTTTAGGCAAATCTTTAATAATCTTCGAATACAAATCTTTACCATACAGAAGTGCTGCTGAAAGCATTTGAACTGCACTCGCTCCAGCTAATAAAAATTCTAATACATCTTCAGCACTCTTTATTCCACCTACACCAATCACTGTAAGTGAAGGTTCAGCTTGTTTAATCTTATAAATCGTTGCCAAAGCAATTGGTTTTATTGCTGGACCACTTGTCCAAACAAATCCTTTTTCATTTCCATAGATAATTTTTCTATCCTTAATATCAATCTTCATTGTCGGTCCTAAAGAATTAATCGCTACTACACCATTAGCTCCAGCTTCTTTAATCGCTTTAGCAAAACCTTCCGGATTTGGAATATGTGGACTAATTTTCATGTAAATCGGTTTATCAGTATTACTTCTAATCGCTCTTACGGTATCCTGAATAACGCTTAAATCAGTACCTACATAATGAGTAGAGATTTCATAAGCATCCGCAAATTTATCAACCTTAGGCACTAAAAATTCCATATCTTCTTTAGTGTATCCTAAACTTACAATCAATGGTCGGTCTTTATCTTTATGAAAAGCAGGCAATATCTCATCGACCCAAACTTTATAACTCAATTCACTCCAAAGCTCGCTATTCATGATGAATGTTTTGTCACCATATATGCATGGTTTTGGAATATGCGGGAGTTCTTTGGAAATTGTCTTTGTAACAATACCTCCACAACCTTGTTCGACCAAGTAATTCAATTTAGCCAAATCGCCATTCAAAGGTCCCGCTGCTGGCATCAAAGGATTCTTAAAAGTCATCCCATCAAAACTAGTACTTAAATTTAACATCTTTTCCTCCTTCATTAATTCTTGTCCAAAGTCTTTTTGCTTGAATAATACCTTCTTTTTTATCCAAAGAATAATCTTCGAATTCGTTATAATCCTTAAATTTAATCTTTCCTCTAGCGATAACCCAATTTGGTCTCAAACCGGGGAACACTCCGTAAAACAAATGAGAAAAGATGTTAAATTCATCGACTGGCGTCAAATTGTTAAAATCTATAACTAACAAATCGGCTTCACAGTCTTTTTCGATTATTCCCAGTTTTGTTCCTAAAAGACTATTAGCATAATCATAAGTGTTTCTGATGATTTTCTTTAAATCAGAAAAAGAAAAACCAATTGGTGAAGATTCTTTTAAATGACTTAAATAAAAAATATTCATATACTCAACAGCCTGAGAAGGAATTAATCCATCATTACCACTTATAACTCTAATACCTTTATCTAAAAATCTTTTAATTTGCGATATGCCAACGGCATTATTCAAATTAGAAGTTACGTTTACGGCAATTGTAGAATCATATTTTTTTATAATATCCATTTCTTCTTCATTAATATGTGTACAATGTACTAAAATGCTTCTTTCGTTCAAAAGATTGAATTTCTCTAGTCTTTGAACCACTCTCATTCCATACTTTTCTAAGCACTCATCTTCATCCATTACACTCTCTGCAACATGGATGTGAATACCTTTGTCACCCAAAACCTTACTTATCTTCGCTAGACTTTTATCACTCAAGGAAAGTGATGCATGCATTCCAAACAAAGAGTTTGCTAAAAATTTTTCTTTAAGGTTAAAACCAGCTATATTTTCTTTAATTGCTTCATCAACATCAAATCTATCGCTAGTCTCAAAAGCAGTTACACATCTTAATCCCAATCGATTAACTAGAGCGCTCTTAACTAATTTTAAACTTCCGCTTATCTCGCCACTAGCATGATGATCGATAAGGGTTGTGGTTCCAAAACTCATTTGATTAAGTCCGCCGATAAGACTAGAGTAATAAATCAAATCCTTATCAAGAAAATGATCTACTTTCCACCATAATTGCTTTAAAATATCGACAAAATTATTTGGATTAAAATCAAAGCTCATTCCCCTTGCAAAGGTCGAATATAAATGAGTGTGTCCACAAACAAAACCCGGAATTACGAGCTTACCCATAAGATCAAACTCTTCATATCCCTTATTTAAATAATCACTCATTTTTCCTTTGTCAATTATCTTATCTGAGAATACGATATAACCGTTTTCTTCATAATTGTCATAATCATATATTCTAACATTCAGCAAAGCATAAGCCATAAACAATCCTCCAAATTATATTTTAATACCAATTCCACCGATAAACTCTGAATTCCTAATAATATATTCACCACGATTCATACAATAAGTAACTTGTCCTGATCTTTTAAAGTTTTCATAAATATTATAATCGGTTGTATTATGAGCCTCGTAAATAAAATTATCAAAAACTTCATAAATAAACAAACTCGCAATATTGCCTTCTTTGATTTCGCCTCGATTGCTTAAGTTAGGATAAAGACCAGCAATATTCTTACTCATCTTAGCAATTGCTTTGTCTTTAAACAATTCATACATTACATCAAAAGAAAACTCTATCCCCCCAATTCCTAAAGGTATATCTTTCAAGAATTGCTTTTCTTTATCAATTTTATTGAAACTACAATGATCAGTTCCAATCGTATAAACATCTTTAAAATTCTCCTTCAAAAGCGTTCTTTCTTTTCTCGTCCTTAAAGGCGGTGCTAAAGTATATAAATACCCATCACACCTCTCTAAAAAGTCATTAGTGAAAAGAAAATAATGCGGACAACTTTCTATAAAGAAACGTTTATTGATTAAATCAGGAAAATCCTTTTTTAATCTATCTAGTGTATTCCCGCTGCTTAAATGAACCATATATAAGTAACCACCATATTTTTCAACATAAGAAGCTAGCTTTAAAGCTTCTTTTGTTTCTGATAAGGTAGGTCTTGATTTTAGTAAACAATTAAATTTAAAATTAGGATTTAAATCAATCAAGCCATCATTTTCAATATGAGCTAATAACAAAAACTTGTATTTTTCTGATAACTTTAACAACTCAATGATTGCATCATCATCAGTTCTTCGGCCACTATCTGAATAAGTAGTGAAAAGTTTCAACGAATTAATTCCTAGTTCTTTCATCTTTAGCACAAATTCTTCTAAATCACACCGAGGATTTTTAATTGTCGCATGAAAGAAATAATCTATGAACGAGCCTTCAGCCTCTTTTAATCTTCTTCGATACGCCGATTCTAAATCTTCAACATTATCTACTGGATCTAAAAAATCAATCACGGTAGTAACACCACCAAAAGCAGCTGCTTTGGTGCCAGAGATAAATTTATCTCTTGACCTAATATTACCCAAATCTAAATCAAAATGAACGTGAGGGTCAATTAAACCGGGCAAAACAAGACTGCTTTGAACGTCCAAAGTCTCTTTGGCATATAAATAGTCTTCCGCTATTTTGACAATTTTATCTTGATTGATATAGATATTACATTTCTTAAACTTACCATCAATATAAACTCTTCCATTGGTAATTCTTTTGTCATACATAGCTAGCCTCACACTCCTTTTTTTAAATTATTTCAAATTCATCAAAACCATATCTTTCACATACTTTATCTATAAGATCACTTCTAACAACTAAACATAAGTCAATCTTAGCTTTAACAAGTTTTTTTAAAATCCTATCAAAGCCTTGACTATTTAATTCTAAGATACCAATTTCATCCAAATAAACCGGGTTAACATTATTTTTGATAAAATTATCGATTATATTTTCTAAATATAAAAAAGCATCTTCATAAAAACAATATGGACCCAGTTTATACAAAACACTTTTTTTCTCATCCCAAAATATGTCTCTAATAACAAAAGAAATTTCTTTTCCACTACTAAGTCTTTGCAAATTATAACCATAAACCAAAGAATCCTTCATTATCTTTCGAGAAATGAAGCCGTCCCCAATGGGGTTTTGTTTAAAATAGTTCATTAATCTAGTAGATTTATAAGAGTTTATACTACCAGTAACGATCTTCACCATCTAAGATCTCCCGCATATGTTTATGACCTTCTTTATTATTGATAATAGTTAAAATCTCGGCACTGATTGATATAGCGATTTCCTCTGGGGTCATTCCGCCAGTATCAAGACCAATTGGTGAATAGAAAAAACTTAAATCAATGTCTTTTCCAAAACTTTCATAAGTTGATTTTAAATAACCCCTAATCTTATCTGGAGAACATAACATACCTAAATACTTCGGTTTAATTTTTTTCTCGAGAATTCTGTTTATAACATGATAATCATACTTATGGCTTGGGGTACAAACAATAATAAAACTATCATCTTTGATTACATCTTGGTCAATAAAATCGACAAATCCTTGGTTAACTAAAAGATCAGCACCGACAAACTTACTGATAACTTCTGTTCTCTCATCAATTACTGTCACATGAAAATTCATTGTTTTCAGTACATTTACAAGCGCTTGGCCAACATGACCAGCACCGAAAACATAAATTGAAGCATTGGGACCGATATACTCATAAAACAAAGTGATAACACCTCCACAAACCATTGGTAAAGTAGTGGACTCAGGCATTACTTTACCTTCGTCCAACACATATGTTTCCAGCAAACTTTTTCTTTCCTTAACAAGTAGCTTTGCTTTATTTACCGCGTAATACTCAATTGCTCCACCGCCGACTGTACCGTAAGTTACTCCGCTCTCAAGAACAATCATTTTCTTGCCAACTTCGACTGGACCGGCTCCTTCTTTCTTAACGGCAGTTATTGCTATCATCGCGATATTTTTGCTTTTGTACTCATTAATCAGTTTATAGATGTCCAAGCTTCATCACCTAAAACTTAACTAACGTTAAAACAATAGCTACAACTAAAACTGCAGTTGAAATAATTGGATTAATTTTGTTTCGATCAAATTTAGCCAATGCTTTTAATGGGTTAGTCGCAAATATCAATCCTAAGGCAAACGCACCAGATATTAATCCTTCAGTTACAACAAAGGACCAAGCCGGTTCAAAAGCTCTTATTCTAAAATCTAAGAAATCAGTTACTAAGTAATTAACGCCGTAATACCCAATCATAACTAAACGCCAAGCAATACTAACAAAGACTATTGAAGTAATCTTTACTGATAATTTCTTAGAATCAAACAAAGGAATAACCGCAAAAACCAATAAAGTTTGGATAGCCATTGCTATCATCGGATTGATTGTTTTTGCAGGGAAAAGGAAAGGCAAGAACAGATTAGTTCCTTTAATTAAAATTGCTACTAATCCAACAAAGAAAATTGCTTTTCTTGATCCAATTGACTTATAAGCATGATAAAGGATAAACATTACAATCGGAAACATAATACTGCCAGCGATTAATGCCGGTAATAAATGTAATGCGTAACCAATAGTCGCTTCAATTAGACCCCATACAGCTCCAAAAAATACAATCTTGGATATTTTATCTAAATTTTTCATAAATTTTTATCTCCTAATCTCTCTAAATATTTTTTCTGAAGTAATTGGTAAACTCGTAATTCTTACCCCTAAAGCATTAAACACTGCGTTAGCTAAAGCTGCTGGAGGTGTATCTATTCCAATCTCACCTACTGATTTAGCTCCAAAAGGACCACTTTCCTCATAACTATCTACGAAAACTGTCGTCAGTTTTTTAATGTCTAATCTTGTTGGGATTTTATAATTTAATAAATCATTAGTGATTAACTTACCGTTCTTAGCATACTTGACGTCTTCAAAGTGAGCCATGCCTAATCCTTGTACAATCGCGCCGTCTACTTGGCCCTTCGCAAGCATCGGATTAATTGTCGTTCCACAATCTACAACCGATACATAATGCAAAATATCAATTTCAAAGGTTTCTTTATCAATCTCAATTTCCACAAAACCAGCCATAAAAGGCGGTGGTGACTTATGACCTACGTAACTACTTGTTACTTGAAGTTGTTTTTGTTCATGAGAATAAGTGATTTGATTGGATAAATCAACTAAACTAATCATCTTGTCACTTTCTTCATCCCAGAATTCTTTCCCGTCAAAATTAACTCTTTCAACATCAATACTCAATATTCTCGCTGCTTCAATAATCATTTGATTCTTTAATTCCTTAGCTGCCTTTAAAACGGCATTACCACTCACATATGTAGTACTAGATGCATAAGCACCAACATCAAACGGAGTTAAATCCGTATCAGAAGAATAAATTACAACTTTTTCAACTTCTGTCATTAATTCCTCTGCGGCTATTTGTGTTAAAACAGTATCACTACCTTGTCCAATCTCAGTAGCTCCCACCATTAAATTGTAAAAGCCATCATCATTCAACTTTATTGTTGCGCTACCCATATCGATGTAAGGAATTCCACTTCCCTGCATTGCTATAGCCATGCCTACTGATTTTATCTTATCTTTTGTTTCTACTCTTGGATACTTTTCTTTCCAACCAATTAAATCCATTCCTTTATCGACACATTCATCAAGTTTACATGATTCCATAATCATTGCCGTACCAGCAGTTCCTTCACCCATAATTTCAAAAATTGGTGAAGTTTCTTTTTCTTTCATCATGTTTTTCTTACGGAAATCAATTGGATTTACATTCATTTTCTGACACAATATATCTACTGCAGACTCTAAAGCAAAATTACCCTGAATAGCTCCATATCCTCTAAAAGCTCCTGCAGGAGTGTGATTGGTATAAACAATATCACCAACAAATCTGACGGCTTCAACTTTATTATAAAGCGGTAAAACCTTTGATCCAGTAACCATAAAAACTGTTAAAGCATGTTCGCCGTAAGCTCCGGTATCGGATAAAGCTTCACAATTTATAGCTTTTAAAACACCATTCTTATCAGCACCTAAAGTCATCTCTAATCGCATTGGATGACGAGAATATGATGATTCAAAAACCTCTTTTCTTGTGTAAATCATTTTTGCACTTTTACCAGTTTTATAGGTTACATAAGCAACAAGCATTTCGCCATGAATTGCCTGTTTTCCGCCAAATCCCCCACCAACTCTCGGTTTGATTACTCTAATTTTCGACAAAGGAATTTCTAATCCTTGAGAAATAATTCTTCTAACATGGAAAGGAGTTTGTGTAGCCGAATAGATAATTATTCGGTTTTGATAATCCATTCTAGCATTAACTGTATGAGGCTCAAGCATTACATGAGCTTGGGCTTGTGTATAGAATGTTTCTTTAATAACATAATCACAGCTTTCAAGAGTCTTTTTAACATCCCCTATTTCCATACCATAACTAGCTGCAATATTTCTTTTTGGTTTAAACCCGATATCAAACATCTCATGAATTTCTTCTTCAGGATGAATTAAAATCTCATTATCTTTAGCGTTTTCAAAATCAAGTACTGGTTCTAAAACTTCATACTCAACCTTGATTAATCCCAAAGCTTTTTCAACAACTGTTTCATTAATACCAACAACTGCTAAAACTTCATCGCCAATATACCTTACATATTCATCTAAAACAAACTTATCATGAGGAGAAGGTTCAGGATAACCTTGACCAGCCCTTGTAAAAGGAATACGCTTAAAATCTTTATGAGTTAATACCATTTCAATTCCCTCTAAATTCCTCGCAACAGAATCGTCAATAGAAACAATTCTAGCGAAAGGATGAGGTGATCTTAATACTTTAACTATAAGCGAATCTTTTTCTGCATAATCGTCAGTATAAGCTTTTCTACCCTTCATTATTCCCAAGCCATCAATTGACTTTGTTTTATTATTAACTACTTTCATGATTCATCACCTAAATATCTTTTTATCGCTTCATGTTGAGCAACATATCCAGTACATCGGCACAAATTACCAACCAAATAACTTTTAATATCTTCATCACCGGCATTTTTGTTTTCTCTTTTTAAAGCATAAACAGTCAAAGCCATTGAAGGATTACAATATCCACATTGATCAGCTCCTAACTCACCAAAGTAATGAGCAAGTTTCTCTGCTTCTTTTTCGATACCTTCAACTGTGGTGATATCTCTATTTTCGCATCTAATTGCCAAAACAGAACACGAAGGAACTGGCTTTCCATCTAGAAGAACAGTACAAACACCACAGCTTGTATTATCACAGCCTCTTCTCACACTATGATAATCATATCTTCGTAAAACGTCCAAGAGATATTCATTAGGCTCAACTAAAAATGTTCTCTTCTGCTTATTTATAGTTAAATCAATTTTCATTTTATCACCTCACGAATTCCTCTCTTCAAATATGTTTTCATCAACAATTCTCGGTACTCTTTAGAACCTCTTGAATTGTCTCCTAGTTTAACTTCTTCCAATGAAATTTTTACTACCTCATCTAAATTAGCCTCATCAAGTTTTTTAAAACCATTTAAATACTCTTCGGTTCTTTTAGCTAACACAGCTATATTAGGTCTTGATCCAATTGCGATTTTGAATCTTTCATTATAAACAATCGCTAAATTCAAAATACTAAAATCAAGATGGGTAGTCGCAACCTTTTTAAAATAACCTTTTGCGGTTTGTTTCTTAAGTCTTATCGAAAGCAAAATGTCTTTCGGTATCTTCGGCATATTGATAAAATCTTCAACGCTTATGACGCCACTATTATAAAAAATAAGTTCTGCATCCAATACCATTAGTACACCTAGAAGATCAGAAAAAGCAAATTTACCCATGACACTACCACCAATTGTGGCGATATTCCTGATAGAAACACCCATAATATTGCCAATAGCTTTACTAATAATTCCACCAGCAAGATCATTTAATCCTTTATTAATCTCTAAATCTCTTAAAGGCGTCATACTACCGATCTCAAAAAAATCATTTTCTTCCTTAATATAATTTAATTTCAAATCATCTAAAGAAATCAGTGTATCAACTTTCTTAAGCGAAATCTTAATCCACGCTCCGCCACCAATAATCTTATTGTTTATGTTGCTTAGTAACGCCTCATAAGCTTCTTCAATTGACTTTGGCTTTAAATATTCCTTAATCTCCATTTAAATCATTCCTTTCCACTATCATTGTTATTAAACAAATCTTCTACAGTATCAATATCTTTCAGTATCGAATCACTATCTACTTCTACAATCTTATATTCATTAAGATTTCTGAAATCCTTTAGATTGTCAACCTCTGTCATAATCAAATCATCCTTCAATTGCTTGCTCATGAAAATTGGATGACCTAGCCTTTTATTATATGATGGCACTCTAATCAAACCATCACTATCAATCAATTTCTTGTAAACATCATCTGAAATAAAAGGATAGTCACCCGGAATGATAAAAAAATCATGCTCAACATGATTAACTCCAGCCTTAACTGAAGAAAACATTCCCTCAGAAAAATCCTTATTTAAAATAATCTTAACATAGTCAATACCTTTTAAACATTCACAAATTTCTTGATGGTAATAACCCGTAACCACGATAACATTTTTACAGAATTTGTGCATGCCTTCAATGGCATAAAGTATTAAAGCTTTGCCATGGTATTTTACACACATTTTGTTTTGTTTAAATCTAGAGGAATATCCTCCCGCCAAAACAATTCCATCGAACATAAAAACTCCCTTAAAAAACGCTTTCATAAAAATATAAAAAAAATATTAGTAAAAATTGTTAAAATATTATAGCACAGTCACAGTAAAAATACCATAACAAGCCATAAAACTTTTTAACATTTCTTACTAATTATCTTGATATTATTATAATTTTCAATCTTTAAATCACGATGAGCAATTATATAATCAATAATCAATTCAGCAATATCAAAAGGCAGGGATCTAATAACTTTTAGATTCTTGTATTCATCAAAATCACCACCACCAGATGCACGGTAATTATTGACTACCAAAGTAAAGATATCAGTGCTTTTAACATCCTTATTTTTATATTTTAAGTCTACAATTCTTCCCCCAAATTCTTTATCTATGTCTATAATATATTCAATACCATCAAACATATCATAGTTATAATGTTGTAATTTTGGATAATAGAATCTAGGATTAACTTTAATCTCGTCTTCTTCACAGATAAAATACTCTGCATTCTTTTCCAAAATTTTTCTTAAGATCTCACCCGAAACTTCTAAAACAGATAAAGTATTAGCATAGATATATGTTGACAACACATTTCTAACAGTAATATCTTTAGAGAAACCGGTAACTTCATTAGGTAAAGATGTCGCAGAAATCATTGCTTTCGAATACAATAACTGCACTTTATTAATAAAAGTAACTATTGGATGTTTATTAAGTCTAGCCAAAAACATATTTTTTACTTCAAGATTATTCAAAACTACATTGCCAATTTGTTTATCTAAAAACAATTGACAGTCATCTTCAACATCCTTAATCAGTTCATATATCAAAGGATCACATGAAAAATCAGAGGTTTTAATTAACTCCGACGTTTTAGCAATTACTCTCCAACTTCCATTAAATTCAAAATCAATATCAATCTTAGCCACATTACTCCCTTTAGCCCCAGCTTGAATTAAACTTATGCCTCTTTTTTCCAATGCTATATTTCGGTGTTGATGAGCGGTTATTAAACAATCTATTCCATCGACATTATTAATAATCTTTGAACCAAGATTTTCACCAGTATCCAAAACATAAGACTCATTTGTATCTAGATCTTTTTCAAAACCTCCATGATAAGCCACTACAACTAAATCAACTTCTCCTCTAAGCTTTTCTACTGTCTTTTTAACTGACTCATAAGCGTTATCAAAAATGATGTCTTTAATATAACTTGGATTCTCCCAATTCGGAATATATTGAGTAGTTAAACCAATAATAGCCACCTTAGGACCTTCATCATAATCAATTATTTTATATGGATTTTCAAACAACAATATTCCATCTTTACTGTAAATATTAGAACAAAGTGTTTTAGCCTCAATACTATTTACAAATTCAGTTAAATAATCCAGTCCATAATTAAAATCATGATTACCAGGAATAAAATAATCATACTTCATATAATTAAAAACAGTCATAATTGGATTTTTATACTTACTTCTATTAAGTTGATGAAAGTACATCAATGGACTTCCTTGTAAGTCATCCCCAATATCCATAAGAATGGTATTTTCGTTTCGAAATCTTTTTAAAACACTACTAACTCTTGATAATCCATAGTCGGTTATAGAATTATTTGCATAATCTTTAGCTAAAACCGCTCCATGTATATCACTAGTTGATAGTATTCTCAAACTAAATTTTTTCTTCATAAATAAACCAATTCTCCTTGTATAAATATTTTACACTATTTAAGAGTTTTTTTTTATACTTTATCTTTTTTTTTATAATTTATGTAGTAAAATATAAATAGTATAGATAAGGGGGAAATGAATCTATGAAAAAAGTTTTATCAGCATTTTTTGTAATTATGTTTGCAATAACTTTTGCAGCATGTAATGGAACAACAACAGCGGCACCGACTACAGGTGACCCAAATGCCACTACCGCAGCACCAACTACAGCAGACAATTACTTGAATCCAACAACACTTAGAGTCCAATTGATTCCTTCGAGAGATGCAGCTGTTCTTAACGCACAAAGAGCACCTCTACAAGATTTATTGATGGCTGAGTTAGACATGGATGTAGTTGTTACAGTTGCAACTGACTACAATGGTTTGATTGAAGCAATGAAATCAGAACAAGTTCATGTTGGTTTATTAGCTACCGCTTCATATGTTTTAGCACATGAAGAAGGTGCAGCTAATGTAATCCTAAAATCATTACGTTATGACGTTGATGATAATGGTAACCTATTAACAGATTCTCCACTTGTTGACGGTTATAAATCACAATTAGTTGTAGCTGCTGATTCTGGTATCACATCAATCGCTGACTTAGAAGGAAAAACAATTGCTATCGCATCATTCACTTCTACTTCAGGTTTCGTATGGCCAGCTAACTTACTTGCTGACAACGGCTTAGATCCAATGACAGACGTCACTTGGCTTAACACTGGCGGTCACGACTCGGCTATCCTTGCTGTTTATAACGGCCAAGCAGATGCAGCGTTCACATTCAAAGACGCTAGAACACTTGTTCAAGATGAACTTACTGACGTTTATGAGAAAGTAATTTTTGTTGCTAACACTGAAAGTATTCCAAACGATACAATCTCTGTTATTCCTCGTTTACATCCAGATTTAGTCGCAAAGATTAAAGCTGCTTTCATAGCTATTGCCGCTACAGAAGAAGGTAGAGCAATTATTAGAGCCATTTATAACCATGAAGGTTATGCTGAAGCAGTTGATTCAGATTACAACATCGTTAGAACTTATTTAGAAAGACAAGAAGATTGGGATTTCTAAAAACTCTTTAAAATTCATATAATAGCCACCTTTGATGGTGGCTATTATTCTAAAGGAGCACCACATGATAAAATTCGTAAACGTCAATAAAACGTATCCAAATGGTACAGTTGCCTTAACAGATGTTAATTTAGAAATAAAAGAAGGCGAGTTTGTAGCTATCTTAGGTTTATCAGGAGCAGGTAAATCAACAATGCTAAGAACACTTAATCAAATTATTGATGTTACTTCTGGAAACATCTATTTTAATAATGTCGACATCAATACTTATGAAATATACGGCGATAACATTGAAAAAGAAATTGAGAAGCAAAAACTAAAAAACCCCGAATTTGATGAATCAAAACTTAATCTACAAGAAATTGATATCACGCAAATTAAGGGTAAAAAACTGAGAAAAATGCGTTCAAATATTGGAATGATTTTTCAAAACTTCAATATCATAAAAAGAATGTCAGTAATTCAAAATGTATTATCGGGAAGAATCTCTTATAACCCTACTTGGAGAACAATCATCGGCTTATTTCCTAAAAAAGATAAGGAGATTGCTTTACAAGCTTTAGATAGAGTTGATATTCTTGAAAAGACATATCATCGTGCAAGCGACTTATCTGGAGGACAGATGCAAAGAGTTGCTATCGCAAGATCCTTAGCACAAAACGCTAAAATTCTACTCGCTGATGAACCGGTTGCTTCGCTAGACCCAATAACTACTTTTGAAGTAATGAGATTCTTAAAAAAGATTTGTGATGAAGATGGTATTACAATGATTGCTAACCTCCATCATGTAGACTTAGCGCTTGAATACGCAACTCGTATAGTTGGTGTTAGAGAGGGTCGTATTGTCTATGACGTACAAGTTAAAGATAAAAAAGACAAAGATATCATCAATGACCTCGAACAAGTATACGGAAGAGCTCTATCACAAAAAGACTTTGTTGGTGAAGATTAATGAACCCCGATTTAGTCGCAAGATTGCCAAAAAAACCAAAAAGGATTAAATTCTATTCGACCTTGGCTCTTGTAGCTGCCATCATAGTGAGTGCTGCACTTTTCTCAGGGTTTTCATTTATAGATATCATCAATAATCTTAGATTTGCCACCAGATTAATTAAATCAATGTTTTTCCCACCTGCATGGGATTATGCCGATAATGTTATAAAACCATTATTACAAACAATCCAAATGGCTATTGCTGGTTCTTTCTTAGGTGCTATTTTCGCTTTTCCAGCTGCTCTTTTAGCCGCAAATAACTTTATTAAAATCAAATGGCTAAATACAAGCGTTAGATTATTCCTAAACTTCTTTAGAACGATTCCTGCTTTAGTATTAGCCGCGCTTTTTGTATCAATCTTTGGTATCGGTAGTTTCGCTGGAGTTGTTGCTTTAACGATTTTCTCTTTTGGGCTAATTTCCAAAATGACTTATGAATCAATTGAAGCTATCGACTACGGTCAGGTTGAAGCTATAATATCTTTAGGTGGTAATAAAATGAATATCTTTAGATATGCAATATTACCGCAAGTTCTTCCGCAGTTCATGTCCTATACACTTTACGCCTTTGAAGTTAACGTTAGAGCCGCTGCCGTTTTAGGTTATGTTGGTGCCGGTGGTGTTGGACAAACCTACCAAATTTGGCTGGATTTAAGAAGATTTGATCGCGTAGGAATAATCATCATCATTTCTTTCGTTGCCGTTCTTATAATCGACTTAGTCTCCAGTGCTATTAGAAGGAGGTTGGTATAATGTCTACTTTAAGCAAACCAGTTCCAATAAAACCAAAAGCAAACTCGATTAGAAGAACACTAATTTTCATCATCGTTTTATCATTAATCATTTGGGCTTTTGACGGTGTTAATTATAACGGCTTAATGCCTTCTGCTTCCGGTACTATAATTGGTATGTGGAACGGTATAATGCATCCTGATGTAAGTTATCTTACCGACTGGACGATTGATGGATTACCTTATGCAATTGTTGAGACTATTGCAATCGCTATTAGCGGTACATTTGTATCCGGTGTTCTTGCAATTCCATTCGCACTTATTGCCTCACAAAATATCGTTGGTAGACGTGTTTCAAAAGTTGGAAAATTTGTAATTACTATGATTAGAACATTTCCAGAATTAATTTTAGCTCTAATCTTCATTGGTATCGTTGGGCCTGGTGCACCTGCAGGTATCTTAGCCTTAGGGGTTCACTCCATCGGTATGTTAGGTAAACTATTTTCCGAATCAATCGAAAGTATGGATATTGGAGTTAAAGAAGCTTTGGAATCTTGCGGAGGAAACAGTACTGAAGTCTTATTTAGAGCCGTTATCCCTCAAGTTTTGCCAGAGTTCTTAAGTTATACCTTGTTTAGATTTGAAATCAATATGAGAGCTGCCGCTACCTTAGGGTTAGTTGGTGCCGGAGGTATTGGTGCTCCATTAATCTTTGCAATTAAAGCAAGAGATTGGGAGCGAACCGGAATTATCGTAATTGTCTTAATCGTCACCGTAACAATTATTGATATTATCTCTAGTAGAATAAGAAAGAAATTAGTTTAAAACAAAAAGGTCTTTTTGTTTCCTGTCATGGAAATCAAAGACCTTTTTTTATTTTTACTATTTTTTCTCAATAACAGTACCAGAACGATACGCCTCTAGCAATTGATATAAATCATCAATCATTGCCTTAATTTCCTGACCCTTATTGGTATCATAAATATACGTTCTGCGGGAATTCAACTCTTCTGATCTTGTTATAGATACAATGTCTTTCTCAGAATCAATCAAAGCTTGATAAGTGTCAAACCTTGCATGTGATACAAGAAAATATGCATGAGAGTCACTGATTAAAGAATAACCACCAATACTAGTCTTATTGGAATACTCCTTACTCATACCGCCATCAATCGAGTAAATCCTTTTATTAGCTAAAACTACTTCATCACCTTTAGTAATATCCAAGGGAACATGACCATTGATAATCTTTGATTTCTTAAAGTTCAGTTCGAACTCATCATAAATTTTTCTCAAAATATCTTCTTCTAAACGTAATTTATAATAAGGATTATTAATCTCTTTATGTGTCTTTTTATCACTCAAAAAATACCTTTCAAATGTCTTCATTGAATGTTTGCCAAAAAGCGGAGATGAGGCGCTTTGCCATAAGATATAGAAATAATCTTTATCAAAATTGTCCTTTTCGTATCGATTCAAAAACGCACTTCTTACCAATCTTTCAAACTCATCAAAAAGACTTCTACCATAATAGACTTTTCCATTAATCTCTTGTCTTAAAAACTCTTTGTCTTCAGTAAAAGGAACTGCTGCATGGAACAATAAATTGCCATTATACTTCAAATACATCGATCCATTTTGCATTAGGTATCTTGCATGTTTTTGTAACATTTCATTATGTAGAAACAATTGTGTTAAGTGATTTATAACTTCTTCTTCATCTTTGTTCAACTGATAAGGTTTTCTCGGATTAATAGTTGGAAAATTACTATCGAGTAAAGGATACTTAATCCCATCAATCATTACTGTATTGTCTTCAAAATCAATTTTATCTAGTAGTAATCTATCTTCTAATAAAAATCCCGGTTTACGATTAATCAAGTTGTACTCCAACTTAAATTGTATAATCGAAATTGCCTTATGAATTCTAGCGATGAAAGATAAATCCTCGGTCTTGTTGTAATTAATATTGTATCCCTTAGGAACGAATAAACTACAGTCATCTTTCTTGTAGTATTTTTCTGCTAGTCTAGCAAGTGGTATTAAATTGATTCCATATCCGTCTTCAAAACAATCAAGATTATTATATCTAGCAGCGATTCTAATTACATTTGCGACCATTACTTTTGAGCCACTCGCTGCACCTAAAAACGAAATATCATGATTACCCCATTGAATATCAACATTGTTCATCGTCACTAATTTTTCCATAATTAAGTGTGGTAAAGGGCCACGATCAAAGATATCTCCAACTATATGCAACTGATCAATCGCTAGTTTTCTGATAAATCTTGAAAGTTGAAGTATAAACTTATTTTCTCTCTTCGTCATAAAGATAGCTTCAATAATTTCTTGATAGTATCGTTCCTTATCTTCATGTGAACTTGATTCAAAAATCAATTCTTGAATAATATAAGAAAACTCTTCCGGCAACGATTTTCTGACTTTACTTTTAGTATACTTAGTCACAATCTCCTTAGCTAATAAAATCATAAATGATAGTTGTTGGCGAATTAATTTTTGATAATTCTCGCCTTTCAATTTCTCCTTATACTTATTTAACATATCAGTAGGATAATAAATAAAGAAGGCTAAACGATTTCTTTCAACTTCTGTTAAATCTGGTAAAATCAAATCAATCTTCTCTTTAATAATTCCTGAAGCATTTTTTAAATAGTGATTAAAAGCATCATATTCTCCATGAATATCTGTAATGAATATTTCAGTACCTTTTGGCAAGTTTAAAATCGCACTCAAATTAATCAATTCTGAGGCAACATTTTGAATTGTTGGATACTCTTTGCTCAACAATTCTAGATACTTGTTTTGATATGGCATTCTTTTTTCTCCTTATATTTTTATAAAGCGTATAATAGACCTAACAAAAGACCTATAAAAGTTCCGATAGCGTAACCAATTGACCCGACAATCAATCCCGGCGCTGTCAAGGAATCGTTCTTTAGTTGTTTAGTGATCGCGGGTATAAATGCTGGTCCATAAATACCGGCAGCGGCACAAACAATCATACAATCTGCATCAATTTTAAAAAATCGAGAAATAATCATCGCAACGACAAATGAACCTACGGTAATAATTCCATAAAGTAAAATTAATTTCGAAAAATCTCCAGTTATTTCTGAAAAATTAATCGCTGAAGCTAATGCAAAGGAAAAGACCAAAATTAGGTAATGTCCGACGATATTATTTCCCTTGGTTTCTCTCACTTTTTTATTGAATGAACCAATAATTCCAAAAACCGTCACCGATATCAATAGACTAGGAATCAAAGCATCAAACATTCTTCCTTCTCTCATCCCTTGAATAATCCAAATTAAAACGCCAATACCAGCACCTACTACTGCCATCAGAAAAGCTAGAAGAACTGTTTTAAGTAGTGGTTTGTTTGTTTTGAAATCTTTAACATTAAATTCTTCTGAGTTTTCGATAAATGTATCATCAGTTAGATAAAGGCTTTTACTGTCCTTTAAAAACAACCTAACGAAGGGTTTAGCTAAAGTCAATAAAAACACATAAAAAACAGCACCTATAATAATATCTGACAGATTCGCTAAAGCAATGGTTTGAGAATCCATTCCGAAAATATTAAATATTGCATTAAAATTTGGTGTACCTCCGGTATAAAGACCAATAGCTCCAGCAGAAAGAATATCACCATTTGGAATGTTCTTTCCGAAAAGATAAAATACTACTGTAGTAACAACTACAACACTAACAATAAGGACTAAAAAAGATACCAAAACCATCTTTGATAATTTTTTAGCTTGTTTTAGATTAGAACTGAAAAGCAATAAAGGAATACCAATCGCAATAGCACCGAATGAGCTTATTTCTCCAACATCTTTATTCAAGGAAAATTCTAATCCTAATAAATTTACTAAATATATAAGCAAAGCAGCGAATAAACCAAATAAATAAGCCGAGCCGATTGTTCCGAGCATCTTGGTCAATTTGAAATCCTTAAATCTAATTATTAAATACGGTATGAAAAAGATTAATATTATCTGTAAAGCAATTATCATATAAGTTAAATTTCCTTCCCAAAAATTCTGTAAATTTTCTTAACTTCACCACCAAATTTAGAAAAAGAAGTCATCGATTTAAAATTCTCTTCCATAATAGTTCCCGCTTCAAAACTCTTAATTCCTAGCTTCTTAAATCCTTCATAAATCTTATCATATATCGCAATTATCAAACCTGAACTCTGATACTTAGGCACCACATATTGCATCATTGCTCTTGAACGATTGATATATTTTTTTGGTCTTAAAAATTTTAGTATATTTAGTCTTCCTTTAGTTAGCTTGAATATTTGATTATAATCTAATAAGCAAACCGCAAAACCAATCGGTTCTTGGCTGTCTTTCTCTCTTGCGATAATTACAATCTCTTTTTTAATTAAAGGTTTTAAAGACTTTGCCACTTTTCTTATCATGTCCAAAGAAGGAGCTTCTTGATATAACAAATCCGTTGTAGCTACCTCAAATATCTTATGAATATCTTCTAGCTCGCTGTCGATATTTTTTAAATCTATTGTTGAAACTTCAACGTTGAATCTTCTCTTGAACATCGAGACTAAAGCATTTAATTTTCTTTCATTTTCTTCGCTTATCACCGGTTGTAGAGACACAGTATCATGAATTTTCTTATATCCGTAGTTAATCAATAAACTCTCGTAATAAGGATAATTATAACTTGTAAATATCACTGGATCATCATCAAATCCCTTTACTAGTATTCCTCTTCGATTATCAGGATCAAATGGTGAATAAGTACCCTCTGAATAAACAATCTTGTTATTCTTCATATCCGCTTCCATATATAAGAATAGTTCATTCGCTACCGTTGAACTATCGATACAATCAAAGTACGAGAAATAGCAAACGTTCTTATCAAACTTTTGATTGTACTTAAATGTATATAACAATCTTCCAAGCAATTTATCATCACTCAATGAAAGAATTGCTTTAGAAGATTTCGTCACTAAAACCTCTTTTTTCAACTCTTTGAAAACAATATAAAAAGAAGGATATATATAATGCTCACTATCCTTATATAAATCCTTAACAAAATAAATAAATCTTTTTAAATCTTTAACACCCGTAACTTCTTTAATCATCTTATTTGCCATGCTTCCTATGATAGCTTTATTTTATCAAAAAGAAGCGAAATAAACAACCAGAGAAAAGTAAAAACACTACCACTGGTAGTGTTTACATTATTGAGTTTAGTGATGCCCGGCAATCGGACCATCTTTAAATAAATTATCCTTCAGTTCTTTGTCAAAAACAGGAAGTTTTCTTCTTAGCCACTCCAAAGTCATTGCAGCATGCTCTACTTCCTCATCACGGTTATGCTTAAGGATTTCTTTTAGTTCTTCGTCCTTGGTAACATTCACTCTTTGATTATACCAATCTACTGCCTCCAGTTCTTCAATTAAAGATCTTAAGGCTCTTGTAATGTTTCTTGTTTCATCATCTAAAAGTTCAAATGGTTCATGATATTGATTCATTTAACTCAGCTCCTTCTATATTATTATAAGTATATTATAACACATTTTGCTTTATTTATAAAGTCACCCAAAAATAAAAAGAAAGTCGTGATTTTTAAAATCACGACCTAAATTTTGTTTTATGAACCTAGTATAATAGCAGCGATGATGAATGCTAATCCAGTAATGAATAAGGGGAATCCCAAAACTCGATTATCTTTATCGTCTTTCATCAAGATATATTCATAGTATGACAAGCCTTCAACTTTTTTTGTAAACATCCGTTTAAAGACAAAGCCAATTCCTCTAAATATCTTTGTTGCATTGGTGATGGTTAATAAACCGGCACTAAACATTACAACTCCAGAGATAAATACCGAATTTGATAAATTAATTGGATCCATAAAATCCCAATCATAAATTACATACATCAAGATTAATGAAAATATTGTACCACCAACTAAATCCAATAATATTTTTTTTAACATTATTTTAGATTTTTCTTATATTCTTCTAACTCTTTATCGTTAGCTAAAACAAAGTGTCCTTCTTTAATTTCATGAAGTTTTGGTGGATTATTTTTATAATCATGAATTCTTGGATCATATGGCATACGTTTACGATTCTTTTCATATCTTGGATCCGGTTGTGGAACCGCTGATAAAAGCGAACGCGTATAAGGATGTAAAGGATTCAAGAATAACTCATCTGATGTAGCTAATTCTACTAAATTACCATAATACATAACACCAATTCTATCACTAAAGTATTTGATTACTGATAAGTCATGGGCGATAAACAAGATTGTAATTCCCAATTGGTCACGTAAGTCATTCAATAAGTTGATAACTTGTGCTTGAATTGAAACGTCCAAAGCACTAATAGGTTCATCCGCAATAATAAATTCTGGAGATACAATTAACGCTCTAGCAATACCAATACGTTGTCTTTGACCACCACTAAATTCATGAGGATAACGTGAAGCATGTTCTGGTAGTAAACCTACTGTATCAAGCACTTCGTTAACACGTCTATTGATATCTTTTTCATTTCTGACACCAGCAATTCTTAAACCTTCAGCAATAATTTCTTTAACTGTCATACGAGGATTCAAAGATGCAATTGGATCTTGGAAGATCATTTGCATTTTTCTCATCAAATCGTAATTTGCATTTTCAGTTTTTTTCTTGCGGTGCATATCCATTTTTTGATCAATAATCAATTTTTGTTTTTCTGAATTGATTTCATCGATTTGTTTTTTAATCGCTTCAACCTTAGTAGGG
The DNA here is from genome assembly GCA_002345505.1 of Caryophanales bacterium UBA2289. GTDB lineage: Bacteria > Bacillota_I > Bacilli_A > Izemoplasmatales > Hujiaoplasmataceae > UBA2289. The sequence goes on from DDWJ01000032.1 coordinate 87,713, forward strand.
TCATTTGCATTTTCTTTTAAATCAGATTTTAAATCTCTAATTTTAAGTTTTGCAGTATTTTTGATTTTTTTGATGTTTTCTTTGTTGCCAAGAGTACCGGCACCAATTAGTTCGCCTAAAAACCAAATTTCACCATCTGTCGGTTGATATAGTTTGATAATAGTTCTACCAGTAGTGGTTTTACCACAACCAGATTCACCAACCAAACCAAATACTTCACCTTTATAGATATCAAAACTGACATTATCAACAGCCTTAACAACTAACTTGTTTTTACCATGTCCTGACTTAAAATACATCTTTAAGTTTTTTAAACTAAGAACTGGTTGCTCATTAGTTCTATCTTTAACAACTTTAGCCATTATTTAGTCACCTCTTTTGTATGCTCTAACATTCTCTCGATTCTATTCTTAACTACTTCTGGCATTTCGACCTTTGGTGCATCTTTATGCAATAACCAGGTAGCTGCATAGTGAGTGTCGGAAATCTTGAACATTGGAGGTTCTAACTCAAAGTCAATCTTCATAGCATATGAGTTTCTTTCGGCGAAAGCATCGCCTTTTGGTGGGAACAACATATTTGGTGGAGTTCCTGGGATAGCTGTCAATCTTTCTTTAGACATAATATCAGGCATTGAACTTAATAAAGCCCAAGTATATGGATGTTTAGGATTGTAGAAAATATCTTCAGCAGTTCCGATTTCCACGATTTTTCCTGCGTACATAACTGCAATTCTATTAGCCATGTTTGCCACAACCCCAAGGTCATGGGTAATAAAGATAACTGAAAGATTTCTTTCTCTCTTCAAATCATTGATAAGTTCAAGAATCTGAGCTTGAATTGTAACGTCCAAAGCTGTTGTCGGTTCATCACAAATCAAAATATCAGGGTTTGCGGTAAGTGCAATAGCGATAACGATTCTTTGTCTCATACCACCAGAAAACTGGAACGGATATTGTTTAAAACGTTTTTCGGGTTGCGGAATACCAACTTCAGTCATAATCTTAAGAGCACGCTCTTTAGCTTCTTTATTTGTAACTTTTTTGTATCTTCTTAATTCTTCTTTTAAACCTTCAATCTCCAAAGCGATAGCTTTTTGAGCTGCTCTCAAAGAAGTTTTAGATTGTCTAATTAAACTCTTAATTGCATTTTTTTCTTCACGATAAGCATCTTTTAAAGTTTGTTTGTCTTTATCGCGTTCTGCTTTTTCAATATCCTTGTTAAACTTTTCTTGAAGTGCTACTAATTGAGAATTCAATTTATTAAGAATTGCTTGTTCTTTAGCAACTTCAGCATCAGCCTTAGCTTTTTTAGCAGTATCACCACGAACTGCGGCAATTTTAGCTGCATATTTAGCTTTTTCATCTTTCCATTCTTGTTTAACTTTAGCTTTTGCGTCTTTCTTAGCTTTTTCCATTGCCTTTTTAGCTGCTGGAAGTTGTTTATTAAGTTCAGCAATAGCTACTTGATATTCTTGTTTTAAATTTTGCTTCAATTGTGCTTGAGCATTATTTAATTTAGATTTTGCTTCTTGAATTTTAACTTTTAGTTCTGCTTTAGCTTCAGGAGCAGCTTCTTTTAACTGACTGTTTAAACCTTGATATAGATTATTCAATTCTTCAAGATTTTCATTATATAAGCCTTCACTAATAAGTTCATAATCTTTTTTGATATTTCTTTGCAATTTTTCCTTTTTATGAGTAATTTCCGTATATTTGTTCTTTTCTAATTGATAAAGTTTCTTAACTCTATTTGTTAGTCGTTTACCATTAAGAACCATACCTTCAGTAATTTGCTTACCAATTCTCATAATTGGATTCAAGCTTGACATTGGATCTTGGAAGATCATACCAATTTTATTACCGCGTACTTCATGGAAATGTTCTTCATCTACTTCAGTCAAATCTTGACCTTCGTACAGGATTGATCCTTTGTCGATTACACCATTTCCAGCTAAGATACCCATGATAGTTCTACTTGAAACTGATTTACCTGAACCTGACTCACCAACAATTGCTAGTGTTTCACCTTCATAAAGTTCAAAGTTAATTCCTCTAACGGCACGAACCATACCTTGGGTAGTTTTAAAAGAAACTGTTAGGTCTTCAACTTGAAGTTTAATATTCTTATCCATTATTCAGACCCCCTTAAAGCAGGATTAAATGCATCTCTTAATGCGTTACCAAACATATTAAATGTAATCATCAATATCGAGATAATTAGGGCTGGGAATAAAGTTAAATGAGGATTTTGACGCAATTGATTACGTCCATCAGATAATAACACCCCAATTGAAACCCCGGACATATTAATACCTAAAATTGAAAATGATTGTCCATGTCCGATACCAAATCCTAAGTATGATAGTGTTGCTTCAGTAAATATAAGTGCAGGAACCATCAAGATACTACTTGTAATGATTGTCCCAATACCATTAGGTAAAATATGTCTAAAGATTAATCTTGAGTCCTTAGCCCCTAGTGTTCTTGAAGCTAATACATATTCTCTACCTTTATAACGATAGAATTGGGTTCTGGTTACCGAGGCAACGCCGATCCAACCGGAAACAACCATAACATAAATCAAGGTTTCGATTCCCGGACCAATCAAGGCAATGAAAATACTCAAGGTTACCAACCACGGTATTCGACCGATAATCTCGGCAAAACGTTCCATGATAATATCAATTTGTCCACCATAGTAACCACTAATAGCACCATAGATAACACCAATTGTAATATTAATAACCGCAACTAATAAACCAATTGTTAAAGAAGTTCTTAAACCGATAAAAATCAATTTAACCATATCTTTACCAGCGGCACTAGTTCCAAAGAAGAAATAAGGAATTTCTTCATATCCGGCATATATTTGGTAATTTAAAACTAAATTATAAGAGAATTGTTCACCTTTTCCAGGAACAAATACGCTCTCATTTTGGAAGTTAACTTTTACAATTGGACAGCCTTCAGGGAATAACCATCCATCAGGATTTTCTGGATCTTCCATTTGAATACAGACATCTGCATATTCTTCCATTAACAAATTATATTCGCTAGCAGGAAATGCGATTTGTGATTTGTCACCAAAAACTTCTGCATATGCATCAAATCTAAATGAAGACATTAATCTTAGACCATTTGCTCTAACATAAGTACCTGAGTAAGCTGCTATTACTTCTTCTTCATCATTAAGTATTACTTCTGAAACTAGTTGATACTGAGATAATGTATATCCAGAAACTGAATAATTATATTTAATTTGATCTGCTTCAGAAGCATCTTCAGTTTCGCTTACAATTGAAACTGAATTAAGCGATAATTTTAAAGCTGTGTCTTCAGATTCATATCTTAATTGAATCTTTGCACTAGCTGGGAAAACCGGATTATCTAAATAAGGATCAAATGTATATACTCCAGGAGCTGTGATTTCGCCGATAGTTACGTAAACTCCAGCAACTGGACCAGCTTGCACTAGAAGTTTTGAATTAGCTTCATCAGAAATGAATTCTACATCAACGACAATTTTCGAGCTATAAATTTTCGAGAAACTTAACCATGTGTTTGATCTAACAATAGCGCCTGTCTTATTGTTGTCGATTCTAATTTCGTTTTGACCGCCTTCACACAGTTCATCTTTTCCCGTACAACCACCATAATAGTTTTCAAGAGTAGACAAGTCAATGTATTTTTCGAGTGTTGAATAAGGCAATCCCAATCCGGTTTCAGGATCTATTGTAGTCGGATCAACCGGTTGGTCATAACGCATCTTAGTACCATCAGCAATTCCGATATCTTCAAGATAAGGAATTCTTGGAGGTAAATAAGATAATGTTTCTTCTAACTTTTCTGCGTTTTTCGTACTTAAAATTGGGATAAATATAGACATTAGAATCAAAGCTAGTAAAATAACTGAAGCAGTTAAATTTGTTTTGTTTCTAGCAAATCTCATCATTGCGTCTTTAAAATATCCAATCGGTTTAGTATCAAACTTTTTATCAAATATCTTCTTCTCATCCTGAACAAACTGGAACTGAGATTTATCGATATTTTCATATTTTTTATTTTTATCAGCCATTATTTTCTAGCCCCCATTCTGATTCTAGGGTCAACAATACCATATGATAAGTCAACTAACAATACAGCAAATAATCCTATAATAGTATAGAATGCTGTTGTACCTAAAAGAAGATTATAGTCATAACTATTTTTAGTCAAAGCACGGATATAAATTCTTCCTGTTCCAGGGATACCATAGATAAGTTCAATAATAACTGATCCACTCAATAAACTAACGAAAGACCCAATAACACTTGGAACAAGTGGTACCATGGAATTTCTCATCGCATGTCTAATAACTGATTGAGTTCTAGTTAAACCTTTAGTTCTAGCTAAAAGTAAAAACTCTGAAGTCAATACTTCGGTTAATTCAGCTCTAGTTAAACGAGTTAACCCAGCAATTGAACCGAAAGACAATCCTAGTACTGGCAATATCAATCCAGTGAATTGAATTGAACCAACAAGGTCTGCGGACGGAAACTGAGTAGGAAGCCAATCTAATGTATAACCAAACAACATTAACAACAATGTCATCATAACGAAACTTGGAATCGAAATGAATATCATAACACCTAAAGAAATTACGTTATCAGTAACGCTGTTTTTCTTTAAAGCCGCTAATATTCCTAATGCAAACCCAATAGGAATATAGAAGAATAAGGCAATTAAATTCAATCTTAAAGTTACACCCATTCTTGACTTCAATACATCAAATACAGGTACATTAACTTGAACCCTAGTCGAGTATCCCCAATTCCAATCAGTTACAATGTTTTCTACCCAAGAAAAATATTGGTTAGCAATTGAAATCGGTTCATAAACACGATATTGATCGTCTTCATTAACCCATTCGGCATTTCTTGGTCTAATTAACTCATTATTGTATATTGCATTGTAAATTAAAGGATTTCTTTCAACCCTTTCTGTCATGTAACCATCAGAAACTTGACGAGCGAAATAAATTGATCTATCATTTTTCTCTGTTGGCGGGTATTCCGGTGCTAATTTCAGCAATGTGAAGTTTAGTGTAAGAATAATGGATATGATGATAAAAATCCATATAGTTCTTATTATAATATATCGAGTCATTAGCAATCTATATGTTAGAAGCCTAACATATCTCCTTTCTGTATTAAATATATATACACCTCTATCTTTTTAATAGAGTTTGTTTTCTATATTCAGTATAAAACATTTTAAATTACAAATAAATCTAAGCGTTTTTAATATAATAAGCCTTCAAAAGTCAAATGACAGTTTTTTTATCATTTGACTTTTTCAATAAGGCTTAATTTAAGCATTTGTTATACATAGCAAGCAAACCATCTTGCTAAAGCAGGATGGTCTGCGAGCTTTTTGTAAAAATTAATTAATTAAATTTTGATTAAATAATTATTCTACTGGAGTTGCTTCTGTTGTGATTGCAACATTAACTACTGAACCATCACTTAAAGTGAATGTTACATAGTAATCTGTTTCTGCTGCTAAACCATCTACAACAATTGCAGCTGGATCTGTAAAGTTTACAGTAGCTCCTGATACTTCTGTATCATCAGCATCTAAATAAACAACAGCAGTTGAAATTGTTCTAACAACGCCGTCATCGCCATTAAGTGTAGCTACGATTGTTGCGCCTGTTTCTGTTGCAGTTACTTCTGCTGTCATTGCTGCAGCAGTTCTGATACGAATTACTTCCCAGTTTCCATCATCAAAGTTAAGAATTAACATATAAATTGTATTAGGAGCTAATCCGTCAACTGTTGTTGCATCTAAATCCGCGAAATCAACTGTAGCACTAACCACTTCTGTTTTATCAACGTATAATAATACGTCAATACTTGTTAATGTAGCAGTGTAATCTGGATGAATTCCCAAATCAACAACGGCATCTGTAGGAGTAAATGTTCCAGCAGTAGATACACCATTTGAAGATGAGTATTCACTGATTGCTGGTAACATGAACCATTGTGAAGTAGTTGTACCAACTTTTGTATTGTCTTCAGTAAATTCGAAACTTAATACGATTTGGTAATCTCCCTTATAAACCAATGATCCGTCAGGTCCATAATGATAGAAGTATGGTTCTAAACCTGAGATTACGAAGTTTGCTGAAGGAACAGCTATATCAATATAACCTTCTAAGTCTAAGTAACCTAAATCTAAATCATAATATTGAACTGTATAAGTCAAGTTTTGGTAAGCTACGTTAGTGAATTCTCTGATTGTTACAGGAACACTTGTAGGAGTACCATCTACAGCAACATCGTTTTGAATGTTGACGAATGGACTTGGAGTATCAATTTCTTCACCATTTTGTAGGTATACTAAACCGTTAAGAGCTGCAGTAATAGCATTGAAAGACCACATTTCACGGTGATATTCACCTGTGAAGTCCCAATATCTAAGTTCTACTTCAGCTACAGAAGTATCAATACCCCAGTTAAGAGTAAATCCACCACGGTTATCATCACAGAACACATCTAGGAATGAAGCTGCATCTAATGTTGAACCAGAAATACCACCAATTGAAAGGTCAAATTCACCAGTCATCATGTAATCATAATAGATTCCAGGGAAGTCTTTAGGAACAACTGTCAACTTAATGTCGATATAATATTCTGAAGATGTAAAGTATGTTTCGAATTGAGCTTTAATGTATTCACCCATTAATACTTGCGCTTCACTACCACTAAAGATATTAAAATCTAAATTGATATGGTTGTAAGCAGCAGCTGTACCAGGAGTGTAATCACCAGAAGCTACTAATGCTTCAATTGCTAATTCCCAATATGCAACAGCTGCATCGGCATTATATCCATAAGTTGATGGTGATAAACCAACACCTACAGCAACACCTTGGTCTGTAGCACGATAAGGAACACCAAGTTCAGCATCTACTAAATAAGCATCTGAGAATAAATACATATTTGTTGTTGAAGTTTTTAATACAACTTCAGCTAAGTTTTGTCTGTCGATAACAAAGAACATTGCTTTCTTGAAGTCTTGGTTAGCAAGTAGCGGTTCTGGAACCCAAGTTCCACCAGGGAATTGTGCTCTTTGATTTTCTACTGTGCCTAAACCATTAATCATCATTCTGAATGTAGTCGCACCAGGAATTTGTTTGATTCCAGGATGATTTTTATATTCTTCATAATCAGCAACAGGTAGAGAAACGCCTTCCAATTTTCCAGCTAAGAATTCTTGGAATCTAACTTCCGCTTCAGCTATAATCATAAATGAATAGCCTGTGTAGAAATACATATTTGGAGTATGGAAATTAGGGTTTTGTTTGTAACGTAATACTTTATCTGCTTCATAATAGTCTACATAATATGGACCATGGTAAGCAATTGTGGTATTACTTGTACCATAAGAATTATTTTCTCCAACTTGTAATGCAGCATATAATTCTAAGTTAACAGGAGTCATAACGAATGATGATAAGAAGTATCTTACGTTCCATTCTGATTGATCATCTACGAATTTAAATTCGATAGTATTATCATCAATTGCTTTGATACCTACTTCTTCCCATGTAGCATCGCCATCTCTGTACTCTTTAGCGTTTAAAATCTTATTGCTTGATGTGATGAAATCTCCACCACCAGAAATAGCACGGAACCATCCTTTATCTAATGCGAATTTGAATGTATCAACAAAATCATTAGCATCGATTACTTCATGTCCAGTTGGTAAAGCTGAAGTATCAGTACTTGGATGATAGAACCATTCTAAGTCTGTTCTTACAGGAATTTGCCATGTTTTAGAAACTTCTTTACCTGTTTCAGTAATATAAGAATTTACTGGAACTGGATTTCCAGAAGCCATTGAAGGGTTAACTGCATAACCAGTTTTGTCTTCGTTGAATTCATAAACATATAATGCATCATAATATAATCCCATGTAATCAGAGTCAGTTGAAGTTTGGTATAACCATTGATTCCAGTTTTCTGGGTTTGTTGTACTAGCTGTACGGTAAGTGTACTCACCTGCGTTTCCAGGAAGTCCATTGTCCATTAAAACTGTAGTATCATCAGCTGAGAAAGTTCCGAAAGAACCTCCAAATCCCATTACTGGAATATATTCATCAACTGGGAACTGTAATCTGTCACTGTATAATGCGAAAGAACCATTAGCGAATAGTGGAACCCCACCATACATTGTGTCTAATAAATATCTTTCTGCAGCAGCCATGAAAGTGTGTCTTAATTCAGTAGTAGCGAATTTGAAGTTGAAGAATCCTGTTGGATAAACAACGTCAGCATCAACCACTGTAACAACTCTTGTAGCCGTACCAACACCACCATTACTGTCAGTTACACTATAAGTCAATGTATATGCACCTGCTGTAGTTAAGTCTAGTGTACCAGTATATGTGATGTTAGAAAGATTACCATCTTCTTCATCAGTTGCGGTTACGCCATCAAGTGGATCAAAATCTTCACCAATTGTAACTTGCACGTTATCAACACCAGCGATAACTGGAAGTTCATTTGGTTCGAGTGTAGTTGGAGCTACAGTTGTAGGCGCTTCGGTTGTAGGGCCTTGTGTTGTAGGCGCTTGTGTTGTTGGAGCTTGCGTTGTAGGTGCTTCAGTGGTTTTTCCACCACATGCAACTATTCCTACAAATAAGAAAGCTGCCATAAAAATCATAAATACTTTTTTCAATTTTTTTCTCCTCTCTTTTCTTACTAATTTTTTCAGTTTATATAAATTTCACTTTTTATGAAAATTATACCAGTCTAAATGTCAGTTTGCTACCAAACTAGACAACTAGGCCTAGAAAACTGTTAAGTAATTATATCATATTATATAAAAGGTGTAAAGCAACCTTTGAAAAAAATCAATTACTGAACTTATATTTTCAGACCTATTATTTCTTTTTTTTATATCATTCTTTCGCAAATAGAATTATATCTGCCAAAAATCACTTTTAAAAGCCTATAATGGTGCGTTTGCTCGATATTCATTAATGACGTTTACTAACTCATTATCACTAGTTACATCAGTCATGATCCGGTCGACCGGAACACCATTTTCAACGCTAGTGTATGTATAACCATCAATTTCGTTGCCGCTTCTTGTACTTAATACATTGTTAGTACTAATCATAATTGCACTACCATCAGGGTTCATAACCACGCCAATCGAACAAGCACCACCACTTGATTGTTGACCAATTACAGGAATTCCTAATTCTTTAGCCATAGATGCAAAGAGATTAGCTGCACTAAATGTAACTCCAGATGTTAGAACATACCAATTCTTATCATAAGCAACATAATCACTTTCGATATAATAAGTAACTGCAGATCCATCAGCCGGATTTTGCGAATGGTACAAATATTGTTCTTCAGTCATATAACCGAATATTCTCATCACGGCACCAACATTACCACCAGTATTGTATGATAAATCAATTACAACATCTGTAACAGTAGATGGAAGTGAGTCCATAATAGCTTTGAATTCATTTGGAGTATCAATGGTAAAACCGGTAATATGAATTACGGCCACTGTATTGTTATCTAATAAAGTATGTGTAGGCATATTGTTATAACTTCCATATTTAGCATCTAAACGGTCTTGAATATCCCATAGATACTCATAGAAAGCAACTGTTCCCGGTCCTAAATCACTTATTGATAATCCCGGAACTCTTGGAGCGTTCCAATATCCATCGAAAAGATAAGACGTATGTAAATCATCTAGTCCATAAGCCAACTTAAATACTTGACTATATAGATTTGAATCAGTACCTTCAATCATTGTCTTAGCGCTAGCGTATAATTTATCATAATACGTTTCATAACCTTTATCTGGTTTTAAACCATAGAAATAGTCCATAACGAATGCTAAGTAATGATAGGTTGCTAACTTCATATCTCTTGGTGCATTTGCAGTATTTAATGAACTTGTTTGAATTTCTGTAATTAAAGCTGGATCGTCTCCACCAGAAATAACAAATGTATCAATTCCCCATAATTTATCGCCATTGTAATAAACATCATAATAAATATCCCCAGCAAATAATCGGTTAGCTACTGCTAAAGGCATTAAATAATATGTTTCTTCTCCTTCAGTATGAATAACTAAGTCAAAATTATAGAAACCTAAAGGAATAACTACTTCATGTCCATCAACATATTCAGCATCGACATAGTTTAAACCTTCACCATAATTTGATTCAGTTGAAGCAATATATCCAGCAAAGAAATCAAAGTTATTAACTGTAAAGGTATTAGCAGTAAAATCAATTTCAGCATAATATGTTTCGGTAACTTCAGTTACACCATCAATATCAAGGTAAGTTACATCGTAAGAAACTCTTAAAACGTCAGTTTCTGGATAAGTATACTCCAAAATTTCCGCTTCAATAGCGCCGTCAATCAAACTCATGAAAGTCTGAACATCTATATAAGGAACACTACCATTGTCAACATAGAAAATGTCAACTGCAGGATTATCCGTAACTACATATTCTTCTGATGTGCCTTCAAAAGGTAAAGTAGTGTGATCAGTTACAGTAACTTCAGAGTTAGCCGGAATGGTAATTTCAAATGTCTTTGATTCGACATATCCCGAACTTGAAGCTCTTACAGTAAGTTCAACAACCGCATCCGGTTGTCCTACCGATGGATTAATTACATATCCACCGGAAGAGATTACTCTTGGGTTTGAAGATTGCCAAGATAATAAAACTCCATAGGAAGTAAACATTGGTAAAGTCAAATTCGGATAAGTTAAGACAATTTCATTCAATGCCATAGAAACTTTTTCTTCTGGCGTTAAAATTCTTTCAACTACTGTAATGACGAAACTAGCTGTTGTAGTATTATCACCAGAGTCAGTAATTGATAATTCAACCGTATATACTCCAGGAACTTGATAATCAAAATCTGTTGTAACAATAATATCTTCAGTAATGTCACCGTCTAAATCGTCAATTGCTGTAATTCCATCCAAAACCTCAACTGCATCATCTTCAGTGATTTCACGATCAGCAACACCGATAAGTGTTGGTGCTAAATCAACCGTTGTTGGTGCTTCTGTTGTTGGTTCAACAGTCGTTGGAGCCTCTGTAGTTGGAGCCACAGTAGTAGGCGCTTCAGTTGTTGGTGCTTCAGTTGTAGTTTTATTACAAGCTACAAAACCGATAGCAAACAACATTACCATTAACAAGCTAATAATCTTTTTCTTCAATTTAAAAACCTCCTTATTTTTATATCCAAAAAATAATATTTTTAATATTATATATCAATCCATTATTAATTACAATACGAAATGCAAATATCCGTTTACATGAAACCGCTATTTTTTCATTATCATTACTACTTGAGTAGCTGATTGAAAGCCGTTATTCTTAATATATTCTTTGATAAATTCTGCTTCTGTTTTAAATTCAGGATAATTATCCTTATTATTTACTGTTTGGAGCAATCTATCTATCAACTTCTCATATGATAAATAATCATAATCTACTTCATTATTTTCAAAATCTAAATCCCAGATATCAACTGCACTTCCTTCACCTAAGTTTTTAACTCTATTGATAAGTTCAGCTTTATTAAATGTTTCATCATGAACTCTACCAATCTCACGGTCTAACTTAGCCGCAAAATGATGCAACTTACGATGAGATATTTGTGAAGGATTTAAATTATCAGCTATCGTCTCATTAACTATAATTATACCACTATCTTTTAATACCTTAAACATGCCATCAAAAGTATCTTTATAATTCGTTAAATGATGCAAAGTATTAGATAGACATACTACATCAAAATAACCTTCAGACAATTTTGTCTCAAGGATATTATCATTAACAAATTTTATTCTTAAATCATCTTTAAATGATGCTTTATTGATTTCTAGCAAACGGTCATCTAAGTCAGTGCCAATAATTTCTGAAAAATTATCATTCAACTTTTTGATAATTTGAATGAAATTCCCTCTACCTGTACCGACATCAAGAATTTTTGGGTTATGATATTGTGCTAAATAAGTCTGTAATTTCTTCATCTATGCCCTCTTTTTCCATAGTTTATTATACATAAAAAAAATCATTTGAAAATGACTTGACCAAAAATAATTAAAAAATGATATAATTTTTTTGTATTGGAGGGTTTCGCATGAAAAAACTTGATTTATTATTTATTATGATATTCATTGGCATAGTAGTTCTATTGGTAATAACTCCAACAAGAGAGTTTATTGCTGCAAGCAGTTCTAACAACCCATATTTGATGGGTTTCATAAAAACATCAATATTAGCTACCTACGGTGAAATGATTGCTTCAAGAATCGCGACTAAAAATTACTTTTCTAAAAAAGGCCTATTATATCGATTTATTATCTGGGGATTTTTAGGAATGGCTTTCGTTTTAGTTTTCAAAATTTTTGATCAAGGTGTAAGAGCAAGTATGCTTTCGGGTCTACTTCCTTCTTTTGCTTCAGAAACATTATTAAGCAAAATCTTCACAGCTTTTTCAGTAAGCTTCTTTATGAACCTAATCTTCGCCCCAACATTTATGATTCTTCACCGAGTAACCGATACATTTATTGATTTGGGTGAAGGCCATATCAATAAAATAATTCAGGTTAAAGGTCATGATGTTATTAAAACAATCGATTGGCAAAACTTCTTTGGTTTCGTAGTTTTAAAAACAATTCCTTTATTTTGGATACCTGCTCATACTATCACTTTCTTATTACCAGAAAACTATAGAATCTTAAGTGCTGGTTTCTTATCAATTGCTTTAGGTCTTATACTTACACTATCAAAAATTAAGAGCGGCAAAAATTAAGTTTCCCATTATGAGAAAAAACATATTTCAAAGAAAATTATCAGTGAATAAAATTATCGGGTATGAAGTAAATTTCATACCTTATTTTTTTGCTTAGCAATAGGAAAAGTTATCTTTTTATGTTAAAATTAAAATAATGAAATCTACATGAAAGGAAATTTAAAAAAATGAAATTTAAAGATTTTAAGTATGAAAGACCTAACCTTGAAGAGTATGTAGAACACGCTAAAAGAATACTTAGTCTTCTTGGTGAAAACGAATCTCTCGAAACCGAAGTTAAAGCAATCAAAGAATGGTTCGATATCAACGATGAAATTGAAAGCATGATTACTTTAGTATCTATTAGAAACTCTCTTAATACTCAAGATGAATTCTATGAATTAGAACAAGACTTTTTTAATGATAACATTCCAGAGTTACAACAATATGACCATATCTTTTCTTCAAAGATATTAAAGTCAAAAAATCGTAAAGGCTTAGAAAAAGAATTCGGCGAACTATTATTTAAATCAGCTGAACTTAGACAAAAAACTTTTGACCCAAAGATTATCCCTCTCCTTCAACAAGAAAACAAACTATCTACTGAATATTCAAAATTATTAGCTTCTGCTAAACTTGAATTTGAAGGTGGGACTTACAATCTTAGTCAAATGGGGCCATTCCTTCAAAACTTAAACCGTGATATTCGTCATAAAGCTCAACTAAAAGTATCAGAATTCTTTGAAAACAACGAAGAACAATTAGATAGAATCTATGATGACATGGTTAAAGTAAGAACAAAAATAGCCCATGAACTTGGCTATGAAAACTATGTTCAACTAGGTTATGACCGCTTAGGCAGAACTGATTACGATTATAAAGACGTAAAAAATTATCGCGACCAAATCTACCGTGATGTAGTCCCACTTGTTGTTGAACTTAAAAAGAGAGATGCGAAAAGAATCGGTATTGATAACCCAAAATCTTATGACCTTTCACTTGCGTTTCTAACAGGTAACCCAACTCCAAAGGGAGACAGAGCGTGGCAAGTTGATGTTGCAAAAAATATGTACACAGAAATGTCACCTGAAACTAAAGAATTCTTTAACTTTATGTTAGAACATGATCTGCTTGACCTTGATTCAGTTCCTGGTAAAGCTGGAGGTGGATATTGTACTTATATTCCTAAATACAAAACCCCATTCATCTTCGCAAATTTCAACGGAACTTCTCATGACGTTGACGTTTTAACTCATGAAGCAGGACATGCTTTCCAAGTTTACTCTAGTAGAGATAACATTCCTGCATATCGTTGGCCAACATATGAAGCAGCTGAAATTCACTCTATGAGTATGGAATTTCTTGCGTGGCCATGGATTGGCGGTTTCTTTAAAGAAGATACAGAAAAATATAAGTTCTATCATCTCGCTTCTTCTATTTCATTCTTACCTTATGGAGTAGCAGTGGATGAATTCCAACACGAAATCTACTTTAACCCTGTCATGACTCCTGAAGAAAGAAAAGCTACTTGGAGAAAAATCGAAAAGAAATATCTTCCGTTTAAAGATTATGACGATGATTTATTTATGGAAAAAGGTACTTTCTGGTATCGCCAAGGTCACATCTTTGGTTCACCATTCTATTATATCGATTATACTTTAGCACAAGTTCTTGCTTTCCAATACTGGGTAAAATCATGTGAGAATCACAAAGAAGCATTTAAATCTTACTTAGGATTATGCCGTTTAGGCGGTTCCAAAAGTTTCGTTAACTTAATTGAAGCAGTTAATCTTAACAACCCATTTAAAGATGGAACGGTAAAAAAAGTTATCGAACCATTAAAAAGATATTTAGATTCAGTCAACGATCAAGATTTATAAGTAAATCAATTGCTTAATATTTTATATCGGCTATAATAAGACTGAAAAATAAAAAAAAGGAGGATTTATTATGGATAAAAAAATGGTAGAAGCTATCAACACACAATTAAACTTTGAAATTGAATCTGCACATGTATATTTAGCAATGCAAAACTATTTCGCTGCTAAATCACTTAAGGGATTTGAACATTGGTTCCAAGTCCAATTCCGCGAAGAATTAGAACACGCTCAAAAATTCATGGATTACTTAAATGATCGTGGAGAAAGAGTTGAAGTTAGAGGATTTGAAAATCCACAAAATGACTTCGAATCAGTTCTTCAAGTGCTTGAAATTTCACTTAATCATGAAAAAGAAGTTACTAGAAGAATTAATAACCTTATGAAAATGGCTATTGAACTTAACGATTACGCAACAGTTAGTTTATTGAACTGGTATATTGACGAACAAGTTGAAGAGGAAGCAAACTTCTCTGAACTTATCGACAAAGTTAAGATGATTAGCAATAACGGTCTTTTCATGTTAGACAAAGAATTAAGAAAAAGAGAAGACTAATTAAAAAAGGAGCTAATTTTTAGCTCCTTTTACTTTGGAATTATTTAAATTAAGCCTTCATGCCAATCGCCGATAAATTCAATTAGTTCATTAAACTCAGGGCTTTTAGCGTTTCTAACATAATAGCCGCTTGTTGACATACCGGTTAATAAAGCTTGATTAGGTTTTAAATCAAGAAGCAATCCCAACATAAATCCAGCATTGAAATTATCTCCTGCACCAGTGGTTAATTTCGGTTTTTCAACATATGGACCGGTTTCTTCATAAAATTCTCCGTCAATTACGCAACAAGATCTATCAACTGGATGAATTACTACACTATAAATATCCAAATACTTATATAAAGCTTGATTTAAATCTTCTAATGAAACTTGCATGTTTCTTAAACTTGAATCATCAAATAAATCTAAAACATTGGCTACATCGTAAGCCTCTTTTTTATTTAGGCCTAAAACAACTCTAAAATACCCGTTAAATTCTTTCAAAAGATTTAGCGCTTCAATAATTTCTACACTTTCTCTTTTTTCTGGATCAGCTAAGTCAATGAACATAAATGGTTTTGTATTCTTCTTCGGTAAATCTTTAATTATGTTCTTTAATAGTTTTCGCCAAAGATCTGTCATATTAGGAAGCATACTCCAGTTCACCGTAGCGAACATATCGATATTGCCAATCATATCTTTAAGTTTTTCTTCGCTTACAACATTTACTAATTGTTCATAAGTAACGTTAACTAAAGAACTCATTTTCCCTAAAATAAGTTTACCGTCGTTAAATTCTAAAGCATCTGAATGGCCTGGATTTTCAATCGTATAAACTATTACTTTTTTCTCCAAATCATGAAAAACATCATTTAAAGTCGGATACCCTAAAGAACCAACATATGTTATATCAGCACCAGCTCCACTCATGGCATTGCACATAATTGGGCCGTTTCCACCAATCTTCTTCACAACTGGTACAAGTTCAATATTAGTTGACAAACCGCTGGCTTTTTGAATCCTTTTAGCTAAATCTTCGATAGTCTCAACTCTTTTAAAATTTTCACTATCAATTCTTTTATCAACGACATGGATTATCTCATCAACAAAACCATCAAACCCAATTAACAACTTTAAAAGTTTCGGGTTCTTATTTTTTAATTCTTTAACCAAATCTATTTTTTTATGTTCCATTAGCAATACCCTCCTAATTCAATAATATTATACATTACTACTCGCCTTTTTAACAAATAAAAACAAACAATTTTTTAAAAGTGTTATAATATCACTAGTGATAAGAGGAAAATTATGATTTATATAACCGGAGCTACTGGTCACATCGGCAACAATCTCATAAGAAAATTTCATCAAGAAATGGTTGATTACCGAATTCTTGCCAGAAAAATTTCAAATTCAATTGAACCCTTTAAAGATAAAGTCATCTTAGGTGATGTCTTTTCTTATGATTTCTTGAATCAAAACCTTAAAGAAAATGACACTTTAATCCATTTAGCTGCATATATAAACTTAAAAAATGATAAAGAAGATTTAACTGCTAAAATCAATTTTGAAGGTGTTAAAATGATAGCAGATTTTTGTTTAGAAAAATCAATCTATTTGATTTATACATCTTCGACAGACTGCATAACCAATAGTGAATACAACTTAGCTGAACCCGATGAAATTTATTTAGAATCACTAGAAGGTTACTATCAAAAATCTAAAGCAAGAGCTACAAATTATTTATTAAAACTTAGCAAAGAACAAAATCTAAAGTGCATGATAATATATCCTTCAGCCGTCATTGGAATTAATGACTTTAAACCATCAGCTGTAGGCAAAGAAATAAAAAGATGCTTTAAGAGAAAAGTTTGTTTCTACTTCCATGGAGGATATAACTTCGTTGATGTTGAAAATGTCGCATTAGCTATCTATAACGGAATGTCTTACAACATTACTGGATCGTACATTTTAAGTGGTGAATATATTAGTTTATATAAAATGTACAAACTAATTTTCACTAATCTAAATAGAAAAGTCTTAATGATAAAAATCCCAGTTTATTTAGTCAAATTAATGACAAAATTATTACCTAAATATAAAATAATGATTAACGCTTTATTAACTGAACATAACTTCAGCAATAAGAAAATGGTTAACATCCTTAAGGTTGATCCCACACCTATACCTATCACATTAAAAAATACCATTGAATGGTTTAAGCAACCGGTAACGATGTCAAGGGATAAATAAATAAAAAAGCAATAAAAAAAGACCAAAAGGTCTAAAACAAAGCATACTTAAAAAAGAAAACGAAAAAACATTACTAAGTGATTTAATTACTTATAAAGTCGATCTGTGCTCAACAATCCAAAGATCAAACGAATAAGTTTTCTGGCAGTGAGGGCGAGTGCGCGTTTGTGTTGATGGGTTTTAACCTCATCAAATTTCTTTTGATAATACTCTTTAAAAACGGGGTTATGGATGCGAGCCATATTGGCAGCTTCCGTGATAAAATAACGCAAATAAACATTACCGGTTTTGGTCATTCTCGTGTCTTCAGCATCAAAGGTGCCGGACTGAGATTTACGCCAAGTAATACCAGCGTATTTAGCTAACGCATCATCACTATCGAATTGATCGATTTGACCGATTTCAGCAAGAATTCCAGAAGCATAAACAGGCCCGATGCCAGGAATGGAAATCAAAGAAAGATAATGATTTTGATTTAGCCCCTTGACTTGTTTAAGAATGGCAGCGTCGATTGATTTGAGTTCAGTTTGATAAGTAGAAATACAGTTGAAACTGGCAGCTAAAGAAAGATTAATGGGTTCATAAGCCATTTTATCCAAGCGATAAGAGTTTCTAGCCGCAGCCTTCAAAGAAAGAGCAATTTGGTTGGAATCAGCGAAGCGATTTTTGGAAGAAGTCATAACAAATTCAACTAAATCTTCTAAAGGAACATCGATAATTTCATCTACAGATTTATAATTGAGCAAGAGTTCGAGGGCGGTTTTAGAGAAATCATTTGATAAAATTCCTTTAAACTCAGAAAACTTTAAAAAGACGTTGTTTAGGGCATAAACCTTCTCTTTGGCAAGCAGTTCAGCAATGTGATGACGATGCCTAGTAAGACGTTGAAGCGCAATTTTTTGAGGACCTTTAAACGGAGTCAGTTTCTCACAACGGCCCACTCTAGCAAGGTCAGCAAGAATAAAAGCATCTTTGGGATCCGTTTTATCCATATCCGAAAAACTATGGCGATAGTTTCTGGATATTTTCGGATTCAAAACATAAACTCTCACATCAAAGGGAAAGAGGAATTTAGAAGCGGATAAAAAGGTTGCGATATGAGCGGAATAGATTCCGGTTGATTCCATCGCAATGATGATTTTAGATAGATGATGTCTATCTAAAATATCTAGCAGTTTCTCTTCTAACAAGTTCGCTCCAGACTGATGATTAGGAGTTGAAAAAGAAGCTAGTTTTTCTTGAGAAAAGTTCATAGCATAGACTTGATTATTGTCCTTAGAAACATCAATACCAACAAATAAATACTGTAATAAATCATTCATGAAATCACCACTTTCAAGAGAATAAGATATAAGAGAAGTCCTAGTCTTGAAAGGCAACCGCAACCTCGCCACATAAGAACATTTGAACATGTTTGGATCAACGTTGAGTACATGTCCATTGAACAACAACCGGTGAGCGGATAAGCCAAACAAGCAGGTTTGCAAGCTTAATAAGCGGACAAGCCGCAAGGAGAATTAGCACATTCCTCTGGTTATATCTTTGGTTTAATTATAACACTAGGACTTCAACTTATAAAATAATTATGTAGTGAGCTTCGAAAGCTCAAATCTACACTACATATTATACGAGGAGAATTGAGATGAATCAACTGGTAAAGCAACATTATTTGGAATCAGGTTATAACTGTGCAGAAACCATGGTGCTAATGGCAAACAAAGATTTCGAACTAAACCTAGACAATACTCATATAAAAATGATGTCTGGTTTTGGTGGTGGTTTATGCAAAGAAAAAGTTTGTGGTGTAATAACTGGTGGAATTGCAGTTTTATCAGTAATATTCAGTGGTTCAAGTATCTTAAAAGAACTAACTCTAGAATTTCAAGATAAAACTTATAAAGCTTTTTCTTCTAATGATTGTAAAGACATAAAACCACTGCATAGAGAAGAAATAAACAAATGTGCAAATGTCATTGATAAAGCCTATAAAATTCTTAAAGAAATTATTCTTAATAATAAAGAAAAGACGATTTAGTCGTCTTTTGTTTTTATATTGGTACCGGTAGTCGGACTCGAACCGACACGCTTTTAAGGGCATTGGATTTTGAGTCCAACGTGTCTACCAATTTCACCATACCGGCATAGCAATATTAATTATACACAATTTTTTCAAAAAAGCAAAGATAAAATTTATCTAAATTTCGTAAATAGTCTTTCCGTTTTTTACAACTTTTATTACCTTGATATTTTTAATATCTTCTACCGGGATTTGATAGATGTCTCGATCAATCTCGATAAAATCATCATGAGACTTGTCATAGACGAACCTAGTGTTTTCATCAGTATATGCTTTTAATGCGTCTTCAATCTTAAAAGCTTCTTCTTTCAAGAAACTTTCATACTCAGGAAAATCAATTGACTTCCTAGTAATAGCTACATAAATGTTTTCAAAAGGATTAACATTCTCAACTGGAGAATCCGTTGAAAATCCAGTATTAATATTTTCAAACATGGTTTTAAATAAATAAGAATCAGATTTTCTTTCACCAATTCTTTCATCAACGATCTTAATATCTGAATTAATAAAAATCGGCTGAACTATCGCTCCGATATAATTTTCTTTCATTTCTTCTATTTGTTTTTTAGTTGCTAATTGAGCGTGGATAATGGCGTTACCTTCACTTTTTCTAGGGTGTTCTTCTTGTGCTTTTTTTAATGTTCTTATGACCTGATCAACTGTTCTATCGCCAATCGCATGAATTACAGAATCCATACCATTTTTATTGGCTAAGCTTACCAATGCATAAAGTTCTTGGTCAGTAAAAGTCAAGATGCCCTTATTACCCAAGTCATCCGAATAATCTTCAAAAAGCGCAGCGGTTTTGCCCCCTAAACTTCCGTCTGCTAAAATCTTTAACGGTCCCATTTTAAAGTTCTTGAACCTTCTATTTGCGTATCCTTTATTGATGAAATCTTGAAGTTTGTTAATTGGCAAGTTTACTTGTTCGGTAATTTCTACGTCCAAAAGATTCATCTCATCAACTTCATTTATCGCTTCAATAACCAACTCATAAGGAACATTGAAAGATGAAAAGTCATCGCTTGCGACTTTTGTGATTCCATTGCTGATTAAGATTTTATTTGCATTAATAAGATATCTCTTCAAGTCCTCTTTGGTTGGCTCAGGGATTTTATCATAGACTAAACCCAAGGCTTTTTCAGTAAAAATACCGGTGTTATAATCAAAGCTTCCACCTTCTACTTGAAGTGTTGCTTCATTTATACCCATAAGGTCCAACATCCTTTGATTAACTACTGCGACATGCCCGCATATTCTAAACAATATTAACGGTTTATCTATCCTTTGTAAATCCTGTTTTACAGGCATTCTCTTCTCTTTTAAATTGGCTTGATTAAAGCCTCTGGCTACTATAACACCAGACTCTTTATTTTTAACTAATGATAAGATTTCATCTATACTTTTCGAAGTTTTTAAATCAATTATTTCTTGATAATAGCCAATTCCTAGCATATGCAAATGCGAGTCAATAAAACTTTTTATAATCATGCATATCACCTCTCATAAAAATTATTATATCACTAAAAAAAGAAAACCTGCAATTAAATGCAGGTTTATCTGATTGAAAGTTCCAACATCTCCTCAGTGTATTGGTTAGTATAGAGTTTATGATAAGCACCATTTTTCTTGATAAGTTCTTTATGAGTCCCACTTTCGATGATTTCACCATCCTCAAGCACTAAGATAACATCACTATGAACGATTGTCGATAAACGATGCGCTACGATAAAGGAAGTTCTTCCCTTTAGTAATTTGTTAATTGCATTTTGGATTAATTGCTCGGTTTCGGTGTCAACGCTTGATGTTGCTTCATCTAAAATCAAAATCTTAGGATCCGCTAAAATCGCTCTGGCAAATGATACCAATTGCTTTTGACCTACTGATAATCTTGATCCGCCTTCGCCGCACTCAGTATTATATCCATCTTCAAACTTCATAATAAATCCATGTGCTTCAACAGCCTTTGCGGCTTCAATTACTTCTTCATCTGTTGCGGTTAATTTACCGTAACGAATATTCTCCATAACGCTACCGCTAAATAAATGCGGTGTTTGAAGAACATAGCCTAAGTTTGAATGTAACCATCCAAGCGATCTTTCACGGTAATCAACACCATCAATTAAAATTTCACCATTTGTTGGTTCATAAAATCTGGAAATCAAGTTGATGATCGTACTCTTACCTGCACCAGTATGCCCAACTAAAGCAATTGATTGACCGGCTTTAACCTTTAAATTGAAATTAGTTAAAACTTGTTCGCCAACATTATATTTAAAATCAACATTCTTGAACTCAACGTCACCGATTAGTTCTTCAAAATTCTCTTTTTTATAATCGAATATAGTTCCATATTTTTCAATAACGTCAGCTCTATCAGTGATATCAGCTTCAGTTTCAATAAGAGAAACTATTCGCTCCGCTGATGCTTGAGCTTGTTGGAAGCGAGCATAAAAGTTAGCAATATTATTAACAGGGTCAAAGAACTGCCACACATAGTTGGTAAATAACCATAATGTCCCAACGCTTATTGGCGCAATCGGATCAATTACCATATTTCCGCCAACATAATACACAAGCGCGATACCGATAAAGATGATAAACAACATAATCGGAAAATATACACCTTGTAATAAATGCGCTCTAATTGATTGACGCTTCATATCAAAAGTCAACATATCAAACTCGTTATAATTTTGTTCTTCCAAAACTAATGTCTTTGAAGTAATAGCCCCAGTAATGTCTTCGTTATATGCTCCAGTAATCTTAGAATTTACTTTTCTGATTGAACGGTAAGCTTTTAAAATATATTTTCTAAAAAATATCGATACTACCGTCAAAACTGGAACAAGCGCAATAACAACTAAAGCTAATTTCCAGTTGATGATGAACATGAAAAGTGTTAAGAACACCATCAAGAAAACGCCCCACGCTAAATCAATTAATCCCCAAGACAATATTTCGCTTAGGTTTCTTGAATCGGAAGTCATTCTCGCCATAATCCAACCAACTCTTGTACGGTCATAATATGAGAACGGTAACTCCTGTAAATGATTAAATGCTTTTTCTCTAATGCTGAAAGCAAGTTCTGTTTGAACCCTTCCGGCAAAGATAATGAACACATAAACCATTGTTGCTTGAACTACCATAAACGCCATAAAATAAACGATTAAAAGTGGTAATTTCGAAAAATCCGGTGTTGCTAAACCTTCATTAGGTCTAATGATATCATCAATCGCAAATGCTGAGATATAAGGATAAATAATATCAGTAACTGCTAAAACAATAATAGCTAACATTCCCAGGATAACCGCTTTTTTTAGCGGTTTCATAAATGCAAAAATCTTTTTCCATACTACCCAATCAAACTTTTGGGATGTGAAGTTCTCTTCATCATGAAGATAATCACTCATTGTCCTCACCATCCTCTTCTAATTGGAAATTTATCTGAGATTGAATTTCCCAAATATTTTTATATAAACCATTTCGATTTATTAATTCTTCATGTTTTCCTGCCTCTTTTATTTTTCCATCTTCAATAACAATAATCTTATCAGCTTCTGAAGCTGTTGTTATTCGATGAGTAATAATAAAGACAGTTGATTCTTTCCATTCTTGATTCAAAGCTCTTCTGATTTGGATATCAGTTTCAGTATCGACAGCTGATAAGCTATCGTCAAATACAAGAATTGGTTTAGGTCTAAGTAGCATTCTCGCTATCGCAACCCGTTGTTTTTGACCTCCTGAAAGCGTAACTCCTCTTTCACCGACCAAAGTTTCATAACCTTTTTCAAAGTTCATAATATCATTGTGAACTTTTGCGATCTTCGCTACATTTGATACCCTGGCATTATCTGAATTAGCATCGGAAATCTTAATGTTATCCTCGATTGATTTTGAGAACAAAAATGGTTCTTGTAAGATAACTCCGACATTCTTTCTTAAATGATGTTTCTCGATATCTTTGATCTCAACACCATCAATCAAAATTTGCCCTTTTTGATAATCTAACAATCTAATCAACAGATTCATCATCGTGCTCTTGCCAGATCCGGTCTTACCAATAATCGCAATTGTTTCACCTTGTTTTACTTCAAAGTTAATATCAATAATTTGATCTTCTTTTGAATCTTGAAACTTGAAAGAAACGTTTTTAAACTCAACATTTCCTTTTATCTCTGGCGTAAGTTTTCCTTCTTCTCCGACGTACTCGCCTTCGTTAGAAATAATATGATCTAAACGTGAAATTGATACTACAGTTTTTGAAAAATCACCAACAAGTCTT
This sequence comes from Caryophanales bacterium UBA2289, assembly GCA_002345505.1. Classification (GTDB taxonomy): domain Bacteria; phylum Bacillota_I; class Bacilli_A; order Izemoplasmatales; family Hujiaoplasmataceae; genus UBA2289. Next base: position 111,586 of record DDWJ01000032.1, read on the forward strand.
CCAAGTTGTCGCATTGGCCAAATAATATTACCTGCATATGCTAAAAACGCAGTGTATACCCCAACTGATATGATGCCTCTTGAGGCATAGATAATTCCGATAATTGCAATAATAAAGAACTGGATAAATGATATAAAATCAGTTGAACTCCAGAAAAACGCCATTTTCTTAACTAAACCGAAATCAGAATCTGTGAAATTACGATTAAGTTTCCTGAACTTTTCTACTTCATATGATTCATTCGCAAATGCTTTTACTACTCTAGCACCACTAATATTTTCTTGTACGTGTGTAGTCATAATCGCTTCGTTTTTTTCAATCTCGTTGAACATCTTTTCAACTTTTCTAAAATACAAAGCCGCACTTAAAAGAAGTACTGGGGCAATCACCAATGAAACCCACATGATTGTCATATTCATTCTTGACATCTGATAAATCGATAAAGAAACCAATAATACAAGTCTCGCAACTTCAATACTTTGATCAGAAATAAATCTTTTATACATTTCAACATCAGTAGTGCATCGTTGGATTATATCTCCAGTCTCGGAATGAGAATGAAAATAATAATCAGCATCTCTTAATTTCTTATATAAATTATTTCTTAAGTCATATGCTATTCTTTCAGAAAAAACTCCTGAAACAGCTCTTTGAGCAAAGATAAACAAAGCTCTGATAAATGCTAATACAATAATTAAAATCGCTGACAAAAACAATTGTTTTGAAATTGTGTCAGCCGCTATCAAGTTCGCAAAGAAACTTGGTAGTTTTGAACCTCCATCGCTAAATCCTAAGATTTCATCAATAATATGTTGACCGAAAAGCGGTGTTAAGGTTCTTAAATATGTTACTATAAAAAGCGAACCCAAAGCCGGTATTAATAGCCATGAACTAGATCCCATCCATTTAAACATGAGACCTAAATTGTGCATTATATGCCGCTTTGGTTTTTGTATGTTTTTTGTGTCTTCCATAAAATCCTCCAAAGCAAGTTTACATTCTTCTGATAACCTGCATACCCAATAATTTCATGCCCTCATCAAGGATATTTCTGATAATTGAAATCAACGTAAGTTTTGTATTCCTTTCGATTTTATCGCTCACCATAATTTTTTCCTTGGCATAAAAAGTGTTAAAATAACTAGCCAAATTCAATAAATACTTCGCTAATACTGAAGGCGAATATTCATTCTTGGCCTTAATTAATATTTCTTCATACTGAGCGATAGTTTTGATGAGGTCAAAACTATGATCAGTCATAAATAATTCAAAATCAATTTTCTTATCATCGTACTCATTTTCTTCTAAAACTGAGCTGATTCTAACCGATGTATATTGTAAATATGGTCCAGTTTGTCCGACAAAATTAACCATGTCTTCTAAATTAAACTCTACATCGTTAGTACGGTAATTTTTAAGATCGTTAAAGATTATCGCTGATACACCAATCTTCTCCGATACTTCTTCTTTATTAGCTAAATCCGGGTTTTTATCATTAATATAAGCAAGTGATAAACCAGATGCTTCTTTTAAAACATCCTCTAATTTCACTATTTTACCTTTTCTCGTCGACATTTTTTTTCCGTCTTGAAGTACAAGTCCGAAATTAATATGGTGGATATCTTGATAAAAATCATAACCCATCTTTTTAACAACGGCTTTTAGTTGCTCGAAGTGAAGTTTTTGTTCATTTCCAACAACATACAAAACTTCATCAAAATCATAAGTATTTTTGCGGTAGAATAGCGCCGCCAAATCTCTAGTTATATAAAGTGTGGACCCATCGCTTTTTTGAATCAATGCCGGCGGCATATCTTCACCTAAATCGACAATCATCGCTCCTTCATCCTTTTTAAGTAATCCTTTTAGCGTTAACTCATCAACAACAGCTTGCATTTTATCATTGTAAAAAGCTTCGCCATTATAAGAGTCAAAATGAACGTCTAACATTTTATAAACTTTCATATATTCTTCTAAAGAAACTTCTCTAAAATGTTCCCAAAGTTTATTATACTCAGGATTACCTAACTCAAGCTCCTTAAAAATCTCTCTTGCCTTGTCTTCGATCTCAGGACTTTCCTTCGCTAACTCATGAAACTCTACATAAAGTTTTACTAACTCTTCAATTGGATTTTCATCAACTTTAGCTCTATCTCCGAAATTTAAATAGGCATAAATTATTTTCCCGAACTGAGTTCCAAAATCGCCTAAATGATTGATTCTTACAACCTTATAACCTAACTTCTCCATAATATTTCCAATCGCATGACCAATAATTGTCGAACGCAAATGTCCAACGGAAAATGGTTTTGCGATATTTGGAGACGAGTAATCGATACAGACAGTTTTATCTTTACCAATTTCATATTTGAAACTAGTTACATTAGCTGCCTCATTAATGACTTCTTTAGCAAAAACTAAACGATCGAATGTAAGATTGATAAAACCGCCAACACGATTGACTTCCTTAAACCACTCGTAAACCTGTGATTGTTCAAGTGCTTCAATCACAACATCCACTACTTCACTAAGCGGTTTGTTTACCGCTTTCACAATTGAAAAAACCGGTATTGAAATATCGCCTAAATTGGTGGTTTTCGGTTCTTCAACAACCACATTGATTTCTTGATTATAAACGCTAGATAGTTTAACTTCTAACTCACTTCTTAATCTGCTCTTAATTTTATCGATCATTTTATCATCTCCATCACATATAATATTTTAGCACAAATAAATTGTTATTACTCTAAAATATCTAATTCTTCCATCTTTAAATATAAACTTTCCAACTCTTCTTCTTTCTCTTTGATAACTTGTTCCTGGGACCTGTATTTTTCTACATCAGTGTAGATATCACTCAAGAAAAGTGATTGATGTAATTCTTTCAAATCAACTTCTAAATCAGAAATTTGTTTCGAAAGCTTTTTCTTAATTTTTTCATTATATTCAAAAAGATTTTTTGGCCTTTGTTTAATTTTTTCTTTTGAAGTTTCTTGCTTTTCTAAATACTTCAAATACTCTTCATAATTACCTTCATAAATATGAGCCTCTGTATCTAATTTAATTATCTTTGATGCGACCTTATTAATAAAATAGCGGTCATGAGAAATAAAGATTATTGGTCCATCATATTCGTCAAAAATATCTTCAATAACATTTTTTGAATCAATATCTAAATGATTAGTCGGTTCATCGAGAATTAAGATATCCGGTCTTGAAAGCATCAATAACAATATTTGCAATTTAACAAGTTCTCCCCCGCTTAAAACCTTAACCTTTTTAAAAACATCTTCACCAGTAAATTCCACCTTCGCTAAATCACTTCTTACTTCATATAGTGTTTTGCTCGGATAGATTCCATGAATTGTTTCCATCAATGTTAAATCAGGATTAAAGTTACTTAAATTCTGATCGAAATATCCTATCTTCATTTCTTTTAAAAAGTTATATTCTCCAGATAACGGTAAAACCTCACCTAAGAAAGTTTTTATTAAAGTAGTTTTTCCAGTACCATTATTTCCAATAATACCAACCTTTTCAAATCCACGCATCTTCATATTGATATTACTAATTAAAGGCTTATCGTAACCGATACTTAAATCATTTAACTCTAAGATATAAGCATTAGTTGGTCTCTTTGTTTTAAAGTTAATATTCAAATGATTTGTCGTGCGATTCGGTAACTCGATTCTATCAATTCTATTAATCTTTTTTATCCGATCTTGAGCGCTCTTAGCTTTAGTTGCTTTATAGCGGAACCTATCGACAAAACTTTGTAAATGCGCAATCTGTTTTTGTTGCTTCTCATACTTCTTTAACAACAAGTCATAACGATTAATCTTCTCAACTTCATACTCATCATAATTACCATGATAAACCTCAATTGATTGATTATCGATTTCATAGATTTTTCTTACGACTTTATTAATAAAATATTTATCATGGGTAATAATCAAAACCGCTCCACGATAACTTTTCAAATAGTCTTCTAACCATTCAATAATTTCAATATCCATATGATTAGTTGGTTCATCGAGAATCAATAAATCCGGTTCAAGCATTAATAATTTAGCAAAGGCTATTCTGGTTTTTTCACCACCAGAAAAACTTTCAATAATCCGTTCATATTCTTCTTTTTTGAAACCAAATCTTGTTAATAACATATCAACTTTGGTTAAATAGTCATACCCGCCATTGATTAAAAACTCATGTTCCTTGTCGCTATATCTTTTTAAAGCAAGCTCAGAATGATCGCTTTCTAAATTCAAAGCTAATTGATGAAGTTCTTTTTCAATCCGAATAATATCTTTAAAAGGAATCAAGCATTCATCAATTAAAGTATTCTCAGTTGATTCAATTATTTTTTGTGATAAATAACCAACTTTTGCCTGCCTAAAAATAAAAATTTCCCCAGAATCTGGGGTAATTTCATTTAATATCATCTTTATTAAAGTCGTCTTGCCGACACCATTGCGTCCAATCAAAGCCACTTTCTCATTGCTGTTAATCTCTAAAGAAATATTGTCAAAAAGCACATTACCGCCAAATGTTTTATTTAGGTTATTTATTCGTAATAAGTTCATAGTGTCACCACCTAAAGTTACAAATTTAGCGATTTTAAATTGCTCGCCATAAATATTCTAGCAAATAAATATTCATTTTACAACAAAATATTTATTCGAATTCAAAATAAATTAAAATACTTATGCTGGGTTGATTATAGAAACGACGCCAATAGTAATATAATACAAGCCGCCAAACATCAATAAAGCTCCCATAATAACCGTGACAATCACTGCTCCTTTTTGTGGTTCAACTGAAGTTTTGTATTTATAGTTCATCATTCCTTTGATAAACTTTCTTGGGTAAAAGGATAATCTAAATCCTACAAGGAAAAAGAGTAGTCCTACTACTATTCCTAAAATTGATATAAACATAATTCCACTCCTCTAGTCGTCTAAAACAACGTTTTCATTTCTTTCATCAAGAATATAAGGGTTTTCCATAATTTTCTTGAATTCTCTTAAGCTTAAGCTATTGTATAAACCATCACTGATTCTTTCGTCAATGACGATACCCATTTTCATAATCTTTTTTACGCCTATTTCTTTTGTTGCTAAATCAATCACTCTTGGTTCTAATGTTTCCTTACCCATTGACACAAAAAGACCGGTTGTTCCAAAGTTATAAATATGATGGTAAACAGTTTCCATCTTAATTGATTTTAAATTAACTAAAAAAATTGATGTATGGAAAGGAGATGCGTCAATAACTTTCTTTGGTAACATTCCATGCTTATCCATCCACATTAAGAACCTGACCATAACTTTGATAAAGAAATTAGGTACTCTAGTCAATACTTTAGCTATATTATCAGTATCATTCTTAATATCGCCTTTATTTTCGTTTACAGTCTTATGGACTTTATCCATTACTTCTTTGATTGATTCTGATCCGTCAAATGTCAATTTAATTGTAGTTTCTTCTGCTTCATCAGTTAATCTCTTTTTAACAGCTAAAGATATTTGGATATTATTACGCTTAAAAATTCTACCGTTTACGATAAAGCGATTTAATTTTGGTCTCATTGACACAACTCTAACAAATGAAGCCATACAAATATCCATGTAGGTTAATCTTAACCCTTCAGTTTTTCTTTTTTCAAGAATATATTTATCCATGTTTTCACAATCGATTTCTTGCAATTGCATAACCATTGCATCATTTCTATGAAACATGATATGTGGAACAAGTCTCATAAATGGATCGATATTTTTTACTTTTTTACCATCACTTCTTAATCCGAACATTGTGCGCCTCCAATTAAAATTACAATTGATTTTATCACACTTTTAATTTAATGACAATTACTTATCATCACAAAAATTTCATATTCAAGAACTATGGTTTTTTATGTCAAAATATGTTATAGTTTTTAATATAAAATATAAAAAGGAGATTTGCTTGATGATTTTCAAGAAATATGGCTATATTATTATCCCCTTCACTTTAGTAATGCTATTTTTGTTTATTACTTATTTTGGTAATCAATGGTATGCTGAAACATTCGGAAACCCCGGAGTAGACTACTCTTACATCTTTTTAAGTTTTAATGAAAAAGTTCCGTTCTTGCCTTGGACAATTTACCCTTATATTGTGGCTTATCCATTTTGGGCAATGACATTTATCTACATCAGCATGAGATCTAAAGAAAGCATGTATAAAATTGCCTTTATTGCAGTTGTCACTTTCACTATCTGTGGTATCTGGTATTTCTTTTGGCAATCGGATGTTGCTGCTTGGAGATTAACTTCAGGACTATTCTTAAACGACAACCTCTTGACACCAAGAACCGATTTAACTTTCACAGAGTCTATTGTTGTTTGGATTTATAACGCAGCTGGACCAAGAAACGCCCTTCCTTCTATGCATACATTGATGAGTTGGTTGTGTATTATTGCTCTAAGATTGGATAAAAAAATTCCAATACTACCAAAAATCATTATCTGGGTTTTATCATTAGCAATTATCATCGCGACTCAAACATTAAAGCAACATTACGTGATTGATTTAATTGCAGGAGTAATCTTAGCCGAAGTGGCTTACTGGACTCTAAAGGATTCGAAAATCGTCAAAAGCTTTGCTGGTTTAATTGGTTCAATAAATATAAAATTTAAATTAGAATAGTTTACAACATGAAAACGTTTTAACTGAAGCAAATGAATCACTACTATTGATTTATTTGCTTTTTGTTTATATAATACATCAATATTACTAAAGATAAAAAATTTGATAAGATATATAGGGGTAGGGTATGAAAAAATATACAAGAAACAGCATTTTAGAGAACGCTAAAGAAGAAAATGTCAGGTATATTAGACTGATGTTTACCGATATCATCGGAACAATAAAAAGTGTAGAAATTCCTGTAGGTCAACTTGAAAGAGCTTTGGATGGGAAAGTTATGTTTGATGGTTCTTCAATTGAAGGTTTTGTAAGAATCATGGAAGCGGATATGTATTTAAGACCTGATTATGATACTTGGCTAATTCTTTCTTGGGAAGAATCAAAATACGGAAAAGTCGCAAGATTAATTTGTGATGTTTATACACCTGATGGAGTAGCTTCAACCGTTGATCCAAGATCAAATCTAAAAAGGATTGTAAACCGAATGAAAGATTTAGGTTTTTCAACTCTAAATATTGGCTTCGAACCTGAGTTTTTCTTATTTAAACTTGATGAAGCTGGTAATGTTACTTTAAATCCAATCGACCATGGCGGGTATTTCGATTTATCTCCAATTGATGGTTCAGGAGATTGCCGTAGAGATATTGTACTTGAATTAGAAAAAATCGGTTTCAATATTGAAGCGTCACATCACGAAGTTGCACATAGCCAAAATGAAATAAATTTTGAGTTCTCAAATATTATTGAAGCTTGTGATAAAGTGCAAACATTTAAACTAGTTGTTAAAAATATAGCAAGACGTCATAATTTACATGCAACATTCATGCCAAAACCAATTGCAAATATCAATGGTTCAGGAATGCATACCAATTGTTCTTTAGCTGATTTAGAAGGAAATAACGCTTTTTATGATGAAAAAGACCCAATGGGATTATCTCTAGTAGCTAGACAATGGATTACTGGAATTTTAACTCATTCAAGAAACTTCTGCGCAATAACAAACCCTACCGTAAACTCATACAAAAGACTAGTTCCTGGATACGAAGCTCCTTGCTACGTATCGTGGTCAGAGCATAACCGTAGCGTTATGATAAGAATTCCGGCTACAAGAGGTAGAACTACAAGAACGGAAATCCGTTCAGTAGACACTACAGCTAACCCATATTTAGCCGTAGCTGTTATCTTAGCATCTGGACTTGATGCGATTGAAAACAACTTACCGTTAATAAAACCAATCAATGAGAATCTTTTTGAATTAACACCAGATCAAAGAGAAGCTTTAGGTGTAAAAAACCTTCCTGACAATCTAAAAGAAGCAATCGACCTACTAAAAGAAGATAAATTAATGAAAGAAACTCTAGGAGATCATATCTTCAATAAGTTTATTGAATTAAAAAACAAAGAATGGGAAGAGTTCAAAAAAACTGTAACTGAATGGGAAATAAAAAAATACATTAATATCATTTAAAAATATAAAGCAAAAATTAAAGGGCTAGAAATTCTAGCCCTTTTACTATTCTATATCTACAATTCTCATTGTATTAGTTGACCCGTGTTTTTGACCCCATCCTGAAGTTATTACCATTGTAGCTCCATTCTTAAATCCAAAATCCTTCGCTACTTCAATCGCAACTTCATCATGATATCTTAAATCAGTGACATTTTCCCCGATTGTTGCGAAAACTCCCCAGTAATAAGATAATCTTTGACAAGTTTCAACACTATCAGTAATCGCAATAATTGGAACACCCGGTCTAAACTTGCACATTCTCTTCGCAGTACCACCAGTCTCTGTGAAGGCAATAATAACTTCTGCTTTTGGCAAAGTTAATACTGTTTGACTTACGGCAATTCCAATTGCGTCATTTGTAGTTTGGTGCGACGACTTAATTGCTTTTTGTAATCTCTCTTCGTAAGGGATAATATCTTCAATAGCCTTAGCGATTGTATCCATCGTCAAAACCGCTTCAATTGGATATTCTCCAGCAGCTGTTTCTCCAGATAACATAATTGCATCTGACCCATCCAAAATAGCATTTGCCACATCACTTGCCTCAGCTCTAGTTGGTCTTGGAGACACCATCATTGATTCTAGCATATGTGTAGCTGTAATTACAGGTTTACCAACTTCATTTGCTTTTTGAATTAACTTCTTTTGATAGATCGGGACCAACTGCGTTGAAACCTCAACACCCAAGTCACCTCTAGCCACCATGATTCCATCAACCACTTCCAAGATGCTATTGATGTTATCGACACCTTCTTGGTTTTCAATCTTAGCTATAAGTTCAATCGTTTCAGAATTTTCTTGTTTTAAGATTTCTCTAACCGCTAAAACATCCTCTTTTCTTCTAACAAATGATAAAGCTATCATATCAACTTTATTATGACAAGCAAAGCGAATATCTTCATCATCTTTTTTGGAAATGAAAGGCATTGATAATTTCACATTTGGAACATTAACGCCTTTTCTACTTTTTATAACTCCAAAATTATTGACAATACATGTAAACTCGCCGATGCCTTTGTCTACAACCGTAAGTCTCATCTTACCATCATCTATTAACAAAAAATCCCCTACATTAATATCGTCGAATAGTTCCGGAGAAGAGATATGGAAAGCCTCTTTATTTCCTAAAACATCAGCTTTTAAGACTTTAACATGATCGCCAGTTTTAAATTCCGCTTTTCCGTTTTCAAACATTCCCGTTCTAATTTCAGGTCCCTTTGTATCAGCCATAATTCCAATATAGCGATTTAAATCTTTAGCGATACTTCTAATCATTTCGATACGTTTTTTATGTTCCTCTGGATTACCGTGAGAAAAATTCAATCTTCCAACATTCATTCCTGCATTTATGATTTTTTCAATCATCTCTGGAGAATCAATTGCTGGTCCAATTGTACATACTATCTTAGTTTTTCTTTTCATATTCGCACCTCTTATATACTAATTCTATTATACTATAAAAACCATTTTTTTATCTAGAAAAAATAAAAAGCGGAGAAACTAATAAATCTGTTTCTCCGTAATAACCATTACACTTTTCTCCAAGAGGACTTATAATCTCCCCTAAATACCTTGGAGTAATATGAGTATTTTGTTGAATTTATGTTTTTCGTAAATAACAAAAATACAACTTATCTCTTAATAAACAACCCGATACCTAAAACGATTAATACTCCTGGTAATAGATATCCATCTAAATCTATACCTTGCTCTCTCAAAAGCAAGACAATACCTACAATTAACAATATCATATTGCCTACCGTAACGCCTTGTTTTGACATGGACATTAAAGCCGGAATTATCAATAGTAAAGTCCACCATCCAGAAAAAAAGATGTCAAATGGAATAACATTTAGTTTATCTAATAAAAATAATACTCCAAGAACTATCAATACTACACCAAACACTTTTTTATTTGTCATAAATTTTCCCTCATTTCTTCACTAGTAAATTCTATCGAAATTTAAGTCTTTTGTCAAATGTTACAGAAAAAATTATAAAAAAGGGGCTGTAAAGAAATAAAATAGATAAACAGCCTATAAAAACTCAAAACCGGACCCACAAGGGACCGGTTTTTTGGTATAATATAAGTTATGAAAAACACAATAATATAGCAAGAAGATTATACCACAAAACAATTGATATTGCCAATGGACTTAGGAATAGTTTTATAAGCAGATTCAGAAGTCCATAGTTATCTAGAACTCATGAAAGGAATAAATCTAGAAAAGTATTTTGATAATAATAATCAAGGTATTGGAAGAAATAAAAAAAACCGAGTACAGATATTAAACGCAATATTGTTTGGCCAAATGGTAAATGTAAGAAGCACAAGAGAGTTAGCAAAATCCTGTAGGAACGACATCAGATTCCTGTATTTGACATCGGGGATGAATCCACCATCACATACATCAGTTAATGATGTGATAAATGAGCTGAATCTAAGCCTAGAATCTTTGATGATAGAAATAAATCAAGAGATTATAGCAAGAGAAGATATTGAAACAGATCGACTGTACGTGGATGGGACAAAAATTGAAGCGGATGCGAATAAATATACATTTATATGGACCAAACAGGTATTGAAGGCAAGAGACAAGTTATATCTCAAAATAAGCAAAGCGATACCTTTATGGAATGAAATTTTTTGTAAGAACGGATATAGAGAAATCAAGATGAACACTACATACAAATCTGAGTATCTAGAGAAGGCGAAAAATCGAATGTCCTGACTTTTGCAGTTTTAATGGA
>DDWJ01000018.1 GCA_002345505.1 Caryophanales bacterium UBA2289
TTTTAAATACAATTTCCTATTAAATAAAAAAAATAAGGCATAAATGCCTTATAATTTTGATACCTCTACACTTTTGATAATAAACTCTTGCGGATAAACTTTTGGATCAGGGTCTTTCCCTAACATCCCGCCAACAGCTAGATTCATAATAAAATAGTATGGATGATCGAAAGGCCATCCGGCCGGATCTTGATCAAATCCGTTTTCGCCTTTTTCGTAGCGATTAACTTCCACGTCATCTAATAAATAAATCAGTTTATCTTCTTCCCAGATAAGTGAATATTTATGGAATCCTTCAGTTATTTCTGGTCTAATAATGTCCTTATAGTATTGTTCTTTATTCCGGTGATTATATTTTTCAGTATGGATACATAATAATAACTTTCCAGGTTCTTTGCCCGTATGTTCCATAATATCAATTTCACCACTTTTTGGCCAATAGCCATAACGGTTGGAATTATCAAAGAAGACATGAAATTCCGTCGTTTTACAAGAATCACGTTTTCCGGAATAAAACTCGAGTTAAATTTAATAGCTATTGGTTATAATCTAAAAAAATATCATAATAAGAAATTCCGATCGATCTAGTTAAAACTGAATAAGCTATGTTAAATTCTACTTCTTTTTAGAAGTCTATTTCCATATACACAAAAAGGCACTAACTATAGTGAACCCCATATAGTGGACACTAAATAAAAAAGAGCAAGATGTTAGTATTAAATTACTAGCATCTTTTTCTATTTAGACAGTAGATATGATATATTTATGAGTAAGAGAGCTTTTTGGATAACGAAGTTATCAACAAAAAGCAAAAAGAGGCACGACATAAAAAAACATAAGGAGGATAAATTTATGGCGAGCAAGGGACAAAAGTTTAAAATATATAGTGAAGAATTAAAAGCCGAAGTAATCAAAGCAAAAGTTGAATTGGGTCATGGGTACAGATATCTATCAGAAAAGTATGAAATCCCTGAAGGCACAATCAATTCTTGGGTATATCATTATCATCAAGATAGTAACAGAATAGTAGCAAAGAAGCGAGGTAGACCTAAGAAAGAAGAAAACATTGATTATAAGGAAAGGTATGAAATCTTAAAAAAGTTCCAAGAGTACTTGAAGGAGGTCGATCGAGAGAAAAAATAACATTCATCACTAGATATAGAAGCAAATACCATATTAAGTTGATGTGTGAAGTGTTAGACATTAGCACTTCAACATACTATAAATATCGAAATACAGTTGATCCAGATTATCAAGATTACCTTATAATCAAAAAGATATTTGATAAGCACAAGAAAGTATATGGCTATAGAAGAATAACTGAAGAACTAAAACAAGAGTACGGACTAGTCATGAATCATAAGAAAGTATTAAGGGTTATGAGTAAGTATGTCATCATGGCTAAATATATTAAAGATATTAAACCAAACTACAGTAAAAAATATATAGAAGAGCAATCTCAATCAGATCAGTTAAAGAGAAATTTCAAACAAAGAGGATGGGTAACAGATATAACTTATCTGGCTTTGGCAAGACATGGTAAACGTGCTTATTTAAGTACAATCTTAGACCTAGAAACAAGAAATTGGATAGCTTATAAAATAAGTTATTACAACGATAATAAATTAGTTATGGATACTCTTAATGAAGCTATATATAAAACAAATGACCTGAATGGACTTGTACTCCATTCAGATCAAGGTTCTCAGTATCTTTCAACTGAATATAAAGTTATCTGCGAATCTAATGGCATTATCATATCTCATTCACGGAGAGGTAACCCTTTAGACAACGCAGTTATCGAGAGTTTTCATTCTATTTTAAAGAAAGAAACTCTCTATAATAATGATATCACATCTTTAGATGAATATGTACAACTAGTCCATGAGTGGATGATTTTTTATAATACTATCCGTTTAAGAAATTAAAAAGTAGACACTTTTTTATTTTGTGTCTACTATTAAGGGTTCAGTTCATAACGTGTGCCTTTTTTGTTTGATTTTAAAGAAAGAACCTGTAGTTCTTAAAAATCTTCTCAGATTTCTAATTCTTTACAGGCCCTTTATCTAGTATTTATAATATCTTAAAAAAGACTTAATTGTTTTCCGCAAAGTTTCTTTTTTTCAAGAATTTCTAAGTAACTAAAGTATATTTTGTCAGCTAATTCTGAAAGTGTTACTTCATTTGTATCGATTATCAAGTCTAGTCCAGAAATTTTCTTTAAATTGAATTCTTCTCGATCGGCTTTAATTCTTTTTTTAATATCATCAGGATAATCTTTTCTTAACTTCATTCTTTTGATTCTTGTGCTCTCTTTAGTTTTCAAGAAAATAGCCACTATTTGGCAGTCGCTCTTTTCAAGAAAAGAATGTAAACCTTGAGGCTCTAAGATTATAAACTTGTCATCTGCTAGTTCGTTTTTAGGTGTGCCGTAAAAGTTGTTATTATACATGGCTGTCTCTAAAAAAAAGCCATCTTTTTTTAATTGACTGAATTTTGTTTTAGTTACAAAATGATAATCAAAACCATCTATTTCATTAATTCTTTTCTTTCTAGTTGTACACGTTACAACTCTAGAAATTGGATAGCGATTAATCATAATTTTTGCTGATTCAGTTTTGCCTGAGGCACTAGGTCCAATTAGAACTAACATATTACTATCTCCTATTATTTTTTGTTAATTTATTATACCAAAAATATTTTAGTAATGAAAGTTTAAAGATAGAATTATCAATATTAAAAATCAATTTGTAAAAATAGATGAAAAGTAGTATAATATCACCGATATTTTGACATTAGGGAGTAACTATATGAAAAAACATAAATTATCACCCTTTGCTGTTGTAGCTATTAGTTTTTTAAGCATTATTCTGTTTGGAATGCTGCTTCTAAAACTTCCGTTTGCTACCAAAACGGGAGTTGATGCACTGTCTTGGGTAGATTCGCTATTCTTATCAACTTCTGCAGTTTGTGTAACTGGGTTATCAACTATTCCAAACATTGCCGAGACTTTATCAATATTTGGTAAAATCGTTTTAGCTTTATTAATCCAAATAGGCGGTTTAGGAATAGTAACTATCGCAATATACGTTTTAGTTGTCTTGGGCATAAAAATTGGTGTTACTGAAAGATATGTATTAAAAGAGGCTTTGAATCAGCATCATCTAGGTGGAATGATTAAGTTGGTAAGATCAATCATATTAACTAGTTTGGTAATAGAGGGGTTCGGTTTTATACTTAATTTCATTGTATTTATTCAAGATTTTGAGTTTATTAACGCCGTTGGCCATGCTGCCTTCCATACAATCTCATCATTTAACAATGCTGGTTTCGACATTTTAGGCTCAACATCATTACAAGCTTACAGTGGGAATATCTTATTAAACATTAACACAATGTTGATGATAATTATTGGTGGTATTGGTTTTATTGTTATTAGAGATATTCTTGAAAAGAAGTCATGGAAAACCTTAAGTATCTACTCAAAAATCGTTATTAAAACAACTTTAATCCTTATTGTTTTAGGCACTTTAGCAATTAAACTGTTTGAATATGATAACGTTACATGGTTAGAGGCAATATTCCAAAGTGTTACTACTAGAACTGCTGGTTTTTCTACAGTTAATATTAGCTTATTCTCATACACTACCTTAGTTGTAATAATGATGTTCATGTTTATCGGTGCTTCACCTAACTCAACTGGTGGTGGTATCAAAACAACAACACTATTTATTATGTTTAAATCAATCACAAGTTTTCTTTCGGGGAAACCATTCATTACTCATAAAAGAAAAATTGAAGATCAAAATAAAAACAAAGCCTTTGTGGTTGCCATCCTAGCATTCTCCGTAACAATGTTTATGTTCTTAGTGGTTGCGACGATAGAAACTAAAAACACAAGTTATAACATGACGTTTATCGAAGTATTATTTGAAACATTTTCAGCTTTCGGTACAGTTGGTCTTTCCATGGGTATTACTCCTCATTTAATGCCAGCTTCAAAAGTGTTGTTGTCAATGTTAATGTTTGTTGGTAGACTTGGACCGATTACTATTTTTGGTATTATGAACAAAAACTGGGGTCATCCAGAGATTTCACATATAAATTATGCAACTGAAAGAGTTTTAGTCGGATAAAATAAAAAAGTCAGGATATCTAATCCTGACTTTGTTTTTTGGTCAATATTTAGCTTTATTATTATTTTTTATATTTTGCCACTAAACTTAACTTCTTGCCCAAAACAAAAGGATTTGCAAATGTTAAAATATTAAATAATACTTACTATGCATGAAATCTTTTTTTGATTTCATCTTTTATTGATTTAGGGAAAAAGAAGATAATAAACAATAAAATTGATACCGCTAAAGCAAATGCCATGATTGCCGGCCAAGGTTCAGTGATGACTTTTACAAACAATAAAATTATTGGCACCAAAGATAGAATCACGATTGTTAGAAGATATAAAATGTAGTCTCGATAATCGATTCTTTTGATCAAAATGACTCCCGAGATTGCCAAATTACAAGTGAACAGCAACAGTGGCATTATATAATTATACGACCAACCTTCTTGTAGAGTTGCTTGATCAATCAAAACCAATAATCCAATTAAAAGCGAGGTTAAGAAAGCCAACTTAAAAGCAATATTTTGTTTAGAAAATACTCCAACACTAATTAATACCCAGAAATAGAATGTACTTCCAATAGGGATTAAAGACCACCATTTACCATTGAATGTTGCTAGGTTTATTATCAAAAGAATAATTATTGATACTATTGTAACAAAAAATATAATCTTTTTGGTTAAAGGATAAATTTTTCGGTTTATTGATACATACTCTGGATATTTCTCAATTATACTTTTATTTTGTTCGCCTTCTAAAACCTGTTGACAGAGCGGACAATAATTATTATTCGTATCAATTGATATTTTACATTTATCACAATATTTCATATTAATATTCCTCCACATAATTGCTTTCGACTTCGATATCGAAACCTAGATTAGTGAAATGACGGAAAAACTCTCTTTCAATTGTTGTTTCGACAATGGATCGAGTAAAAGTTACTTTAAGACGATCTCTAAAAGAGATGATAGAACAATTCACAGTATTATATTTTCCTGCATATACAGCTGCAGTAACATCTACAACATATGGTTCCATTGATTCTGGAAAATCAACTTTACCGATGTTTGTTAAGCTCATAGTATTAAGTTTCATTCCTAACATGTTATAACCTATTTTTAAAGCATATTTCTTTAGAATGTAAGGTGTGAAACGAAGAAATACATTTTTCTCAAAAGCTACGTTTTCACTCATCTTTCTGATTAATTCCGACTTAGTCATACCTTTCTCGAATTGCTCTTTAACTAGAACCTTTAGTTCTTCAAAAGTTATGTCATCTTCGGTCATTACCATATTGCTCTTAACAAAATTGGAAAAATTACGTAAAGTATTTGATGGGAAATGTTTTCTTAAGTTTACAGGTACGAAAATTTTTACTGGTGCTTGGTTACTTTTAATATGGCCACGGTATTGAATCTGAGTTACATAAATAGTGTACATCATCAAAGCTGCGAAATACTCCGTCATGGTTAAACCATTTTCTCTTGTCAGATTAATCATTGCCTGAGTTGACATGTTTCCAGAAATTAAACCAGTTAAATCTTCCGCTAAAGGCGTACCTTTAATTCTATATGCCCTTTGTTCTGGAACATGCTTACGGTTTTTTCTGTCATAGAACTTAGAATTAGCATCTTCGTACTCTTCCATACTTGGTCTTTGATTTTTGGTTGGAACCAAATTATCCGGTTTAATATCTTTTCCGGTTAAAACTAAATATTCATAAGTTATGGCTTTTAAGAGCATTATAACTCCTGCGCCATCTGCTAAAGAATGGAACATTTCTATTACTATGTCTTGATTTCTATACATGACTCTAAATAAATAGCCGTTATTCTTCTTAGGATTTATTTCCCCACAGACATAATGTTTTAATTCTTCGACACAAAAAGGCTTAGAGTTATAGTCAAAATAACTCCAAAAGAACCCTTTTTTCAGTTTTACTTTAAACATTGGATACCTAGCTAAAATTGCGTCTACAGCTAACTGTAACAAATCCTTGTCAATAACTTCTGTTAGACTGACCGCAACCCGAAAAACATTAGTTTCTCGATGATTAGATACTTCTGGAAAAATTTTACCCGAATTATCTAATCTAAACCAAGTATCATAACTTGATTCTTTATTCATAATTAGTCCCTCATTTGCTTGTTTATAAATTCTTTTATTATTCTCCATGCTTCTCTTGAAGATGCCATCTTATTAAACCCTAGAGGAAAGACATGAAACATTCCTTCGAACTCATGGATTACTGCATTTTCAATTTTATCCTGCAAATCTAACGTATCAGATTCAATCATTTCATGACTACCGACAAACATCAATAAATCGCTAAAATTACTATATTCTCCATACTTTGGTGATATATATGGATTCTTTAAATCATAGTCTCCAGTATAGGCAAATTTATCTAATGGAATTGTTCCCTTACCAAAGAAAGGATCTTTTTCTTTATTCTTTTTGTGAGATTCACCTTCATCAGCTAAATCGGTCCAAGGCGACATAGCAATCATTGCTTTTGGCAATGGAATTGTCTTTTCTTTAAGTTTTAAACCTAACGCTAATGATAATCCACCACCTGCAGAATCGCCAGCTACGATAATATTTTCCGGTTTAAAACCTTGATTTAATAAATATTGATACAATTCAACGCTTTCTTCCAATGCTTTTGGAAATGGGTATTTTGGAGCTAGTGAATATCTTAAAGAAAAAACTTTTAAATTCCTATTAGTCTTAAGATATTTCTTAGCTACTTTTCGGTACGTATCATTATAACCAGATACATAAGCACCACCATGCAATTGAATTAGAGCATATTTAACTTCCTCGTCTTTAAAACTGATTGTCTCAGTTTTTGTACCATTAATTCCAATTACTTCGTAGTCAATTTTTTTACCATATGAGAAATTTTTAGACAAAGTATTTGTGAAAGCAAATTTAAATTTAAAGTTATATCTCTCTCTTGCAGCCTTAAACTTAAATGCGAACCAAACCAAACTAACACCAAACTTATCTGAAAACCTTTGTTTATGAAAAACGTATCTTGCCATCAGTTCACCTCGAATTTATTATACCATAAAAGATAAAATCATTGATATTAGTACAAAATTATTTAAAATAATCGAACAATCATTTATAATGGTTTTGTATAGAAACCTTAAGGAGGTAAATATGAACGTATTAGAAAGATTTTTAAATTATATCAAATTTGATACTCAATCCAAATCGGATGTAGAAGAATATCCTTCTACAAAAAAACAATTAGTTTTACTAAACTTCTTACTTGAAGAGCTAAAAAAATTAAATATTGATGCAAGCATCGATGAATATGGTTATGTGATCGGAAGAATCAAATCCAACCACAAAAAAACGACTAAAACTGTAGCATTAATAGCCCATGTGGATACTTCTCCTGATGCTAGTGGAAAAGATGTTGAAGCAAAGATTATCAAAAACTATGATGGCGGAATAATCGTTTTAAATAATCAAAAAAATATTATTTTAGATCCTAAAACTTTTCCAAACTTAAAAGATAAAATCGGTGATGACTTAGTTGTAACTGACGGAACAACATTACTAGGCGCAGATGATAAACTTGGAGTTGCAGAAATTATGGATTTTGCAGAATTTGTTGTTAATAACCCTAATTATGAGCATGGCGATATTGTTATCGTATTCACTCCTGATGAAGAGGTAGGAAATGGAACTAAGTTTTTCGATGTGAAGAAAGTCAATGCTGATTTTGGTTATACTCTTGACGGTTCTAAGGTTGGAGAGATTGCTTATGAAAACTTTAATGCTGCTACTGCTAGAGTTACTTTAAATGGAAAGTCAGTTCATCCTGGCTCTGCAAAAAATAAAATGTTAAGTTCTATAGACTTATCATATGAGTTTAACAACTTGTTGCCAAAATTCATGCGAGCTGAAATTACAGAAAACTATGAAGGATTCAATCATTTGATTTCTGTTAATGGTGCTGTTGAAAAAACGGAAATGATTTATATCATAAGAAATCATGATAAAACTATCTTTGAGAAACAAAAACAAGATTTTATAATGAATTGTGACTATTTAAACAAAAAGTATGGTGCAAATACTGTTGAACTTAATATAGCTGATTCATATTATAACATGCGTGAAGTTTTAGATGATTATCCAGAAATTATTAATATCGCAATTAAAGCAATAAAAGAAAATCATCTAGATCCGATCATCGAACCTATTCGTGGCGGCACTGATGGAGCTAGATTAACCTTCATGGGATTACCTTGTCCTAATCTTGGAACGGGCGGATACAACTTCCACGGACCTTTTGAGTATGCGTCTATTAAAGAGATGTCTATTGCTGTAGAAGTTATTAAGTCTATCGTAAGTGAAGTAGCTACAATTTAGTTTTTTTGCAAAATTTAAAAGCGCTTATTTTATCTAAATAAAGCGCTTTTTCTTTTATATAATCTTTCTAAAACCACTTCTTATACTTGAAAAACCCTAGCATTAACAAAAATATCGTTAAACACATCCCAATGAATATCCAAACCCCATTAGGGTTACTAAAAATATCCATATAAACGAAATTCATTCCGAATACTCCGGCCAAAAATGATAAAGGAATAAAAGTTGCGGAAAAAATCGTTAAAATTTTCATAATTGAGTTTGTTCTCTCATTAATATTATTTTGATGAATGTCATTAAGGGTTCTTATATTTTCTATATCGATATTTAACCTATCACTTAAACGGTACAAGTGGTCAAATAAATCGGTATAGTATTTTTTTAATTCTGAAATTGCTGGATGCTTATAAATATCTTTGATCGTTTCTAATGACTTTATAAATGATAAAGTGTGTGTCTTCATTAATAAAACTTCTTTTCTAATCTGATGCAAATCATTGATTTCTTTTTTCTTGTCTACGAGTATTTTCTCTTCCCAATCAATTATTAATCTACCAATCTCATTTTCGAATAGAATATTGATATCTATTAAAGTATCAATAATTGTATAAAATAAAAATTTAGCAGGATACGTCTTTATATTTCCTTGATTAGCCATTAATCTATCTTCTATTATATTTAATATCCCTGTATCGTCTTCATCAAAAGTGTAGACTATATTGTCTTTTAAGATGATTGATAGATATTCGTGAGTAAACTTCTTTTCTTTATGATTCGTAATTTTTAATACTGCTAGAAATCCATTATCAATTTCTTCAATTTTCGCTCTTTGGGTTAAGTTAAAAATATCTTCAATAACCAAATAATCAATATTTGAAGTTCTTAATTCTTCTACAATCCTTTGACTGTCACCAAGCCCACTAACCTTAACCCATAATTGACTTTCTGGTATCGGTTGATCAATGCTTATTTGATCGCCATTATAGTAAATCTTTTTGATTTTTGTTGCCATCTTTTTATCACTAGTATTAAAAACCGTTCCTGGTGGTAGAGATTTCTTAAATTCCATTAAATTTATACCTCCTATTGTTTTATTTGCTAAAAAGTCTATGATATAATTATTACATAGGTGAACAACATGAAGAAAAGATACATATTCATACCTATTATTATTTTATCACTAATAGGACATTTAATTTTATATTACTTTGTTTTTGACGAAATATATCCTTTGATTTCGTTTCTTTTAACTGTTCCCTTTTATGTTATAGTATATGTTTTCTATCGAGAAAGTAAACTTATAACATCATACGCCTTTGTATCGATATTTACAACGCTATCCTTTTGGATTTTTATGAGTTTGATTCAAGTGTATAGTTTAAATTCTCCAAACATTAGATTAGTTGGATTAGTTTCTTTCTTCGGTTCTGTTTTAAACTTAATGATCGGTTTCGGGATTGTTCTACAAGCAAACAAAAATCGATTCATAGCTTTAAGTTTTCTGTTTTTTTCTATTATTAATTTCTTTTTTGCATCATATTACAATTTCTTTTTAGTTGATTTGATTGCTTCAATCTTTGGTCCTAATCCTACTGATGTTACTGATGCATTAATTGTTCTTGAAGTAATCTATGTTGTATTACAAGTAATCATCTCTATTCTACAGGCAGTTGTGATTTACATTTTTGACCGTAATCAAGAAATGGATAGCTACACATTCAAGTATAAAGAAAGAGTTTAAACAAACAATAATAGTAATAAGTTGACTATAAAGATTTAGTCAACTTTTTTATTTTCTATAACTTGTATGAAAATCCTTAGCTATTTCAAATAGCTTTTCAGCATCAATTAAAGTAATGATTCCTAATCCAAGTGCTTCTTGTTTATAAAACTCAGTTCCTTCATATTTTGCAATATATAATTCCTTAATAGCCTTAAAGTTATCTACTTCATCGTCTTCGATATATTTTAGTCTAACAATAACATCTTCGATTTCGCCTTTATCATTTAATCTTTGATAATTATAATCTTTTTCACATGAGTATGGACTTAGATGCTCTGTTAGATGAATTGATGTGCAAGAGTTAAAATCTGTGCCTATAAACAAGATTTTACCTTTGCTTTTAGCCAATTTTGCCAAAGGACTTATCATCTTAGAATCATCTAAATCATGATCCAACCAAGAAAGGTCATTAGTATTATTTAAAACTGACATTGATTGCGTTGGATGGTTTGTTCTGGATACATTCTTATATCTTGGAAAAAGAGCGGCAACTTTACCAATTCTTTCCGGAATGAATAAATCTTTGTCAAATGGCTTTCTGTTTTTATTTATCAAAGAATGCCATTCTTTAGGTACAGGAGGATTAACCCATTCGCTTGGGTCGGAGAATTCTCCAGTATGGCCCATCATAATGACTACTCCATCTGTTAAAGTATCTATCAAACTATCACAAATATCATATTCTTTATTTACAATATAACCAAAACTTGATATTGATGAATGAACTTCTAAAAAAGAGTCACTTCTTATTCCTAGTTTCTTATAAGCATCAATAAAATCATATTTAGTTAGTGGTTTTTCTGTTTTTTCAATCAAATTAATTAGTTTATCATACATATTCATCACCCAAGAGTTATTTTATCACAGTAGAAACTGATTATTATAGAAAAACATGATATTTTATGTTATTATTTTATAATGACGAGGTGATTTTTTATGATTAGAAAAATTTTAGTTTGGATTATAGTTGCGGCTGCAGGAATTGCAACTACTATTTTGACTCAATATAATATTGGAGAATATCATTATATATTGATGTTCTTTGCCTTTATAACTTTTAATATTATCAGTCTTATCTTTTACCGAGAATCGAAAATGATAACTGGATATCATATTATGACAATTATAAGTTTATTTGGCTTTTTTATGTTATATCAACTTGCTGGAAGAAACTTTTCTTTACTTGGAATAATATCATTCTTAGGTTCTTTTGTAACGGTGTTGATTGCTTTTGGTGTAGTTTTGCAAAATAAAACTTACAAACTAAATGAAAGAAGTTTTATGTGGTTTGCAATTTTTGGTTTTGTATTCTTTTCACTATACCAACCCTTTATTTTAAATCTAATAACTAATTTCTTTGGACCAGATCCAGTAGCTATTGATAGGACAGTAGATACATTCTTTTTACTAAGAACAATTTTTATGGGCTTTAATGTTGTTTTACAATTAATTATTGTTCATAATAATGAGTTACATATTTTCTTTGAAAGAAACAAAAGACCGCTAGTTGATGCTTATAACATTGATGATTTACCGTTCTTTAAAAAGTAAAAACCATTTTGAAAGGTTATAAATATGAATAATTTCTCAAGTATCAAACAAACCGTTTATGCAAAAAATGGAGTTGTTGCCACTTCAGAAGGATTAGCGGCTCAAGCCGGGTTGGAAATTCTCAAAAAAGGTGGCAATGCTGTTGATGCAGCAGTAGCTACTGCTGCTTGTTTGACTGTAGTAGAACCTTGCAGCAACGGTATTGGCAGCGATGCTTTTGCCATTGTCTATTTTAAGAATAAGATTTACGGTTTAAATGGTTCAGGGCGGAGTTCGAGAAATATTTCAATAGAAAAAGTTAAAAATTTAAAACACGAAACAATGCCTAAATTTGGCGTTGTACCTATAACTGTTCCTGGCACTCCAAAAGCCTGGGCTAGGCTTATTGAAAGATTTGGTAATTTAAGCTTAATTGAGGTTCTTACTCCAGCAATAAAACTGGCTAGAGAAGGATATTCTATCGGTCATAATGTTGGTTCTTACTTTGAAAGAGCTATTAAACTCTATGAAGAACAAAATAAAGGTGATGAGTTTAAACATTTCTTTGAAGTATTTAAAAATGGCAATGATTTTTATCATGCCGGAGATATTTTTAAGAACGAGTTGATTGCTAAGACTCTTGAAGAGATAGGTTACACCAATAGTGATAGTTTTTATAAAGGTTATTTAGCTGAAAAAATTGATTCTTTTATGAAAAAGCATAATGGTTTTATTGATAGAGAAGATTTGTCAAACTATGATGTAGAATTTGTCGAACCAATATCCGTTAATTATAAAGGCTATGATGTTTTAGAAATTCCACCTAATGGACAAGGCATCACCGCACTTATGGCACTAAACTTATTAAAGACCGATTCTTTTGATTATAATGATCCAAAAACATTCCACAAACAAATTGAAGCAATCAAAATTGCTTTCTCCGATACTTTAAAGTACGTTACAGATCCTTTATTTATGAAGATGAATCCAAAATATCTCTTAAGTGAAGATTACGCTAAAAGAAGAAGAAAAGACATTACTGATAAAGCATTAGTTCACGATCCTATAGATTATAAAAGCAGTGGAACCGTGTATTTAGCTACTGCAGATAGTGAAGGTAATATGGTATCCTTCATCCAAAGTAATTATATGGGCTTTGGTAGTGGAATAGTAATTGATGACACTGGAATATCAATGCAAAATAGAGGACATACTTTCTCACTTGATGAAAACCATGATAATTGCTTAATGCCAAACAAAAGAACTTATCACACGATAATACCTGGCTTTTTAATGAAAGATAATCTTCCAGTTGGTCCATTTGGTGTCATGGGAGGATTTATGCAACCTCAAGGACATCTTCAAGTCTTAATGAACATGATTGATTTTAATATGAATCCACAAGCTGCACTGGATGCGCCAAGATTTAGATGGGATGAAAAAAAGACAGTTGCTTTAGAACCGTCTTTCAATGAATCGGTGATTGAGTTTTTAAAAAGCTGCGGACATGATATCTCTATTGAAAAAAGAATTGGCGGTTTTGGTAACGGTCAAATAATCTTAAGAAAAGATGGGTTTTATCAGGCTGGTACTGAAACAAGATGCCAAGGACACATTGCATACTACTAAAAAAAGAATCTACTCGTTGAGAGTAGATTTTTTATTTGCTAATTTATATAATTCTTCAACCGCGAAATGATACTTAGTGACTGATAATTTTTGATCAAGCGGATATAAATAATAAGTATCGTCATTAGTTGAAAAACTCAAGCAATCACCTTTACCGAAATAATCAAATTCAATATGAACTCCATAATTACTTAGAACCGGTTTATAAACTTCAAATTTTTCACCTTGTAAAGTGGCCTCTAAAAGAAAACCGTTCTCATTATGAGTGAGCTTTCCAACGCCTAATCTATAATATCCAGTACTGTTTGGTAAGGAATCTATGTGCACTTCAATAGTAGAACCATACAATTTATTTTCAATTTCTTTTCTTACTTCTTCTCTTTGCCATTCAAACCAATCCGGAATGAAGTTAAAGATTGTTTGACCCGTTAATTCATTCAGTCTGCTATACTCATCAACATGATATTCATGATGACATTTCTCACAGAAAAGCTTATTGTTTTCGCTCTTCATGCTGTAATCGGTCAAACAATGCGGACATTTGTATAAAACTTTATGGAGGTTTTTTGCTCGATTATCTCCTTTTATTTTTATATTGTTATTTACTTGGTATTCATAGTCATTATAATAGAATGCCTCTTTAATTTTTTCGTTAATTTCTTGTAATGATAGATTCTCTAAATCTTCTTTAGAAAACAAATATGTCATAACTGACTTAACTGGTACTTTTCTTTTTATTAAATTCCAAACCGGCTCATGTAAATGATGTCCATGAGAAATTATACTGACCACCGGATACTTGAACATTTTAATTAACTTTCCTAAACTTTCAGGAAGAATAGCTGTTGTTCCAATTAAGGAATATCTAGCCTCAGGATAAATAACTGCAATTGATTTATTAACTTCAAGACTATGTTTTAACTGTTTTACAATAGCTGGATCAGATACAAATTTTCTTTTTCCTAAACACCCTACGTTTCTCATTAATTGTTCTCTATTAATAAAGCCATCAACTGCAACAATATAATTTGCTCTTCTTGGGAAAAAAGCTCTTGTCGCAACTTTGAAATCGAAAATACTGTTATGATTACATAACAATATATAAGGACCTTTAACTTTATCCATGTTAACTTTGACAATTTTAACTCGTCGCAAGAATGTTTCTGGAATACTTAATAACCATGCAACTACCTGTAAATACCATTTCGCTCTCTTTGGCATTGATTTTAAATCAAATCTTGGCATTTCTCTAACTTCTTGTAAAGTCCGATATTCAATATCGCTTATCTTCATAGTTTATTTCCCCTTAGTATATTATAATTATTTCTTTTTACCCACTGTTGCACAATACATGGTGAAATGCTCTTCACCATCAATATCTAATAACTTATCTACTTTTTCTTGGTCGTAAGCGCATATTGCACAAACTCCTGCATCAATAACCTCTGCGGCTAAAGAAAGGTTCTGACATGCATGTCCTGACTCGATAGCTATCATTTTATGAGCACAAAAATCATATTTATACTCAGTTCTAGCAGGAATAGTAGTGAAGAAGAAAACTGCTTGAGCATTACGAAGTTGTTTTAATAAAGAATCATTTACATTTTCTAAAAGATCTTTTTCTCTCTTAATCAGTGCTAATTGATGAGTATCTTGAAGATACAAATAAATTCCTTCTTTTAATTTTTCTACTTTATTAACATAAACATATGTTTCCATAGAGTTAGTAGCTCCGGCAGTAGGTATTGTTCTAAAGACTGCATTCTCTCTAAAACTATCAACTCGACATGTCTCCCATAAAAGATAGGATAATTCTTCAAAAGTTAAATATGTATCACGATATTCTCTTAAACTTCTTCTGCTTGCAATTACTTCACTTAAAGTTTTTTGCTTAATGTTTGGAAACTCAACATCAAGTGAAATTTTTAAAGTATCTTCTGGAACTTCAAGAAACTGCATTGGTCTATCTAAGCCTTTTCTTTTGGCGCTTTCTAATGTGTACAAATCTAACCATCTCGGCCTGATTGCTTGTCGGTTATTTATTATGCGATCACTCATTTTTTATCTCCTTCAAANNGCGGAGTTAATACAATATCTTAAACTTCCATTTGGTCCATCATCAAACACATGACCCAGATGACTATCGGCATCTTTTGATCTTACTTCAGTTCTTATCATTCCAAAAGAAAAATCATATTTTGTTTTAACCACTTCATCTTTTACTGGTTTTGTAAATGAAGGCCAACCGCAGTGAGAGTTAAACTTTTCTTTGGAAGAAAAAAGTACTTCTTTGGAAACTATATCAACGTATATTCCGTCTCTAAACTCTGCGTCATATTCATTATCAAAAGGTTTTTCTGTACCTTTTTCTTGGGTTACATGATATTGCAGCTTAGTTAGCTTCTTTATATTTTCATCATATTTTCCCATTTTTCTATTTTAAAAAGGCAGTTTCTTTTCTAAACCAAGCATTTCATTTACTTTTTTAATATCTTCTTTACATGCTTCGTTTAGAGGAACTCCTTTTTCCTTTCTCTCCTGCCAGATTAAGTATTCTTTTTCTCCAGCAGTATAGATTTTTTCTTCTCCAGGTGCTTTCTCACTATTTCTAATTTCTCTCAATATATCTCCAGCTGTTTTCTTAAAACTTTCTAATCCCATAAATGCTTCTGTATCAATAGCAATAAAGAAGTGTCCTAGATGATAAGGAGATAGTTTTCCGGATTCATCTTTACCACTCAACATTCTAAGAAAACTACCTGCTTGCAATGCAGCACTAAGTATTTCTACTACCGTTGCGTACCCATATCCTTTGTAGCCTGCCAATTCTTCGCCAATGCCTCCGAGAGGGGCTAAAGCAGCTTCATTATTTACAAGATCTTTCAAAATTTGTTTAGAATCAGTTTTTGCTAATCCGTCTCTACCAACAACCATTCCTTTAGGTGTATCTTTACCTATTTTAGCGAAATATTCAATTTTACCTCTTTGAGTTATACTGGTTGCACAATCTAGTACAAAAGGAAATTCTTCATCAGTAGGGATACCAAAAGTCAAAGGATTAGTACCTAACATATTTTCAACTCCAAATGTAGGAGCTATTGATGGTCTAGCATTAGTTCCTGTAATTCCAATCATACCAGCATCACTAGCCATAGTTGCGTAATAACCAGCAATACCATAGTGCGTTGAGTTTCTAACCGCTACCATCCCCATGCCATACTTCTTGGCCTTTTCTATAGCTAGTTTCATTGCCTTATAACTAGCAACCATACCCATACCATCGTTTGCATCAAAGACAGCTGTTGTTGGTGTTTCTCTTAATATATCTATTTTTGTAACTGGTTTTTGAATTCCTGCATTAATACGATCTATATAAATAGGTTTAAAGCGATTGACCCCATGACTTTCGATTCCTCTTCTATCGCTTTCCATTAATACATCCGCGCATATTTTAGCATCTTCTTCAGGGACACCAATCTTTTTAAAAGCACTTATCATAAAATCTTCTATAAAATCCCAACTTACGTATGTTCTATCTTCCATAATAATCTCTCCTATTTATTGACTTGTTTCTCTATTTATTTAAATTATACCATAAAAAATATTTTTATACACATTGACCAAATGACTATTCAAAGTTAAACAATTCTTTTATTATTTTATAATTACATGTTATAATTAAATTTAGAGTTAATTAGAAAGGATATAATAAAATGCCAAAGGAAATTTTAGTTGAAAAATTAGCTAATTTAGCTGTAAAAATTGGTGCCAATGTTCAAAAAGACCAAATCGTTGTTGTGAACGCACCTGTCGAAGCAGCTGATATAGCAAGAAAAGTAGTTAAAAACGCTTATGAAGCTGGAGCAAAAAAAGTTGTAATCAATTGGAGAGATGAACTATCTGGTCGTTATTCATATGAATATGAAACTATTGAAACACTATCTGATATTCCTCAATATTCAATTGATAGAATGAGATACTTTGTTGATAATGGCGCTTGTGTTGTTTCAATCGTATCGCCAATACCTGGAGCTAACAAAGGTGTTGATCCAAGCAAAATACAAGCAGCTGGCATAGCATCTAGTAAAGCATTAGGCTTCTACCGTGAACATATGATGGGTAATCGTAGTCAATGGTCTATAATTGCTGCATCTAATCCAGTATGGGCAAAGAAAGTATTCCCTGATATGGATGAAGCTGAGGCTGAAGAAGCTCTATGGGACGCAATTTTTAAAGCGTCAAGAGTTAACGAAGATACAGATCCAATTGAAGAATGGAACAAACATAACAAATCATTAATCGATCACAATAAGATTCTTAATGATTATCAATTTGAAACTCTACATTTCACTAACTCATTAGGAACTGATTTAACAATCAAATTGGTAGATAATCATGTATGGTCAGGTGGTCAAGAAAAAGCAACAACTGGAGTTGTCTTCAATCCTAACATTCCTACGGAAGAAAACTTTACAATGCCTCACAAATATGGTGTAAACGGTAAAGTTGTCGCTACTAAGCCTTTAGATTATCAAGGAAATCTTATTGAAGATTTTTGGATAGAGTTCAAAGATGGAAAAGTAGTGAATTATGATGCCAAAAAAGAAAAATCAACGCTTAAAAATCTAATAGAATTTGATGAAGGAAGTTCTTATCTTGGTGAAGTAGCTTTAATTAGTCATAACTCTCCTATATCACAAGCAAATATTCTTTTCTTTAATACTTTGTTTGATGAAAATGCATCTTGCCATTTAGCGCTAGGAAGAGCTTACCCAATGAACATTAAGGGCGGTACTTCTATGGATATTAAAGAATTAGAGAAATATGGATACAATAACTCAATGTCACACTCTGACTTCATGTTCGGTAGTGAAGACATGAATATTGTTGGTGTTAAAAAAGACGGTACAAAAGTTCAAATTTTTAAAGATGGTAACTTCGTAATTTAATAATTAAGATAAAGACCGCTAAATTTAGCGGTCTTTTATTTTTTTATATTGCTAAACTCCCCCAAAAAGAAATTAAAACAAAATTTTAACTTTTACAAATATTATATTGACATAATATGCAAATTTTTCTATAATTGTTAAGAAGGTGCAGAAAATGAAAATAGAAAAAATTGCTTACAATATTTACTACATGACTAACATCTCTTTTTCGATTTATGAAGATAACAAAAAAATTTATGAAACTAATTATCCCGTTTTACCGGAAATATTCGTAAATGATATTAATCTTCAAAAGCAAACCATTGTAGATAATCATAAAGATTCTAAAATTCTTAGAATCCAAGATAATTATGGTTTCGCTTTTTTATGTTTTTATATATCTAATAGAAATATTCTTTTTGGGCCTTTTTTAATTAATGATGATTATGAACATCATATTGACCAAGTTATCTTAAACTATCGATTTATCAATGAAGAAGCTAGGATGGTTGAGAATTTTTATAATACTTTAAAAATTCTTTCCGACCTCCAACAAAATATGGTTACTAGCATCATTTTAAATCATGCAGATTTTGATCTTGACTCAATAAAAATTTATAATGTACAGCTCAAAAAATTTAACAATATTAATACTGATGAAACAACTTCAATAAATTATAACGCAAAACATATTGAAAACAGCAACATTATTGAGGAAACTTTACTTAACATTGTAAGAAACGGTGATGTAGAATCTGCTAATACAATGGACTTTCAACAATTATCAGCGCAGCATTTAATCTATCGAAACAATTCATTTACCAATATGAAAACAAGTTTAATGATTTTTGATGCATTGTGTAATAGAGAAGCCATAAAAGCCGGTATCGATCAAATGTTAGCTTATAAAATATCTAATAACTTAAAGTTTTATATTAATAAAATCAGCGTTTCAAGCGAGATTAGATCTGTTGCTCATAAAATCCTTACAACCTATGCAAAAGCTGTAAAAGAATACACATTAGGCAACTATAGCAGTAACATAAGAAAGATTATCTTATATATTAGAAAGAATCTTACAAATAGAATATCACTTGATGATATCGCAAAAGAGCTTTTCATAACCAAAGAACATCTATCAAGATTATTCAAAAAAGAAATGGGAGTAACTATTTCTGAGTACATTATCAATACTAAAATTGCTGAAGCAAAAACCCTTTTAAAGCAAACTGATTACAATATACTAGATATTGCAGTATTGCTAAATTTTGCTAATAGTTCGCACTTTTCAAATTCTTTTAAGAAAGTAACTGGCTTTTCCCCAAGCGATTATCGAAAAATACCTAACGAATAAATCGTTAGGTTTTTAATTACTGAAAATATGATAAAATATAGTTATAAATTTTTTCTAAAGAGGTGTGCTAGATGAATAAGAAATTAAGAACTGTTGTCGTTATAGTTGTAGTTTTAGTTGCAATTTTTGTTGCTGTAGATAATTATCTAGGAACAAAAATCGTAGCTAAACTTATTGACCACCAAGCTCCAATCATTAATACAGAACAATTAAGAGATAAGCATTTAATCGATCGAGATTATGATTATAGCGTTATTTCATGTGCCGATAACTACGATGAGGTGTGTGAAGTTGTTATATCGAATGAAATTGATGTAACTGTGCTTGGAGAACAAACCTTTAAGATTAAAGCTACCGATGAAGCAGGAAATGTTTCTGAAATCAATTATACTGTTGAAATTATCGAAAACATTGATGGATCAATGTATATACCGAGTGGTTATTACGATTCCATTGATGGTTTAGAAGGAGAACTATTAAAAGCAGCTTTAAACGATATTATAACTGGTCACACTGAATATCCCTATACCGATGACGAAACAGATGTGTGGGATCTTTTAAAAATAATTGATGAGGATCCAAACAATCCCGATAATGTATTATTATTCTACTCAGACCTATCATGGTATAAGGATTGTCAAGACACAACAACTCCACCAGACTTCTGTGAAATGGAAGTCGAAGGTGAAATGGAAACCATTGAGTGGAACCGAGAACATGTGTGGTCAAAATCTAGAGGAGATTTCGAAATAAAAGAAGGAACTACTACTGTTTTAGCCATGGGAGCCCATACCGATTTACATCATTTGGTACCTGAAGAAAGAACAATGAACTCAATTAAAAACAATCGAATGTTTGAAGACTGTAACGATGGTGACGATACTTCTGTAGAACATGTAGGATACGGAAACTATACTTGTAACGAATGGGATTTTGAACCTAGAGATGAAGTAAAAGGTGATGTGGCAAGAATGTTATTCTATATGGCAATTCGCTATGAAGGCGAAGAGGGTGATATGGTTGATTTAGAGTTAGTAAATAATCCTGATTCTGACAGATTATCAAAACTACCTCTATATGGAGACTTAGATGACTTATTAAGATGGCATGAAGAAGATCCTGTTTCTGAACGTGAAATCCTCAGAAACCAACTTATCTATACTTACCAAAATAATCGCAACCCATTTGTTGATATGCCAGATTTAGTCCCATTGATTTGGGGTAGACCAGAAGATTATATAAACTAAAAAAAGCTAGTAAACATTATCGTTTACTAGCTTTCTTTATAGACTCTATTCTTTATCTTTAGATTTTTCTTTATCTTTGTCTTTTTCTGTAATAACTTCTACATCCATTGCGTCTTTAACTTCTTCAGGTTCTTCGTCCTCTTCTTCAACATACTTAGTTTCACTAACAATTAAAACTGTCTTTTCATGTTCATCAAGAACTGTAATGCCTTCTGGAACAGTTAAATCTTCCACGGTTACTGAGTCGCCAATCTCAAGGTTTGAAACATCTAAGTCAATGTGATTGACTCCGCTGCCAATACCATACTCGACTTCAATACTATCAGTTACCAATTGAACGATAACTCCAGGTTTTTCAATTTTTTCTTTACCAATTAAATGAATAGGTAAATGAGAACGGATTAGGTCTCCTTCCATAACCTTCAATAATTTAACATTAAGGAATAAATTATGGTTTAGGTGGTGTCTTTGTACATCTTTGATATATACATTATGTTTCTTTCTACCTAACTTTACTTCGAAAGTTTGAGTCAAACCGAAATTTCTAAAAGCTTCTTTAAATTCTTTTTCATCAATTTGAATCGCTTCCGGTTCAATAGTTTTACCAAAAATAACTCCCGGCACTTTATTACTTTCTCTGACTGATTTCAATGATTCAGTTCTTTTTTCTAATTTCATAAATAAGCTCCTTTCAAATTTATATCATATCTATTATACCATATTAGGGTGTTTTTTTAAGTATGTAGGACTTATTTTGTTTTTTTGATTTTTCTCTCTAATCTGAATTTTTTATATCCTTTAAAGAACTTGCCGTTAAACATCATAATTAATCCATCAAGTTGTCCGTGACTTATTATCCCGCCAGACATTCTCGCTAACCCTCGCAAAGGCAAATGTAAAATACCCATTATTAAAAAGTTCGCTTTCTCACGATTGTGAGTAAACTTGTAGTATTTAATTAAGAATTTTATACCAAAATACAATAATCTACCAGTAAATCCTCTAGAATATTTCAAATAAGAAACTGTGGTATTGTAATGTACATGCAAACGATTTTTCTTGTAAAAAGATGTTTTTGGATTTGGAAGATCTTTTTCGTACAATATCGCAAACTCTTTTGAATCAATACTTAAAATGTTTCCGTTATAATATGATGGTAATATTGATTTATCAAGTTTAGGTTTTAGATTGACTCCACTTTTATGTAAACTTGCTTTTAAATGAATATCACTGGAAGATGAACCAATCAATATTTCATAATCTAAGTCTTCAATGACCCAAGCTTTAGATTCGTTATCAAATATCTTAAAAGCATCATCTTCTAAAATAATATTAACTGTCTTTATCTCTTGAGGTTGTAATTCGATCTTAACAAATGATTTTAATTCCTTCAATGGTCTAAATACTTTTGAATCAAGAGCTCTAACATAAATTTGAGCTATTTCTTTTCCTTTAATATCACCAATATTTTTAATCTTAAATGATATTTTATCTTCCAATATTTTTAAATCACTATAGAAAAATTTTGTATAAGACAATCCGTATCCAAACGGGTATTTTACTCTCGTATTATTGGTGTCAAAGTATCTATATCCAACAAAAATGCTTTCTCTATACTCCGATGTTTCTTCTTTACCTGGAAAGTAGGGAGAACTAGGATAGTCAGAATGTTTGATAGCATAAGTTTCGGAGAGTTTGCCACTAGGATTTTCAATTCCCGTCAAAATTTTTAATGTCGCTCTAGCCCCAGCTTGTCCGCTTAAAGAAGTATGCAAGATTGCATCAACTTGATTTGACCAAGGCATTTCAATGGCACTTCCACATGATAAAATTACAACTATTTTTCTATTCAATTTTAGTAGTTCATCCAGTAAAACAAGTTGATTTTTTGGCAATGACATATGAGTTCTATCAATACCTTCAGCTTCACTATATTCATCTAAAGCTAGATACAGTAAAATCACATCTGAATGTTTAGCAAGGTTAACTGCCTTATCAATTAGTCTGTTATTTTTTTTGCCGTATCTTTCAAATCCGGGTTCATACCCTATATATTTCAAATCAAACTGTTCAATTAACGATATTGTATCGTCTACTTTCAATGGATTAACAATTGACGATCCTGCGCCTTGATATCTAGGCTTTTTTGCGAAATCTCCAATAATGGCTACTTTTTGATCATTACTTAAAGGCAGGATATTATTTTCGTTTTTTAATAAAACAATTGATTCTAACGCTACTTTTTCGGCAAAAACATGATGCTCTTCAATATCAAAACTTTCCTCAACAGAATTTATTTCCGAAGTATCAAATATTAGAGTTAACAATTGGTCTAAATTTTCATCCAATACTCTTTCATCAATTAAACCGGATTTAATTGCTTCAACTATTTGAACATTGGTTTCTCCAGAAGTTGATGGCATCTCTAATGAATTTCCAGCTAATAATCCTTTTACACGGTCATTTGATCCACCCCAATCAGTTACAACCACGCCTTGATAATTCCATTCATCTCTAAGAATATCTTTCATTAGATGGATATTTTCATTAGTGTAGTCTCCATTAAGACGGTTATAAGAAGACATTAAACATTTTAAACCGCTTTCTTTAATTCCAATTTCAAATGGTTTTAAATAGATTTCTCTTAATGCTCTCTCATCTATAACTGATTCAACAACCATTCTCCTATACTCTTGATTATTAGCAGCAAAGTGTTTTAAACAAGCAGATACTCCATTTGCTTGAATACCTCTAATATAAGCAGCCGAAAATTTTCCAGCAAGCAAAGGGTCTTCACTGAAATATTCAAAGTTTCGTCCACAAAGTGGATTTCTTTTTATATTCGTTCCAGGACCTAATAGCACATTAACATTTTGTACTCTAGCTTCTTTTCCTAAGTGCTTTCCAAGTTCTTCAGCCAACTCCAAATTCCAACTGTTAGCTACTGTGGCAGCTGTTGGATAACATGTTGCAGGAATGCTTTCGTTCAGACCGGCATGGTCAGGTGAATCCTTTTGTTTTCTAATACCATGCGGACCATCAGACAAGAAAATACTTGGTATACCCAGTCTTTCTAAACTTGCAGTAGTCCAAAAATCTTTACCCGACATGAAACTTGCTTTTTCTTCAAGTGTCATCTTCTCAATGAGGCTTCTATATTTCATACTTTAGCTCCTTATTAAACATATTTTACAGATTTCATTTTATATTATCACACTAAATTAAACAAGCAAGAAAAAGAAAAACCTATCGGTTGATAGGTTTTTATAATTTATTATACCATTTCTTTATTTCGTTTAGTTCAGGTAAAGAAATACTATGACCTTCGCTAAAACTTAGGTGAGTTACTTTTCCACCTGATTCCTGCAAAATATTGACTAATTCGGCAATTTCTTTATTTGTAACTAACGAATCATTAATTCCTGATGTAATTAATATATTATTGCTATTTTGATTTACGACTGGAAAGTTTTTAATCGGAACCATTGGGTGCATTAATACCGCAGCATGAGAAATCTTGCCAAAGTGATATAACATTGAAGCTAATATATTAGCCCCGTTAGAATAACCGATTATTATCATTTCCTGTTTATCTAAATTGTTTTGTAAGATAAAGTCATTGATAAAATCATATAAATCTTTTGTTTCCTCAATCAAATTGTCAGTATCGAATATTCCGGGACGAATTCTTCTGAAAAAGCGATTTAAGCCATTCTCGTTGATATTGCCTTTTACCCCCAAAACAGAAGCGTTTTCATCAATATATTTTGCTAAATCAACTAGACTTCTTTCATCGCCTCCTGTCCCATGGAGCAATACCAATAATCTTGAGTTTGTACCTTTTATAAAGATATTTTTCATCTGCTTTTACTCAATTTCCCTATCTTCACAAGAGCTTTTTGCATTGTCTCTTCTTCATCTTGATTTAGGATATCTAATATCTTTCTCATATTATGTTTGTGTATTGGAAAAATTTTATCCATGAGTTTTCTGCCAACATCAGTAAGAGATAGAAGGAAACTTCTCTTGTCTTTTTCAGACTGGACTTTTTTAATATAATTTTTCGATACTAGATTTTCGATAACATAAGACATTGAACTATTAGGAACTAGAACTTTATCAATTATTGCTTTTACACTTAGTTGCTCTTTATGATATAAAGCTTCAAGAACTCCAAACTCTGAAACATTCAATCCGTATTGAAATACGTCATCTCTAATTATCTTTTCTAGTGAATTGTAAGCTCTAAATAAAACAGTAATTGTTTTTAAATCATTCATAATAATACTCCTTTTTTATATCTAGATTGCTTCTAACCGTATTTATAGGTCTAACTATCTTTTCAATTTCTTCTCTTTTGTTTTTAAACCTAGGCGGTAACGCTAAAGTTTCACCTAAGAATTCATATTCTTCTTGATCATCGATAAAACCAGGTCCTTCAGTAGCAAACTCAAATAATATATTTGGATAAAGTCTTGTATATAAAGATTTAAAATAGAAACGATCTACAAAACCAGAGTGTCTAGCTTTAATATTATTTAAGTGATTAATCCAATCATATAGTTCTTTTTCATCTTCAATTCTAAATGCTACATGATGTACTCCACCATAACCCTGCCAAGATCTCGATAAGTTCGACTCTTCGACAATAACTGAAGCACCATTTCCCCCTTGACCCATCTCATAAAGAGTAAAACCTTCACTCTTTTTAACATTTTTCATTCCAAGATAACCAGTCAAAACCAAATTAATTTTATCGATATCACTAATTCTTAAAAATATCGGTCCTAATCCAATAATAGCATATTCATCAGGAACAGGTCCTTTCTTCCAAGGAATTCCTCCAGCTACTCCTAAGATATCTTGATCAGAAATCAAAGCGTATTCTTGACCATCAAAGTCTTCAAAGAAAATGGTTTTTCTATCAAATAGAACTCTTTCTTGATACTGTACCTTGTAAAAATTAAATCTTTTCATCCAGTAATCTATAGCTTCATCCGATTTAACTCTTAAACCTATTCTTCCAATTTCATCAGTTCCTATTTCATGCTTATTGATTCCTTGAAAGTCAAAGAAAGTAACGTCCGTTCCAGGACTACCCACATCATCAGCAAAGAATAAATGATATGTATTTATGTCATCTTGATTAATAGTTTTTTTTACTAATCTTAACCCTAAAATAAAGGTAAAGAAAGCGTATATTTTTTCAGCACTGCTTGTAATTGCAGTTACATGATGTATTCCTTTTAATTTATTCATAATAAAATCTCCTATCTTTGATATAATTATATTTCGAATTCGAAATAATTACAAATGATTTGCTTATAAAACGTTAATCGAGTCTGTATCAAGAGTGGGTTTATGTTTAATCACGATTTATAGTTAAATTTTTAAGTCCTTTAACTAGATTCGTGTAAATATGTTTTAAAAGACTGAATCAATTTCGGTTAAAATTAACTACATCATCCCTATATTCTAGTATATTAAGAGTTATAATAACTAAACAAAAAAATAAACCGATATCTAAAATTTGACATCGGTTTTTTCTCTATATTTAGGGTTTTATAGCAAAAATAAATTTCGCAACTTTTATTTGGAACAAATATATTTTTTAAGGTTTGTAATTATTTATGACCTTCTTTAGGCACTATACAGATAAATTTAAAAGGTTTGTCTGAAGCATTTCTAAATTGATGAATATGATCTGCAGGAACATAAGCAAAAGATCCTGCTTTAACAGGATTATCTTTGTTATCGACCATCAAGATTCCTTCACCCTCGATAATATAATTAATATGTTGCCAAGGATGAGAATGTTTTGGCGTGTATCCATCCTTTTCAACTTCTACTACTCTCATTACATAATCTTCCCAACCAGATTCAGCTGATACTAATACTTTCATAGCCGCATTTTTTGCTTCTGGTGATTCGATTTTTTTTGCTAATAAATCATTAAAATTTCCAACAATCATCTTTATACACCTCCAAATATATTATAACATTTAAAAACTATTTTTAATTCAAAAAGCATATTATTTTTGCATTAAGATAAATTAGTTTATCAAAGCTATAAATTATTAGTTAGCATATGCTAACTTGTTAAGCATATGGCTTCGGTTATACAACAAAATATCATATAATATTAGTGTAAGAATGATTTTTTTACATAATCTATTTTTCAGGGAGGATTTATTTATATGTTATTCGAAAATTATGATCCGTTAAAAGGCGAAATGCTACAAATACTGGATCACGAGGGAAAAATCGTTAATGATAAATTAGAACCAAAAATTAATAAAGAAACTTTGATCAAGATGTATCATACCATGGTTTTAGGACGAGTCGCTGATGAAAAAGCACTTCAATTCCAAAGACAGGGAAGAATGCTTACATACGCTCCAAACATTGGACAAGAAGCAGCTCAAGTGGGCCCAATGGCAGCTTTAAAAGATAATGATTGGTTAGTTCTAGCTTTTAGAGAGTTTAATGCTATGCTTTTTAAAGGAGTTACTTTAGAACAAGCTTTTCTTTACTGGTATGGTAATGAAAGAGGGTCAAGATACGATGACGATGTTCGAGTTTTACCAATAAACGTACCAATTGGATCGCAAATTAATCACGCTGCTGGAGTTGCTTATGCAAGCAAATTACAGAAGAAGGATGAAGTAGCGATTGTATTTATTGGTGATGGCGGAACATCTCACGGTGAATTTCATGAAGGAATGAATTTTGCTGCTACTTTTGATTTGCCTATGATTACTGTAATCCAAAATAATCAATATGCAATTTCCACACCTAGACATAAAGCAACAAAAGCCAAAACATTGGCTCAAAAAGCTATTGCTTATGGAATTCCTGGAATTCAAGTTGATGGAAATGATCCTTTGGCTATGTATGTAGCTGTAGAAGCCGCAAGAGAAAGAGCTATCAAAGGCGAAGGACCTACTTTAATTGAGGCTGTAACATATAGAATCGGTCCTCATACGACTTCAGATAATCCAAAGTTATATCGTGAAGATGAAGAAGTTGAAAGATGGATGAAGAAAGATCCTATTCAACGATTTAAGAAATATTTAATTGATAAAAAACTATGGTCTGAAAAAAAGGACGAAGAGTTACATGAAGAACACAAACAAAATGTTTTGGAAACATTTAAACATGTAGAAGAAACTGGTGATGTATCACTAGAAGAAATATTTGAACATACATATGAAAACATGACTCCAAATTTAGTTGAACAGATGGAGTACTACAAGGAATACTTAAAGCAAGGAGGTAATGAATAATGC
Organism: Caryophanales bacterium UBA2289; assembly: GCA_002345505.1. Taxonomy (GTDB): domain Bacteria; phylum Bacillota_I; class Bacilli_A; order Izemoplasmatales; family Hujiaoplasmataceae; genus UBA2289. The sequence continues at coordinate 28,276 of DDWJ01000018.1, forward strand.
CAAATAAAACAATCCTACAAGGTATTAATGAAGCATTAGATCAATCAATGGAAAAAGATAAAACCGTAGTTGTTTATGGCGAAGACGTCGGTTATGAAGGCGGTGTATTTAGAACTACCGCTGGTCTGCAAAAGAAATATGGAGAAGAAAGAGTTTTCGATACCCCTATTGCTGAAGCGGCGATTGTCGGTAGTGCTGTTGGGATGGCAGTTAATGGTTTAAAACCGGTTGTAGAAATGCAATTTTCTGGTTTTAGCTTGCCTGCATATAACCAGATTGTAACTCATGTCGCAAGATTCAGAAATCGTTCTAGAGGCAAATATCACCTGCCTATGGTAATTAGAATGCCATATGGTGGAGGAGTTAAAGCTCTTGAACATCATTCTGAAAGTTTAGAGACTTTATATGCTCATATTCCTGGCTTAAAGTTAGTCATTCCTTCTACTCCTTATGATGCAAAAGGATTAATGATTGCCGCAATTAATGATCCGGATCCGGTAATTTTCATGGAACCAAAACGAATTTATCGTGCCTTCAAACAAGAAGTGCCTGATGAAATGTATGAAGTCCCGATTGGTAAGGCAAGAATGGTTAGAAAGGGTAATGATATAACTATCATTGCTTGGGGAGCTTTAGTTAGAGAAGTGGAAAAGGCAATGGAATTAGTTCCTAATGTTGATGCGGAAATAATTGACTTAAGAACAATCTCACCAATTGATCAAGATACTATTATCAACTCTGTTAAAAGGACCGGAAGAGTACTAATCGTTCATGAGGCAGTTAGATCTTTTGGACCAGCAGCTGAAATAATATCATTAATTAACGAAAAAGCATTCGTTTATTTAGAAGCCGCACCTAGAAGACTTACTGGATTTGATATTACTGTACCACTTCCAAAAGGGGAGCCACATTTTATTATTGATCCAGAACAAATCGCCTATGAAGTCAAAAATATCATGGCTTTTGAGGCATAAGGAGGTATATTATGTATAGATTTAAATTCGCAGATATCGGTGAAGGTATCCATGAAGGAAAAATATTAGAATATAGTTTTAAAGTTGGAGACAAAATCAATGAAGGCGATACTTTAGTCGTTATTGAAACCGATAAAGTTAATGCTGAAATTCCTGTCCCTGTTGATGGAAAGATTGTTGAACTAGGTCCAAAAGAAGGCGAGATTGTACATGTTGGTGAAATTTTAGCTGTCATTGATGACGGTAGTGAAAGCAACGATACAAAACAAGAGGAAAAAAATGATGATGAAGAAAATGAAAGCGATGAAGCTGGAGTGGTTGGAAAACTAGAAGTTTCAGAAGAAGTTATAGCTTCATCAAATGAAGAGGTTTCATCTCCAAATAAATCAGAAAGAGTTCTAGCAACACCAATAGCTAGAAAACTTGCTAGTGACATGGGCGTTGACATTAAGAATGTTAAAGGAACCGGTGATCACGGAAGAGTGTTAAAAAGCGATTTAGAAAAACTCGGCGATTCACCTCAAAAGAATATTGAAGTTCAACAAATCAAGTTTGAAACCCCAACAATTAAAGAGAATAATGGTGATAGAAGAGAAAAGATTTCTACACTTAGAAAAAGCGTTGTCAAAGCAATGACTTTATCAAAACAAATTATTCCACACACTACTTTAATTGATGAGTTAGATGTTTCTAAACTTGTTGATTTTAGAAACGAATATAAAGAAATGGCTAAAACACAAGGTGTTAAGTTGACTTATATGGCTTTTATAATTAAAGCTTTAGCTAAAACAATTAAGGAATTTCCAGTATTTAACAGTTCCTTTGATTCAGTAAATGAAGAAATTGTTTACCGTAAAGATATTAACGTTGGTATAGCTGTTGATACACCAGATGGTTTGATAGTACCTAATATTAAAAACGTAGATAGATTAAGCCTATTTGAAATAGCTAATGAAGTTGAAAGACTTTCAAGTTTAGCTAAAGAAAGAAAAATTCAATTAAACGAGCTTCAAAACGGTACAATCACAATTACAAACTTCGGTGCATTTGATGCTATTTCAGGTACACCAGTAATTAAACATCCTGAAGTTGCAATCCTAGGCATCGGTAAAATAATGAAAAAACCTGTAGTAGAAAACAATGAAATTGTCATTAGAGATATTGCCCCTCTATCTTTAACTTTTGATCATAGAATAATTGATGGAGCTGATGGTGGAAGATTTATGATGGCTTATAAGAAGTATCTTAAAGATCCTCTACTATTATTAATGAGCTGATTTTATGAAAGAATATGATGTAATCGTATTAGGGGCTGGACCGGGTGGTTATGTAGCTGCGATAAAGGCTGCACAAAACAACTTAAAAGTTGCGATAGTCGAAAAAGAAGCAATCGGTGGTGTTTGTTTAAATTGGGGATGCATACCGACTAAGTCTTTACTGAAAAGTGCAAAGGTTTATCAAGAGTTTATGAATGCAAAAGATTACGGAATTGATGTTGCTGATAAGTCTCAAATCAAACCAAACTGGCCAAATATAATAAAAAGAAAAGATCGCATAGTTAAAAGATTGACTGGCGGAGTAAAAATGTTGCTCGAAAAGAATAAGGTTGATATTTTTACTGGCGAAGGCGAAATTATTACAAATAACGAAATTTTAATAAATGATGAAAAGATACGAGCTAAAAATATCATCATTTCAACTGGGGCTTCACCAATCTTGCCACCAATCGAAGGTTTAGAAGCAGCTTATAAAGATAAATTCTTAATGACATCAAAAGAGCTACTTGACATTGATAATATCCCAGAGGAACTCGTTATTATTGGTGGTGGTGTTATTGGTCTTGAGTTTGCGACTATCTTTAATACCTTTAACACAAAAGTAACTATCATTGAGAGAGAAAAAGAAATTCTCTTAAATGTGGATGATGACGTTCGTGATAATATGCTCAAGATATTAAAAAAAGCTAAAGTTGAAGTTTTAACAGAATCAACAGTAGTTAAGATCGGAAAAAATGAGGTATTTTACAAAGATAAAGAAGGAAACAGTAAATCCGTATCAGCCAGTAAAGTACTACTTTCAGTAGGAATGAAAGCTAATACAGGGTCATTTAGTAAATTAAATCCGAAACTAGAAAATAAGTTTATCAAAATCAATGACTCTATGCAAACATCAATTCCTAACATTTACGCTATCGGCGATGTTACTGGTAAGATGATGCTAGCCCATGTTGCTAGTCATCAAGGCATAATCGCAATAAACGATATTTTAGGTCATAAAGAAAAATTAAACTATGATCAGATACCTTCTGCAATATACTCATTCCCTGAAATTGCACAAGTAGGATTGACGGAAAAAGCGGCCAAAACAAAAGGCTTGGACTATAAAGTGTCTGTATTCCCGCTTCAAGCTAACGGAAAGGCGTTATCGGCTAATGAAAAAGATGGTTTTATCAAGATTATCGCAGATAAAAAGTATAACGAGATTCTTGGTGTTCATATTTTAGCTGACAATGCTAGTGATTTAATATCTGAAGCTGTGGTAGTTATGAAATTAGAAGGAACTGCTGATGAAATAGCAAAATCAGTTCATCCGCATCCAACAATTTCTGAAATATATCATGAAGCTGCTTTAGGGATTATTGATAAGCCAATTCACATTTAAAAAATAAAACTGCACTTTTTATAAGTGCAGTTATTTTTTTACATATTTGATTTTTTCAAAGAATTCTTCACTGTAAAACTTAATGCCTATTAGAAATTTAAGTTTTATATTAGAGACAGCCTTTACTATACCGTTATCGATAACTAGTTTTTCCTTATGACCATCAATAATCATATCCATTTCAAATTCTTTTGTTTTTCCAAAGTTCCATTCCCAAGTATTGTATTTAGCAATCATTAGATTACTAATTTTATTTATGTCTTCATCACTTAGAAAATACCTTTTCTTATTTAATCCAAGCAAATTTACTGATTTTTCGATAATATCAATTACTAAATCCGTCGTGTTACATGGTTTATCTAAAAACTGATTTAAGTTGGCGACTTTTTGCTTATTAGATAGTATATGATTGCCTTTAGTAATATAACTATAATCAACCAGAGCTTCATTAATGATATCTAAGTCTGTGTCTATCAACAAAGTTCCGTGATGGAGAAGCTTATTATTAATAAATGCTTGAGCATTTCCAGATATTTTGTAATCATCAATAAAAAGATGAGATTTTGGCTTGAAAGAAACGTTAAGATTTTTGCTTTTCAATACTTCAATTATTGGTTTTAAAAAGTACTCATAGTCATTAATCTTCTTCTCATAATTTTTTGTTATAAAAGAAAACACTAAAGTATGGGAATCTTGATAGATTGTCCCTCCTCCAGAAACTCTTCTGATTATCGGAATATTTCTATTAAAAAAACTAGGATTAATTTCAACAAAAGGATTTTGATTACGGCCAAAAACAAAGGCTTTTTCACTTTGCCAAAACAAAGCAATATCTTCTTCTAATATATCATTTTTTAAGAGATACTCTTCTAAAGCTAGATTGAAGTAAGGATTTCTGCTTTCGCTCAGTATTATAGCCATACTCAATCAGCTAAAGAACCCATTGGATCCCAAGGTTTTAATTTTACAGGTTCTTCTTCCCAAATTTTAAGTTCTTCTTCAGTAAGATACTTCTTATTTATGACAGCTTGATAGACAAACTTGTCAAACCACGAATCAGAAGCTAAATAGTACCCCTTCTTACCAGACGTATCTCCCCAAGAGTTTTCAATTTTGTATTTTATTGGTTGACCGTTCTTTGAAGCAAATCCTGTTATCACCATAGCATGATTCATTTGCGAGTGACCGTAATCTAACATCGAAGCTTTATCTAGTTCAAAATCAGTTTCAAAAATATTACTGTAATCATAGCGGTCATCAGCCCATATACCTAAGTCTCGATCGCCAAAGTATCCTACATCACTGCCAAACCAAACTACTTCATCATCATTAAGTTGTCTAATTACTTTTTCTTTTAGTTTGGACATTTCTAAATTTAGATATTTGATTTTTCTGCCTTCTGTAACATTTCCCAAATACTCTACGGTGAAAGTTTTATTAAAAGGCTTATCATCTGTAGGAGCGTTAATAATACTAACATAGTTATCCAAAGTATTACCAATATAGTTTTCGAAGAACTGATAAGGATTTAGATTTTCAATAAGGTAGTAATTATTTTCCTTATCAACATACTCAAAATCGAATTGTTTTGGTGGATTTCCAAAATTACTTACTAGAAAATCATAAAGTTCTTTAAGTGTTTGCGTTTTATACTTTTCTTTTTCTCTTGGATTCTTTCTCGCCATACTAGCATATTTTCTTAATTTGACGTTAATTAATTGATTAACAGTTCGTGTAGATGAACTATTAGCAGTTTCTTCCATAGCATCTTTTGGAACTACTCCATATTTTTCTACCAAAGATACGAACATATCCCATTGACCACCATCTTGAATGCCTGTTCTTACGATATGTTGTAAAGTTCTATCGTCTTTATCAACTTCTAGGAAATCATCGATGCTTTCAAGAAAATAATTAATCTTCTCCAACTTATCGTAAAAAGCTATGTAATTTTGTGATAATTCAAATTCCTTTAAGCCATATTTTTTAGCGATAATTTCTCTCAAGACATTTAAACCAGCAAATATCCAACATCTTCCGGATTTTTGCTGGTTAGCTACCGGAAGAGTTTGGATTTCTTTAGAAAACTTAAAGCTTGTCTTTGATACACTCTCTTGTTTAATCGCAATTGTTTGAAGTTCGTTTGTGTTTAGTGCTCTTTTAAGTATTGTCTTTTGAAGATTTTTGCTAAACTCTTCTTCCCATTTTTTTAGTAAGGTTAAATCTACTTTTTTCATAATAATTTCTCCTTTTAATTTGCTAGATTAAAGTCTAGAGGTATTTTCTTCTTTAAATCCTTCATTTCATACCTAAACACTATATAAGATAAAAATCCTGCAATTAGATCTGATGCCATAAATGTAAACCAAATACCTTGAACACCCCACAAATATGTAAATAAAAATACTAATGGAATAAATAAAATAAACTGCCTAGACATTGCGACTAAGAAGGCTCTGACTGGATAACCCATAGCTTGATATACGCTAGATAATATAATTTGAAAACTAATTAGTATAAAGCCTAAACTGACCCATCTAAGAGCCATTGGACCAGCTGTCATAAAGATTTCATTTTGTTCTTCTGAGAAAAGCAAGAAAAGTTGTCTTGCGAAAATTAAAGAAACAGACATTGCACCAATAAAATATATCAGCATCAATTTTTTTGTATAGGCAATGACGTCGTATAATCTTTGATATAATTTAGCTCCAAAATTGTAACCAACTATCGGTTGTAATCCTTGTACTAGTCCAAACCCTGGCATCAACAAAAACATCAACAATCGATTTACAACTCCAAAGATTGAAATATATATATCCGGTTCATCAATAACATACTTTCCAATCAGGTTATTAACAAGGATAACTAAAACAGCTCCTAACGCATTTCTTATAAAAGAAGGAAAGCCGATAGCTGTAATCTCACCAACCATTTTAAAGTCAATTTCATGTATTTTCTTGAGATTTATCTGTAGTTTAGATTTGCTTGACATTGAAGCTGCGAACACATATATAAAGGAAGCTGTTTTTGCGATAATAGTTGCGATTGCCGCTCCTTTAACCCCCATATTCAAGCCCCACTCAAAAATAAAAATCGGGTCTAAAACAATATTTACTCCAGCACCAATAACCATTGAAATCATTGCTATTTTAGCCCTTCCTTCAGCTCTGGCAAGATTGTTAAAAATTACCGAAAGCGAGAAAGGCACCAAGCCAATAAGTATATAAAATAAGTAATCGTGTGCATACCCAATATTACCTTCGGTTGCTCCAAAAAAATAAAGTAATTCATCTAAGAATATCAACCCTAATACTGCAAATACAACCGATAAGACAACACCCATTAACACAGCTGTGTTAACACTTCGCCTCATTGTATCAGTATCACTTCTACCAAATGCACGAGAAAATATTGATGATGATCCGATACCAATCATTAGTCCAAATGCCATTACAATCATTTGTACCGGGTTAGCGATTGATAAGGCTCCAATAGCTATATCACCAGCACCTCTACCAACAAATATTGTATCGACCAAATTATATAACGCTGTAACAATCATTGCGAATGTTGCAGGAATCGATAACTGTATTAAAGCTTTTTTTACATCATATTTACCTAATAGGTCAGATCTTGCTTGTTCCATATATCCACCTCATTAAAATTATTATAGCAAAATAGACACTATATTTGAAACAATTAACTCATTAATTATATTATAGTTTATTTGAAATCTTATATGTTCTAATTATTGCTTCAGCGGTTTTGATTCCATCAACAGCCGAAGACATAATTCCTCCAGCATAGCCTGCGCCTTCACCCATAGGGTAGACACCTTTAATATTCGATTCATAATCACTGTTTCTAACAATTCTAACCGGTGATGAAGATCTCGTTTCAAAACCTGTCATAATCGCGTCTGCCATTGCAAAACCTTTAATCTTTCGATCAAAGTCAACTAAAGCATTCTTTAGTGTCGAACTCACAAATTTCGGTAAAAGTTCATTGAAATCAACTAATGTTACTCCAGGTTTGTAAGTAGGAGTAACTGATTTAATTTCTTTACTGACTCTATTACTCAAAAAATCTCCTACCAATTGTGCTGGAGCATTATAATTTCTACCGCCCTTGTCATAAGCCAATACTTCTAATTCTCTTTGGAAGTACATTCCCGCTAGAACATCATTTCCTGGAAAATCATCAGTTTGGACATTAACTAAAACTGCTGAATTAGCATTATAATTATCTCTTTTACTTTCGCTCATTCCGTTTGTAACTACGCCACCGTCTTCAGAGCTGCCACATACTACATATCCACCTGGACACATACAAAATGTATAAGCACTTCTTCCTGAAGTGTCATGAAAACTTAACTTATAGTCTGCCGCTCCTAAACTCGGATGATTATAAAACTTACCATATTGTGATTTGTTAATCATCTCTTGAGGATGTTCAATCCTTAAACCGATAGAAAATGGTTTTCGAGTCATCTCGAATCCATGATTTTTTATTAGTTCGAAAGTTTCTCTAGAACTATGTCCTATTCCTAAAAGCAAGACATCGGTTTTTAATATTTCACTATCGTTTACTTTAATTCCAGTTAAAGAATTATCTTCAATAATCAAATCACTTAATTGATTATTGAACCTTACATCTCCACCTAAAGAAATAATTTCGTTTCGAATGCTTTTTATAATCATCTTAAGTTTATCAGTACCTACATGAGGTTTGTTGATATAAATCAAATCCTCTTCAGCACCATGTTCAACTAAAGTTTTTAACACAAATCTACATCTTAAATCATTAATTGAAGTTGTTAGTTTTCCGTCTGAATATGTTCCTGCTCCGCCTTCACCAAATTGAATAGAAGCATGTTTATTGAACTTTCTAGACTTTATGAATTCTTCAAACAGTTCATCTCTTTTATCAATATCCAAACCCATTTCTATGATTATTGGTTTGTATCCATAACGAGCTAAAACAAGTCCGGCAAAGATTCCTGAAGGGCCAAACCCAACTATGACTGGTCTATTACTTAAAGAAATATCACCAGACTCAATTCGCTCATAATCCATATTCGGTGTAGGGGTGAAAAGCTTTTGTTTTAGCGACAGAAGCTTTTTCTCTTCCGGCGTAGAAAAATCAACTGTATAAACAAAAACAACCCTATCAGCTCTTCTAGCATCAATTGCTTTCTTATATATAGAAAGTTCTTTAATACTCTTCAAATAATACTTCTTTTTAAGAAATCTTATTAAATTTTCCTTTTCAATGTCTTTATTTAAAGCTTGATCTAGATCAAGTTTTACTTCATTTACTCTAATCATATTTTCTAAATTCCTCGCATGCTGCCTTAGCTGCTACATAACCACTTGACCAAGCCCACTGTAGATTATATCCCCCGCATCTGCCATCAACGTCAAGAACTTCACCAGTAAAATATAAGCCTTGGATTAACTTCGACTCTAAAGTGTTTTCATGAATTTCAGATAGTTCAACTCCACCAGCAGTTACTTGAGAATCATCAAAACCTAAACTACCGATTATTTTAAATCTCCAGTCATACAATAAGTCAATTAGCTTATAGATGTTTTGTTTAGGTATATCTCCAACAATTAAATTGTTCTTTTCAATTCCAGCTTCTTTTATCAAAACATTAATAAATCTTTTATTTATCAATCCGATTAAACTTTGATCAATCTCACGACTTTTAAATACTTCAAATCTCTCAATAATTTTTGATTTGGGTAAAGATTGAATCAATAAAATTCTTACAAACACTTCTTGTCTTTTCATTAATTCTTCATTTGCTTTTCTACTAATTTCTAATATTGTTGGGCCACTAATCCCATAATTAGCAAATAAAACATCCCCATATTCAGATTGAACAACTTCATTACCAATTATAAGATCGACTTGAGTATTAATCTTAACGCCTGATAATTGTTTTAAGTATGGAGAATCAACTCTTAATTTTACAAGAGCTGGAAATACTTCTGTGATTTTATGACCGAGATTCCTAGCCAAGTCTAAACCTGAACCATTACTTCCCGTGGATGGCATTGACTTTCCGCCAGTTGCTATTATTAACTTTCTTCCAAGAAAAGCTTCGTTATCACTAGAAAGAACATTAAAAACATCATTCTTTTTAATAATGTCTATTATTTCTTTGTTTAATTCCACTTGGATATTTCTTTGCTTGATTTCAAATAAAAAGACATCAAGAAAACTTGATGATTGTTCGCTTAAAGGATAAGCCTTCCCTTCATCTTCTATTTTTGGTTCAATTCCTAGTGTTTCAAAGAAATCAATAGTATCTTGAGGACCGAATTGATTGAAGATGTTTTCTACAAAAGCGGGATTGTTAAAATCTGTTGATTTTAAAAAAGCATTAGTGTAGTTACATCTCCCGTTACCGGTCACTAATATTTTTTTTCCAATACGATTGTTTCTTTCAATAATTAAGATTTTATCTAAATATTGACTAGCCGTAATGGCAGCCATGATTCCACTAGCTCCACCACCAATAATTATTAAGTCATAAACAAACACAGTCAATCACCTCATTACTGTAAAAATTATATCATATTTAGTATATTAGATTCACTAACAAACAAATAAAAAAAGCCAAACATAACATCTAGCTTAATTTTTTTAATTCAGAACATATAATAACTCTACTTTGTAAGAAGATTTTTGGTTTTCAGACCAATTTTCAAAATTGCTTTGCCAATCAACACACTAAGAAATGCCATCAATCCCATCTTCCCTCCAAATCCATTAAAGAAATGAAAAAAACTCAAAAATATTAATGACAGTATAACGCCTATAAATAGCGATTCATAAATATTCTTAATCACAAAATTACTTGCCATACCTACAAAAGTTGCTGTAAAGAATATATAACTATAAATTTGAAATTCATTGAATATTTGTCCGAAAATTATGCCAATAATTAGGCCTGGAACAGCCGATGCAAGAACTGGAGATTTATTAAAACGATTATGTAAAAGCCAAGATACCAAAACCCCAGTTAAAGAGAACAAAAATATTAACCAAATATCATAGGATTGTTGAGCCGCTAAAGCATTGTTATTAAAAATTAAACCTGCAGTTGTTGTTGCTATAAAGGCTATTGTTCCTAATCTTCCTCCAAATCCATTAAAAACATTCTTTGCTATTTGAAAAACTATCGAAGCAATAATTGCAACAACTATAATCTCAAGATGACTAAAAATAATATATGAACTCATACCAGCAAAACTTCCTGTATAAATAGCAAATGAATATTTACCACTAACTAAATAGCCTATCAAACCCACAATAGATGATGAAACCACAATAGAAAGCGAGAAGATAGTTGATAGTTCATAGGTTATTATAGTCCCTAAGATTACAAAGATTATATTAAGATCAAAAAACTTAAAAGCGCTTAGTTTTTCACGTTTTAAGAATAAATAACCGTAAATTATGCCTAACAGGTACAATATAGCCAATAAGTAGCTAATTATTCCTTTTGTTTCTACAACTATAGTGATTATAGGATAAGCGGTAAATACAAGGATAAGAAAAAACCCAATCAACTTAATATTGGCTCTTATCTTTTGCATAAACTTATTAAAAACGTTTTGATAACCCATAGTCTTCACCTGATTACTTATTGTAACATAACAACCATGGTTAGTTAAAATTTATGCTTAAAAAAAAGTGTATTCGGTTGAATACACTTAAATGTGATTGACTTGATGCCTTTTTAAATACTCTTCTAACTCTTCTTTTGCTTTTTTTCGTGAAGTTTTCATTGTATAAAGATTAACGTCCGCTTCTATTAACACTTTCCTAAATCTCTTATTACTGAAATTGTTTTGTGAATAACCATAAGAAAATCCGATATGCTCTGATAAGTCGGTATTGGAAGTACTTTTCTTTAAATCATACAAAACTTCTTCAATATCATTCATATCCTTATTTATGGCTATTAAAAGAAACTCGTCTCCACCCATTCTAATTGGAATTAAGTTTTCGTACTTTTTAGAGATGTCTTTTAAAGCTTCCGCAAATCTTATTAAAAGTTTATCCCCTTCACTATGACCCAAATAATCATTAAATAACTTTAATCCATCTAGGTCAAACATAATTAATGAATAGTTGTTATAGTTGTTTTCAATGTCCTTCTCTAAACTTTCAAAGTAGTTTCGATTATATATCTTTGTCATTAAATCATGCGTCATTACATAATTAATTTCGTTAATATTTTTTTGGTTTTGTGTTTCATCATAGAATAAGTAAAATTTCCCAGAATGTTTTAACAAAGGTAAATTAATCTCTTTTTCCATCATATGAAGATAGATTTTGCTTCTATCATAGTAATTTTCAATCGATTTTGAATCTTTATATATCACTGCTTTTTCAACTGCCAATCGCTTAAAGTCATCAAAAGTCAATTCAGATTCAATATCCAATTTAAATCTACTTACCAGTTCGTTTGATGCGGAGATAATTATTCCTCGTTGATTGACCAACAGATACATTTCTCGCAAATTGTTAAGAATATACTCATTCCCATTAAACTTAAAAATCAGTTTCAAATCTCTTATATAAAAAATTCCATATAATAGAGTAATCAATAAAACTAAGGCGATATAAGTGGGATCTAAAGCTATGCTATAAACAAATAAATGAATTACATTCGAAGTTATACCGAGTATAATGCCAAAAACCATAGTAACAAAAGGAAAAACATCTTTATCTTTCTTAAGATTATTAAATAAACTTCCAGTAATTGAAACCGTTGCAATAAGTAAAATACTATAACAAACAGCAGTATGAATATAGAATACTGTTCCATGATTAGCTGATGAAATCATTTCATAGGTTAAGGAATTACTGAAACCAATTTGAAGTACTAATTAGTGTAAATTATTGGTATAAGAAAAGCCTATATCTAAAATAAAAAATATTATAAAAAAATAAATCAGTAGTTTCGGAACTCTTCTATTTAAATACTTCATAATAGCTAAAAATAGTAGCGTTGTAAGCAAAAAGACTAAAGGGTAAATAGTCAAACTCGCATAATAAATAACATATGGATTGATAGCGATATATCTAAGTCCAATTAGTAATGTCCATAAAAACATAAACATACTAAGGTATTTGAAATACTTATATCTTGGACTCACATTGAAAAAATCCAATCTTGCCAAAGGCATAATAGATAAGGACGCTACAAACATATATAATATCCATAAGTATATACTCATTTCAAAATCCCCTTAATTTTATTATATGTTTATATAATATTATACACGGTTTTAATAAGATATTGTAGTAGTGATTAAAATTACCGACATAAAAAGTCTCATTATATCAAAACAGTACATAAAATAGATAGAAAAAGTCTAAAATTTTTGTTATACTTTAGTATATTCATAGGAGGTGTTTATGAAAGTAGGTATTTACGGTGCTGGTGCAATGGGTACAATATTGGGTGCTTATATAACTAAAGCCGGTTATGAGATTGATCTTATCAATCGTAACAAAGAACATGTAAAAGCTCTGAATGAAACAGGAGCTCATATAATTGGAAAAACAGAGTTTATTCAAACTGTAAAAGCAATAACTCCAAATGAGATAAGAGATAAGTACGATATTATACTATTGATGACTAAACAGAAACATAATAAAGAATTAGTTGAAAGTTTGATTCCTTTCATAAAAGAAAAATCATTAATTTGTACTATGCAGAACGGATTACCAGAAAAATCTGTTGCTGATGTAATTGGTAAAGATAAAACCTGTGGATGCACAATGAGTTGGGGCGCAACCTTCCATGGTAAAGGAGTTAGCGAACTAACTTCAGAACCTAATAGAGAAACATTAACTTTCAGTATTGGTAAGTACGGTAATAATGACGATGTTTTATTTAACTATATCATTGAATTGCTGAACTCTATGGGTGAAGTAACTGTTGAAAGTAACTTCACAGGTGCTCGTTGGGCTAAATTAATGATAAATGCTGCTTTTAGTGGTTTGTCTGTTATTACTGATGCCAATTTTGGTGAAATAGCAAAGAATAAAGAATCGAGGCTATTAGCTCTAAAAATCATCAAAGAATGTATTGAAGTTACAAAGGCGGGAGGAATAACGCTTGAGCCGCTTCAAGGTAAGGATATAATCAAATTGCTGGATTATAAAACAAAATTTAAGAGATGTATTAGTTTAATGCTTATTCCAATCGCTATGAAAAAACATCGATTAATAAAATCTAGTATGCTAAGAGATCTAAAAGAAGGAAGAAAAACCGAAATTGAAGCAATTAATGGAATGGTTTGTGAACATGGTGATTTATTTAATGTGGATACACCACTAAATGATAAGATAGTTTCAATAGTTCATTTAATTGAAGACAATAAACTAAAACCTAGCTGGAAGAATCTCGATTTGTTGAAATAAAAAAATAGTATGAAAAGCCCAAAACCTTTATGTTTTGTGGTTTTTTTTCTAATCAATGGATTTATTTTTAATATGTGTTATGTTATAATACCTTTGTTATAACAATGAAAGATAAAAAGGAGAATCATTATGAAAGATGTTTATAAAAAACTAAATAAAGATTACTCGATTGATGAAATAGCAGAAAATTTAGTCAATGTTCCCGGAGAAGAAATTGCCAATTTTTTAAGCGAACTTGATATCAATATTCCTAGATCAATCCGTTTTAACTCTTTACAAAAAGTTTTATTTCCGGTTTTACAACAAGAATACAATGATTTATTAAAATCGGAAAGTGATGCTGAAGGACCTGAAAGACTTGAAGAATCTCGTAGACAAACTAGATTAACTTGGATTGATTCATTCTCTGAAACCCAATTTGAGAATGAAATTTATAAGTTTAACAATAAGGATTTAGAACGAGAATTTTTATCTGAATTTTGGAAACGTCTATTGAATTTCTTACTTAAAGAAGCAGTCCCTAAAGAGGACATTGCAAATTTTATTGAGAAAGCATCAAAAAAATATGAAAAAAATCAAGGGACTCCACCATTGAGACTGTTTAATAAAGCGATTGAACCGTTCATATATGATGAAGTCGATACATTTGACGGACTTACAAGAAGTGTTTTTGCTAGTAGAGTTGTTTTAAGTGCAACAATAAGTGAAATAAAACAAATCGGTTCTAAATACAATATGAAAGTTCCTACTAGATTAACGAAAAATCAAGTAATGGAAATAGTTGTTAACGAACTAAAGAAGAGAAATGAGTACATTCCTGATATTCATTCAGAGTTAAACGAATTCAATTTAAAAGAACTAGAAGACTTCGCAAGATTAAATAATATCATCGCTTTTGCATATATCAATAAAGACCAAATGATTGAATATATGTATAAAGAATATGATTCACGAAATGTTGTTGCAAAAAGATATCTTCAAGATCCTGAAGCTTTAGCTAAACTGGATCAAGAAACAGAAGAAATCGTTGTCGAATTCGAAACTAGAATTGAAGAGGCTGATAAAAAACCAGAAGAAGAATTTAAACCTGTAGTAGAACCACAGAAAGAGCCTGTTATTGAGACTCCTGAAGTTAATGACGATATTATTTCTGATATTCAAGAAGAAAAGAAACCAGAAGAAACTAAGGTTGAAGAAAAGCCTGTAAAACCAGTTATTATTCAGCAAGACTCTGAAAGTATTGAAGAGCTTAAAAATGAGATATTATCGCTAAAACAAATAGTTTTAGAGCTTCAGACAAAAGTTGAAAATCTCCAAGAAGATACAACTAGGAGTAATGTCAAACTTGATACTGTGTCTAAGAAACTTTTCCCTAAATGGTTCAAAATAATTGTTCTAATTCTATTTTTTGTTTCTGTATTTATTTCTATATTCATACCGCTATCAATTTACTATCCTGACGCTCCAGTAATCAGTCAAATAGCTTGGCTCTTTGATCAGATTCCATTCTTGGGAGGCAGATCTTTATTAGAATTCTTGCAAGGATTTTTTGAAAGACTATTATTAGGATAATATAATTTTGTTTATCTGAGAGAACTAAAACCTTTTTAGTTCTCTTTTATTTGCAATTTAAGCCAATAAAATATATTATTATTACGTATAACTAAGTAGTGTTATGAACCTAGGTGATAATATTGAATAAAAATATTTTAAGAAAAACTTTTTTGATTTTATCTTTTGCGATTATTTTTAGCGTCGCCTTTTTTTCGTTTTCAAACTTAAATAGTGGTATATTTAGTAGCGTTTCAACCCCATCTGGACCACCATGGGAGCAAGTTCCTACGAATGACTATACCTCGCAACAATACAATTTAGACTTAGTTGACGCTTATGAAGCATGGCAAATAGAAACTGGGGATTCAGGAGTTACAGTTGCTATAATTGACTCAGGCATTGATACGGATCATCAAGAGTTTGTTGGCAGAATTTCTGACTTGTCTTATAATTCCTTTACTGAAGAGGTAGGAATTCCATATGTCGAAGACGATTTAGGTCATGGAACTAATGTTGCGGGAATAATAGCTGCCAAAAGAGATAATGATTTTGGTATTGATGGCTTAACTGACAATGTTCAGTTAATGGTTATTAAAGTTAATAAACCAGGTGAAGAAGGATATTTAAATAGCTTAATCGTCAAAGGAATATATTACGCAGTTGATAATGGTGCCGATGTGATTAATCTCTCGCTCGGAAGCACATCACAAGATTCTACAGTTTTAGCAGCTGTTGAATACGCACACCAAAATGAGGTTTTTGTCGTAGCTTCATCGGGAAATGATGGGAACGATGTTCCGTTTTATCCAGCTTCTTATCCAACCGTTATATCTGTTGGATCAGTTAGTGAAAATGGGGAAATCAGCTATTTTTCTAATTATGGTGAATATGTTGATTTAGTTGCTCCTGGAGATTTATTATATACTACTAATCTTGACAATGGATTTGCTAAAGTTAGTGGCACATCATTCTCAGCACCACATGTTAGTGCTTTAATCGCTTTGCTTATCAGTACTGGCAATTTCTCTTATGAAGAAATTCACCAAAATTTAACAAGAAGTTCTGTTGATCTTGGCGATGCTGGTAGAGATGATTATTATGGCTACGGTTTGATTAACCTAAACGATTCGTTGTTGACTGATTTAGTAAAAATTACTTTAGTCAAGAATAACAATGAAGAAAACGAAGAGTTTTGGATTGATGCAAATTCATCCTTACCGTTAATAAATAGACCAACATTGGAGCACTTTGAGTTTGATAACTGGTATTTAGATGAGAATCTTACAAATCAATTACCTAATGAATATCAATTTACATCTGACACTGTTTTATATGCCAGATATGAACCTATATACTACACAATCAGTTTAATATATAATGATGAGATTTATGATGTATTACAAGTTATGAGCGGGACTACACTTCTAACTCTCCCCGAAATTGAAATAGAAGCTATGAGATTTTATGGGTGGTATTACGATATCGAGTTTGAATCAAAATATTCAGATCAAATCATTATTGAGGATCTTACTTTATATGCTCGGGTAGAGCAATTTAAGTATGTTGTAACTTTTCTTGATCAAAATAATGATTTTTATCAAGAATATTTAGTAGAACCCAACTCGACATTACCATCACCTATAGCTCCATTGAAAGAAAGTGATGAGTTATTCGATTATATCTTTTTGAGTTGGGATCAAAATCTTACCAATATCAGCTCTGACCTGATTGTTAAACCTATTTATAAAAAAATCTTGTTTTTTGAAATGGTTGTTTTAAACCCAGGAATAGACACAATCTATCTAAATGAAGAGTGGATTGATAGTGAAATTTCCTTGGGAGATGAAAGATTGTCTTTTGTTGTAAAATCACCTGTTAACCCTGCTGAAACTGGTATTTATACAGTCGAATATGATGTTATTTTTGAAGAAGAGGTTGTTGAAACTGTTATTAGAATAGTTAATGTAATTGCAAAACCTCAAGAAGTAATAATTACCATTAATCCAGGTATTACAACTATAGTTAAAGATGATATTTATACTGAAGACGGCGCTACATCGAATGTCGGTGAAGTTAGAATAATCGGCAATGTTGATACTTCTACTACTGGAGTATATAAAGTTACTTATCAAGTCACTTTCAATGAAAAGGTATATGAAAAAATTAAATATGTTTTTGTTATCGATAATGAATTCAATCCTGTTACTGACCTTGAATGGTACTATGTAAGAGGTGATGAAGATGAGTAAAAGAATAATAATCTTCTTCTTAGTTATCATATTCTCTATCATTTTTATTGGTTGTAATGCTAAGATTGATGATATTGATTTTTACTTAAATCCTGGGATTGATACAATAACTCTTGATAGCGAATATGAAGACCCTGGAGTAACCGCAAAAGTTTTTGGTTTAAAAAGATCAACTGAAGTTTTAGAAAATACAG
This sequence comes from Caryophanales bacterium UBA2289, assembly GCA_002345505.1. GTDB lineage: Bacteria > Bacillota_I > Bacilli_A > Izemoplasmatales > Hujiaoplasmataceae > UBA2289. Next base: position 46,360 of record DDWJ01000018.1, read on the forward strand.
TAGATACCAGCCAAATTGGAACTTACTATATTACATATAAATTTGAATATAAAGAATTTTACTTTGAGCTTACTCGAATTGTTGTTGTAATAGATGAAACACCACCTGTTCTTAATTTAAATCCTGGGATTGATACAATTAAAGTTGGTCAAATTTGGGTGGATGCCGGTGTTAGTATTGATGATAATATTGAAAATGACACAATTGTTATTGTGTCAGGTAATGTTGATACAGCGACAAGGGGTTCATATATTATTACTTATACAGCTACTGATTCCACAGGAAATTCTAGTACTATAACTAGAATTGTTAATGTTATATAATAAAAAAACACGAAAATAAATTCGTGTTTTTATTTGCAAGCTGTGCAGTCAATTTCAACTAACGCATCTAGTGGTAATCTAGCGACTTCAACTGTTACTCTTGCCGGCTTGTGATCTCCAAAAAAACTACTATAAACTTCGTTCATCTCTTTAAACATATTCATGTTTTTTAAAAATACTCCGCATTTAACAATGTTTTTTTTCTTCATGCCAGCTTCTTCTACAATAGCTAAAATGTTTTGTAAGCATTGGAGAGTTTGACTCTTGATTTCATTACCATCTACTTTTTTTGAGACAGGATTAATAGGTGTTTGTCCAGAAACATATAATGTATCTTGAACTAAAACAGCTTGTGAATATGGTCCAATCGCCTCTGGCGCCTTTAAAGAATGAATAAATTTCATATTAATTATCTCCTTTATATTATCAACTATTTATAGCTGATTTTTTTCTTTTTAATAAAATACATTACTATACCACCAACAAAGTAAAGAACCGAAAACAAAAGGGTTGTAAGTGCAACACTATCAAATAATATTTTTAAGTTATAAACATTATTTGGTATGTTAAATATCTCTACCTCAATATCATTTTCATCAGAATTATCATCTAGTCTAAATATTTGAAAGTCATAAACCGTATTTTCCTTCAAAGATACGGTAAACAAATATGCGTCAATATCGTCAATAAAAATCAATTCATCAGAGTACACATTTAAGACTAATGAACTGTCATAAACTTGATTATTAACTTTAATTCTAATGCCAAATATCTTTTGAACAATTTCGTCTTCATCATAAGTTGTTATTTTCAAATATTCTGAAGTAGATTCTATTTTCATGTAATATGCATCGTAATCTATATTTGTTACAATAGCTTTATATTCTCCAGCATAGTTAACTAGTTTTTCACTTCCATCAACTATAAATGAAGCAGAATCTATTTTCTCTTGTTGAACACGAGATAACGAATAAAAAACGATTGACACTATAACTAATATTATTGGTATCACTATTAACTTGACTATTTTCATGATAACTCCTTCTTCTTGATAATTCTAGTCGCTTCTTCTTTTGATGAAATAGATTGCAACAATTGTAAAACCAGAAATTATCGCAAATATTATGGTTGTGAATGAAACGCTTTCTTATAAAAATTTTAGATGCAAATTATTATATTTCTTTTATATAATCTTTCTTTGCATAGATAACTCTGACAATATTAACAAGATTTTTGTCTTAATCAAGTAAATAAACTATTACAAAATTATCAATAATTGATTTTCTCAAACGTTTGCTGTCTAATCTAGGATCTGTTAGAATCGGATATGCTTTCGGAAACATACATATATCCTTGAACTTGGCTTCAAATTTCTCAATTAAGCTTAATGCGGATTCAGGGTTCGCTAGTTCCACAGATATATAGCGAAAAATATTCTCCATATCCAATCTGGCTTTTGGTAAAAGCTTATATCTTCTTCCCATACTTAGACTTCATTTCGCTAATAAACATTGGTCCATCAGTTTTTAAGTTATCTTCGTCTATATTTTTCAATGAATCATTAATCAATTTTATAACTTGATTTTTGGCTATTTCTCTTTCATAAACATCGATGCTCATTAATACCATGGAGCCATAACCATTTTTTGTCACAAAAACAGGTTCGTCGGATTCTTCTACAAATTTAGAAATGTTTGCGGTGTTCTTTAATTCATTGATTGGAATAATCTTTGGCATATTTATCCCCCATTATTATATGATAATTATACCATAATTTGTTTATTTTGTAAATTCTTTATGCTTTTTTATTTATTCTTTGATATTTTTATTTATTTCGGTCTTTGTTTTTGAAAAATCAATGAATTTATCAGTAATGTCAAATATCTCTTCGTTGTGACTTGTTAAAATCATGATTGTATTACTTTTGTGTTTAACAAACTCTCTTAAAAAAATAGAGAAGTTCATCCAAATGAATAAACTCCCCTATATTTCATCTTTTTATGGTGGAATCAGAGGGATTTGAACCCTCGACCCCCTGCACGTCAAGCAGATTCCCACACACTTGATTTATTACTATATTTAGCCATTTAATACACTTTAATAATAAGTTTGACCCTTGTCTTGACCCTTGTAACATTTCTTAAAATAATTAAAATAGTAGCAACTAAACCATCATATATCGAATTGATTTTACAAATTGTACCCATTCTACAATGGATAATTTAGTATTTTATTTGAAATAGTTTGAGCCCCAGTCGGACTGGCGACAGATGAATTTTCGATTGCATCACGCCTCAATAGAAGTCAATAATACTTTTTTACCATAATGAAAGTTGTGAAGACCATAAAGATACATTCTTTACTAGTAAAACATAGAAAATTTAGTAGCGTTTTCTACCTGGAATCCAATTGATTTTAAATATTCAAGATATCTTGATTTACCATACCTAGTTTTAAATAACTTCTTCTTATTTTTATCATAATATACTATATACAAAGTTGTAATAATGTAATACTTGTAAACTACGTTATCTAAACTATCTAATCTATATTTTTTCTTTACATTTAGCCAATTAGTAATAACGATAGATTCGTCAATGAAAGATATATCGTAATTTGCAAATAACAAACAACTATAAAGCAATATTATACCTCCACATGAAATGACTACTCCACCAATATAACTTGTGTATGCATTAATTACCTCATACCAAACAAAGAAAACACATGCAAAAAAAAGTATGGTGCATACAATTAATAAATATTTAACAAATGGATAATCACCACTAGGTGAGATATTAAATTTCATCAAATTCACCTCTTTTTCCTTTCAAAATATTAAATACTCATAGATTTCAATCGTTTACTACTCTCAGATTTTCTGTAATATTTATAAAAAACTCTGCACTCCATATATCTAGTTTTCTAGTGTCCTTTACAAATGGCAAGACATCTTTTTTCGCCTCTTCAAAATCGACATTTAAAAATCGATTTCTAAGAAGTGCTATCAATGATTGTCGATTCAGTAAGAACTTAGAATCAATGAACCCAGTCTGTATTAATCTAGCCTTTAAATGCTTGATATTTACTGGTGTATCCATTGCCAAAAAGAAAATATAATCATAAAAATCTCTTCCTTTTATCCGCGTCTTCCAATTCCTTCTAAGAACAGCGTCTATTTTACCAGCGAATAATGAAGGTAAGTCGTATACTCTTACTTGGTAAGGAGATGGCAATAGTCTAAATTTCATTTCAGTTGTCGCAAAATTTGGAGGATTGATATCTATTTCAAATTTCACTTTAATTTTCTCATTTAAATGCAATATAGATAGATCTTGATCCGAATTTGGATAAAACAGTAAGAAATGCTCTTTTATATTACCTTTTAAGAAAACTGACTTGATACTTGTTTCTTGTATTTTTGTTTTCTCTTCAATATCAAGTTTTAGACCTAGAGATTCTACCTCTTCTCTTATAACTGGTATAAAATCTTCAAAACGAAAATCTGGATTACTTACTAGTAAAGAGAAATCTAAATCTTCTGAGAATCGATCAAGATTATAGAATATTCTTAGAGCTGTCCCTCCATAAAATGCAGCTTTGGAAAAGAAATTAGCTCGTGATAGACCGGATAACACAATTTCCTGTATTATTTCTTTTAGAGCATTTTTTTTATCTTCGAATGTTGCAGTATCATATTTTTTCAACATTTGATCTATGATTTGCATATGCTTCTCCTTTAATGTATTTTTTTAATAACATTAGGTTTTTTGACTTATATTTTGGTATTAGCTTACTCAACTTATCTGTGTCGAGAGAGAAAAACTCATCAGAGTAAATCCTTAAATCTTCAAAAATCATTTTTTGTAGTTGTCTTATGCTTGTCACTGTTTTTAAAGAATATAACTTGTCACACAATGCCTTCTCTTTCGATGCAATATGATATACATAATTATTCTCTTCAATAGCTAAAATATCAAATGGATAAGCAGACTTAGGGATGTCTCTATATATATAAGTTCCAAATGGAGTAATATATTTTTTTGTTTTTTGTTTGTTATAAGTTGCCAAGGTATAATTTGTGACCCTTTCAGGAATCATTCCATAATAAGATAAAGCATAATCAAAAGATAAATACGAAGGACCATATATATATGATGATAAATAATATCCAGGAGTAGATTTGTCAGTTTCGTATAACCCTCTAATGATTGGTATATAAGTTCCAACTTTTATTTCTCTTCGGATTTTACCGTTTACATCACTATAATTCTTATATTTGATTTTTAGATCTTCAACAGTTTTTATCACACTTTTTCCTCCATTTAATTGTATTATAAACCTTTTTGTGGAGATTTTCAATATATATAGTTATATTTTTTTAGTATTTTAAACAAAATTATTCATCCAAATAAATTTAATTGTATTTATTACTATAAAAAATAGCTACCTTCATTAGAGTGGTATTCTTAGTATACCTCTTCTCTAATTTTTGGAAGCTATTTAAAGTCATTATGGTGGAACCAGAGGTATTTGAACCCCCGACCCCCTGCACGTCAAGCAGATTCATGAGCTCTTGATAAGCCTCTATATTTAGCCATTTTAAGCAATAATAAAATAAGTTTGACCCTTGTCTTGACCCTTGTTACTTTTTATAAAAAAAACTAAAATAAAAGCTGATAAACCATCATATATTGAGCATATTTAAATTTTTGTGTTGTTTCAAGTGAATGTTAAATAAGAATTAAACGGATCTTTAGTAATTACTAGAAAGAAACTTACTATTAATTATCATTTAAATAATTTGGTTTTTGTAAACATCAAAACTCCAATTTTCCCAAACAATATGAACCTTCAATTTTTATTGTAATAATCCGTTGAGCTATGCTGGTATTGTTTTCCAATATCAATCTTCTTAACTCCGATCTTATATAAAATCCTTGAGAAGTTCCGTACGTAGAATTTCCTCCAGCTAGCCATAAATATGGTAATGAGTAAATATCGTTTTCTTCTTCTAAATTTATATCTGAAGAATATGCAGTATTTATGTCCGATTCTATTTCAAGTAATATGCCTTGTATAATATCACCCTCATCGTAAATACTCGTTACATCTTCAGTAAAGATTAGGTAATATTTACCGTTCTCTATGAAGATTTCTTCATAAAGCACATAATTTTGTATATCTATATCTTCTTCATTTAATATTTCATAAAATAATTCATTTTCTTCTTTGATTCTATTAATATTTCGCTGAATACTCCACTCATAGGAAAAATAATAAACACCAAATCCTAAAGCGATTATCAGAATCGGTACTAAGATTAACAATGTAGAAGTTTTTAATACTTTCATACAATTGCTCCTTTCATCTCAAAAAAGAGATTTGGATTAGTTGAATTTTAATCAGTACTTTAAAATGAGTCTATATATAGGATTATATCATTTTTTGGTAAATATAAAAATCTTCTTTAACAACAAAAATCTCTCAAAAAAAAAGAGAAGTTTATTTACTATGAATAAACTTCCCAAAAATAGGCTTTTTATGGTGGAACCAGAAGGATTTGAACCTTCGACCTTCTGCACGTAAAGCAGATTCATGCACGCTTAATAAACCCCTATATTTAGCCGTATTAAGCAATAATTTAATAAGTTTGACCCTTGTCTTGACCCTTGTAACATTTCTTAAAATATATTGAATAATTGCAACTAAACCATCATAAAAAAGATAATTTAATCAAATTTAATTCTAAGAGTCATTAAATACCACAACTTTAATTAGATCTCTAACCATTCTAGTAAGCTCAGAAATGATTTCATTTCTAAATTTACCTTCAATTAGATTATCCAAAGAAAATTCTCCATCATGAGTAAATTTTCCTCTAGCGTCATTGCACAATTTATAGAATGATCCAGGTGTTATTCCTAGGTAAAAGTAATTTTTTAGACTTTGGTCAAGATATAATTGAAACGTTTTTCCTATGGATGCTATTTTTAACATTCCAAGCCTTGATTTTAAATTTTCTATGTCTTCTATAGAATCCTCAGGGAGTGATTGAATAATTTTTTCTACATATTCTTTATATGGACTATCTTTAAAATTTCTGCTTTTTATAGTTGATTCAATCGCTATCAGTAAAAGTAGGAATCTTGTTCTAAAATCATTACTTACAGTCGATAAATTATATAGTTCTAACACAGTTATATGAGATGCTATTAACTTTGGAGTATTAAAACTATTATTTATTATTTCTTCTTCATTGTTATGCAATATTGAATATGTTGCCTTGAAATCAGTAGTCAAACAAAATTCTGCACTTACACTTATTATTTTCACGTTCTCATTATATGAAATCTTAGGTAGTTTCTCTGTTAAAATTTTGAAATACCTGGTATAGCCATTATCGTTCGTTGTTCCTATCTCTTTAAATTTAAAGTAAGCCGATGTTCTAAATGAATATATCATCATTTTTTCATAAGCAGTAGCTATATATTCTTTCGTATCATCCAGTGTATAAAAATCTCCTATTTGCAATTCAAATAAATCAGAATCGCTTAATAAATCTTTATTTCCAATAATCTTATATGTGAGTAAGTCTTCTGAGGAAAAACTATAAGATTTTTTTTCAATATTTATTTTAACAAAATTCTCAATAGTGAATACTGCTGATAATCGGTAAATCATAATCATTTTCCCTTCTAGAAAAAAATCAAGTTCTAGGTTTTTGGCCCATCAGATAAATACTAAAAAAATAGGCTTATTCTGATTTTAGTTCTTCCGTTATATCCATTAATCAATATTAATTTCTTTATTGAAACTAATACCTCCAAAATTATTATGATCAATCACAATAATTATTTTATCTTTCTTCATGGAATATTCATTAACAAAATTGGCAAAATCAATTTGAGTTTCTTTATCCATCCCTGATGTGACTTCATCAAATATTATTAAGTCTGATAAAGCAAATTTTAGTTTTGCTTTAATATATAATATTTTTTTTCTTTGACCTACAGATAAATTTGATCCATAATTAATCATGATTTTCTCTTCAATTCTCATTTTTTCAAGTTCAACTTTTAAAGTTTCATCATTAACACCAGCACAATTAGCTTTTAGATACTCAATAATACTATCATTCATTAGAAATTCGTCTTGGTTTACAAATAGAGTTTTGGAGTAAAGAGACTTTAAATCTAATTCGTTGATACTAATATCATTAATCTTTATGTTTCCAGCTTTAATAGGATAAAGCCCTAGTAAAATTTTGATGATTGAAGATTTTCCAGAGCCATTTAAGCCTGAGATTCTAATGCAATCACCTTTTTCAATTTTCAAATTAAAATTTTTTATAAACGAATTCGTTTCTATACCATACGAAAATGTTACATTTTCAAACCTGATAGAAGTAATGTCAGAAAGTTTTCTTATGCCTATTTTTTTTCTTATATTTAATATTTTATCAATATTTACAAAACATACTTTAGCTTTTACAGTCTGATGAAACATTAGTTCGATTTTCTGACCTTCTGACATTATGATATTTGATAAAACTGAAAAAAACGCAAAATTAACTAATGCATTTCCATCTAGTGAATAAGCTAAAAATGCTGACAGTACAATGCTAAACAATATTGAATAGTTTTGAATTATTCCTGACCATAGGTAAATAACTTTATCTTCCTTTTTTGCAACTGATATGAATGATGAAATTGATTTTTTTACTTTACTATTATAATAATCTATTGTCAAACTTGTTTGTATAAAAGGTATAGCGCTCGAAAACTCATTTACTACTTCATGAACCTGTTTAAGATTTTGATTTGTTGTAGAAGCTTTCCTAGATATTATGTTTCTACTAAAGAAAGATATTAAAATGCCTATTACAAGAGAAGCTAGTATCAATAATGAAACTACAGGGTTGTAGTAAAAAGCTAAAGTGAAAGAGAGAATAATAACTATTATTGATCCAATAATACTAGGAATATGATGTGCAACAACTCTAAAAACTTCTAAAATATCGTAATACAAGGTGTGCTTAATAACGTTTGTTGATAGTTTTTCAACCTCTGACATATATGTATCATTTAGAGCGTTTTGACATTCTAACGATAAATCAGTTATGTATTTACCGCCAAAATTATCAAGTGATAAATACCAGAAAGTATTTATAAAAGTTTTAATTAGTAATAAACAGGCAAATCCAAAAATACCTATTACAATCAACAAGAGTTGAGAATCATCATTTATAATCCATTCAAGGTAAAATTTGATAAGAATAGGGACAATTATTGATAGAATAGATAATAAAACTACGAATAAAAAGCTTAATAGAGAATCTTTTTTGTGTTCTTTAATTGCTTTAAAAAAATTTGATAGTATTTTATTCAAAATTTCACCCTCTCTTTCATCTCGAAACAAGTTATAGGATTGCTCCTTTTTTCATCATAATAAGCTTTTGCCTGAGCTCTACAATCTGTTCTATAACAATTTTTACGATATCTACACCTCAAACAATCTACAGTGTTTTTAGATTTTTCAACTCTGCAACGCAAAATATTGTCGCCAACATCTGACCACGCTCTAAGCAATCCCGTATCAAACGCATTATGCTTAAAATAAAATATTTCATCATTTGCCGCATTACAAATTTTGAGTCTGCCATCAGCCATTACGCAACACTGAGATATTGCGGCTGTACATCTGGTTTGCTTTCGCTTTGCAACTCCTCGATTTTCAAAAACAAATGGCAATGATTCTCTTACAGAAGTTAGTTCTTGTAATGAAAAAGAACAATTATTACCATCTCCCATTGGAAAAACAATATCATGGGTATGAATAGCGGTCAAAAATTGATTTTTAATATAATCTTTAAACTCCTGGACTTGGAAAAGATTATCTTTCATTATTGTTGTAGAAATATATAGTGAAATATTATCATACTATGCTATTTTATTCAATGTGTTAATTACTCTTCTGAAGCTATTGTTATTCCCTCTAATTTTGTTATGAATCTTTTCAAAACCATCTAGACTAACTTTTATACTGTATCTGTATTTTTTTGTTAAAATAAGCATTTTAGAGATGAGTTCGGTATTAAATCCATTGGTAAATACTGTTACTTCAAAGCCTTTACTAAGATAAAATAATAAAATTTTAAGGAAATCTGGATGTAAAGTGCATTCTCCTCCGGTCAACGAAATAGATTTTGTATGAAGTTTTTCAAGATCTTCTAGCGAATCATATATCCATTTCAAAGGTATAAAAAGTCTTTGTGTTAGGTGAGAAAAACTTCCATAACAGTGAATACAGTTTAAGTTACAGATGTTTGTTAGTTCCAAGCTAAAAGATGTCAAAGGGTATTTAAATTCACAATGCTCAAAAATATAAGTTTTGTACGGGTGTTCTACTTCTTCAATCAAATATTTAGATTTAATTAGCTCATCTAGAAAATCAGCTTCTCGACGATTTAATTTGCTTTTTTCCCAAAACTTCATACTAATTTTGTCTCTTGCCTTTTTCGTTATGATAAACGAACTATCATTTGTAGTATTGAATAACAAAAACTTACTTTTTTTCCTCAATTCGAGAGTTTGAATAGTTTTTGTGTTAGATTTCACATACATAATAAAACCTTCCTATCTATAAAGAAATATCGCGTGTGCGATATTTCTTCTTTTCTAGCAACTTTCATGTCCGCAAGCCCAATTAGTTCCTCCAGCTAATGAATTAATGGATTTTTGATCAATTTATAGGCTATTAATTATTTAGAAAACTACACACTAACTCCATTGCAGAATCAAATTTCGACTTGTTAAAATTTATATTTCAACTATAATAATACTTCTGAAAATAACAGTTTTTTATCATAACTACTTACTCATCACTTAACTATTCTTGTTCATAAAAGTCATGAAAACATCTTAATTTCACTCGTCTTTACTAAAAAAATTAATTTAAGCTTTATTGTAATTGATTTATCGAAAATATTTTTCTGCGAAAAAAGTACTTGATTTTTTTACAACTGCCTATAGCAAATTAAAAAAAAGCCTAAATAATATTCTAAGCAGATACGTGTGTTATGCATATTAAGTGTATTTCTATAACTTAGTATATACTATTCAAGCATCTAAAACTAAGGCGTATATGTCATATATTTCACACTTATCAAATATCTATAAATCTTAAACAAAAAGAGAGTTTTCTTGAGCTAACAATATTTTATTAATCATTAGTAATAATGAAATTTTCTTAAATAGAGTAATCAAACTATCTACACAGAATAAATACATTTAAAATGAAATTAAATCACAAACCCTATAATTTTAATTTAAGTTATAGTAGTATTGGACTTGTTAGAAAAATGCAATTTCCTTTAAAATATTTACTTAGATATAATCTATTGATAGAAAATATTTGAACAAAAGAATAAATTCAAAGATTTCTTTGAGAGCAAAAAGATATTACTTTACAAATAAATCTAGAGTAAACTAAATAAATATTCAGAACTATTCAATAGTAGAGAGTACATACAGGTTCTAGAGTAACATTCGGATTAAACGTATATAATAATCTACGATTTAAGTCTAAAAAAAAGCGATAATTGAAAAAATCAATTTCGCTAAATTTGGTCATTATGGTGGAACCAGAGGGATTTGAACCCCCGACCTCCTGCACGTCAAGCAGATTCGCACACCCTTGATTTATTACTATATTTAGCCATTTAATACACTTTAATAATAAGTTTGACCCTTGTCTTGACCCTTGTAACATTTCTTAAAATAATTAAAATAGTAGCAACTAAACCATCATATATCGAATTGATTTTGTAAATTGTGCCCATTCTGCATTGGATAATTTAGTATTTTATTTGAAATAGTTTGAGCCGCAGTCGGACTGTCGACAGATGAATTTTCGATTGCATCAGGTGTCAATAGAAGTCAATAATGCTTTTTTTACTAGAATGGAAGCTGTGAAGACCATAAAGATACACTCTTTACTAGTAAAACATAGGTTCAATGTATGTAAGTAACATCCGTGAGTTCCAAAAATAGGATTCTTATTATTGATTTTTTAATACGTATCAAAATCAATTTCATATACTAAGTCATTATCATAAGTTGAGACTTTCATGATATGTTCTTTTGCCATTTCCCAAGTTGTTTTCATAGACTTAATATTTGAATAGTCAGAACTGAACTCAGAAAACGGTTGAATCCACTTAGAATCTAAATGAAATGCATCAATACCGAAAATTCTTAATCGCATTATTTTGCACTGCTCAATTATAATTAATGCATTATCTTTATTAAAAAGCAACAAATTGTAGCGTCTAATCCCTAAATCTAGGAATCTTTTGTCTATTCCATTCATATTTTCCTCCTTAATAATTTAAATTATTCATTTGAGGTAATTGGGTTTTCTATAGTACTATCAGGCACCCAATTTGGATTATATCTATCGCTTATTTGTATTACAGCATTTGTATAGTTATCAACCACTACATATGAACCATCAAATATAGTAATTTTTCATAAGTTCTTCCGTTCAAAACTAAACTGTTCTAATAGAAAATCTTCAATGTTCAAATGAATAATTCCATTTTGTGAGAAATCAACATTATCCATAGATAACACGTACTTGTCAAAATTATCTCTTATATCTTCATATACACTAAATTCTCTATTTCTTGTTTTTTCAGACTCCATAATATAACAAACTTGGTAATACTTAGTTAATTTCCCTTTTTTTGCTACAAAATCAATTTCTTGATTGTTTACTTTACCAATGTAGACAGTATATCCTCTTCTCAAAAGTTCAATATAAACAATATTTTCTAATAACATTTCTACTATATTCTCATTGTTTCCGATGATCGCTTCGCGAATACCTTGATCAGCAATATAGTATTTCTCTTCAGTTTTTAGAATTGATTTGCCTATTAAATCATTTCTTTTAACTTTATAAATTAAAAAGGCATTTGTAATAATATTTAGGTAGCTTAATATAGTATCAACTGAAACATTCATTCTTTGAGATTTCAAATATTTAGATATTGATAATGCTGAAAATGTTTTTCCAGTGTTGCTAAAAACATATTCTATTAATCTTTCTAAGATAACTGTATTTCTTATGCTATTTCTTTGAATAACATCTTGAAGTACCGCTGATTTAAATTGGTCCCTTAAAATATTCATCGATATATCATAATCAAATCCAAAAGTAGTTATTGAAGGCATTCCACCGAATATAATATATTCTCTTAATGACGCTTTAGGTTTTAATTCTTTAAACTCTTTAAATGAAAAGGGATGTACAAGAATTTCAATATATCGTCCAGCTAAATAAGTTGATAAATCTGAAGACAGCAAGTCTGCATTAGATCCAGTCACATATATATCAAAATTATTTAATGCATGAAATCCATTAACGGCTTTTTCCCAATTCTCTACTCTACCAACTTCATCAAGGAATAAATATAGCTTACCTGATTTTCCTTCACTCCAAGTCATCACTCTATTTGACAAATCATTAAAATCTTGGATATTGAAATTTTCTGGAAGCTCAAAATTAAGTTTTAAAATATGTTCTTTTCCAACAGCTTGGTTGAATAATTCATCAATAAACAAATCTATTAAGACTGATTTTCCAACCCGCCTTAACCCAGTCAATATCTTAATGATTGGTTTATCTTTATATTTTAATAATTCATTTATATAATTATCTCTTCTTACCATATTACCACCTCAATTTAGATTATACTCGAAATTAATAACTTTTTCAAGTACAATTTCGATTATATTATAAATTATCGCTTTGTAATCAATTTTTGTTCATCCGGATATGCCGTTATTTGTGTTTAATTTATTATAAACCTATTCAAAATATAAAAGCTTCCTTAATTAGAGAAGTATTTTTAGTGTACTATTTCTCTCATTTTCGGAAGCTATTTCATTTTTTAGTGGTGGAACCAGAGGGATTTGAACCCCCGACCCCCTGCACGTCAAGCAGATGCTCTCCCACTGAGCTATGATTCCAGTATAAGAAATTATATCAAATATTTAAAAAGTTGTAAATATTAAAAAAACTATAATTTCCTTACTGCAGTATTAATGTTATTTTTATAAACATAAAACTTTGTAAATATGAATTCTGTTACAAAGTTTATGATCATTGTCATACCAAGAATTAAATACTCATTCCAACCTATTGCTTCTAAGGAATCACCCCACCATGTTGAAAGCGGTGTAAATACCAAGTAATAACAAGCGACTTTAAACATTGCTTTAGGAATGTTAGCAGCTGATTTGAAGGTAAACTTACGATTTAGTGTAAAATTCCATAGAACAGATAATGTTAACGCAATTAAATAAGCTGGCCAATAAATCAGTTTTACTACCTCATTTAAAATAGTAAAACTGATTATTTGTATAATGCCAGCAGATATAGAAAATAATGTAAATTTTATTATGTGAGTTAAATCTTCTCTTTTTTCCAATTGAATCAAAGTTCTCAAACTACAAGAACCCTTTCTAAATAACTTTTATAATATTTAAGTTATTCTGATTTTGCTGTCTCTTCTGAATCCTTTTGTTTTGGTGCTTCCTTGCCGTTTTTGTAATCATCAACTACTTTTTTATAAACACTAAAAATCTCATATCTAAATGCAAATAAGATGAACCATATGAATGCTGGAGCTAAAAAGATAGTTGGTCCAAATGCTACGAACAATGTCCATGTCCACTTTGACATATCTCTCTTTCCAGCGAAACGCCATACAAGAAAATATAGTGCTGCATAATAAGCTAACCATGCTAATATACCTAAAATTATAAAGATTACACTATTAGAATTAATGCCTACAATTCTACTTACAAATCCCTGTAAATTAGCTGAAGCGAAATTAGCTGTTGAAAAGAAATTGTTCTTCCCGTAATTAATTAAATTGACTACTAGATAAAACAATTGTTGGAAAATTAAAACCATTAAAGCTAAGAAAGCAATTGTTTCATATACTTTTTTTAAACTCTTTAAATCTTCAGACTCGTGTTTCAAAGTTTCTTTTAAACTCATATATTTTACCCTCCGCAATATATTTATATTTTTAGTATATCATCGATAATTATCTAGTAAATGCCATATGGCAAAATAATAAACAAAATCAACTTAATATACCAACAAATCAATCAGATATCTTTTGAGGTTCTGGATATTCAAACCCAAATGTATCGACAACCAAAGAAATCATTTTTTCATCTTTAAGTGGTTTATCATGAAAATCGGTTTCTGTTTTTGCGATTCTATCTACTTCATCCATACCTTCGATAACTCTTCCGAAAGCAGCATATGATCCATCTAGATGAGGTGCATCTTTATGCATAATAAAAAATTGCGAACCAGCTGAATCCATATGTTGAGATCTCGCCATAGAGATTACACCGGCTGTATGATTCAAATCATTTTCAATTCCGTTATTTGCAAATTCACCTTTAATTGAATATCCCGGGCCACCGATGCCTTTACCTTCTGGATCTCCACCTTGAATCATAAAATTTTCAATTACACGATGGAAAATTAAATTATTATAAAAGCCCTTTTTGACAAGGTAAATAAAATTATTTACAGTATTCGGAGCTTTATCAGGATATAGTTCTAGTTTTATTAACTTGTCGCTCTTCATTTTAATTGTTACTATTGGATTTTTCATGTTCATCGTCTCCTATAAATTGTATACTAAATATTAAACCATTTTTTTACATGTTTTTCACTATAATTAAAACTTTTTTTTGATATTTTCTATCCAAATGCTATTATCTCCAAAATGTTATGATAAAATATAAATCATCATATTAAATATTGAGGTTAATTATGGAAAAAACTAAGAATATTAGAATTAAGGCTTTCGATCTAACTGATGAAATAATTAAAAAAACTGGACCTAGGTTAGCCGGAACAAAGGAATCTAAACAGGCTGCGGAAATTCTAAAACAGAAAATGGATGAGTATGCTGATGAGACAAAAATTGAAGAGTTCTATCTTCATAAAGGCGCTTTTTTAGGTTGGATAAGAATCTTAGTTTCTTCTTATGTTATTGCCATTGTTTTCTTGTGGTTAAAATTACCTTTAGTTTCATTAATATTAGCTCTAATGAGTATCTTGGTTTTAGTCTTGCAGTTCTTCTTTTATCTACCTATTATTGATATATTCTATCCTAAAAGAAAAGGATATAACGCTTTAGGTTATATTGAACCTAAGAAGGAGATAAAAAATCAAGTAATAATCAGCGGTCATCATGATAGTGCCAATGTATTTAATTTCCTAATTCATCAACCCAAATTATATAATTTAAGAGTTACTGGATCGATTTTTTTTGTTATATTGTTATGTATTTTAGCGCTTCCGCTTTATTTTATCGAAAACAACGTTTTTCAATATATCATAAAGATTATTCTATCTTCAGGATTGTTACTGATTATACAAATGTGGTTTTTCGCATCAAAAAAAGGCTCTCCGGGAGCTGGAGATAACTTAATCGCAAGTGCTATGGCGGTTGAAATAGGAAGATATTTTAGTGAAAACCGACTTGATCACACTAGAATTATTATCGCCAGTTTTGATGCAGAGGAAGAAGGATTACGTGGTGCTAGAGCCTATGCAAAGAAACACAAGGAACTATTTAAAACCTATCCTACTACCTTGTTAAATACTGATTGTGCATATAACCTAGATGACTTATTCTTTTTAACAAGTGATATTAATAATACAGTTGAGTTGAGTTTAGATTTAGCCAACCACTTAGTTGAAATCGCAAATAATAAAGGCTATAAAGCGATCTCTAAACCAATTGCATTTTTAACTGGAGGCACTGACGCTGGCGAACTAGCAAAAGTGGGTGTAAAATCGACTACTCTAATTGGTATGCCTTGGAGCAATGACGCTCGTTCAAATGTTTACCATACACCATATGATACTTTAGATAACGTTGACCCAAAAATAATAGAAGCATCAATTGATATCTTTATTGAGTATATAGAAAGAAACAATCTTAATAATTAAATTTAATATAAAATAAAACATCTTCCTATTCGTAAAGGAAGATGTTTTTTTATAGTCAAAAAAATTAAATTAACTAATTCTAACAGCGTTTAATATCGTATTAAGCTTTTGTGCATGCTCTGAACCTAAATATTTAAATACTTCGCGTGAAGAACCTTCTGGTTGTGGGTAATAATGGTCATAATCATATCCATAATCATTAACCATCACATCATAAACTTCGCTAATTACTGGAGTATAACCAACCCAATCTGCATTCTCAGCTGCATTGTCAATATCTAAGAAAAAATTAATAAACTTATGAGCTAAATCTGTGTTTTTACTTGTATTAGGTATAACAAATGCATCTATCCAAATATTAGTGTGATTTGGTGCAAAATAATCGAATTCGATATCTGTTTCTTCCTCTTCATATTCAAACACCATTTCGAAATAGTCTCCTGAATAAACTAGTGCTAAATCCAAATTCCCCTTAGCTACATCACCCTTTAAGTCATCTTGCCCAAAACGAATTGATCCTAAACTTTTAGCTAAAGCTGTTTCGATTAAAGTTTCGGCTTCACCCAATTGAGCATCATTATTACTATTAACACTATACCCCAAACACATCAATGCAGCACCGATAGTGTCTCGAGGTGAATCATATAGACCAACTCTAAAATCATTGGTTTCATCAAATAATGTACAAAATCCACCATTCTCACTTTCTAAAGCTGTTTTAACAAGTTCGTTGTTGGTATTATACATAATCCCTACTGTTCCGAAAAAATAAGGAACTAAATATTGACCAAAATCTTCTTCTTCGTACAAAACTTTTGCGTCTTCAAAGAATTCTACACTTTCTAAATTAGTCAATAAATTATAATTAATCGGTAACAACAGATTTTCTTGAGATAGTTTGTCAATCATATATTCAGAAGGGATCATGATGTCATAATCGGTGATTCCTTGTTTTAATTTAATTTCCATTTCTTCATTTGAACCAACTTCTTCATATACAACTTTAACATTGTTCTCAGTTTCAAACTTATCAATGAGATCAGGGTTCATATACTCTCCCCAGTTCAAAACATACAGTTTTTCTTTAGAACTGCAACCAACTAACGAAACGCTAAACATAACAAATACGGCTAAAACAGATATAATTACACTCTTTCTCATTTACCTACCCTCTCACTTTCTTTTGTGTTTGATTTGAACGATTAAACAAGATCATAAGACCCATAGTTAATACAACAACTAAGCTATTATAGGCAAAAACAGTAGGGCTTATTTGTCTTTTTGCTAATCGCGAATAAATTAATGTACTTACATTATGAAACTCTCCTTGTTTCATAAAATAACTGATTATGAAGTCATCTATACTCATCGTGAACGCAATTAATGCTCCGGCAATCATTCCGATTTTAATGCTTGGAATTATTACACGAACAATTGCTTGAAACTTTGTAGCTCCCAAATCAAGAGCTGCATCAAATAAATTTGGATCTAGTTGTTTTAGCTTTGGAAGAACACTCAAAATAACAAATGGTAACGTGAAGAATATATGAGCTAACAACATTGTTGGAAAACCAAAGGTCATTCTAAAAAATCTAAAAATAATAAATAACATGATTCCTGTTACGATATCTGGATTTACTACAGGCACATTATTTAAAACCATCATTCTAACTCTATTTTTCTTCTTCAAACTATGAATTCCAATAGCGAATGCGGTACCCAAGATTGTACTAATTGTAGTTGCTAAAAGTGCAATTTGCAAAGTTACAATAATAGCATCAACCAACTGTTGATCATTGATAATCTCTTGATACCATCTAAATGTTAATTTAAAACTATCATAATTATATTGTGAACCATGAATACTTATAAGAATTATTACCAAAATTGGTAAATATACAATTGCAAAAGTGAAAATTGTTAAAACCACCTGCAATGTTGATCCATAAAGATTCTTTTTCATAATAACGTTTCACCTTCCTTATCAAAGCGAACAATTAACATGAAAAATCCCAACATTACAATCATAACTACAAAAGATACTGTAGCTGCAGTTGAAAAAGAACCTCTGAATATCTCTTTTTCAATTAAATTACCTAATAAAATTGTTGTTCCGCCACCAATTCTTTCTGGTAGAGCAAAAGCTGTCATTGCAGGTAAAAGTGTCATAATAATACCGCTGACGATTCCGCCTAAAGACAGAGGTAGAGTTACTTTGTAAAAAGATTGAAAAGAATTAGCTCCTAAATCTCTACTTGCTTCAATATACCCATGATCCATTTTATCTAAAACTGCATATATTGGGAAAATCATAAATGGTAAATACATCGAAACCATTGCGATTATTATTGCTATATCAGACCCAATCATATCAAAACTTAAGTTGAACAAGTTAAGAATAGATACTGGCTTAAATACATTTTCCCAAGCAATAATTCTTACAATCATATTTGACCAAATAGGAACTATTAATAATGCAACATACAATGTTTTATTCTTGCTTTTTATATTAGCAAAAAAATAAGCAACTGGATATCCTACTGCAAGGCATATTACAGTTGTAATCCCTGCAAATTTTATACTATTTTTAAAAGCGTTTAAAAAAATCGGATCTGTCAAGAATCTTAAAGAATCAAAGGTGAATCTAAAAGTATAAGAATTGAATATGTGAAAAGTCGATATTGTCGCTAAAACAATAAACAAGAAAGGAATAATAATCAGTACGGTTAACCAAGCGATATAAGGATATATCAACCGTCTTAGACTCTTCATCTAAGCATCACATGAATGTCTTCTTTATCAAATGATAAAGAGACTTTATTTCCGACTAACTGCGGATCTGTAGAATGAATTATGTATTCCCTACCGTTAACATCAACAATAATTTCATAGTGAACACCTTTGAAGATAATATCTGTGACAACGCCATTGATTCCACCATT
Source organism: Caryophanales bacterium UBA2289 (assembly GCA_002345505.1). GTDB lineage: Bacteria > Bacillota_I > Bacilli_A > Izemoplasmatales > Hujiaoplasmataceae > UBA2289. The sequence continues at coordinate 65,681 of DDWJ01000018.1, forward strand.
TACAGGTTTAAGTTCGATATCCTCAGGTCTTAGTACTACTTCTATTTCTGCGTTATCATCAAAACCTTTATCAACGCATTCGAATTCATATCCTTCAAATTTAACCAAATAATCTTTAAGCATAATTCCAGGAATAATGTTTGACTCTCCGATAAAGGAAGCTATGAATTTGTTTTTTGGTTCATTATAAATATCTTGTGGCGTACCAATCTGTAGTATTTCTCCTTGATTCATAACTACCACAGTATCACTCATCGTTAAAGCTTCTTCTTGATCATGAGTAACAAAAACAAAGGTAATACCCAAAGCTCTTTGCATTTCCTTTAGCTCATATTGCATATCTTGACGAAGTTTTAAATCTAAAGCGGCTAAAGGTTCGTCAAGCAAAAGAAGTCTTGGCTTATTAACCACCGCTCTAGCAATCGCAACCCTTTGTTGCTGCCCACCACTAAGTGTTTTTACGTTTCTTGATTCAAAACCTTCGAGCTTAACTAATTTAAGAGCTTCTTTTACAGCTTTTTCAATATCGTCCTTAGGCATTTTCTTTAATTTCAGACCAAAAGCGATGTTATTATAAACATCGAGATGTGGGAATAATGCATATTTCTGAAACACTGTGTTTATTGGTCGTTCATGAGGTGGAATATCGTCAATAATATTGCCGTCAAACTTAACAATTCCCGCATCCTTGGACTCAAATCCGGCAAGAATTCTTAAAAGAGTTGTTTTTCCACAACCGGAAGGACCTAATAGAGTAATAAACTCATTTTCTCTTATGTAAAGGTTAATCGACTTCAATACTAAAGTATCATCAAACGATTTTGTTAATCCTTCAATTTCGATTAGTTTTTTCAATTTTTCCTCCAAACAAAAGATATTAGCAGTAAAAAATTATATTTTATTACAATGCAATAAACCATATGCTCACTAAACTAAATCTTTTAAAAAATACTACCCCTTTATTGTAATGTCAAGTAACACAAAATCAATACCGGGGTATTCTTTTATTATTATATCATAATAATACTTTTTTTTACTTCAAAACTTTTTTGATTAAAGCTTCTTTTTTCTTTGAAATTGGCAAGTATCTAATTGGCAAATCAATAAGATTAGATTTTTTTATAATGCTGCGGTAATGTGTAAAAGTTTTAAAACTAGCTTTACCGTGATAATTACCCATTCCGCTATCCCCTACTCCGCCAAAAGGCAAGTAATCACTTGCGACTTGCATAATTGTATCATTTATGCAACCGCCACCAAATTGGCAATTATTTAAAAAGCCATTAATTGTGTTTTTTGATGTCGCAAATAAATAAAAAGCTAGAGGATGAGGTCTCGCGTTAACAAAGTTAATTGCCTCATTTAAATTATCGTAAGAAATAACTGGTAATATCGGTCCAAATATTTCCTCTTGCATCACTGGTGAACTAGGATCAACATTCTTAAGAATAGTAGGACAAATTCTTAAAGTTTCTTTATCGCCGTAACCACCAAATTCAATATCTTGATTTTCTATTAAACCAATTAGTCTTTGATAATGCTTTTCATTGATGATTTTTCCAAAGTCAGGATTAGTTAAAGGTTGATCACCTAAAAAATCTTTGATGTAAAAAATTAGTTTCTCAATTAGTTCCTTTTCTTTCGACTTATCGACTAAGATATAATCTGGCGCAACACAAGTTTGTCCTGAATTAATCAATTTTCCAAAAACTATTCTTTTTGCTGCTAAATCGATTTTTGCATCTTCAGTTACGATTGTCGGACTCTTTCCTCCCAGTTCTAAACTTACTGGGGTCAAATTTTTAGATGCCTTTTCCATAACAATTTTTCCAACCGATGTGCTACCGGTAAAGAATATATAGTCGAACCTCTGATTTAAAAGATCTTGGTTTTCTTCTCTTCCTCCCTTAACGACAGCGACAAATTCTTGAGAATAAATTTCTGAAATCATTTTTTCAATTACATCAGAAGTAACTGGGCTATAATTGCTCGGCTTTATTACAACAGTATTACCAGCGGCTATTGCTCCGGCAAGTGGTGCTAATGTCAAGTATATCGGATAGTTCCAAGGACTCATTATAAGTGTTACACCGTAAGGGAAAGGTGAAATAAAACTCTTAGCAGGGAAGTTAGTTATTTCAGTTCGTACTCTTTTATCTTTCATTAATTTTTTTAAGTGTTTAAGTAAATATTTAATCTCTTTTAAGGTCACGCCTATCTCTGAAAGATAAGCTTCGCCAGAAGCTTTGTTTAAATCTTTAAGAAGTGCTTCCTTAATATTATTCTCATTGGCAACAATTCCGTTATATAGTTGTTTTAGGGCTTTTTTCCGATTTTCAAAGTTTCTAGATTCTCCTAAATTGTAATAATCTCTCTGTTTATTAACTAAATCGCTTATCTTCATAATCTTTATCTATCCCTTCTTTAATAATGATTTGTAATCTTTTCGGCAAAACCGATTTGATCTACAATTTCAATTTTTTTACCATCATCTAATATTAGAAATCCATTGAATTTTCCAAAGACTTGATGTCCAAAATTTTTGATAATAATTAAATTCGTATTATCAACACGATCCAATAGAGGTGTCATTGTAAGTTTTAGTCGATTGTCATTAGAAGTAAATTTCCATGGTTTTAAAAAATCACTTTCATCAATTTCAAACAATACTTCATCTAATTTATGAGCCTTACCATTATAAAATATCATATTTTCTGTTGCTCTTGAAGTGTCGCCAAAACCATAACCGATATTAAAGCCAACTCTTACCCCTTCTACAAAGCAAGATAAAGATCCCCAATACCATGTGTTTTTATAAGTCCATACACCTCTACCCCAATCTAATACTCCCAAATCTTTATCGTCTACGAAATCATAAGATTTGTCACCGATAGATACTACCCCACTCACATTCATACAGTTAATTTTTTGATTATAGTAAAATCTAGTTGGATTCTCTTTGAAAGGTGTTGCGATTAGCATCCTATCATCTTCATCATGTTTCTTAAAGCTTAAATCAGCATGAAAATCTTTTCCTTCGATGAAATTCTTAATTTTCACTTTGATAAATCGATCCTTATGACGATTGAAAAATACAAAACTATGAGTTTTATCTTTATAAATTACATCTCCATTATCTGCTGAATTAGGCAAATTGAGTTTACCGAAGGTAAAGAATTTCATCTTGGTTTTTTTTGTTTCTTTGCCGGTAACAAAATCAAGGAGACTTGCATTTATTAAAGCCATATAGCCAAGATCAGCCACCGTGAAACTAAAAGCGTAATCTTCTGAAAATGCGCAGTAATAATCCCACTCTTTAATTCTCCACTTCGATGCTTTAATCATTTTTCGATTATAATTAAAAATTTCCTTTAATGCGTATCCTGGTTCAGCTAAATAACCTTTATCATCAAGCAAATCTCTTTGCCTGTTTATTCGATGATTCATCTTCATACAAAACCTCCAAAATCAATTGCATAACTTAATTTAATTATAACTATTTTTATAAGCAAAAACAATTGATTAACAAAATTAAAAAAAGAAGTTATTCCGATAAAGAATAACTTCAAAATTCTTATAATAATATTTGAGGAAAGAAAATTAATATTATACCTAAAACAAACATAATTATTCCCCCAAACAGATTGGAATACTTTGCGTATTTACTTGATATACCGGTAACTTTAAATGTAATAACCGCTATCGTGAAAATCAACAAATCATCAAACATGAAGAAGATCACATAAACTAGAATATACATTGCTGATTGAAATGAAGATAAATCATTATATGCAAGCATAGTGGTATAGATTACTGGTAGTCCTGCTGAACACGCTAGTTCAATAACGTTTACAGTTATTGCTATTCCGGCAATACCTAAAATAGCCAACCAAAGATTATTATTGTTAATTACTTTTTTAGCTCTTACAATTAATTTCCTTTTGCTTTCTACCGAAGTCACTTCACAACCGCTATCTATTTTTCGCTGTCTATTAAAGTGTCTTAAACTTATAAATGAGAAAACGAGAGCTAATATCCCAATAAAAATTTGGAAAGCTTGGATTAGCGCAACTTGTATAACTAATTGCAACCATGACATCATTATAATGTAGTAGACAATTCCGCTTGTTAATACAAAAGTTAACCCTAAAATCCAAATTTTCTTACGATCTTTTAAGTTTATTAACATCGTAATTAAGAATATCAAAATCCACATTGCACACGGATTAAAACCGTCAATTAAACCGATAAATACTGCTCCTAATAGTAAAGAAAATGAAGCTAACTCAATTTCACCAATAAGAGGTAAAGTCACAGTTCTTCCGCCATTGAAGTCTTCTGTCAAAAAATCGCTTGGTAAAACAACTTCGTTATTTTTAATCTTTTCAACAATATCTGAATAATCTGGGTTATCCAAGTAATAATTAACAACTTTATCAATATCAGCTTTAATTTCATATAGACCCTGTAAATCCTTACCACCAATAATTATATAAGGGTAAGCTAAGTTATCTCGGTTGAAGGTTTCCGTAACTTCGATAAACCAATCTTCGTATTCTCCGCCTTCTAAAACATTATATTTGACTAATGTAATATAATCTTTATCAACCAAGTACTCATCTAAAAAAGAAGTTACTTCTCGACAAACAGTACATGTTGAAGAATAAAAGTAATGAACAACAATTTCATCATCTTCAACTACTTCTGCTGCATTTATATTAACTGGTATTAAAAAAAGCAATAATAATCCCAATATTAATTTTAAGTAAATTTTCATAAGCATATCCCTCATAAATAATAAAAATATCCAAAATAATTATAACATAATTCTGTTATAATTCATGGATATTTTATTAAGTGTAATTATTTACTAACCTTAGCTGACAAATATTCTGTAACTGGCTTAGCTCCACTAATTATTTCAACAAATTCCCTATCTTCATAAATTAGCAATGAAGGAGTTTCAATAACTTCTAGAGGCTGCTCTCCTTGTTCGAAAATTAGTCCTTCATGTATTAATATTACTGGAATACCAGAATCTTCCAAAATAACAAAATATTCAGTAGCTTCATCCTCAATACTTCTACTAATTACGCAATAAGGTGAATAGTAGAATAATATCACTTCACCATCTGGTAAATCGTTAAGTTCATCCCAATGATCCATATGCTCAAAATCAGCATAATCCTTATTTGGTAATTTTTTTTGACACGCTACTAAGGTAATTGTAATTAATAAAATTAAAAAAATCTTTTTTAACATAGTTTAATTCTCCAAAAATTAAGAGGGCATTATAAATACCCTCTTAAGTAGTTTTTATTCAGTCATGTATTGTTCTTGATGATAATCAAGTAATACTTTAACGACGCGAATAATACTATGAGTTGAAACGCTACTGCCAGAGAATGAGTCTATCAATTCTTGATTGCCGATAGTTTTTGTATTGGCATAATCAGCATAAATTGCAGGAGCTTCATCATAGAAAATATTTATTCCATCTAAATCATCAGCTGTTTTTCCAACAATCCACGGCAAAAAGTCGTTTTTAAAATCTTCATATGTTTTTTCTGTTTCAGGAATTGGATTGCTATCTCCCCAAACACCAGCTTGATAATGACCACTGCTATCTTCTTCAAAAGAAATGTATAATATCTCTCCTGTTTCAGTAGAAATATCAATGTAAGCTACACTCCAAAAATTATCTCTTGGAGCTCTACAAGTACAAGCAACAAAAGCTACTTGGTACTTTACGTAACCTCTCATTTCATATTCAAAAAGAATCGGCATATCTTTCATTACTTCTGATCCATGACCATCAAGGTGAGGAAACTTTAATATTGTTAAATCGTATTCAGAACCTACGGGAGCTTCTGTAGTGTTCTTATCGCAGCCTACAAATGCAAAAGCGACAAAAGCCAATACGATTGATAAAATAATTTTCTTCATTTTTATGAACAAGTACCTCCAGTATCTCCAGAACCAGCATAATCGTCAAATCCACCAGCATTCCATACATTTTCATATCCTAAGTATTCAAGTGCAGCCATAACATAACCAGCACGAGTTCCACTCTTACAGAATAAAATAATATTTTTATCTTCACAGAATATTGCTCTTAAAGCGTCTTCATCAACGATATCTTCAGGTGCAAATACCCAGTCTCCGTCTGTACGAACTAAAATGTTTTCTGCTTCTAAGAAAGTAAAGAAAGGAATTACTGTAGCATCTTTATGCCAACCATTAACGATGTCTGTTAAATTTCTTAAATCGATAAATTGTACATCAGTTCTAACTGCATATATATCAATTATTGCTTCGCTCATACTAATAGTATCTGGAAGCGGATCAGTTAATGCAGGATCAGGCATTGTAATATCATAAACACCATCTCCTAATACCATGTTTTCACCTTCATAAGCGCTCAAACCACCAGCATTATAAACATTTTCATATCCTAAACTATCTAATGCATCTTTAACAAATCCCGCTCTTGTTCCGCCAGCACACATTAAAACGATATATTTGTCTTCATCGAATAATGCTCTTAATGCTGATTCATCTTTTATAGCAGTTTCATCAAAACTCCATCCATCAACTCTTACTAAAATATCCATGTATTCTAAGTAGTCAAAGAAAGGAATAATTTCAAATCCGCGAATCCATCCATCTGCCATTTGATCATCAAAGTTTCTTAGATCAACAAATTGAAAATCAGCGTTGTATAAATACTCGTCAACATTCGCCATTGTAATTGATTCTGGCGCTCCTGGTGCTTCAGTTGTTACTTCTGTAGTAGTTTTTTCGCAACCGACAAATCCGATAGCTAAAAAAGCTAATACGAATACTGCAAAAAATTTTTTCATTTAAAAAATATCTCCTTTTTATTATTTTTTTTATGGGGTTTTCCCCAGTTTATTTAATCTTTTCATTAAAGAAGAACAATCACAACATAATTTGTGGTTGTTCTTGTAGAAAACAATATATTAAATCCTAGTATGTTTTCTATTTGTAATCTTCTTCAAAATGTTCTAAAGCAGCTAATGCAATCTCTAGCAAAGCATCTGCAGTTATTGTTGCACTTGCTTCAGAATCTAAATAATCAGCTACATCAAATGTGTCTAGATTATCAGTTTCATCTATAATTGCTTGGATTATTGTTCCGTCTTCAATTAAAGTTTTACCATATCCTGTTGATTCTCCGTTAGACACTATTGTATAAGCAGTGATTTTTCCATCAACGACTGTTACTTCAGCTTTAATCTTAGTGCTACTACTAAATCCGTCTGTTTCGAGTGTAAAAATATACCCTGTTTTAGTTTCTTCTGCACTTAGAACGTCAACTACTCCATATTCCTTAGGATATTCTACTTTTGAACCTGAATCACAAGCAACTAAAGTAAATCCTAAAAAAACTAAAAATAATAAAGCCATCTTTTTTAACATATAATTTTTCCTCCTCTTTTATTGACATATGTCTATCTGTTATTGACATAAGTCATTATAACATAAGTAATATGAAAGATAAATCTTTTTTTGAAAAATAATGACCTTAACACAATGGTTAACACTAACTATCGAAATTACTGTGAGATGTAAACATTTTCTTAAGCCTTAAATATATATATTTAAGTCTTTTATGATAGTATTAAGATGAAATTTGAAAGGAAGTGTCAAAATGAGTAAAAGCAAAGTAGTAATAGTGGGTACAGGATTTGTTGGAATGAGCTATGCTTACGCACTAGTAAATCAAGGAACAATTGAAGAACTTGTACTTATCGACGTAAATAAAGAAAAAGCAGAAGGTGAAGCGATGGACTTAAACCATGGTTTAGCATTTGCTAGTCGAAAGATGACAATAAAAGCAGGAGATTATAGTGAATGTAAAGATGCAGGCTTAGTAGTTATAACTGCAGGAGTAAATCAAAAACCAGGAGAAACTCGAATCGATTTATTAAACAGAAACGCGTCAATTATTAAATCTGTGACTCAAAATATTATGTCATCTGGGTTTGATGGTATTATTCTGGTCGCATCTAATCCGGTTGATATTTTGACTTATGTCGCATGGAAAGAGTCTGGTCTACCGTCCAGTAAAGTTTTAGGAAGTGGTACATCATTAGATACAGCTAGACTTAGATATGAAATTTCTAAGTATATCCATATCGATGCTAGAAATATACATGCATATATCTTGGGTGAGCATGGTGATAGTGAGTTTGTATGTTGGTCAAAAGCTTACGTTGGAACGAAACCAATGCTTGATGTTATCGAGAGTATGAATGAGATTAACTTTGAAGATCTAGATCATATATATGCGAAAGTGAAAAATGCAGCACAAGAAATAATAAAAAGAAAAAATGCAACTTATTACGGTATTGGTATGGCGTTAGTTAGAATAACTTCAGCTATATTTGATAACGAAAATAGTATCCTACCAATTTCGGTTTATAATAATGGTGTTTATGATATTGACTCAGATTTATATATTGGATTACCAGCAGTAATCAACCGCGATGGTGTTCATCATGTAGTTAACTTGAAGTTATCCAACGATGAACAAGAAAAACTAAAAAAATCAGCGAAAATTCTTAAAGACAGTCTAAATCAAATGTCTCTATAATCGCCAAAACATAAGACCTGCAAGTATATTTGCAGGCCTTATTTTATTTTTTATATATTATATCAAAAACAAGATTGATAAAGCTATAAATAGTTGAGCGAGGTAATACGTTGCTAGGTTTGCTATGGCAAAAGAAACTCTTTTATCACCTTTAAAATATATTGGAGCCAGCAATAAATCTGATATGCCAAATAGAATTGCTCCAAGCATTAAAACAATACTAAATAAATTAAATTGATTGTCAATCGCTAAAAACATTGACTGACCAACCATAGTAAAAATTATAAAAGTATAAAGATAACTTGGTAGTTTTAATTTGCCGAAATTCATCTTCAATACGATTCCACCTACTGCTACTACTAAGGTAAAAACAAGTCCTATTATTATTGACAAATAATTAAATCCAATCAATGCAGACAAAGCTACTATATAAAAAATGTGTCCAATAAAAAAAGCAATCATTCCACTAAAAATTTGACTATCTTTTTCTTTGTCATAAAAGTATTGAACTTCTAGAAATAAGTCTCCTAATAACCCGCATACTAATCCCAGACCGATAAACAATGTAAATATCAGATACTTATTATCTATTAGACTTAATGTTAACCCATTATTTTTGACATAAAAATCATAAACTCCAATTGCAAATACCAGCACAAAAGTTAAACTAGTGAAACCTTTTAAATAAAAACCCTTCATTCTTTTCTTTTTTACGATTGAGTTGATGAATAAACCCCAGAAAGAAAAAAACAAGACTAAAGCTACATACAGCATTTATATCACACCCCTCTTAAAGCAATCTAATATTATCACTAATATAGCATAAATAAATATTTTTTTGTTACTTTACTAATTTTAAATCTATTTTTTTAAGAAAAATAAAAAGGAACTATCTAATGACAGTTCCTTTTTCGCTTAGATTTTTTAAAGAACCTTTTCTATAAACACTTGTACGATACTTGCGTCAAACTGGGTTCCAGCATTTAAAACTAATTCTTTTATTGCATCTTTTTGGCACATTGACTGACGGTATGGTCTTGATTCTGTCATGGCTTCATAAGCATCTGCGACAGCTATTATTCTTGATCCCAATGGTATTTCATCAGCCTTTAAACGATCAGGATACCCGGTGCCATCTATTCTTTCATGATGAGATCTAGCATACTTTGCTATATTTTTATATTCTTTTATCCCTTTTAATATTTCGTATCCTAAAACTGTATGAGTTCTGACTACTTCAAGTTTTGATTGATCTAATTTCCCTGGCTTTTTAATTATTTCCTCTGGAATATAAACTTTTCCAATATCATGAAGCATTCCAGCAATCTTTAATTCGATTAAAGTTTGTTTATCTAAACCCAAAGCTTTACCAATTCTTACACATAACTCACTAACTCTTCTAGAATGCATGATTAATTGCTCATCTAAAGGATGAATTCCTTGAAAACCAAAAAAGTTTTTGATATCAGTGTTGTTGAAATCAAATCCATGAGAACTTTCATAAGTTAGAAATTTAATAATTCTAAGCCGTTCTGTAGGCGCAGTATTAAAATAGGAATGGGTTTGTTGTTCTATATTTTCATTCCTAGAGTAATTATTCAGTTGAGAAAACTGGTTTTTATTTGAGTACTCAAAATCCTGATTCATACCTCTGAAAGCATATAAATTACTAGTCTTCACTCTCGTATCACCGCTGCTTTCGCTTTATGTTTATTATATTATCTCTTATATTAAACATAAAAACAACGGCGTATATGTCATACTTTTGCACATAAATGCTATAAAATAGCCAAAAAAACAAAAAAAAGAAAGAATTATTCCAATTCCTTCTTTAATCTATCAATTATAAAATCTTTACAAGTAATACCTGTATCTTTTTTTATTGTTTCAAAGAAATGCTTTCTTTTGTACGCATCAAGAAAAAATAAAATCACAATTGTATTTCTAAGTTCAGTTTCAAAAAGTTCGGATTCTTTAAGTTCATAATGAGCGAGAGCTTTGTAGTAATGAAAATATTCAAGAGAGTAATATGTAAAATTTTTCTTTGATAACGCAATCGCTGTTTCAGCCATAGCGATTAGTTCGCTGTACTTGTTAAGTCTTCCTAAGTTTTTAATAATCCAAAAATACACTTGGGCGTCTAATAAAGGGTTATTCCCAAGAAGTAACTTATTATTTACTCTTAATTTATTAATTTTTCTATAAATCTTATCTCGATCCTTCTCGCTGAACTCCATAATGATACCCAATATATAAATTTCACTATCATGTAAAACCTCTTTTTTCATGATATTTTCAAAATTTATATTCTTTTTAAGTTCAGCAATCATATTGTTTGAAGAAATTTCTCCGGTATAAAATGATAAAAGCAGCTTAGAAATATGATAAAAAATCTTAATTTCATCATCTAGAAGAGACAAATTTCTTACCTTAATACGAATTTTTTTTGCCTCATCTAGTTTTTTGCTTATAACTAAATTGTAATATTGTGTTACTAACTCTTTTTCTTTTTCGGAACTGCTTTGATAATTAGATATAAGTTTTAAGAGCGGAATCTGGAGCTTTATCGCGAATTTTATTATTACATCAAAAGGAACTTCTGACTCTCCAGTCCTATATCTATAGTACTGCCTTTGAGATATAATATCTTGAAGATACAATTCTTGAGTCATTTTTCTATCATATCTTAAGTTTTCCATATAGTTTAGTAATTTTACGGTATCCATAGAAATATACCCCCTAAAAGTATGACATATACGCCGTAGATAAATTTTTGATTTCTTGATAATATATAAATATATCGAAATATATTTATATATTGGAGGAAATTTGAAATGAGAAAATTATTAGTATTAGTAGTAGCTTTAGTTATTAGTTTTGGTATTGCTAAACCAAAAAACAATGAAGTAACAACTTACGATGATTCAAAGAAGTTAATTACTATTGACAATTTAGGTTTTGATGATGACGATCTTCCTGAGTTAATCAACTTAGGTTTTGATGACGACGATCTTCCTGAATTAATCAATTTAGGTTTTGATGATGACGATCTTCCTGAGTTAATCAACTTAGGTTTTGATGACGACGATCTTCCTGAATTAATCAATTTAGGTTTTGATGACGACGATCTTCCTGAATTAATCAATTTAGGTTTTGACGACGACGATCTTCCTGAATTAATTAATCTATAATTATATATTGATCACATTGATTTGTTAGCTTTTTTTACAAAATTAAATAAGTAGTTTCATTAAAAAAAATTAATGATGTTTTTAACTTTTGCTATGCTAATGATAAATTCCTCTTTAATTATAACATTTATATAGCATTTATTTAAATGCTCAAAAAACAAATATTTCAGTTATGTTAGAAAAATACTATTAAATATCAATTTTGACACCCTCAGTATATATATTTACACAGAGAGAAATCCTTATGTTATGCCCAAAACATAAGGTTTTCTTTTTTATGTAAAACGAACTTCATTAACTAGATAAGTTTTACTAATAAAAGAATTATAGAATGCTGCTATTATAAATATGATAATATTTATATTCTATAAAGGTTTTTACTTTACTTTTTTGATTATTGTGTTAAACTTAATTGTTTGTCTTTCTATTGTGAAAGATAAAAGAATAGGACAGGTAAGTTATGAGAAATAAAAATATTATCAACGTCGGTGTTATAGCCCATGTAGATGCAGGTAAATCAACGCTTGTTGATGCGCTTCTTAAACAGAGTGGTGTATTTCATGAAAATGAAGTTATAATAGAACAAGTCATGGATAGTAATGATATCGAAAGAGAACGCGGTATTACTATTTATTCAAAAAATTGCGCGATAGAGCATAATGGAACTAAAATCAATATAGTTGATACTCCTGGACATGCTGATTTTTCTAGTGAAGTTGAAAGAATCATGAATACTGTAGATACAGTTATTCTTCTAGTGGATAGTAGCGAAGGACCAATGCCGCAAACAAAAGTTGTATTGCAAAAATCACTTCAAATCGGTTTAAAACCAATCGTTTTTATCAATAAGATCGATAAAAAAGATGAAAGAGCTATTGAAGTAGTTGATATGTGTTTTGATTTGTTTTTAGAATTAGGTGCGAATGAAAAACAACTAGATTTTCCAATTATTTATGGTATTGCTAAACAAGGAATTGCAATGTTAAACATTGATGATGAAAGTGATAATCTTGAACCGTTATTTGAATGCATACTTAACCAAGTGAAAACATATCCAGATAATTCAGATGAACCATTGCAATTACAAGTTTCTTCATTAGCTTATGATGATTATTTAGGAAGAATGGGAATCGGAAGAATTACAAGAGGAACCATTTTTAGCGGAAAAACATATAAGTTAACAAAAAGAAACGGTTCTATAGTAACATGCAAAATTACAAAATTATTCGTTAATGAAGGCTTAAGCAAAGTCGAAAAACCTTTTGCATATTCTGGTGATATCGTCGTCTTCAGTGGAATTTCCGATATCTCTATTGGTGAAACTCTCTGTGATGAAAACTTTATCGATCCAATGCCGATGATAACTATCGAAAAACCTACTTTATCAATGAACTTTTTAGTTAATGACTCTCCATTTGTAGGTAGAAGTGGCTCATTGGTAACTTCAAGACAAATCAGAGCTCGTTTGATTAAAGAACTTGAAACTAATGTTGGTTTAGAAGTTGAGGAACTAGATAATCTTGAAGGTTATAAAGTTAATGGACGCGGAGAACTTCACTTGTCAATATTATTAGAAAAGATGAGAAGAGAGGGCTTTGAACTAAGTGTCTCTAAACCTGAAGTTATTTTGAGAGAGATTGATGGCCAAACTCATGAAGCTTATGAAAAAGTAATCATTAATATACCCGATGAATTTGTTGGAAGCATTATTACTCAGTTCAATTCCAGAAAAGGCACTATGAAAAATATGTCTAGTGAAAATGGCTATTCTACCTTAGAATATATCATTCCCACAAGAGGACTTATCGGATATAGGAGCGAATTTATAAACACCACAAAAGGCCAAGGAACAATGGTTAAGTCTTTTGATTCGTATATGCCATATGCTGGTGATATTGAAAAAAGAAGAAATGGTGTATTTATCGCCAAAGAACGTGGTAAAACGATGGCATATAGTTTATTCAATCTTTCAGAAAGAGGAAGAATGATTGTTGATCCGGCTGTAGAAGTATATGCAGGAATGATTGTTGGTTTTAATTCAAGAAGTAACGACTTAGTAGTTAATCCTTGTAAGAATAAGAATCTAACAAACATTCGTTCTAGCAGTTCAGATGAAGCGATTAAACTACTTGACCCTTTACGTTTTACAATGGAAGAAGCTTTAGAACTAATAGAAAATGATGAACTAGTTGAAATAACCCCTACAGATATTAGATTAAGAAAAAAAATATTGGATGAAAATGCAAGAAAAAGATATTTTCGTTCTATGAATAGTTTATAAAAAGCAAAACCTCTACATTTCAAACTGTAGAGGTTTTTTTATTATATTATTCTTGAGGATAAATCAGATTCCAACTTTGTCTAATATCATCCATTTGTTTTAATATTTTAATCGTTTCTGAGTGTGGTATATGAGGGTCTTCTATTCTTCCCTTTTCAATCGAATCGATAGCTGATAAGATTTCATATTCAAAACCATTAACGCTATGAGGGTGTTCAATTGAACCGATAATTTCATTATTATAATTATAAATTTTCGCCAACTCAGTTTGGTGGAAGTTTTCGACTAAAACATATCCTTTTTCGCCGTAAATCGTCCCAACAGAAGGCATATCTTTAATAATGCTTGAATTAAGAATCGCTAATTTGTTGTCTTTATATTTGAAGACTATTTCTTCATCTATATCTACGCCTGTTTGTTCATCCATAACCACTTTTGAACTTATTGATTCGGGTTTCCCTAAGAATATATTTGCAAAAGTAATCGTATATACTCCCAAGTCTAATAATGCTCCTCCACCTAAGTTTAGGTTTCTTAATCGATGATTTTGATCTAAGTTTGTTTTAAAACAAAAGTTAGCTTCCACTTTTTCTATTTCCCCGATTATTCCTTTATTAATGAGTTCTTTCAATTCTTTAATAGTTGGTAAAAACCTTGTCCATAAAGCCTCCATCACAAACAAGTTCTTTTCTTTAGCTTTTTTAAAAACTTCTTCTGCTTGTTTGCTATTTAAAGTAAATGGCTTTTCACAAATAACATGTTTATTATGATCAATAATCTGTAGCATTTGCTCATAATGAAAACTATGGGGTGTTGCTACATAGATTAAGTCAACTTCAAAATCATTATATAAATCTTGATAACTTCCATAGGCTTTTTTAAAAGAATATAAATTTTTATATTCAATTGCTTTTAATATGTCCCTTGATGCTATAGCTTCCAAAGTTACATTAACATTCCCCTTAATAACTGCTTCGATGAAAGTTTTAGCGATATTTCCCGCACCTATAATCCCTATTTTCAGCATAAAAACCTTGTATAATTAAATTGTATTAATTTAACTATACTCTCCTTTCCTTTTAGTATTTAAATTAATCTCCTATAATGAAATTACAAACGTTGTGGAGTGTGTCATTTTGAAAACCTACACTGTGAGTGTGTACAGGAGGTTACAACCACAACTCATATGATAAATGTGAATTAACTAGTAACACTTCGAGTGTGTATTTACAAGGTTACTTTCATATTAGTTTGTGGATTTCATAACGTTTGATCATTCAAATAAGGAGGTTTTTATTTTGATTTTTATTGGCATCGATGTCGCTTCTGAGAAGCATGACATCATCATTATTGATGATTATGGAGAAATCATCAAAGATCATTTTACAATTAGTAATGATATGGTGGGGTTTAAAAAACTTCACACAGAAATCAAATCCTGTATGAAGTCGTTAAAAGACATACATATAGGAATGGAAGAAACCGGAATATATCACGAAAACCTACGAGATTTTCTGATATCTAAAGGGTATTCTGTGTATACCATCAATCCATTACTAACATCTTACAGTCGTAAATCTACCTCACCCAGGTTAACCAAGACTGACAAGATTGACTCAACGGCAATATGCCGTTATATAATGAATAACTATAGGTCTCTCCATTCCTATACGCCTTCATTATACTATATCGATGAATTAAAACAAATCACTCGTAACTATCATTCGAAGAAACAGGTATTATCCAAGAGTAAGTCTGAGTTAAAACGATTACTACACGTTTCATTTCCTGAATTCTTACAACATTTCAATCCGTTTTCTAACTGGTCCTTAGAACTTTTATATGAGTATCCAGTACCATCAAAGCTTAATGGTGTCCATATCAATACAATTATCAGCAAGTTACGAACCAAAGGCGATCGATACCATCAAGCAAGATTAATCAAGGAATTAGCGAAAGATTCAATCGGAAAATGTCAGTTTACACAAATATTCTTAGTTCGTTCTATCATTGAAGATATTTCACATTATCAAGGGCAAATCAGCTCCTTGAGAAATACTATAGCAGACAAAATGAAACTATTTCCTAAAATCCTTTCAGTACCAGGAATCGGACCAATCAATGGCGCTACTATACTAGGAGAAACCGGTGATATAAATCGTTTTGGGAATAAGCATGAATACTTTGCCTATTACGGTATGGATCCAGTTATCTATGAATCAGGGAAGTTCAAAAATAAGAAATCAAGAATATCAAAACGAGGTAACAAAAACCTTCGAACCGCAGCATTTAGTACATCTAGAATTGCATGTGTCGGTAAGGGACAAGAAAACAAGTTTAAAATCAAGTACCTCAAACTCAGACAAGCAAATAAACATCATAATTCAGCAATTTGTGCGGTTTCCAAGAATATAATTCATTCGATTTATTCAATTCTTAAAGATAATAAATTCTTCGATAATAATAAATAATATTCATTCAGTATATCAATTTCTAGGGTTCGGTGAACCTCTTTTAAGTTTGCCTAAAATCAACTTTAATATGAAAACATAATTATTTACTTGATTTTTGTATAACTAGCTCCTTAATTCTCTGTTTTTATTTTTAAAAATCTAAAATATAGCGCCATCAATGGACTCAGAGTAACAGAAATAATAAAACTACCAATATTTACTGCACCGAATGATCCATCAATATTATAATAAACCAAGTAACCAAAAACTACACCAATTAGAATTCCCAATATCTCAATAGAAAGTCTTACATAAGTAATTTTCTTAGCTTTCAAAACTTTTACCATCATCAGCATCCGCTCATCAAAAACAAATGCTGGAAAACTAGACTTGACAACTAGAGATAATCCTAGAGGCAGAGTAAATATTCCAATAATGTAAAATATCAATCGTGTTATAAAAGCATTAGCTTCATAGTCTCTAAATACTACTAAATTCCAAAAATCGATTGATAAAGCCACAAGAAATATTGGTAAAATCATTAATAAGTATTTCGTCTTTTTGCGATAGATTAAGACAATTATCATAATTAACAAACTAACTGAAAAAGAAACCATACCTAAAGTTATCCAATCTATTCCTAGATTGATATTAAAAAAATCTCTAATATTGATAGTTACTGTATCCCAAGCACCACTACCTAAAGCTGAGGCCTTAATTATATTGACCGCAAAACCCAAACAAATAAAACCAGATAAATAAAAGATTATATTATTTCGGTTTTCTTTAAAAAAAGTCTTAATTTTAGCCATTTTTTCTCCAAGTCTAATTCATTATAAGATATTGTAAATTATATCACGAAACTATGTAAATGCATTAGAAAAGAGCAAGTTTATTTTTATATTAAGTTATTTAAGATAAAAAAATGAGTCACAAAATAAATTCTGTGACTCATTTAACTTTGATTTAATTATACAACTACTTTTGTAAATGAATTTGCTGGTACTGTTATAGAAATAATAAGTCCGTTTACATTGTAAAACTCAATATCGACTTCACTATTAGTTGGATTCCAAACCATTGCATAATCATTACCTAACTCATCCTGATAGATACTCGATGATACGCCTAATTCAATACCCATCCAAATACTCGAATTTCTTCTACCCAAACTATCAAGAGCGTTAATCATCCAATAAGCTCCTGCAAGTTCAGCCGGATAATCATCATTCAAGATTAAATTTGCATCAAATTCACTTATCGCCGTATCAGGATTGATGATTGCTTGTATCGTCCACATATTACTGAACCAAGTATCAATCTCACCACTTTTTGCTTGTAAATATGTAGCGTAAATGGAACTAAACTTTTGATAATCTTCATCGTTAAGAGCATAATTTGTTAAATACTCGCCACTAGGAAGCCATTGGATACCATAGATGAAAGTAGGATTAGCGCCAAACCATGTTGCATAGTCATGTTTTCCGCCCCAAACCATTCCGGCAACATCAGTATAGTCGCCAAATTTAGGGTCCCAGTTTTCTTCATCATAGTCAAACCAATATTCTTTAATAGCGCTAATTTCGGTAACAAAACCATAAATAGCCGCTTCCATTCTTGCACTATCATTCATAGCTAAAGCCCATAAATAACCAGCATTCCAAGAATTTAAAGCTTCTGAAGTTGATTCTAGATTATTTCCTTCAGCAAAAGTTCCAAACCCGTGAGCCCAAGTATGTCCTGCCCAAGGATCAAAGTTTCTTAAATAAGCAAACTCAGCTTCGTCTTTTTCAGGATACATATAATCATCCAATAAAAGTTCAACCATTAAGCCATAATCTTCTTTAAATGCTTGATCGTACATAGCAAGAACAGCTGCTGCATAAATTAAATAGCCATGAGTAAATGAATGGTCACTCAATGTAGAAGCTGTCGCAAAATCATCATTAGAGTAATAGACGCTACCCCAACTATTATTATAATAAAGATATCTTTCGTCCGATGGACCGTCATATGTAAACCAGTCAGTTAATATATAGTTTAATTTTCCTATAAAAGAAAATTTTAAAGTTTCTTCTTGTAATTGATCAGCGATGATAATTCCTTGAGCTAATGGATACAAGGCTTTTGAATTCCAATACGGTCCACCGTCGTTAAAGAAGTTTTCCATATCTGAATAGCTAGTTTCTGCATCAAGGCTCTCTAAATAAGCAACCGTATCAACGGAAGAAAAACCTTCATTTACCGGCAAAGTAAATCCTGGTAATAATCCATTGAACATTAACTCAGTTTGGAAATAATTACCCTCCATAACTTTGAGAGTTCCTCTAACTGTACGATAACTATATTCAGTTAATGCTGCATTACTATATTTATAATGATGGGGCATTAATGCTAATAAACTTTGAGAACTCATGTCATTTCTAAAACTTTGGGTATTAAAACTATAATCCGTATATACCATACTGCTTAGATAATCTATTTCATAATCGATACTACTTTTGCTAATCATTGTATATCCATGTTCATGATAAAAATCAATTTCTGACAAATCATTGATAGCAGCTATTGATATGAAATTTCCATCGCCTAGATTTAATGATAAAACATTATTTGAAATCGTGAAGTTCGTATTGCTTGGTGTATTTAGCAAATAATATTTATCGGTATATTCAGGTTGTCCAACGTTAGCTGGTGGAGAATTATCGTAACCTGAATGCCTTTGAACCATCTTTACTATTATTCCATCACCATTATGATTGTTAGTTGTTATTTTTTCTCCATCAAGGTTGTAATATTCAATTAATACTCCAAAATCCATAGTATACGTTAAAGCATTTTTGTTATTAGTTTCAGCGAAAATATATGGTGAACCTTGAACCAATGTTACTACTAGTTCGTCTTCTCCTTGAATAGAGTTTTTCATCGCCACTTTAACCATTGAATCAGAATAATCTAACACTTCAGTTATATATGTACTATTCAATTCTGTAGATCTTAAGTAACTATCTTTTAAAGCGATTGGAAATTGAGCAATTGTTTGATATCCTTCCGGATTCCAATACTGGACAAATCCATCAAGAGGATTGGTTATTTCAAGTCCTTCATTATAAAAAGCCGCTCTTAAAGGATTGGTATATATTCCATTGCCTCCGCCATTATTCTGTGCCAGCAAAGTCGTCCACCATCCACTTGAAGGAATAGCTGTACTCAACAAATGTTCTCTAATATATCCCGGATTTATCGGATGTGCTATTGATGAATCAGTTCCGGTCATATATGATCCGTCTCCCATTGTAACAACACCATTTAAGCCAATTGGTCTTGAACCTTCCAAAGGAACATATTGCCCATCATTAACAGTCACGGTTACCGTTTCCAAATAGAAATCTTCCTCATATTCAATTTCATAAGTCAATTGGTACTCTCCGATTGTTCCAAAATCAACGTAGCCTTCTACTTCAATAAAAGGCGTTAAATCTTTCCCAAATTCAGAAACCGCTGAAACACCATATAGTGGATCAAAATAATGTCCGACAACATTTGTTTTATTTTCCACTCCTATAACAGAAGAAATCGCATCGGTTTCTGGAATGGCGGTTGTCGAATCAATTGTTGTAGGTTGTGTGGTTGTAATTACTTCAGTTGTTGAACCGTTAGTTGTCAAAGCTGTAGTATCTTCATCAGTTGTATTTTCTAATGTTGTAAATATTGTTGTTATGACAGTTGTATTTGTACAACTTACCATAAACATAAAAACAATCATCAGTCCTAAAATAATAATTTTTTTCATAATTTAATTATATACAAAAGTATATTCCCCTTCCCTTATATCCAAAAAAAACAAAGTGTCAAGTATCAAACTTGACACACCTTGATTATATCTTATTGCGATATTAAATGACATTAAAAATGCAACATTAATTCATATTGTATTATCATCGACTATAAAAATAATACTAAAACATTATTTCTATCCCCGCATTGACTCCAAAATCGGAAAAGATTATTTCATTTTTCTTATATAAAACAACTTTCACTTCGCCAGATAAACCTTCTTTAATATAATCATTCATTGATCCACCCTTTGGAGCCACTAGAGGAATAGTATGACGATTTGTTCCTTCAATAGATAAAAGGTATTTACCTTTTTTTATTTCCACATAAACACGATTTTCATCGATTTCTAGTTTCTTTACTCTTGAAAGATTATAAGTTGCGAATCGATATTCTTTATTTTCAATAATTAAATCTGCAATTAATCCTTTAAATTTCATACCTAGATAAGGGATAGTTGCATATGAAAACATTAAACTCGTATCTGAAACTTTAAAATGATTTGTCTGAATCCAAATATATTTACTAGGGAATGACTTCCCAAAATCTTTTTCGATATATCCTTTTCCTTCAACAAAAGTTATTTCTTCTTTTCCAATTGAAATTTCTCCGTTAAAAGTATGATTCATGCTTACAACATCATGATTGCATTCCATTCTCGGAAAATAATGAAAGAATCCCATGATTGACGGTGATATGAATGTTGTTTTTATTGGAGTGATATTTGTAATAACAATCATTCCATCAACTGTCAAATCTTCAGCTTGGATGTCGATTGAAACCCGGTCTAAACTAAATAAACTTTTTCCTAAATGCAATACATCGTTATTATAATCATAGGAAAACTCGTTAATGTCATATCTAATATATCTTGTTTTTATTTCTTCATTATTATTAATGATTACTTGAATAAATGAATGCGGATCCAATTTATTAATACTTATTCCCGGTATAAAAGATATCGTCATCTTCAAATCAGCCGTGACGAACTTATAATATCAACCTTCAAAATAATTATTGTTTTTATTCTTTCCTTTAAAACTCATTGGTTTCCTTTTCATTTAGCATCACTTCCTAAACAATTAGCTTATTTTCTAACCTTGACTTGATATGCGATTTCATTTCTTCTGAACATACCTGGTATAAACGGTGGTTGATATCTCAAAACCAATCTGTTTGAAACAATATCATAATTATTTTCTTCTAAGTATTTTCTTAATGATTTATCATTCTTATTAAAGTTTTCATCGGTCCAATTACCATTAAATCTTATGACCGCATAAACTGATTTCTCAAATTTATTAATAAAGACTTCATCTTTTGTGGGTTTAGGTACTGATGATTGATCATACTTAGAAGGGACATAAAATCCCGTTACTAATTTACCTTCTTCTTCATAACTTACGACTGGAGTTGTCATTGATATTTTTTGTTTTTGATCGTTTTCTCCAGAAATATAATTAAACACCGAATTAAAACCAGAATCTCTTCTATCATTGATAATGGTTTTAGTAGAAGCTAATAGGATTTCATCATATTCTCTAAGTTCAATATTTTTTTCTTTTATTAACACTTTATATTTTATCGTTTCAAATAAAGCCATAATTTCACCTTTTTCTTTTTTTACCAAGGGGTGTAAAGATTTTTAATATAATCATCATATAAAGTTTCTAATTTCTCGTGTTTTTCTTTAGATAAAATAAAATGCGAAACTTTTACATTATCCTCTAATTGAGAGATGTTTTTTATACCAGGAATAACACAAGTAACTGCTTTAAAATCAAGAATAAACCTTAAACTTGATTTTACTATATCTGTACCAACAATGCTTTTAACTTGCTCAATAATCTTCATTCTAGTTTCGATTACTTCTTTTGTCCATCTCTTTCTTATTCCCGTAAAATTAGTCAACTCATTATACTTACCGCTTAACCAACCTGAATCAAGCGGTACTTTTATCATAAGTAGAATACCTTTTTCATACACTTTATTAAAATGCACCTTTGGACTCTGATGAATTACATTAAACATCAGTTCAATTACATCTACATCATCATTTTCTAAAACAATTTGCAATTCTTCTGGAGTATCAATGCTCACGCCAAAATGATTAATCAACTTTTCTGCTTTTAATCTTCTAAGTTCATCATATACTGGGTGATCTTTAAAAAGCATTTCTCTTGGTGGATTATGAAGAATAACACTGTCTAAATAATCAGTCTGAAGTCTTTTTAAAGATTCATTAACTGATTTTTCAATCCTCTCGATAGAAAAATCCGTATTTCCTTGATCATCATGTCCAAACTTTGAATTAATAAATACTTTTTCTCTACTTCCTTTTAAAGCTTTGCCCAATATTCTTTCACTATTGCCATGACCATAGTTAGGTGCAGTATCAAATAAACTCACACCCATCTTCAAAGCTTCTCGAACTAAACCGATACCCTCTGATTCATCACCGAAATCGAAATCAATGTTATTTCCAAGTTGCCAAGAACCAAAAGAAATCTCTGATATTAAAAAATCAATTCTTTTTGGGTTGTTATATTTCATCTTATTACCTCCATATAAACATAAAACTACTGTTATTCCAGTAGTTTTATCTGTCAAAATATTATTCTGTAAATATTTTTATTTCGCGTAAGCCTTTTACTTCTTTTTCAAAGAAATCCATAGCATTTCTTAAATTGTTTTTATGATAAGGATATACTTTCGTTTGGTTTAACTTCATGAAATTATTGAGGTTTTCCCAATGAGTATAACCTGTATTCTTTAAATCTTTATGTTTGTTGCTGAGAATAAAATAGATAAAATCTCTACCTTTATATCGGTGATTTTTTCTTTTACGTCTTCCGTATTGTTCAAGTAAACTTTTCAAATCTCTAGCAGCGCCCATATAATCCTCTGCTTGATATTTTTCTTCCATAGACA
The DNA here is from genome assembly GCA_002345505.1 of Caryophanales bacterium UBA2289. GTDB lineage: Bacteria > Bacillota_I > Bacilli_A > Izemoplasmatales > Hujiaoplasmataceae > UBA2289. Next base: position 88,994 of record DDWJ01000018.1, read on the forward strand.
TTAGTGAAATATAGTTTACTTTCTCGTTACTGCTTTCTTTTTTCGCAAAAAGCGATTTAAATTTTTCTAATACATTCATTTTGACCAGATCCTTTCTGTTTATCAACTAAGTAGTATTACTTTATATAATAATACTCTAGCAATCATTTTTCAATGCAATTGATTAATGTTTTACTAAATAAACCATATCGAACTTAGTTTTAATCAAAACAGACTAAAAAAACATATGAAATAAGCAAATAAAAAAAATTTAAAAAAGTTTTAAAAAAAATGTTGACAAATTATACTACGCATTGTATAGTATTATGTATAAGGAGGTATTGGATGGATATACAACTAAAAAAAGGGTTACTAGACTTGATGGTATTAGCTACAATTAAATATGAAGATTCCTACGGATACAAAATAATTCAAGAAATATCAAGCGTTATGGATATCAGCGAATCTACATTATATCCAATACTTAAAAGACTAGAAAAGCAAAAATTAGTAAATACTTACAACACGACCTATAACTCAAGAATTAGAAAATATTATCAAATTAACAAGCAAGGATTAGAAAAATTAAAACAATCAATTGACGACTTTGATGAAATCAATAGAATGTATATGTACATTAAGAGGTAAATATGATGAATAAGAAAGTATTTTTAAACAACTTAAAAAAAGAGTTAAAGTATTACAAAAAGATCAATTCTGAAGAGATAATTTATTACTATGACGAAATGATTCAGGATGCTATCGATGAAGGTGGAGATGAAAATCAATTTATTAAAGATTTAGGATCTATTGATACCATCATCGCTAATATCGTTAAAGATGAAGACTTTGTTAGAGACGTAAAAACATCTAATACAAAATCATTAGGAAATATTGTAAATGGGACAGTAAGAGTAATTAGTTTTATTTGTTACTACTTTGCTTTATTTATCATGACTATTGTATTTGCTTCAATCTTTATCAGTGGGCTTGGCATGATTTTACAATCAGGAATATATCTCATCTTTGATAATCTGACATCTACTGATCAGTGGGTATTGTTTGGAGTTATTATCATGGGGTTGGGCATTAGTATTATTGGTTTTTCTCTAATGAACAATATATTTAAAACAACAAAATCAATTAGGTTGTTTATAATTAGAAAAACCAAAGAAATTTATCGGAAAAAGAGGTAAAAAAAATGAGTAAATTATTAAAATATGGATTAGCCCTCCTTTTAATCGGCTTAGGTGTAGTACTAATGATATCGGCTACATCAAACTCAACTGTATTTGGCTTTACAGATGAAAATTATACTTTGCATGAAGAAAGTTATAGTGCTGATGCATTTAATTTAATCGACTTTGATTTTCTTAATAGAAAAGTATATGTACTTGAAAGTTCAGATGATGAAATTCATGTTAAATTTTATACACACGAGAAAGATATGCTTGAGTTTACAGACACTGATAATGAATTAACTATTACTATAGAGAGAAAGTGGTATTACAACATATTTTCTTTTGACATATTCAGCAATAGAGAATTCTTTAAAGTATACTTGTATCTTCCACAAAATTCATCAGTTGAAAACATGAAAATCTTTTCATCAAATGGTTCGTTGAGTCTAAATGTTAATGATAGTTTTGACTTAATAAATTTACGAACATCTAATGGTAGAATTGATATTTTAAACCTTGAAGCTAGCAACATCATTGCGACTTCATCCAACGGCGTCATTAAAATTGATGACTTAACAGTTTCAGAAAAAATTGATCTTAATACTTCTAATGGCGAAGTCATAATGGATAATATAAACGCGCCAATAATTGAAGCTGATACCTCAAATGGAAAAATCACTGCAGAAAACATAATAACTAGTGATATAAATCTTGATACTTCTAATGGACATGTTTACTTGTCAATAATCGGCGATAAAGATGATTACAAAGTAACGCTTTCTACATCAAACGGCGATAAAATATTTGATGGTTTAGAAGTGACGTCAAGTACAATCAATCCTAGCGCTTCAAATTTGATATCTCTTGATTCTTCTAATGGTGATGTGGAAGTAGAATTTATTGATTAATTTATAGAAATTATATTAATGGTAGTTTATATTCAAAAAAACTACCATTTTTATTTTTTAGAATAAATATATTGATATGATATTTAAAAACACTCTAAAAAAACCGAGAAATATATGATAAAATAGTTTTTACATGAGGTGATATTAATGAGAATCGGAATTATTGGACCTATCGGTAGTGGAAAATCAACATTATCACATTTGTTATCTTCATATTATAATGTCCCTATGGTAAAAGAACCGGTTGAAAGCAGCCCGTTTTTACCGCTTTTTTATGCGGACAAAAAGAAATATTCTTTTATAAGTCAATGTGCATTCTACAGTGAGTTGTTTTTATCTATGTGGCATACGAGAGATGAAGAGTTCTTAATCTGTGATTCTACAATGTTTTCAAATCTAGTTTTTACTGAGTTATTAAAAAAAGAGGGAATGATGACTGAGGAAGAAGTTGACTTAACCTATAAGGTCGCTGAAGCTCACATGAAGTTAGTTCCCGAGTTGGATATTCATATAGTTTTAGTCAGAAATGAAGAAAGTTTATTCGATAACGTCAGAAAAAGATCAAGACATCTTGAAAAAGGACAATATGACTACTTGAAGTTTCATTATAAGAATTATTCTGCCGTTTTAGATAGTATATTTGAAAAATATAGTATTCCAAAAGAAAAGATTCTATATTTAAAGGTTGATGATATGTTTAACCAATTGCATTTTAATGAACTAGTTAAACAGATAGAAGAAAAATTTCATAAATCGATGCATCAACAACAATCTTTAAAACTATAACAGAAAAAAATAAATCGTTTAATCCAAATTAGGGTTAAGCGATTTTTTTATTGTTTTCTCATTTTAGAACTTATTACATACCCCATTGATAATACGTTTATCACAAATGCATTCTGCGTCAACACTGATAAGTTCAATGTCATTAGAAATAAAACCTGGTTTAGGTGTCTCACTTAACGGACCAGCAGATGACAAGTATTTTTTTGCATCATCACTAAATATTGTGATTGTATTAGCGTTCTTTCCATATTTGTTTTGTACTAAAACTGCACCAATAAAATTAGCGCCACTGGATACTCCAACACCAAGTCCTAGTTTTTTAGCTAGCAAATTAGCCATGAGTATTGCATCACCATCATCTACTACTAGAACTTCATCTAATTCATTCATTTTTACTATCTCTGGTAAAAAACCATCCCCAATACCTTGAATACGATGTTTAGTTCCAGGAATACCAGTTGTCATAAAAGCAGATTGGGCCGGTTCCAAAGGAAATACTTTTACATCCGGATATTTTCTTTTAAATCTTTTTTTAACACCCATAATCGTTCCGCCGGTTCCGACTCCTGCCACAAAACAATGCGGTTCAATTCCTAGTTTATCCAATTGAGTACAAATCTCTAAGCCTGTAGTCAAAAAATGAGCTTCTACATTATAAGGATTAATAAATTGTTGGGGACGAAAGCCACCATTATTCGCTGCGAACTCATCAGCTAGTCTAACACATCCAGAGAATCCTCCTTCTTCATAGGTTACTTCATGCAAAATAGCTCCGTAACTTTTAATTAGCTGTTTTCTTTCACTAGACATCCACTCAGGCATAAAAATATGCACTGGGTGTCCATACATCGCGCCTAAGGCCGCAAAGGCAATACCGGTGTTTCCGCTTGTAGCCTCTACTATTGGCATGTCTTTCCTTAAAGTACCATCCTTATAAGATTCAGAAATAATATGCTTAGCAATTCTATCTTTAATCGATCCTGTTAAATTATAATATTCTGCTTTAGCATATATTACTCGTTCTTCGCCTTTATACTTATAATTGATAATCAAAAGTGGGGTATTTCCAATCATATTGTTCATTTTCAGTACCTCATTATATATTATATATAACAATTTTATCAAATAACTTCTTAAATAAAAGCATGTTCTTAAAAAATGTTTTCTTCCCCTTAAAAATGCACGCCAGTAATGTAGCGTGCTAATACACCAAAAGAGACTCAAAAAAAATAATGCCAATAAAACTTAACTTTTGTGCGTTTATTATGATGAAAGGGAAAAAGAGGTGAAAAAATATGAAAAAATTTCTCTTATTAGTAACATTGTTATTTGTTGGAATGGGCTTAGTAGCTTGTTCTGATACGGAAGAAGTGGAATACTCAGATTACACATACTTGTCTTTAGAAATGAATCCAGCAGTTGACTTCGTTCTAGATGCAGAAGAAAAAGTCTTGACATACAGATTTAGAAATGAAGAAGCTGAAGTTATCGCAGCTGGTCTCGATTTAGTTGGCAAAAACTATGAAGAAGCTTTACATCTTTATTTAAATGCGGCTATAGAAACTGGTTATATCGATACCGACAGAAATGACAATGCTGTAATGATTCAAGCTGGAGGCAAAGAAGATTCAGTTAACAATCAATTTATGGTTCAAGTACAAACTAAACTTCAAACATTTTTCCAAGAAAATGCTATCGGAGCAGTAGTTCTAAAAAATGAAGAAGTTGACGAAGAAGCTAAAGAATTGGTAGATACTTACGAAGTAACATATGGTTTTGCGAAAATGGTATTAGCTTATATGGAAGCCAATGAAGATGCTGTTTTAGAAACTGTTATCGAAATGGAACCAAAAGATTTAATGACAGACTTCGTATCTGAAGCAAATCAATACCGTGATCGTTATCAAAACCAGATTGAAGCAGGTGCTCAAGCTGTTAAAGATGAACTAGTTGAAGCTTTGCAAGCTAAGGTTCAAGCGCATCGTCAAGCAGTTTTAGACGAAACTGCAACACAACCAGATATGACTGGAGTTAAAGAAAATTATCTAGAAAATTTTGAAACCTTGCAAACTCAATATAGAGCAAGAAATCAAACTAGACTTCAACAAGCAAAAGAAAAAGTTTCAGAAAATGCTCCTATGTACTTCTCAGTTGATATCAATCCTAGCGTTGACTTCATAGTTGATGGCAATGGCTATGTATTAACTTATATGTTAAAAAATGAAGAAGCTGAAGTTGTTGCTGCCGGATTACAACTTGAAGGATTACAATTCCAAGAAGCTTTGAGACTTTACTTAAATGCTGCAGTTCAGACTGGTTATATCGATGTTGAAAGAGCTGATAATGCCGTAATGATTCAAAATGCTGGTATTAATCAAGAACTAGAAAATGCCTTCATGAATCAAACACAGACTATGATGCAAAATTTCTTCTATGAAAATGCTATCGGTGCAGTTGTTATGCAAAAACATGAGGTTGATCCAGAAATCGTAGCCTTTGCTGAAGAATATGATCTTAGTTATGGATTTGCGAAATTAGTATTAGCTTATTTAGCTACTGATGAAACATTAGTTCTTGAAGATGTCTTATTATTAACTTCAAAAGAAATAATTGATTTACTTGGTATCGAATGTGAAGCTTACATGAATCAATACCGTAATCAAGTTGAAGCTGGTGCTCAAGCTATTAAAGACGAGTTAGTTGAAGCATTACAAGCAAAGATACAAAATCACTTTAATGCCGTTGAAAATGGTCAAAAATCACAACCTGACATTAGTGGTTTAAAGCAAATGTATATGGCTGATTACGAAAACATGCATTCTCAATATGTAAACAGAAATCAATTACGTTTACAAGAAGCAAAAGCCAATCAAAGTAATAAAACTGAATAAATTTAAATCTCCTTGATCTTGATTAAAAGATCGAATTTAAATCCCCTATTTTTTGAAGAAAAGCACTCATGATTTCTCTGAGTGCTTTTCTTTATTTACAAATTTTTTACATCTATTCTTCTCTTTCCAAAAGTGTGTATCCTCTTGTATTCTCCAATATTATTCGTTCAACATCTGTATCAGACAAGGAATACTGACTGGATCCACCAAACTCAAACTTATAGTTTAAATTTTCATTTGTACTATTGTTATAAAAATTAATGATTAAACCTTTTCTAAGTTCCCAGCTTAACCCTAAACAAAAACCTTTAAGCCAAAATCCATCTAGATCTATGAAGTACTTCCACTTGGAAAAACTTTCTTCAACATCTTCCAACGTCACAGTCTCATAATATTCAGAAAAAATCAAAACGTTAGAATAATTATTCTCTTCCGTTTTATCGTTAATATATGATACTTGAATATCGTAAGAGCGATCTTTTGTAGTAATTAAAAAATTCAGCCATATTACATTATCTTTTAATAAACTTTCAAAATCTTCGACAATCGTCTTATAAATATCACGATATGTTTTTACTAAACTTTCATTTAACTCTGTATCCTCGTTTATTTGAAACCAAAACCTGAAGTTCCAACCAGCTGTGCTTGATGAACTTGCATTTGTGATGAATGGTAATAATTCTGTCTCTTCAGGAAAATATTCTTGATAATTTTCTTGGTAAGCTAAAAACACTGTTACTAATTCATCACTGCTGCACTCAGTTGATTCATCATCATCTTGAATTTTAAGAATACATTCTTCTAAATCGGTAAGATCATAATTCATCTTCAAACTATTACATCCCAAAAGGTTTCCAAGTAAATAAACAAACAAAACTATCAGACTTTTTTCACATTACTCTCCCGTTTTTTATAAGACATCTAAGTAAATAACACTGAACAATTATAACATTATAAAAAAACATATGCAAACAGGCAAATAAAACTAATTTTTATTTAAGTCAAAAAAATAAAGCCCGATTGGGCTTTATAAAAAAGATTAAATGATTTTATTCTTGATATCGATAAGTTTAGTTCTTGTTTTGTTATCAATTCTATCTAATGATTCAATATTAACTTCAACAGTTGAAAACATTTCTAACATTCTTCTTTTTATAACCGCTTTTATTCTTGGCTTTCCATTGGTTTCCGTATCGACAAGTTTTAATCTAACTAATCTTTTTCCAATACTACTAAATCCGAAAAGCAAATCATTTAAAATCATTCCTAAAAAGAAAAACACAACTAATAATATGATTCCTCCTTCAAAAAAATCTTCGCTTAGAAATATATTATATAAAATAAAGATTGTTAAAGTTAGAATTGCAGAAACAAAAAAATCTATTCGCATACTTTTTTTATAACGATCCAAAAGATCTAAATCGGTTTTAGAAGTAATCGGTTTTACTTCTCTAATATCGGTTAAATCGTTCAAATAAATAAGTTTCGTTAATGGAAAGATTACTGAGAAACACATAAACATTATCAGCCATATTAAAGCAAAATGGGTTATAACAAGGTGTATTTCACTAGTACTTATTATAACTTCATTGTTTTTATAGACTTCATTAAAACTTAATAGATAATCTCCATCTTCAATCTGCGTTACAAAAGAGGAAATATCATAATCCCACTGCTCTAAATTAACTCCATTAGTTTTAAAATATCCTCCACCATTGCTGCTGGACTCATAATATATATAATCATTATCAAAGGCATAAATTGTCCAAAAATCCTCAAGAGAAAAACTAGGCATCAAAATATCTCCGTTTTTATCATAAACAGTTATCTGATCGTAATCATCAAAGTATTCTACCTCTAAATGGCCTTCATATTCGCCGTTTTGATACCTTATAAGTGCTGAACTGCTTTTAGTGCTGATAAAAAAATAGTCGTCTTTAAAATATATCATTGAAGATCCATTCATTCCGCCATAAAAATAATAACTTCTAATGTATTCTCCATCTAGATTATAAACGTTAATGCCACTAGCCAAATCGCTGTAAAGGTATAAGTATTCACCTTCAACAAAAAGATTAGTTTCAAAATCCATTGGAAACTCAACGCTAGAATTCTCTGAAAACTTATAATCTTTAGCGATTGAATTCAGCGATCTTGATGCTATCATAAAAATACTTATTGATATAAACCCAAAGAAGAAAACGATATAAATTAAAGCGTTAATTGCTTTCTTTTTTGTTTTACTGAAGTAAGTCTCGCCTTTTGTTGAAAATCCCATTGACGTTAATATTTTACCTGGAGATAATAAACAAAATATAAAAGATAAAGCGATAAAAACTACAAAAAACAGAATTAAGGAATATGATTCATATAATATATTCATCACAAAACCATAGATAACAAAAAGCGACAAAAAAATAAACATAAGTTTTTGAATCAAATCTATGATTTTAATTCTATCTTTATTCAAACTTAAACTTCCTGGTTTATTATCATTCAAATACTTAACTAATCTGTCACTATTCCTTTTAAAAAAGGTCAAATAGAATAATAATCCTAATTGAAGTATTAAAACTAAACTATTAATCATAATTCCTCCAGCAAAGCATAAAAATCTTTTTAAAACCTTCTTAATTTTAACATAAACTTAGATAGTAGTATACATAACTAAGAAAAGTTATTAAATATAAGCTTTAACAAAAACAATCAACCAAAATCATGGTTGATTGTTTTAAAATTCTTAATAATTAAATCACTATTTTTATTGGTTTTGCAATTCACCATACTGATTAATAACAAAACAATTAACTAAATTCTTTTCAATAATAATATCATTTGCTTCAGAAAATGACTTATAACTTATCGCTTTTCTAAGAAAGTCAGAAAATACTGGTTTCATAGTTTCTGATACTGCTGACGTTAAATCTTGTCCTGAATAGTATTTTTTTAAGAATCCGTCTTGAGTGATAATGTAGAATGCAGGCATATTGACCTCTTTTCTGTATACTATCACGTCTATTTCATTTACGTTTTCACTAAAAAGATCAGAAACAATATAGATATACTAGCTACATGAATATTATAACATATTACGAACCAAATGATTATTGTTATTTACTTAAACCTGTTTTTAAATGTATATTTTACAAATAAATCAAGCTAATGGATTGAACTTATAAAAATTTATTTTTTAACCGCTGTTTTTTTGCTTCTAACCATCAATATCACAAACATCACAATTACATATGCCAAACAACCAAATAACGCTATGAGCTCAAACAAACTCTCATAGGATTGACCGTAACCTAATGACGGTAGCATTAAAAATCCAAATAGAGGCAAAGCCATTGTTATTGCTGTTCCAGAGCCTAAAACCATTTCTTCGGCTACAGGACTTTCTAAATTTCTATCCAATCCTTTTAAAAGAGCAATACCTGTCGAAGCTACTCCTGTAAGCATACCAAATAATCCAACGAAATATTCATCCTTAAATTCAGTATAAACCTTCTGAGTAAGAAAACGGACATAGAATAAAGTAGCAAAGCCACCAATGGCAGAAATTAAGATTAAAAGCCAACCAAACTCAGTAAGAAAATCGATAGTAATTGTAAGAACTGCCCCAGTAATCATGAAGTTAAAACTTAATGATGATATATTAGAAAGTATATAATCATTAGTCATAAAATCAAGGTTCTTACCCTTGCTTTCAATCTTCTTAACTATTTGTTTGTATATTAGTGCATAAGCAATACCCAAGATAAAGTTGAATCCTGACATAAGATTAAAGATTGTTTGTCCGATGTTTCCTAAATTAAGCAACACACCTTCAAGCAAGAATAATGTTAACCAAACTAGTCCATATATTAACATAATAACTACTACTTGCACCGTTAATCCGTCAAGAACAGATATTTCTTTTACAGTATCGATTTCTATATTAGTTTTTTGAATCGAGTCGTCCCAATATCTCTTTGTCTTTTCAATACCTTTTCTTCTAGCTAAAACATTGATTGCAAGGACACCGATAGTTCCTCCGAAAACAAATCCTAAGAATGCATAAGAAGCTCCTAAAGCCACTCCATAACCATTAAGCATATCGCTCCACATTCTACCCAAACTTGTCGCAAGACCTGGACCTTGACCGAAACCAAGAGGCAATAACATCCCCGCGCCAACAAACTTGTCGCTATAGAACAATAAAACCATTAGAATCCCAATAAACCCTTGTAAAGCATATGTACTGGTGATAACCATACCAGTTGACCAAACTTTTTTCTTATTATCGGTTTTTGTTCTTTTTAATGATAAAGAAATGAAACCTATTGCCAAAGCATGATAAACAATAGCTGTCATTACTTCAACATCAATTACATAAGAACCTGGGATAAAAACACTGGATAACAAAAGACCTAGTATCCCACCTAATAAAGCTGTCGGCAAAACAATTCTGTTTAAGAATGGAACGTATTTTTTTAACAATTTACCAACAAATAACAGCACACCTATCAAAATAAAGTAAATAATAATTCCCCAATTATCCATTGTCTTTTCTCTCCTTTATATAATTAATTACATCAATATATAACATTGGATCTTTTAACTTGAACAGATAAGCCTTATCTTCATAATCAAATGAAACTTCATTCTTTTTTGTAAGGGTAAGACCACTCAATTTATCAAAATCATATACGTATTCACGATCTTTCAATCTAGCATATAAGCAATTATTAAATATTTTCGTCTCTGCTATACCTAGTTTCTTTGACTTATATTTAATCGTATCAACGAGATACATCAAACCTTGACTATAAACTTCTTCTTGAGCTATTTTAGGAATCTTCTTTTTTTGGAGTTTATCCCAATCTACTAAATTATCAAACTCTAGTCCGGATATCAAAGAATATTCGTTGAAGTATGCGATTCTACCACAAGTTGTACAATAAATATCATTTTTATCGGTGCTAATTGTTTGGTGAGATAAGCATTTAGGACAAACATATAAGTAGTTCTCTACACCTAAGGCTCGTTTCTTTGGATTATACAGATACTTTCTTTCTCTATTCCAATCGAAGTCGTTAAACTTCATTTCTTCAACTAGTCTTTCATAGATATAATCAAGACTTAAACCTTCCAGTTCGCTTGCTTTAAAAAGCACTTTGAAGTTTAATTGCAAAAGTCCGTTATGAGTAGTTTTATCACCCCATCTTGGAGCTGACAAATAGGAACCATTGGTTTTACAAATAACAACATCTAATTTGAATTTTTTAAATAATTTTACTGTTGAAAAGGGAATTTCACTTTGTTCACCAAAATAGGATGAGTTGCCTTCAGGAAATAGCATTACCCCTCTTCCGCTTTTAACTACCTTCATCATTTCTCTAATGGTAGTAATATCACTTTGCCCTTTTCTTTTAGGTATAGAGTAAATCAGTTTCTTCAAAACGAATTTCATCTTTTTATTAACAAACATAAATGCGTTAATAACCGGATATGGATACTTCTTTAAAAAAGTGGCGGTGAATAACCCGTCATGTAATGAAGAATGGTTTCCAATCAAAAAATATGGGTCAATCCGCTTTGGATCAAAATCCCCATAATTAACTTCAAATTTAAATTTACTTCGATAAAATAGCTTTAAAAACGGCTTTATAATTTTTTCCTTAAAGTTCATCATTTAACTACCCTCAAGTGAATTATATCATACTCAAAATAAATATTGAAAACTATAACACCAAAATTTTGTAAATTTTAACACTCAATAACAAAAATTTAACCAAAAGATATATAAAAAAGATAATGAAAAATATTCAAAATCAAATCTCTTAAAAATCAAGAACATTGTAAAGTTTGGCTTGAGTTATTTTTTTGATGTAATGCTTATGATAAAATGATAATCAGGAAGTATTTAAATATATTAGAAAGTGGGGTTTTTTATGGATCAACAAATGCAATTGAGATTGGAGACCGCACCTACCAAAAAAAATCTGCTAATTTTTACTGGTAGCCTCCTTATTCTCTTAATAGCTTCTGCAATTCTTTATGGAGTCTACGTTCTAGCTGTAGCGGCTGTAGCTTTAGTATCCGGCGGACTTGTAGAATATCTTTTCGCAAGAGTTAGAAAATTGGAATTCGATATTTCTTGGATCGTCTCTCCATTAGTATTAACAATGATGTTACCGCCAACAGTGAAACTTTGGGTGGTGGCAGTGGCTTCAGTATTTGGAATTTTCTTTGGCAAAGCAATTTTTGGAGGACTTGGTAAAAACATTTTTAATCCAGCTGTTGTTGGGGTTTTATTTGTAACTATTTCCTTCCCTTCATTAATTACTGCAGCTGAATGGATTCATCCATCTATCGATAGTTTTGCCGGTTCTACACCACTTGCAATGCTTAACAAAGGTGGAGAATTTACTTATCCTTTAATTGATTTATTAATTGGAAATGTACCTGGAGCTATTGGCGAAACTTTTAGAATTGGAATTATAATCTTAGGAATAGGCCTTATAGTTCTAAAAGTTGCGGATTGGAGAATACCTGTAGCTTTTATTGGATCTTTCCTTGGTTTAACAGCTCTAGGATATTGGTTAGCACCTGAAAGTTTTCCTGATCCAATAATATCTCTATTTGTCGGTGGTTTAATGTTTGCTGCCTTCTTTGTAGCTACTGATCCAGTTACAGCCCCAATAAAACCTTGGGGTAAGGTAATTTACGGTGTTGGTTTAGCATTCTTCACTATTCTAATTAGAAACTTCGCGACCTTCCAAGAAGGAATTATTTTCGCTGTTATATTAATGAATGCTATTGCACCGTTAATCGACGGACTATTTGAAAAAGAAGTCGAAGAGACTGAAGTAAAAGAGGTGATTGAAGCATGAAACCAACTGTAAGAATGATTTTATTTGTTTTAGTTATGGCAGTGATAACTTCTGGTATATTACTCGGAGTTGAAGCTTTAACTGCAGAAAGAATCCAAAATAATCAAGATGCAAAAATTAAAATCGCCATACTTGAATCTCACGGAATTGATTACACTCTAGCTACTATAAACGAAACCTTTGATCAAGAAATTGACATAATTGTTTCTGGCGACTGGACATTCTATGTGAATCCAGATACAAACGCAGTTAGCTTTGCGATTTCTGGTGGCGGTGTTTGGGGTCCGATTGAAGGAATTTTGACTTTAGAATCTGATTTCGAAACTATCCTGAGTGTAAAAATCCTTCAGCAAGAAGAAACTCCAGGTTTAGGTGGAGTAATTGCAGAAAGCCAATATTTAGCAACATTTGTTGGCAAAAAGATGCTTCCACAATTTGAAATCAATAAAGATACGGCTCCAAATTTGCCAAATGAAATTGATTCAATTGTCGGTGCGACTAACACATCTAAACGATTCCAAGACATTATGAATGATGACTATTCACAAGCAAGACTTGCATGGCTTCTTCAAAGCCAGTTAGGAGTGTAGCTATGAAACTTATTCGAGTAAAATATAAAAAATGGTTTAATATCTTAAGAGATGGCATATCAAGAAGTAATCCGATTGTAGTAGCGGTTCTAGGTATTTGTTCAGCTTTAGCTGTTACAAATAAAGTCGAAAATGCAATTGCAATGGGCTTGGGTGTAACATTCGTTATCATGGCAAGTTCATTAACTATTTCTTTAATGAGAAATATCATTCCACCGCGAGTCAGAATGGTTACTTATATGGTTGTAATCTCTACCTATGTTATTTCTGTTCAAGCGGTTCTTCAAGCGTTTTTCATGCCAATAGCTGATGCTTTAGGCGCTTATGTAGGACTTATCATCACCAACTGTATCGTTATGGGACGTCAAGAAGCATATGCGGTTAAGAATCCTGTAAAATACTCAATTATTGATGGTTTTGCAAGTGGTATGGGTTATACATTCGTTTTAATTGTTGTAGCTGCTATTCGTGAAATCTTAGCTTTTGGAACAATCCTTAATATGCCTATCATGGCTGTTACTTGGGAAAAATGGGTTGTTATGGCGATGGCGCCTGGCGGATTCTTCGTTTTAGGATTAATAATCTGGGGTATGAGAGAATTAATCAAATATTACGAAAATCAGGAGGAACCAACATCATGATTTATAGATTAAATATCATTAAGAATTGGAGAGGGGAAATATTATGAAAGATATCTTTGAAATTATTATTTCATCTTTAACTAATCAAAATATCGCTTTAGTCTATATTCTAGGTATGTGTCCACTGATTGCCATATCTACAAACGTTAAAAATGCTAAAGGAATGGGAATCGCTGTTGTTTTCGTTGTAACATTGACGGGAATTATTAACTGGCCAATCTATGCTTTATTAAAAGCGACTGAAACAACAAATCTTAGTTTACTCGTTTTCATCATCACAATTGCTGCAACTGTTCAGTTCCTAGAAATGTTTTTAGCTAAATTCTTACCTAAACTTTATAGTAGTTTTGGTATCTACTTACCTCTAATTACTGTAAACTGCGTAGTTTTAGCCGTATCATTATTCTTTGTTAACAGAGATTACAATTTCGTGCAAACAGCTGCCTTCTCATTCGGTTCTTCTTTAGGTTGGATGTTGGCTATAGTCTTGTTAGCGGGAATCAGACAAAAACTTTCAAAATACGCAAATCTACCAAGAGGCTTATCTGGTAAAGCTATTGCTTTTATCTTACTTGGAATTTTATCACTAGCATTCATTGGCTTTACTGGCTTGTCATTATTTTAAGGGGGATTGAGTATGAATTTATTCTTAGCAGTAAATATTTATATACCAATCATAATTGTCGGATTATTGATGACAATTACCGTTTTGTTAATCCTCGCCGGCATGCTTTTAGGTGGAAATAAAGAAAAAACCTTAACGATCAATAACGATAAAGTTATTCATGTTAAGGGTGAAGATTCTTTACTTAATATCTTATCGAACAATAAAATATTTATTCCTTCAGCTTGCGGTGGAAAAGCAACTTGCGGATTTTGCAAAGTGCAAGTATTAGAAGGTGGTGGAGAGGTTAAACCAATGGAATTACCGTTTCTTTCACCACAAGAAAAAAAGGATAATGTAAGATTATCTTGTCAAGTAAAAGTAAATGAAGATATTAAAATATCAATTCCAGAATCTCTACTTTACGCAAAAGAGTATACTTGTGAAGTAACAAATATTGACGATTTAACTTATGATATCAAATTAGTAAGATTCAAGTTTATCAATCCTCAAACCATGGAGTTCAAACCTGGTCAATATGCGCAATTGAAAGTTCCAGGAATTGATATAATTAGAGCTTACTCAATCGCTTCAAATCCTAAAATAACTCATGAAATTGAATTAATCATAAGAATGGTTCCTAAAGGTAAAGCCACCACATTCGTGCATAGAGCTTTAGAATTAGGTGATAAAGTAATTGTTACCGGGCCTTATGGAAGTTTCTATTTAAGAGAAGATTCAAACAGAGATATCGTATGTATCGCTGGTGGTTCAGGTAAAGCTCCAATCAGATCAATTTTATATTTCCTTAAAGATCAAGGAATGCCAAGAAAGGTTAAATACTTCTTCGGTGCGCGTTCAAAGAGAGATTTATACTATACTGACGAATTCGTTGAACTAGCAAAAGAATTTCCTAATTTTGAATACATACCAGCCCTTTCAGATCCGCTTCCTGAAGACAACTGGGAAGGTGATATTGGATTAATCACAGATGTAGTTGATCGACACTGCGGAGATTTAAGTGATTCTGAAGCTTATCTTTGTGGTTCTCCAGGAATGATTAATGCTTGTATTAAAGTTTTAAATAAACACGATATTAAAGAAAGCAATGTTTTCTACGATAAGTTTTCTTAGTATTTTAATAAATACCCTTAAAGATTATTATCTCTTCAGGGTATTTTTATTTTCATAAATTGCTTTGATAATAAGATGAAAAATATTAAACTTATTGAAGCATAGAAGCCTTTAGCGTGATATAATTATAACAATTACTTCGTTTAAGACATAATTTCAGGAGCAAATAAGCGTGAGAAAAAGAATTCTTTATCCTCTAATAACTGGCTTGATATTATTAATCATCCACTTCTTAATCCAACCATACCTCTTTAATCTTTATATCCAAACTAGCCTAACTTTATTTCAATATCGATTAATTTATTTATCTATAAATTTATTAGTCATCGTTCTTTTAGCAGTAATACTGCTTTTGGAAGGAAAAGTAGTTATTGGAGTAAGAGAGGTTTCTGCTTTAGTTGTTCTAAATGTCGTTATGGACATTATAAGAATGTATATCTATCCTACTCTAGCAATAAAAGAAAACTTAGTAACTTTTTTTGCCGGTGTAATCATATTCGCATTTGGATTGATTGCGATTAAGTCAGCTTTATACAAAAAGGGTGCAGGATTTATTTTCTTATTACTAGGTATATTTTACCTATTACGATTTCCAGTATTCATTGATGTATTATTCTATATAAACACTAAGATGCATCAAGCAGTTTTAGCTGCTGAAAAGTATTTTAATGGCACGGTAAATCTTAACTATATAACGATAATTTTACTACTGCTAGCACTGGATAGAATTCTTCAAAACAATGTCGAGATGAACCGATATCCTGACAAAAAATTATCAGCATAAAAAATAACAATCAACCATTTCAAATTGGTTGATTGTTTTGTTTTTGCAAATAAACTGCAATTAAATTATCATAAGCTGCTTCAAAATCATCGCTAACAACTTGCTTATCCTTGTTGACTTCATAATATTTTATTACATCGTCTACCACATCTTCATAACGAATCTTTGATGAGTATTCTTTACTGATTGATTTGATTTTTGAATTATCGAATATAGCACTCCAAGATTTATCACCCAGTAAAGAACCTTCCAACTCCGGCATCATAGAGATAATAAAATCGCTTGGAATGTGAATTATCTTCGCTTCTACTCCCAAAGCTTTAGCAGTAATTTCAGTTAACATGTCCCAAGTATAAAATTTTTCACTGGTAATATGAAATACTTCATTATAAGCTTTTTCATTACCAAATAAGTAAACAAAACTATTAGCAAAATCCTTAGCATGAGTAATAGTCCAAACATTAGTTCCATCTCCAGGAATTATAACTGGTTTTCCTTCAATTAACCTTTTTAGATGAGCATATTCGAAAAGCCACCTTGTAACTGGAGCCATAATCATTCTTGAATCATAAGTATGCGATGGTCTAACAATGGTTATAGCTAAACTATCAACAGTTCTTAAAAATTCTTCACATTCTATTTTATCGCGACTATATTCCCAATAAGGATTAACTAAAGGCGTTTCTTCGGTTATAGGGTAATCAATTACAGGCTTTTGATAAGCACTAGCGCTACTTATAAAGATATATTGTTTAGTTTTCCCTGTAAACAATCTTATATCTCTTTCGACTTGATGTCTTTTAAAACCTACAAACTGTACAACAACATCAAAATAATAATTCTTTAATTGTTCATGCGTTTTAAACTCATCATTTATATCGCCGACAATAACCTTGACTCCCTTTGGTAGTTTGTGATTATGAAACCCACGATTTAATAATGTAACATCGTATCCCATTGCTATTGATTTTTTAACAACTTCAGTACTTATAGTGCCTGTCCCACCGATAATTAGTATTTTCATTTTCACTCTCCTAAACCAAATAAAACTAGATTCATACAATATTAAAGTTTTTTACTCATTAAACTTAAACTATAGTAATTATTATCAACTTTAATAGTATCAGGTTCGATACCATAGTTAACAAAACCAAATCTTTGATAAAGTTCAATTGCATTAGTGTTAGAATCGACAACACTCAAATTTAATCGTTCTACACCGTTGATTTTAGCTATGTTCTCCGCATATTTAAGCAAATCATATGCAATGCCTTGATTTCTATAAGAAGGTTTGACATACAAGGAGTTAATTGTTGCTACATGCTTCATTTTACTTCTGACATTTAAAACCAAAACAATTATAGCCACAATCTCTTCTTCAATATATGCCCCAATGGTATGAACGTTTTTCTTGGATAATCTATCCATCCAAAATTCATCATTAAATAATGATTCTTCTTCATAACTAGAACCAAAACTTTCTTTATTATCAAGCAACAACTCTAAGCGAATTTTTTTGTAATCTAAGTAATTATTGTTATCTAGTTTCTTTATGTCGTGATTCTTCATGTTCTTACCAATTAATTATATCAATTATAGATAATAATTATTTCCTTTCAAACAACTTCATTGATAATGCTCATAAATCGCTTATAGTAAATCTTCTACAATGAGCTTTTCTAAATTATTAAAACATTCATGAAATGTAAACTTATCATTTACGTTACTTAAAACAATCAACTGAATATCTCTGTCAATTATCATATTTTGAGCGAAGACTCCCGGTCCATTACCAGGGTGATAGATACTGCTATGAGTTATATTATTTTTTTCGAATATTGTGCTAACAAGCCCATAACTATAGCCGCCATCTTTAGATATTGGAGTATGAATTTGAAACATTAGATCTTGATATTTTCTTGAAACAAGTTTATTTTCAATCAAGCCTCTGCCCCACATAAATAAATCCTTAGCCGTGGAATACATTCCTCCGGCTCCGCTAGCTTTTCTCATGTCATATTCAATAGCTTGAACTATCATGTTATCTTTAAAATCATAAAGTGATACAAAATTAGGAATATCTAAATGTAAGAAATGAAATCCCGAATCCTTCATATTTAAAGGTTTGAAAATATTATTTTGTAAATACTGATGATATGGAACTTTTGATACCGATTCGATTATATGAGTCAAAATAAAAAATCCGCTAGATGAATATTCAAATCTCTCTCCAGGTACAAAATTTAGCGGTTTTGTAAGAATTATCTCTTTGACCATTTTCTCGTGGAAATTTTCACTTGCTAGTAAATCATCATAATTACCTAAAGCATCAAAATTAGGAATTCCTGAACTGTTTGATAAAAGATGATGTATTGTAACAACATGATTATAATTTACTCCATCAACAAACTTATCAATTGTATCTTCTAATTTCAAAAGACCTTTATCTACTAATTGCAAAATACTTAAGGCAGTAAACTGTTTTGTGATTGAACCAATACGAAAAACCGAATCATTAACAAAGGGTATTTTTTCCTCAAGATTTGAGTACCCAAAACTGCCTTGAAACAGAATCTCTTCTCCTTTTGCAATAAGCACATTGCCATTAATTTTTGAATTTTCACAAACTTGTGAAACTTTATCCACAAATAACATAATTAACTCCTTTTATATTTCTATTACAAATCAAAAACTATAAAAGAATAATCTAAGAATCTCTTCATAGTCTCAATCAAAATAACAAACTCCAAATGCAGTACCAAGAGAAATTAACATTGCATTTTCTTTTTCTTTGATTGAATATCCCATTGCGGTTGTATCGTGATATAACTTAACTTTGATTTCCTTTTTCAATATCTCTGACAATTTCTCTCTTAAAAACTCCTCATAATCCGGTCTGAAATAATATAGCACACCATAATACCAAGGGGCCGGATCTATAACTCCATTATTAACATAATTAGATATTGCCATATTGATTTCAGTTATATCAGGGTTACTCTTTAATTGATTCAATAATACATCCAAAATAAAATTATTACAATTACTTGCATATAATTTTAGATCCTCTTGTTTACTTATGGATACAGTAATAGGATCTTTTATGATTAACTCTTTATTTCGATAAACCCCGTTTTTTACATTTGTTTGTCCAAAATCGTATACAAGAGAGTTATTAGTAATAACCTTTGTCAATCCTTCTAAAGCTAAGTTTGAAGATTCGGTAATAAAAATAACTTCCTTGTTAAAACAATTTTTGCTAAAGTAATCTTCAAGAGCTTTTTCAAATATTAAAGAAAACTCTTTAGTCAAAAGCCCACCAGCAATGTATATTCGCTTAATACTCTTTAAATAATCCCAATCTTCTTTTGAGTAATCTTTTCTATGATTCATTTGTTCTATTGAAGGATTTTCAAAGATATATAAAATTTCAGCTAATCTTAAGCCAAACTTATAAATTATCTCTTCAACAACTTTCGAATCGCTTGTCTTAAGTTTTAGGATATCATTTGCCTGTTTTAAAATGTTTAAGTCATTATTAAAATAAAGTCTAGTATTGCTTTTCAATTCATTAATAATTTGTTTTGGGCTGAAGTAATCATAAGCAGCTACTCCATTTATCATATGTCTATTTATACTTCCTTTTGAAGAAGCACAACGATTTATATTTAAACTATTCATAAAAAATCAAATTAAGAAAAACTTAATCCTATTCCTTATCACTATTTAATCTCAAGGATAAATTCTCTTTAAGATAACTTTCGCTAGAACTGCCAATCATTATTGCAAAATCACCGCTTTCTAAGCGAAGATTTCCTTCACTATCAAAGTATGATAAATCATCTAAGTTAAGTTCAAACTCAATTTTCTTTGACTCCTTAGGCATGAATAAAACTTTTTTTACTTTTTTAAGTTCTTTAACTGGTCTTACAATATCAGCGACATAGTCTCTGATATATAATTGAACAACTTCCTTACCAGCTATATTACTATCATTAGTAATTGTTACTGCTATTTTTAAAGAATCATTTTCAGTTAACTCATTCTTTGACAATTTCAGATTGCTATACTTAAAGTTTGCATAACTTAATCCATAACCAAAAGGATAAAGCGGCGTGTTTTCAACATCGAGATATTTAGAAACGAAAGGATTTCTACTACCCTCAACATATGCTCTTCCAGTATTTGAATAATTATAATAAATTGGAATTTGACCAACATTTCTTGGAAAACTCATCGGTAGTTTTCCTGAAGGATTGGCTTTCCCCATACATAAATCATAGATCGCTTCTGAAGATTGGCTTCCTAAGAACCAACATAGCATTAATGCATCAGCTTTCTTAACTTGATTAAGCAATAATGGTCTACCACCGAAAACAAGAACCACCATTTTTTTAGCAATCTCCTTTATTGAATTGAAAAATACGTCTTGGTTATTTGGTAAACTTATATCACTCCTTGAATGAGCCTCTCCACTTAAATGCGGTTCTTCTCCAAGCGTAATTAAACAAACGTCTGCGTTTTTAATTTGTGTTAATTCCTCTTCAGTAAAATCACTAAAGTGCGTTTTCTCTGAAACAAAGATTAATTGATCTTGAAAAACTTCCTGTAAAGAACTATTAACATCGTCTTTTCCCTTCCAAGACCAAGGTCCATTAAAAGCTCTTGTTTTTGAAAAAGGTCCTATTAAAGCTATTTTAGTATTTTTACTTAATGGCAAAATGCCGCTATTCTCTAAAAGAACTGTAGATTCAACAGCACACTCTTTCGCATGATTAAGATGTTCTTTACTTAAGCATACTTCTTTTTCTTTATCTGGATTAACTCCTGAATAAGGGTTATCAATCAAATTGAGTTTGATTTTTAAATCAATGATTCTTTCTACTATTTCATCAATTTTACTTTCAGAAACTTGATTATTCTTTACTAAGTTTTCAAGTTTATTCATATAGACAGATGATGCCATTTCAATATCTAAACCAGCTTTTATACCTTTTAAGGCAGCTTCAACTTGATTTTTAGCTGCACCATGCTCAATCACTTGGTTTAAAGCATCATAATCAGCTATAGTCAAAGCCTTGCTTTTCCAAGAATTCCTTAAGACATCTTTTAACAAAAAAGGATTTATTACTGCAGGAACACCGTCTAAAGTATTAAAAGCGGTCATGACTAAGTCAGCACCAGCATCCAAGGCTTTTTTATAAGCTGGTAGATAATCTCGATATAAAGATAGTCTTGATAAGTCGACAGTATTATAATCTCTACCGCCTTCAGCCGCACCATATCCAGCGAAATGCTTGATGCAACAAGCCACGCTTTCTTCTCCTAGTTTTCCATAATTTGTATAACCTTCAACCATGGCTTTTGCCATTTCTCCGGTTAAATATACGTCTTCCCCAAATCCTTCTACCACTCTTCCCCATCTTGGATCACGTGATAAATCGCACATCGGCGAAAATACAACATGAATTCCTGATAGATATGATTCCTTACCAGAAACTCTAGCTGCTTTTCGTGCAACATCAAAATTAAAAGATGATGCCAAGGCAATTGGCACAGGAAATATTGTTTTATAACCGTGGATAACGTCAGCCATAAACATTAATGGGACATTATGAGTCGCATTTTCAAGGTAAAGTTTTTGCAGTTTTATCATCTCATTAGGACTACCGATTCCTAAAATACTACCAGCATTAAAGGTTTGTTCTCTATCTAAATTTAGATTTCTTAAAGCCCCATAAATAACTGCTTCTGAATCGTGAATATAAATATTTGGCGGCAACTGAGTCATTTGACCAATCTTTTCCGTTAAAGTCATATTTTTTAAAATTTCTTTGCTTATTTTATCTGTTTTCATACAAATCCTCTATTTTTATAAATCTTATCAAACATTTAGAATATATTACCATAAAACGAAAAGTTTTTTAATCAAAACAAAAAATGTTGGTGGAATATTATTATATCCTACCAACATTCTTATTTATCTATTATTCTATTTTTTTTGTGACACTAATACAAATTTCATGCTTATACTTTAAAATAAAGAGAAGAAACAATTTCGACCAAACCTCAAAATAATCGTCAAAACTATTACTAATCTCATTTAATTATTTTCCAAAGAATCACACTGTTTATTGATCTATAATAAATAATTAGCCTTTGGATTGCTGATTACGACTATATCCTTAATAATCTTCATTTTTTTTATAAAATCTTTTTTAAGATATTTACACTTTATATCAATCAATAATTAGATTGATTATATTTTTTCAAATTAAAAGGGTTATAATAGATACTGTAAAAATATAACTTAACAGGAGATTTTTATGAAGATAATGACATTCAATATTAGAATTGATGTTGCCGTTGATGGAAAAAACAAGTTTACTAACCGTTTAGAAGAGATTATTGAGTTTATTCAAGAAGAAAAACCCGATATAATCGGGTTTCAGGAAGTTAATCAGTTTATGCTTACTAGTCTAAGCGATAATTTGATTAAATACAATTACGTTGGCGAACCAAGAGATGAAGACGGTGAATATAATCCAATATTTTATTTACAGAAACACTCAAGAATTAAGACAAGAACTCATTGGCTTAGCGACACCCCTAATATCCCCGGAAGTAAACATCCCGATGCATATTTTCCGAGAATCTATACAACATTAACAATTGATATCGATAATCAATTATACGAAATTGTTAACACACATCTATCTCATATCTCTGATGTTGCTAGAATTGACGGTATGAAAGCACTAATTGAATACTATAAAGAAAATTCCATAAAAAACTTTATTCTGATGGGTGACTTCAATGCGTAT
Source organism: Caryophanales bacterium UBA2289 (assembly GCA_002345505.1). GTDB lineage: Bacteria > Bacillota_I > Bacilli_A > Izemoplasmatales > Hujiaoplasmataceae > UBA2289. The sequence goes on from DDWJ01000018.1 coordinate 112,191, forward strand.
CCAGATCAAGGAGTCAATGAAATTATTACTGAAGATTTAAAATCTTGTTGGGATAATTATCAAGAAGATACCTTAACTTTCCACAACTTCTCAGATAAAACCGTTGGGTTACCAATAGATTATATCTTTTCAAGCAAAAATATCAATATTTTAAAGACCACTATCCACAGAAACAAAATCAATAACAAATTCTTGTCTGATCATTATCCTGTTTCAATGATTATCTAAGGGGTTACAAAGAATCATAAAATATTATTATAAAAATAAAAAAAGCACATTACCTCTAAAAAGGGCATAATGTGCTTTTATATTTTTTTTACTTCCTAATTACCAAATGCTAACCATCTTATCTTTTGCTAAAAACATTTTGTCTTCTTTATTGACTTTATAAAAATCTTGAAATTCCGGCAAATTACTTAACTGCATATTAACTCTTAGAATCGCCGGCCCATGAACATCAACCTTAAGGAGCAACTGATTGAATTCTAAAGATGACTTATTACGCCACACTCTAGCCCAGTTCTTAAAAAACTCTTCATAATTATGATTATCATTTTTCTTGCTTGCTTCAAGAGCACATCTTAAACCGCCACTATCAGCGATATTTTCTGATACTGTTAATTCACCGTTACATGGTCCATATCCAGTTTCAACACCTTCAAATAGAGCAATCATATCCTTTGATTTTTGATTGAATGCATTTAAATCTGCTTCTGTCCACCAATTATTAAGTGATCCCATTTCGTCAAACTTAGCTCCATTATTATCAAATGCATGAGATATTTCATGAGCCATAACAGCGCCTATACCACCATAATTTTCTGACGGACTTTGTTTTAAACTATAATATGGTTCTTGCAATATTGCGGCTGGGAAAACTATTTGATTATTGAATGGATTATAATATGCGTTTACCATGCTCGCTGGCATACCCCAAATATTTCTATTTGGTTCTTTATTATATTTTTCGAAATTATAATCATTAATGATTCTATTCATCGCTAACTTTTCTTTTATTAAATCTGAACCGTCTTCATAACTACTAACCTTGAACGAGTCATAATAAGAAGGCAATTCATCAGGATAACCCACATGAACTGATAGGGTTGATAATTTCTTAATTGCTTTTTCTTTAGTTTCTTCGTTTAACCAAGTGTTTCCAGAAATTCTTTCTTTATAAACACCTATCATTTCGTGAACCATAACTCTAACATCTTCTTTTGCGACAGGTCCAAAATAAGTTTCACCATAGTATAAGCCAACAACTTGATCGAATTGTTCATACGCTTGATAAAAGGCTGCTTTATCTTTACCTTTAGGTTCTTTAATGCCATATAATGCACGCATAAAAGCTCCGCCAGCAACTCTTAATTCATCACTTAAGTTGGAAGCAAATTTAATGGCGTTATTAACTATCATCCACGATTTAATAATTTCAAAATTTGAATCGTTAAAAATCGAATCAAAAGCATTAATAAAGTCTAAGTTAGTAATAATCAATTGATCTATCGATTGTTTTACAAGCTTTTCTGCATTTTTGATTATATTGAAGTTTTTTGTTAATTCTTGAACTTTTTCTTTACTTACAGGATTATACATTTTAACATAATCAGCTTTTTCAACACTAGATTTAGTTACTGGAACTAACAAAGCATCAAATGCCAAGGCTTCACTGATTAACTTGTCAATTTTTTCTTCCGAAAACCCGTACATTGTCAATAACTGCTTTGTAGTCATCGTAAACAATCCCATAAGTTGAGCTTTTGTATTTTCATCTTTATAATAACTTGTATCAGGTAAAAATAAATCAGCAGCACTGAAGTATAAAACTTGATTATTGCTATTCATGAAATCTTGCATTACGTTGAATCCAAATGGTGTTTCTAGCGATTCTAAAGTTAAATCTGCAAATACTTCATCTAAATCCTTTAAACTCATCAATTGTTCTATCTTATCTAGGATAATACCAAATGGTTTAGCCCCAAGTTCATTTCTCTTATCAAAATCTTTTGTCATTTGATAGAACTTAATAAATTTTTTTAAGTTAGAATTTAATCCAGTATCATCTTTTTCCCACTTAGATACCAAATCAATTAATGTTTTTTCAATCCCTAAATGCAACTCTACGAATGCTGAGATAGATGGTTGATCTCCAGGTATTTTAGCCTTGTCTATCCATTCACTATTTACCGCTTCATAAAAGTTTGTTTTTATTTGATTAATATTCATATCATCACCTCTGATATTATTATAACATCTGAAATCAAATTTTCTTTAGACAATGATTAATTAATAATAATTATTAATTAAATTTTGTTCAATCATTTACTCTAAGAGTATTTTTAGTCCTAAATAGAAAAACCTAACGATTTCAAATCGTTATGCTTTTAAAAACGAAATTATAGTTTTTTAAAAAATTAATATTCCTAGAATAGCCCCAGCCAATAACAATATTACTGGTGATATTTTTGTTTTCAACGCTATTATGAAAGCAACAACAGTTAAAGCTAAACTGCCAAAATTTATTGAGGTGAAGAAATTGCTAATGATAGTAATTATCGATTCTCCAACATAATCTTGGTTAATCATTGCCGTTTTAGCAACAAAATATACTGCTGCAATAATTAAACCTGCAACAACCGGTCTTAACCCGTAAAAAATCATTTTTAAGACTGGATGATTCTTATATTTATCTAAAATTGGATAAAGTGTAATAACTAAAATTAAAGAAGGAAAAGGTATTGCGATTGTTGAAACAACAGCACCCCATATACCCGCAACAGAATATCCGACATAAGTAGCTGTATTAACAGCGATTGCGCCCGGAGTCATTTGTGAAATAGCAATGATATCCATAAACTCCTGTGAGGTTAACCATTGAAATTTATCCATCTCTGAAGCGATTAAAGGAATCATTGCGAAACCGCCACCGAAATTAAATAAGGCGATTTTAGCGAACATTAAGAAAAGTGTAAGTAATAACATTTTATTTCTTCTCCTTTTCCAAAACTTTTCGTTTTAATTTAGGGAAGAAAAAATAAGTTAATAATCCAAATACCAAACCACCAATAATTATAAAGACTGGTTCGATATCAGTTAAAATTAATAGAACCACAGTAGCTACTACAATCGTACTTGTGTAAATATCTACAGCTGCCTTTTTTAAAATACGAATAGACGCAGCCGCAATCAAGCCAGCCACAACTGATCTAATACCTAAAAAAGAATCTTGTACTACTTCAAGGTCTTTGAACTGGGTAAAAAACATTGCGATTAAAACAATAATTATAAATGATGGCAATATTACTCCCAATACAGATACTATAGCGCCTTTTACTTTAGCGATTCGATATCCAACCAAAGCGGACATATTTGTAGCTAAAGCTCCTGGTATAGATTGGGTAATAGCAATAATATCAACGATTTCATCTTCAGCAATCCATTTTTTCTTATTGACCATTTCTCTCTCAATCAGAGGAACCATTACATAGCCGCCTCCCAAGGTGAAGAGACCGATTCTAAAGAAGGTAAAAAATAGATTTAGCAAAATATATTTTCTATTCATAATCAAGCCTTTCAAATACAGTATTTTAATATATTCTAAGATATTTACAAAGACTATTATATAACATCTAGCACTATTTTCAAAGATAAACAAAACACATTGCTTTTATAATCCTTTGAATGCAATGAAAAAGCTGATTGCAAACCATAATAAAAAAAGCAATATATTCACCCATTGCTTAGAGTGTTATATATTGCTTTCATAAAAGTCATATACTATTTTGTGTTTTGTTTATTTTGCTTTTTATTATCATATTTAGAATAACTTTTTGGTTCTAACTTCTTCTTTTTATTGTTATTTCTTTTGTTTGAGAAATTTGCTTCTGCATATCTTTTTACTGCTTCGTTTCTAGTTTTTGGAGTAACATTTTGTTTATTGTAAGAAGAACTTACTTGGATCTTAGAATAAACCGGATCAATTTCAACAGGTATATTCATCTTTATATGTCTTTGAATTGACTGAAGAAGATTAGATTCGTCTTCAGAACAAAACGAAATGACTTTACCACCTAATCCAGCTCTTCCTGTCCGTCCCATCCTATGAATGTATGTTTCTGGAACATCAGGTAAATCAAAATTAATAACATGAGATAACTCATCAATATCAATTCCTCTAGCTGCTATATCAGTCGCAACTAAAACTCTTAAGTTTTTTGCTTTAAACTGAAATAAAGCTTCTTGTCTTGCTCCTTGAGATTTATTGCCATGAATAGATTCTGACTTTATACCCGCCGCAATCAAATTTTTAACAATTTTATTAGCGCCGTGCTTTGTTCTTGAAAAAACCAGAACTGATTTTTTTTCTTGGTCTCCCAGTAATTTAATCAAAAGACTCATTTTTTTGCTTTTTTCAACAAAATAAATGGATTGAGTAATCTTTTCAATTATTGCTTCTTCTGGAGTTATTTGAATTCTTACTGGTTCATTTAATATTTCTGATGCTAAACTTAAAATTGCTTTTGGCATTGTCGCTGAGAAAAACATCGTTTGTCTTTCCTTTGGAATCAATGCGATAATCTTTCTAACATCTTTGATAAAACCCATATCCAACATTCTATCGGCTTCATCTAAAACTAAAAAAGACACTTTACTTAACGATAGCTTTTTTTGTTGGATTAAATCCAGTAATCTACCTGGTGTCGCAATCAAAATATCAACACCTTGATTTAAGATTCTAATTTGTTTTGATTGATTGACGCCGCCAAAGATTACAGTAGTTCTTAAATTTATGTTTTTACCATATTCTTTAAAATTATCATGGATTTGAAGTGCAAGTTCTCTAGTTGGTGCGAGTACTAAAGCTTCGATTGCTTTGTTTGTTTTTTCCTTTTGTCTTTTTAAAAACAAGTTTTGTAAAATCGGAATTGCAAAAGCCGCAGTTTTGCCTGTGCCTGTTTGAGCACTGCCTAGAATATCTTTTCCTTCTAATAAAACCGGAATTGCCGCTACTTGGATTGGTGTTGGATCATCATATTCTTTTGTTTTTAAAGCTGTTAAGATTGGTTCGATAATTTTTAGTTCTTGAAATGTCATTAATTTGATTGCTCCTTTAAATTTTAAGGTCTTATATATTCAATCAAATTGATGTAAAATGCTGAACATAAAAACTCAATACCTATCAATCATAACACAATTTGAGATATTTACAATTTTTTTAGTTCCATTCAGTGAAAATAACCTATTTAAATCTCAAACTTCATAAATATTACTAATTAATTAACTATAAACAAAATAAAAAGGGAAAAATTTCCCTTTTTGATAGTATTTTCATCTTTTCTTAAAAAACATTTTTCTAAATTAATTCTATTATTTTCCTTAAATAACCAACTTGAACTTCAATCTTTCTTTTTTCTTCTACCCAATCTAAATTTTCATCATATAAACTTAAATCATCTGTTGTTAATTTGAAAGTTACTGATTTAGTTTCATTGGATTCTAAAAAAATCTTTTTAAATCCCTTTAAAGATCTTATTGGTCTTGTAACAGAAGCGTATTGATCTTGCAAATATAATTGTACAACTTCAGCTCCGGCAATGTTACCGATATTTTTAACATCGAGAGTGACTAAGCAATCACTACCTAATTTTACTTGATCTGATACTTGTAAATTATTATATTCAAAATCGGTATAACTTAATCCATATCCAAAAGGATATAGCGGCTCATATTTTGTAAAAATTTCTTCACTTGTATATCTTCTTGCATTATAAACAACAGGAATTTGATTACCATCCTTTGGAAAAGATATCGGCAACTTCCCTGATGGGTTATAGTCGCCAAACAAGCAATCAGTAATCGCTTCGGCGCCATATGAACCCGGAAGATATGCCCATAAAATTGAAGATATGTTATCTTGAGGCCAAATCATATTTACAGGTCTGCCAATGACAGAAACCATAACTAAAGGCAAGTTAGTTTCTTTAGCTGCGATAAGTAGATTAAGTTCTTCTTTTTCAATAGCTAAATCCATTGAGTCTCCTAACCATTCTGAATGAGGAGTTTCTCCGACTACAGATAAGCACAAATCAAATTTAGCTTTGTTTAAATCAATTTCACTTAATTCTTTTAAATCTTTAGCATAGGTAATTTCACAATTAGGTAGCTTTAATTTTAAAGCTTCAAGTATTGTCAAGAAGTTTAAATCTTCTTCTTTAGCACTGTCCCAACCTAATGTCCATCCGCCGCATAAATGTCTTTTTGAACTAGCAGTTTTACCTGTAACAAGAATTGATTTAACACTTTTTGATAAAGGTAAAAGCTTGTTTTCATTTTTTAACAAAACAATTGATTCTAAGGCTACTTTTTTACCAAGAACTTTACTCTCAGTATTTCCATTAAACTCTATTGCTTTTAAAACATCGATTTCACTTTTTTCAAACATGCCTAACTCAAGCTTAACTCTTAAAACTCTTCTTACAGTTTCATTCAATCGCTCTAAAGTTATTTTGTTTTCATTGACCAACCGTTCCATTATTTCTAAAGTTTCAACGTCAGCCACCATCATATTTATGTCTAATCCAGCATTAAAAGCCTTCATGATAGCTTCTTCTTTAGTTCTTGCAATATGATGACGTTTATATAATCGATACACATCGTCCCAATCAGATAGTGTAAGTCCTTTAAAGCCTAGTTTATTCCTTAAAACATCAGTCATCAATTTCTTTGAAGCCGGCATCGGCGTTCCATTAACATCTCCACCGCTAACCATAATGGTTTTAACACCAGCTTTTATTGCGGCTTGAAATGGAGGTAAGTGTGTTTCCCATATAGTTCTATCCGATAAGTCAGCCGGGATTCTATCCATGCCATTAGTAGATTCGCCATAACCTAAATAATGCTTTGCACAAGCGCCAACTCCATGAGTCGATTGCATACCTTCTACTAAAACTTCACTCATCTTAGCAGCTAAGTATGGATCTTCACCTAAAGATTCATAGACTCTTCCCCAGCGTTGATCTCTTGCGACATCAACTGTTGGAGCGAAATTAATGTTAATTCCGACAGTTTCTAGTTCTTTTCCGACAACTTCAGCATATTCCTTAACCAAATCCAAGTTCCAAGTTGAAACAACGCCTAAATTATGAGAAAAAATCGTTGAACCCTTAATAAAGTTTACTCCGTGAACCGCATCAACTCCAAAAAACAAAGGAATCTTTAGTCTTGTGGTGTTTTGATTATATTGATTTATCTTCTTAATGAATTCAGCCCACATTTCTGCCGTATCATTTCCAAGACTAGAAATTCCGCCAAACAGTAAGAAACCAATATGATATTCATTCAATAATTTATCGATAAATCTCTCATCCAAAAGGTTATTAAAAGCTTCACCTTTCTCTTTGTTTAAACTATCAAACAAAAAGAAAGGTTCAATCATATGGCATTGTCCTATCTTTTCTTTTAAAGTCATTTTTGCTAATAGTTCATTTATTCTTTGTTCAATATTATTTCCCATTTGTAAAACCCATCCTTAGGTATGACTATTTACTATAAGTCGTTATATTTTTTAAACAAATACAGTGATTAGATACTGAATAGCACCAATAAAAGCGCCTAAAAATAATCCGACAATTTCCACAAATCTTAATTCTTTGCTCATTAAGCCAACCATAATTTTCTCAAACTCAACAAAATCAAGTTCATCAATTCGTTCTTTGACTAGCTTTTGAATATCTAAATTATCCAAACCGGTTTTTTGAAATTCTGATAACATCTCATCAAACATTTCATCTCCGTGTTTAGCCACATACTTCTCAACAAAACCTTTTAAATCTCCACCGACAAACATCGCTAAGACTGATGGTATCGACTGAGATAATTTTTCAACAATCATTTTCTTCATTTTTATCTTGATTTCATCAATCTTTTCTTTACTCATTAATTGATTCATAATCACTTCTTTTGATAGTAATTCTTGTTCAATTATATTAGCTAAAGAAATAGCTATTTGATCTTTTCTTCTCGGGAAAACTCCTTGAATCTTAATACCTAAGAATTTATGCGGATTTATTGGTCTAAATAACATTTTTATCGCTACTTTATTTGTCAACCAACCGATAAAACCACCAATGATTACTAATAAAACAAATCTAACAATATCCATATTTCACCTCGTAAAAATATAATAATTAGTTTTTATGTACCTTACTTATTCTTAAGTTTTTTAGTAAGGTTTGATTATAAAATTTGATCATCAGACCACTAAATAAAACCGTAACTACAGTCCCTACTCCAATACCGGAAATTTCTCCAAACAATAAACCAAATGTTATAGCTAATAAAAAAGCTATACCATAAGTTAAATAAGTCCCCAAAGCATCATTTTTCAATAATTTTTGCATTTGATATAAGAAAACATCGCAAGGATGAACGGCTATAAGAACTTTTAAATGTAATGCAATTGAAAAGATTAAAATTCCCAATCCAATAAAATTAATACTTAAACGCAATATATAATTCCATTGCGACATGTTGGGTATTAACCAAATAAATAAATCTGATAACATGCCAAAAGATACAAGAAAAGCAAAAGATAAAATCGTTTCTATTATGTTAATCTTCTTACTGATTATAATCGCAATTAGATAAAACACAATTGCCATAATAATAAAAGCTGTACCAAAAGAAATATCTAAAAATCTTCCGATATTAAAAGCAGCGCTTCCCCAAGCTGTAAGACCTAGTGATGTGTTAGTCATTAATGCTGTTCCTAAAGCATTTCCGATAACAGCACAAATAAGCAAGAATATTGTTCTCTTCATCTATTTCAACCAATAAACTTTTCAAATTTTTTAAAGCATTTTTTAAAACTAAAACTTTTTGTCTTTACTCAAATATTGTTACATCACCAAAAACTTTTACTTGATTATCTTTATATACTAAAGCTCCATTATTAGAGATACCATAAACTGTTTTAGCGCCTTTTTTTAATACTTTTTTGATACTTTCGTCTTGAGAATTTGTGCTACAGTAGTGGACTTCAATACTAAAATTATCGTTGATCAAACCCAAACCTTCATAGTACTTAAACTCAGGATATTCATCATCTGGCGAACCAAAATACTCCTTAAGTTGAATCATAGCCCCTGCACTAGAACCAATAATAATATTACAATTCTTTATTTCTGATAACAAATCTTTTTCAATGATTCGCTTCATTGATAATTCAGCGCTACCACCCGTAAAAAACACTACATCTGATCGGTTTATAATACAGTTCATAGTTTTTACTTCATCAGTAAAATAATTCAATAATTTGATATTTTCTTTATCAACACCTAAACTCAAAAATTGATTAATAATATCAAAGTAATAAGTTCCATTGATATTGTTATATAGTCTATCCCAATCTGTTGAATCTTTTATCTCATCGTCAGAAAATGAAAATGGGATTACTACTACTTTTGAGTTTTTATTAATATATTTACTGGTTTCATTAATTAACCAATCTTTATCAATATCATAATTGCTTAAAAGAATATTAATCAAACTATCTCTCCTTTAATTAAACTCTATCTACCTAAATAAAATTATAGCATTTTTCTTAAAAAATCAATCATGTTATTTCTTTAGTTATATCTCAATCCATAACCATAAGGAAACAATGGGTAATCTTCATTATAATCTTCTCTATTAGAAGTGTATCCTACTTGAGTGATATCAGCTGGCCATGTAAATGATAATTTACCAACAAAATCGTAATCGCCAAATAACATATCACTTATAGCTATTCCGCCTTCACTTCCTGGTAACCACGCCGCCACAAAACTATCAAAGTATTGCAAGTAATTTTCAAATAATAATGGTCTTCCGCTGATTAAAACACCCACAACATTCTTTCCTGCATTATGGGCTTCTTGAGCGAGTTGTAGTGCTACATAATTATCAGGATGAGCATTACCAGCAGTAAGTGTTAGAACATTATTATCACCAACACCTTCTGAATAAGGATTCTCAGCTAAAACTACAACAACTGTATCAGAAGTTTGCCAAGTACTTGTGGATGTTCCTAAATTTGTATTTAAAACTTCTTCCATAGCGTCTTTAATGCTCGTTCCAACGCCGATATCTGCTTGATTGTTGCCTTGCCAGTACGTTGTCCAACCACCACAAAGCAAACCGACATTATCGCTGGCTGGGCCAGTGATAAAGACATTGCTTGACTTTGATAATGGCAAGGAATTATTGTCATTCTTTAAAAGTACTAAGCTTTCTCTAGCAGCTTGTCTTGCTAAATCTTGATGTTCTTGATTATATAGATATGAGCTATCTAATCTGTTAAATGGATTTGCAAATAAACCGCGTTCATACTTAACAGTTAAAATTCTTCTAACTGCATCATTTATTCTTTCCATTGAAATATCACTATTATTAACTGCGTTAACGATATTATCAATCGCTGAAGCCCAATCATATGGTTCCATTAACATATCAATACCAGCGTTAATGCTTAAAACTACTTGATCATAGAAACTTCCAGGCAATTGATGAATCGCATTCCAATCGCTAATGACAAAACCTTCAAATCCCAATTCGTCTTTTAAAACATCATTAATCCAATAACCATATCCATGCATTTTTATACCGTTGATTGAATTATAAGAAATCATTACTGTATCAACTCCAGCAGCCACAGCTTCGTAATAAGGTGCTAGATATAGTGCTCTTATAAGTGCTTCAGTACCAATTACATTACCTTGATCAATTCCACTGGTTGTTCCGCCATCGCCTAGGTAATGTTTAGCAGTTGCACTTACACCATTTTCTTCAAAACCTAATATAGCAGCTTGAGCTAAGTTGATATGAATTTCTGGGTTTTCACTGAACCCCTCATAAGTTCTTCCCCAACTTATATTTTGCACAACGCTAAAAGCTGGAGCGAATGTCCAGTTAATTCCAGTTACTAGCATTTCTTCAGCTGTTGCTTTAGAAATGTTATAGATAAGCTCAGGATTATTTGCCATCCCTAAACCGATATTATGAGGAAAAATCGTCGCTCCATATAAATTATTATTACCATGAACTGCATCTATCCCATAGATTATCGGGATACCGCTTGATGAGTTTAAAGCAGCGGCTTGATAATCGCTATACATATCATACCAAGTATCTACAGAATCATCATAAGCAGTTGGATGACTTCCCCCGCCACTTAAAATAGATCCAATTCCATACTGAGTAACTTGTTCATTAGTTATACTTCCTCTTTCGGCTTGAACCATTTGACTAGCTTTTTCTCTTAATGTCAGAGAAGATAATAAATTCGTTATAAAATCATATGGCTCAGTCGTTGTTAAGTCTTCAGTTGTCCAAGTTGTAGTAGTTATTGGCATAGTTGTTGAATTAGTAGTAACTAAATCAGTTGTAGTAAAGGTTGAAGAATTAGTGGTAACTTCAGTCGTAGTTGTCGAAGATATTTCACTATATGTAGTGAGCCCTTCGGTTGTTGTTTCGGTTGCAGTTGAAGTTATGCTTGTTGAAGATAAACCATTTCCACAAGCAATGAAACTTAACCCTATAAATATTAGCATCAAAATGCTTAAAAGTTTCTTCATTTAAACCCCCTAGTAAATATAAAATTTACCACATTATACCATATTATTATATGTTTTCTAAATTTATATAATCTTTAATAACCAAAAAAAGTCATAAATTATTATGACTTTTCACTTCAAACTAATTCATTATTTTCCCGCAATTTAAATTTTCTTTCAGAGCGCTCTCTAATCATAAATGCCATACCACCTAATAACCTAAAAGCTGTTGTAATGACTAAAGCATAAATGATTCCCAAATTTTCATAAAAGAAATGTCCTACTAAAGGCGATATTGCTAGAGTTATGTTAGTTAAAACATTATAGTAGCCAACATAGATAATTCTGTTTTTCTCAGGGACTACTTCTAACATATCAATGAACAATACTGTAATTGTTCCAGAAGTGAAGACTCCCGATAAAGAAGAAAATATTACAAGAACCAAAAGACTTTTCGAAATGACATATAGCAACGGTGTAATAGCCATACCAAATGTACAGATATAAGCAATCTTTTCATTACCGTACTTTTCAATCAACTTCGGCCATATACGAAGTGAAAATAACATCGCAATTGCAGAACCAACAGTAATAAATGATAACCAAAACTCATCAGCACCTAAGGTTTTTATCGTATAAATGGAGAACAAAGGCCAACCCATTTGCCATCCAAAGTGAAATATCGTCGAACTTAAAACAAACTTAGTATAACGTTTGTTCTTAAATACTGTTTTTAAACTGCCCTTAAATTTGATCGTTTCTTCTGATTTTGTTGGTGTATAGTGCAAACGTTTAAAAATGAAAAATGCTGATAAACCAAAAACAAAAGCTAAGAGATAAAAGATTCGATAAATTAAAATAAACTCACTGTTATCTCCAGCAAAATACCTGAATACTAATCCAGAAGTTATGGTCACAGTTGTTGTGAAGATTATAGTGTAAATACTTCTTTTTGATAGAACTCTAGCTCTTCTTAGCGGGAAGAGTTCAGCAGTAATATTTTGATAACTAATATTGTAGATTGAAATTGGAATCATCAATAAAGTCAAAATAACAATAAAAGAAACTACTTGGAAATTAGATGGTAACATCGGAATAAAAAACATTGAAAAAATTATAAAAGCCATCGCAAGAACAATATTTGAAGTAACTTTTTTTTTATCAGCAATCTTATTGATGATAAAAGCTGCTGGTAAAACTGTAAAAATCATTATTATCCCTTTGGTTGAATTAACTAATGAAAAGTGAAATTCGTTACCGCCGATTCTTTCAAGAAACTTCATCGCGTATGGATTATAAAATACTGTCATTAATTCAAAACAAATACCAAAAATAATAAAGATTCTTAAGTTATATTTGAACTTCTCATCCATACTTAATCACCATTGTCCCAGTAAATGTTATAGTTTTTTAATATTTTTTTTTAGTTAGTCTTTATATTAAATACTTATACGAATTGATTATATCTCTATAGCCCCAAACAAGCAATAAACATTTATTTTTTTTACACCTTAATCGATTCAATGTTGTCATTATAAAAATTACAAAAAGTTTTAATAGTAATATAAAGCTTTAAAGCAACAAAAAACTCCTAGCAAATCTAGGAGTTTAAACTCTTCAGTATAATTGCTTAAGGGATCAGTTCTACTATTGATCAACAAACTTCATCATGTAATTCCATAGTAATTGCGATATATCTGAATAACTGTCCTGATCTTCAAACAACTCATCATCCTTTGCCCAATTATGTCCAAAGCCTTCAGCTTTGACAAACATGACGATATGATTGCTTGAAGATATATATTCCTTGACAGAAATGTTTTCATTAATTGAACTTTCTATCAATGTAAAATCATTCAATACATTTATCCAAGGCTCTAACATTTCATCTAGAGCAGGCGCTCCTCCCCAACCAAAGAATCTTGTCATCGTCCCATCTATTGGTACTACATCATCAGCACTACCATGAAATTGAAACAAATTAGTTTCTTCTGTTATTTCGCAAGTCTCCCAAGTTTCTCCACTCATCAGTCCAGCCACACTCATATAGGCTTTAAAAGTAGAGTTTGCCTCACAGGCTAAAGTATAAGTCATGAAACCGCCGTTTGAATGACCGCCCACAAAAACAAGATTTTCATTTACTTTATATTTTTCAACCATCTCATTCACAAGCATCTTCAAAAAACCAACATCATCAACCGAGTTGAAATCCAAATTGGCATCCCAGTGATTGAATCCTAAAGTTGGTGTTCCCTGTGGATAAATCAATATTACCTTATCACGATCTGCTAACTCCCTTAATTTCGTATCTTCTACAAAATATTCTAATGTTGCTCCAAAACCATGAAGCATCATTAATAAAGGAGCTCCTGACTTAGTTTCGCTAGGAACATATACATAATAAGATCTTTCTAATCCGTCAAATTCAGTAGTAAAAACTCGGTTTACTTCTTCAATATATGTTTTGTCCGGTTCTTTTGAACAAGAAACAAAAATTATAAAAAGCATGATTACTACTAATACTATTTTCTTAATCAAAATCACCTCTCATAATATCTATTCCGTTTATAAACTTTTTGTCCTTAAATTAATAAAATTATCCGCCACCAACAAACTGTGTGAAAAATATTTCTTCATTATCTTCAATTATTGTGTCAAAACCATGATAATGAATTGGTTTTCCTTTATAAAAAACTACCGTATATCTAAATGCTGAAAGTTTAATTTCGGGATGCTTATTAATTATTTGATTAATTATATCATTAATACTTCCTGGTTTAACAAACTCTTCTTCAATATGATAATTACTTCTTAATAAACTATAAAAAGTTACCTTAATCATATTTACCAACTCCAGATTTTACTACTATACCATTTAATAAATCAATAATTAGTAACTCATTTAGCACAATATGTGCGTCATTCTTAATCATCTTAACAAATTCACTAACCATAAAAGAAGCTACCGCTCCTACAATAAACGGAGGGTTTAATAATTCTGTTTCCAAGCCTTTTTCTTCATCTCCATATAGTTCTTCTAACAATGTACATGATGGACTCATCCAACCAACCTGACCGAACCATCCCCCACAAGCTCCATGCAGTAAAGGAATATTAAGTTTATTTGATAATTTGGATAAGTAGATTTTTGTTTCTTTGTTGTCAACACAATCAATGATGTAATCACCTTTTAAATCATTAATATCTTGAATTCTTTTCTTAACACAATTTAATTCCGCTAGGGGATTAATCTTTTTTAATTCATTACATAAAATATCGGCTTTATATTTACCTAAGTTCTCTATATTTGAAAATAGTTGACGGTTCAAGTTAGACTCAGAAAAGATATCAAAATCTACTAAAGTCATTTTTATAACACCCAATCGGATTAATTGATTAGCAACATAACCGCCTAAACCGCCTAACCCAATGATTATAACATCTGACTGTTGAAGTTTATTAAAATCTTCCTTACTTAAAACACCCATATTCATAATATATCTTTCCGGAATGCTCATTAGAAGATTCCTCCTTTATTTATAATAAATACCGATTTGACCTAATAAAACTTATTTCATCAAAGTTATCAGGACTTATAATGCCGCTTGTGTTACCCCTTAAATTTTCATCAAAAAAGTCATAGATAACTTCTTCTAAAATCAAATTCAAGTCATTGCTATTAACTGAGCCTGAAAATCCAACTAATTTAGTTAAAGATGAAAACATATATACCATTGAAAAATCAAAATGAGTAGTTCCATCAATTTGATAAATGTAGGATGTTGCTTCACTGCTATCTACAAGAGCATACAGATTGTCGTTATTCTCTCCTGTCTCCCACTGTTCGCTTCTTAAGAATAATGAAGGTATATTTAATCCTGCATTAATATCTTCTGAATCAATTGATTCGACCCAAGCATCAAGTCCAATCAAAGCAGTAATTCTATCATCTTTTAAGGCAGCATAAACATCTCCGCCACCACCGGTAGAATGCCCGATGACTCCAATTTTAGTAAGATCTAATTTCCGTTTAAAAATTGATAGTTCAGAGTCGCTGTTTAAAACTTCTAAATAATCGATAGTTGATATAACGTCTTCACCATAGGTAGAAACCAATCTGTTTGCATAATCAAGAAAATCAGGTGTAGAATCTCTTGATGGTAGTGCATCCAAATTGAGATAGGCAACATCATCTTCTTCAAAAACAGTAGCTACAGAACCATAAGTATGATCGATTGAAACCACAATATAACCAGAACTTGCAAGTTCTTCTGCAAAATCTGTATGAAGATTTCTAAAACCTCTCCATCCATGAGATATGATTACTATCGGATAATTATCTTGGACATCACTTATAGGGGCATCAAGATATGAGTTAGAAATGACTTTAGCTGTCTGATTTAAAGCAAATGCAGGAAAACCAAAATCCTTGCTTAAAGCTTTTGAAACGGTTATACCATCTAACAACCAAGGAACTTGAACGTATCCTTCTACAGTTTCAGCTGGGTACCATATTTGCAGTTTTATTCTTCTAGTGTCATTTGGATCATCTGTATAAATTTCTGGTCTGTCATCTTCGACAATAAATGTTTTCGTTCCGATCAAATAATCACCACTTACCTCTGGCATCTTATACTTTGGAAACGAAAATACAAACAACCCAGAAAGCACGATGAAGATTGATGAGACAATTGTTACTAGCTTAAGTATTCTTTTTTTGATATTTACTTCTCTAATTTTAATAAAATAACCAAAGATAATTATCGTGTCTATAGCTACATATAGCAACCATAACTGCCACTTAAGTCCAGAAAAAACTAAGTTTAAAACAGACACAACAACTATCAAACCAAATAAGCTAAAAAATACTATTTTGTTTCTTATTCTTTTACTCATAATCAAGTAAAGAGAGATTATTGTTATTAATAATAAGAAAATTTCTAATATAAGCATATCTATTCTCCTAATTTGTTTTTATATTAGATATTATATCAAATATCTATATCATATATGCTTTGTAATGCGATATTTAACTAAAAATAGAGTCAATTTAATCGCAAGTAAAAACCTTAATCTATAATGAAATAAAAAAAAATTATAAATGATTAGGCTAGGCTTATCAATTAACTTGTATGCTAAAAGACATCAGATATAGAGTATGCTATAATAATTTTAAATTAGTTATTAAGGAGGAATATGCTCTATTAGTACAAAACGATTTGATTTTAGAGTATAAAACTTAGATATGGAAAATAAAGAAGTTGTAATGAAAAGATCCATTGGTTTATTCGGTGGAATATCGATATTAACAGGAATTATGGTTGGTTCAGGAATTTTCTTCATCGGATCATATGTTTTGATGAGAACAAATTTTTCAAGTGGAACAAGTCTATTAGTCTGGCTTATTGGCGGACTTGTTACATTATTATATGGTTTAATTTATGCGGAGTTGGTCGCAATGATGCCTAAAGCCGGAGGTTATTATGTTTATTTACGGGATGCATTTGGTAAACCAGTTGGTTTCTTAAGTGGTTTTGTCAACTTTGTACTCGCATCAAGCGGAACCATAGCAGCCTTAGCTATCGCATTTAGTTTGATATTAAGCAATGTGTTATCATTACTGTTTGGAATTACAATGTCAACTATTGTCATGACAATCATATCTATCTTAATGATTGTTGGATTATCCGTTGTTAACTTCTTCGGAATAAAAATTGGGGCCCTTGTTCAAAAAGTATTTTTGGTCATTAAAATGATCCCGATACTTCTGATTATCATCTTAGGTATATTCCTTGGTACAAATTCAGTATCCTTATCAATTGACTTTGGTCAAATGAACTTTTTTGATATATTGACTATGATTGGTTATGCCGTTATCGCAACTTTTTGGGCTTATGAAGGATGGACAAACTTAAATAGTGTAGCTGAAGAGGTCAAAAAACCGGGAAGAAACATTCCTTGGTCATTAATCTTGTCAATCGCTTCAGTTACATTGCTATATGTATTCTATCAATTTTCAACATTTAGAGTATTACCGATAGCTGACTTACAAGCGTTAATCGAATCAGGAAACATTTATACTGGTATCAATGCAGGATTTGTTCTATTAGGCAATGTAGGAATGTATCTTGTTATGATTACGATGTTATTAAGTGTTTTGGGAGCGCTGAATGGATCAATTATCGTATTTCCAAGAGTATATTATGCAATGAGTAAAGACGGTTTGTTATTTGATAAGTTCAAAGAACTACATCCAAAATACAAAACTCCAATGTTTGCTATTATCGGTTCAGCAATTATGTCAATCATTCTATTAGTGTTTGGTTTGGATGACTTAATATCGCTAATTGCATTTTCCGGATTACTATTCAATGGGTTAATCTTCATTAGTTTATTTATCTTTAGAAAGAAATATCCAAACAAAGAAAGACCATATAAAGTATGGGGGTATCCAGTTCTACCTGCGCTTACTATTCTTATTACAGGACTATTATTAGTAGCTGTTTATGTTGAAGATATTAGATCTTCACTCATAGGTACTGGAGTCTTGCTGATAGGATTGCCTGTTTATTACTTGATTCAGTATTTTAGAAACAAAAAAACAAATGATGAAAAACAAAGAACGCAACAATAAGTTGCGCTCTTTTTTTAAATTTGTTTATTAACTTTTAAGGTGTTTAGTAATGAATAATGATCCTGATGTAAGCAATGGAACTTCAACAATCACCATAGTCAACCAATTCTCAAAACCATTTCTATAGAACTTAAAAAGAAAGAATAGACCAATCGCAAACGCAAACATGATAATGCCAAGGATTAGCTCTTTCTTCCAAAGTAATAAAACAACAGTA
Source organism: Caryophanales bacterium UBA2289 (assembly GCA_002345505.1). Lineage (GTDB taxonomy): Bacteria > Bacillota_I > Bacilli_A > Izemoplasmatales > Hujiaoplasmataceae > UBA2289. The sequence continues at coordinate 130,636 of DDWJ01000018.1, forward strand.
ATCAATACAATTCCCGGAATTGAATTTATTAAAAACTCTAGTAACATATTCCAGAAGGTATCTGTTCCATCAAATGAGTCGATAGACATTAAAATGAAAAAAACTCCAAGCAAGATAATCAAGTACTTGCAGACTTTAACTAGTATTTTCATAATTTTACCTCCTACGACTTCATTATATTACTTTTCTTCTTATTTACAACAAAAAACCCTGAATCAAGTCAATCTCGAAACAGGGTTCAATAATTATTCGATTAGTTTATATAAAATCTAAATGTTAAAATGTGGTATAGCTATGTTTACCGTATTCAATTACATATGCAATCCATTAATCTGTTTAAACCGATATCTTACCATTTCTATAATAAGTTCCTTTGGCAATTCTTTGTCTAAAGGAAACTGAACTGAACCTTTTCCTCTTTTATAACTAGATAGTTTTTTCTCAAAAAACTCAATCGTCGCAGGATGAGGATAAAATCCCACATGTTTCTTAAAACCTGCTATCATTATCTGATCTTCCATTTTTCCATCTTTGATTAAGGTAAAAGCCGGTACTCCATAAGTAAATAACTCTTTAGCATTTGGTACAACACTTAAAATACATTCTTTTAACTCATAAAGCTTTTTCCTGGTTTCATCTGGAAACTCATCAATATAAGCATTTATAGAATTATATTTCTTAGCCATAATTAATACCTCTTAATTGCTTTTATATTTTTTTATGATTAAACAACTTGTTTGTTATAACTTACTTTCTATCTATCTTTCTGTTTTTATGCAGATATTACCTTTATACACCTGAGTCTTTTAGAGCTTGAATAAAATTAGAGAAAAACTCTTTGGTTTTGCTAGTAAACTTATATTGAAATAAATTGATATATACAATATCATACTGAAATCCGAAATTACTTTCACCTTTTATATTATATTTCTTCAATAGATATCTGGATAAGAAAATACAAACAAATAAACCAATAGTAATCAATAAAATAGGAACTTTAACAAACAAACTTATCGATGGATTAAAAACAACTAGAAAAGTAATGATTAAGCTTAAAGAAAACAAAAAGATTGAGTAAAAGAACGAACTATATAATAACTTATAGTTTTTTAGATATTTGATATGTCTTGAAATATACTCTTCTTTACGAGATGCATCATCTTTATCAAGAGTTCTAAGATATACAAAAGAGCCCTCAGAATTCTTAAAATCAATTTGAAAGAATCCAGAACTTATATATTCCTCAGTAATAGGACTTTGTGTAATGATTGCTAATCCACTATATTTGGTTGTTTGGATTAATAAATCGCATATAGAACTATAGATTTCAATTAATTTGTATTTGTCTTCAAGATAAATAAACTGTAAAATCTGATGATAGTAAAAAGTTCGATTAGAGCAAACAACTATACCAAAAGGATATCCTCCATCATAAGCAATAAAAACCTTTGTTTTATAATTTGAGATTTCATACATTATTTTTTCATAGATTTCATCATTAGATGATTTGTCTTCTGATATATGATTTAATACATAATTAGAAACTAAATTTCTATTATTATCATCACTTGAATCATGATCATATTCAACTAATCTATACTCGTTCATGTTTTAATCTCCTTGGCATTTGTTTATCTAGGATAAATATGTACTTTTAAATGTTATTGCTTAATGATACTACTAATATAGTCATTGTTTAGCCAGAAACATTGTTTAGTAAAATTTTTAAGTTTTGTAACTTTGTCGGAAACTGGCAAACAATAAACATCTAGACTATTTCTCGCATGTGGTCTTACGTGAACATAACGATTATAATCCTTACTTGGAAAATTAGTTATTCTTCTTCCTTTATTATCAACATATCTTACAATGTTTCCTTGTTTAATTAAATTCTTAGTATAATTATAAACTTTTCTTAACTCTTCATCAATAATCATCATTGGTAGATTCCAGAGTTTAATGCGAGAAAAATACAACTCATCGCTTTCATTATATTCGAAAATAACAAAGAGAAATTTTTTTGATGTAAAATATCCATATACTTCAGATTCTTCAAACTCATGGTCAAAGATTTCTGTAAACTTGAAAGTCGGAAATGACATACTTTCAGTTATCTCTCCGTTATTTTTTAGCCGAATAAATTTTGGTACAATATCAGCTTTAAGAAATTCATCGGTCTTTGATATTTTACCTTTAACACCGAGCATTTTGCCAAATAATATTTCGTTGATAGCTTTTGAAGAGCCAGAAACTCCAAATAGATTTCGCAGCTCTTTTTCAGTTTTTCCAAAATACTCTTTTATTCTTAGAATTATATTTTGTTCGAATGATAATGACTCATTTAAGTCTTTATCTATAAAAATTGATTCATTTTTCTCAGAAGTGAGGATTTCTCGAATCTTTTGTGTCATAAATGTCGTTTTAAATGAATAAGCTCTTTGCTTAGCTCTTATATCACTAAATGGTTGCTCTCTGAAACTAGAAAGTGCTGTCGCTCCCTTTGTACAAGCGCCTAAATACATTGTGTCAGCTTCTGAAATTTCATGCGCTCTTCCTTCTAATATTTTTTGTTTTATTATCTCAAAATCCTGCATGATTATTTTAAGTTCGTTCTTATCATAATGCATTTCATAAACATGACTTAACTTGAAGTCTTTTCTATCTAAGTTTTCAATATGTTCATACAAGAAAAGAAGCAAACTAGAATTTTTCTCCCAAAAACTACTTTCATAAAAAGAGTATTTATACTCTTTCATATAATTAATAATATTTAAAACTAATCTCTCTTTTGCTGAATAAGAGCCATTTTTATTTTTCTTATAAGGAGTTACTTTTACTTCCATGTCAATTTCTGGCAAATCCTTTTGCGAGCTACTATTTCTAGAGTACCCCAAAACATTTTCTTCAATAACATGGCCTAAAGCACCTTTATTGCCTTCTTCTGATAAAATAAATAATTTATCAATTTCATCAAAAGATCTACCAATATAGCTTTTAGAATTTTCTATTATCTTTTCTTTCTTTTTATTCATGTTTAAAAATCACTTCTTTCTGTATTTATATAAAAAAATTAATATTTCGATCTTTACTTAGTTCCTTGTTTTTGATATAATTATAGCAACATGGAAAGCAAGGGATATTATGGAAAAGACAGTAATCGAGTTATTTGCAGGCGTTGGTGGATTTAGGGTTGGATTAAATGAAATATCATCAATAGACAAAAATGGTAGAGCTTTTGAAAAAAATAATTTTGATTTTGTTTGGGCTAATCAATGGGAACCATCTACTAAAGTACAACCAGCTTTTGATTGTTATACCAAACGTTTCGGAGAATCTGATAAACATGTAAACAAAGATATAGCTACCGTTGATGTTAAAGATATCCCTAATCATAGTTTGCTCGTTGGAGGATTTCCTTGTCAAGACTACTCAGTGGCTAGAACTAAGTCTGGAGAAAAAGGTATACAAGGGAAAAAAGGCGTTTTATGGTGGGAGATTGTAAGAATCCTAGAAGCTAAAAACCCACCTTTTGTTCTCCTAGAAAATGTTGATAGACTTTTAAAATCACCAGCCAAACAAAGAGGTAGAGATTTTGGAGTTATGTTATGGACATTATCTGATTTGGGTTATGGTGTTGAATGGAGAGTTATAAATGCAGCTGAATATGGTCATCCTCAAAGACGTAGGCGAGTTTTTATTTTTGCATTCCATAATACCACTAAATATTATAAGAGTTTAGCAAACTTAAATCATCAAGATATTTTAATTAGTCATGGTTTATTTGCTCAAAAGTTTCCTATTAAAAATCTCGATAAAATTCATTCAGAATCCATATTTTCTAAATATAAAGATCTTATTGTTGTTTCGGATAAATTTAAATTTGCTTTTGAAACATGTGGTCTGTTTATAGAGCATTCATTAACTACTGCGAAATATGAAGCCAATAGTTCTAAAGAATTTCAACTCAAAAATCTATTAATTGCCGAAGTAACAGATAAAAAATACTATCTTTCTGAAAATGAAAAAGAGAAATTTGCTTTTTTAAAGAATTCCAAGAAAATTCCGAGAAAAAGACCAGATGGATCTGATTACTTCTACTCTGAAGGCAAAATGTCTTTCCCGGACAGTCTAAACTCTCCAGGCAGAACTATGTTGACTAGTGAAGGTTCAATTAATAGAAGCACACATGTTGTCGAAGATTTAACAAGTAAGAATTTAAGGATTTTAACTCCAATTGAATGTGAGAGATTGAACCAGTTTCCAGACAACTGGACTAACACGGGAATGACAGATAAAAAAAGATATTTTATGATGGGTAACGCTTTAGTTTGTGGAATAATTAAAAAAATAGGAAAGTCATTATCAAGTATAATAGAAAATGAATAGTCAAATAACACTCAAAAGGGTGTTATTTTTTTATATTATGCAAAAGTAATTTCACTCATAAAAAACTATTCGTCCTTTATTTCTGTTTTTATCATCTAAATATTGTTCAATAAAAAAGGTTTCTGGTTGTTCCAAGCCAATAAGTAAAATTGGAACAGTTAATTGATTATTAAGTGGAGATAAAAATTTTACAAATTTTTCAAAAGTGCCAATTGCAGAATCAAAGTTCCCTTTTTTCTTTAGATTTTCTGTGGCAGTTATTATAACTCCGACTTTTGTCTGAATAGCTTTCTCTACATGATTTAATTCGCTAGCCAATACAGGTTTTAACAAATTCCACGCAATCACAGAGGCGTGATTAAAAGCTACTTCAACGCTAATAGAATCTTTAGCAAAATCTAGTCTCCAAGTGTCACCAGAATAATGATTATCTTGAAAAATTTGACTTTCTGGTTCCCAATTTTTTTCAACAAATCTTTCGAATAATAAAGTATTGATTGTTGATGAAATGCTTTTAATTGACCTTCTCTTATTTTCGTAATTAAATTCTTCAATTATATCTTTATCATTAATTGAATGAATAATCTCTCTGATTTCAGAATATAATTCTTCAAATTCAAGTTCATTTTCTAGTATAGAACCAGCATATCTATAAGAATAAGTAATAAACTCCATTCGCGCCTCCAAATATTCATTATTAATAATTGTATTACAAAGATTATATATATTTAAGCCAATGCCTAAACATAAAAGAAAGTTTATTTGTGATATGGCTCGTTATAACAATTTTAATTTCAACTCAATATGATAATTCTACTATTTATAAGCATCTCGTTACCTGAACGTGCAGGGCCATTGGAATGTACCCGTATTTATTATTTTTTTCAAATCTTTTATAGCCATTCAATCCAAACATATTCACACTATTTTTTTTGATGTTCCCCAATGATATAATTTTCATCTTCAATCATTTTATATAAAACTTTTATACACAACAATAACAATTGTTTTAAATCGTTGATTTCTTCAGGATATCCAAACATACTGTATACTGAGAATGGCCTATGTCCCATATAATAATTATGTTCAACTTCTGCTAATTTATAACTATAAATTTTCGGTAAAGAGCATCCTTCATGAACAAACGAATTCCTTCTCTTATATATCTTTTCGATAATATCTCCGCTAGATTCATCAATATATGCAGTTATTTGTTCGCATACTCTAGTACTTTTGGCTCTTCCTGAATTTTTAATGAACAATGATTCAAGCAAAGTCAACAACAGAATTTGAGCCTCATCATATTTCTCAACAGAAGATAACTCAAATGCTGTATTAAGTAATTCTGTCGCTTTAAAAAATCTATTATATGCTTTATATGTTTTTATATCAACTTCATTCTCTGGTGTAAAGAATAAATCTATATATTTGTAAATAGGTTTGAATGCTTCTTCAAAATCAGAGTATATCAAATCAGAATTTACATCTAGTATAGGGCTTATTAAATACTTCATCTGATGACCGTATTCCCGTTTTTTATTAAAAAACTTATCGATTCCAGAATAATACACTGCATAAGTCCTCGTCAAATAAATTCTTGAAGTTTCCTCCCAATTACCCGAAGATTGATAATTTACAAAGTCATACATTCTAAGAAATGTATATATAATTAGAGTTATATATGGTGCCTTTTTGTATACAATTGTATCTGTAGTATTACTTAAAATTATGGTAAGTACAGGGTTTTTAAAAAAATTATGATCTTTATAAATCATATGTCTCGAGTTTAAATTAAAATCTAATCTGCTTTTCAAGTATCTTGCTATGGATGTTCTATTTTTAAGTATTTTATTTTTTGTTTCTGTAACTGAAAACAATCTAAATCTTTTGTCAGAAAACTCAACCTCAGGATTTACCCCGTTTTTCTTCAATCCATTTAAAGATACTATCAATACATATTCGGATGTATGTTTTTTTACTTCTTCTTCTAAAAACTGAGAAAATTCACTAAAGTTAACTTCTGACTCATTTAAATCTTTATACATTTTTAGAACATTTAGGAAAGAATCTTCAAGTCTACCATCTTTAAAGTAAAATCGTGTTTTTTCTAACGCTTGATACAAATACTCAATTATATCATTGTATAACTCATGTTCAAAAAAGTTATCTTCATGAATATTTTGTTTGTAAAAATCATCATAGTATTTTGATAAACATTCTTGATTCTCTTTAATCATAAACTAATTCCTCTCTATTAGTTTCTAATAGGCACCTCAATTCTGTCCATCGCAACAACTTTATTTTTTTGTACGATATAACATTCAACAAAGTGATTTCCATTAAAACTACTATTTTCAGTTTTTTCTACTGAACCAATCTCTATTTTTCCTCTTATTTGATTATAATTACTTGGGTTTTCAACAATATTTCTTACTTTCCAAAAAATATTATATAATCCCGTTACACTTGATAAATCAACAGTAAACTTTAATGAATAATTATGCAGAATAAAACTGTTTTTATATATTCTACTTAAATATCTACGATGATTTCTATTATAAGTATTTTCTTTAGAAATAATTTCATTACTAATTTGAACTGGAAATCGCAAATCTAATTCATACATATCTTCAATCAACTGATCTTGAACTAGATATTTGTTATTTTTCCAGTAATAGTTGTTCCAAAAACTTCCAAGATAAATTTCATTATTTATTAATTGATTAGTAGTTGTAGTGCCTAATAAATCTTCTAAATGACGTTTAAAATGATTCTTATTATCAGTCGATAGTAAATTCAAAACTTTATAGTAAAACCAGTATGCAAACTTAAAAAAATTAGTATAGTAATTTTTTTCGTTTTTCCATTTTTCAGTAAATTCTTCTGTAGCATTAACTGGATTATAAACAACAAACTCTTCTTTTTTAGCCGCTAAATCATAAAAATTAATACATATCTTTTTTAGTAATTCATCAATTTTATGTTCGCCTTCATATAAATTTGATATCATTGTTGTTAAAACAATACTTTGAGGAACATAATCACATACACCAAAAAAAAACTTGTCTCTCGCTCTTTTAATGAATTGTATCGCTCTTGTTAATGGTGGTTTATCTTCATAATAATTTGGTTGAGGTAAATTCTCAACCGCCATGTCTCTTAAATTAAGTTTGTTATCTAATAGATAAAATGGCTTATAAGACAAATTAGCAATTGCTTTATTGTCATACCACTCTTTATATAACTTTGGAGCTCTATCTACCCATTTTTTTTGGTTTTCATCTATATGAACTCCTTTAATTCTCTTGTAATCTTTTTCATTATCCTTCTTGAGTACAGGCATAATATCAAAATGGTAATCATTACTATAATTGATTCTTATAACAGATTTGTGTTCTTCAACCAAGTTCGAATATCTTCCTTCTTTAAATACATCATACAATTTATCATAAAATGGCTGGACTTGCATTCCAGGAATCCATAATGTATCAAATCTTGTCACCATATCAACATCTACATCATTACCTTTTAATGGCAATATTGCAGTATCTATTGCAAAAGATCCTTGCACATACATTTCTCCATTACTATCAGAAAGAATGTGATTGTTATCAATATACTCTGTTAAGGCATTATAATTCTTTTTTAATTCATTATACTTGTTCTCTGGAAGCTGAAGTTTCACACCAACTTGATTTAATAAATGGTTATAATCTATCATATATCCTCCTGAATAAATATATATTCTACATTATCTGCAAAAATATATTGTTCCTTATCATTGCACTTAAGATCAGATTTCTCTATAAACTTATATTTATCACTTTCTATTTTCATCGTTTTTTCGAATAGCTCAACTTGATTCTTTGTTAATACAAGATTAAAAATCTCGAAAATAATTAATTCATATTTTTTATAATGAGGAGAGAATGCGACTGCATTATTTTTATATATAGTTTTCAGATAACTTGGTGTAATTTTTCCAAACTCTTTTTCATCAAAAATACCGGTATCAAATAACTTTTTCCGAATCTCCTTATGTGGATTAATTTCTCTTTCCAAAACATTCTTTGAATTAAACCAAGTCAAAAACATTGGCAAATTTTTAAGTTTTCCAACCAGTTTCAAATCATTTTGCTCACCTGTCCCGTCCTTAACAAAACCATATTTAGAAAATTCAGGCAGAAAGTGTTTATATGCGCCTCCAACTGGCACGAATTTTCCAGTTTTATTCTTCTGTTTGACTAAAAAATATTTTCCATGAATATAGATTCTAACTAAACTTGAACACGAAACTCTTAATGGATCCTTATAATCCTTGGGTATATTGAATTCATACTTAGAAATTAAGAATGGTTTATTAATTATTTTTTTGAATATAGCTCCATAAAGAAGCCCTGATATTATAATAACTATTTGTATCCATGGGCTATCTGAACCTAAGGGTTTTAACCAAGCAACAATTATAATAAAAAATAAAAAACCAAAAAAAGAAAAAATCCAAAACAAATTAATCTTTTTATATTTCATAGTTTCACTCCAAAATATATTTTATAATAAACTACTACTATTCTAAATAGCCATATTTATTATCTATTTTAACATATTCCAATAACCATTTATCATAATAATTAATTTTTCATAAAAAATATTTATTACAATATGGTCTTTAATATACTCTCACCATCAAAAACTACAAGAAAATTTATATTTTCCCCAAAATAAAAAAACAGGTATTTGTTTAGCGGATATATATAGCTGTTTAATAACCTTTTACTATCTAATTTGGTAGAGTTGAATGAAAAATGACACGTCTCTAAATAATTTGACAGCAAATTATGCGATTTATAATACTAGTTGTAATTACTTATGATACGGCTCATTGTAACACTTTTTACTGCAAAAAAGTATAACCTGTATTTCATTTTAGTTCTTTGGAAAATACATATTCAACATCTGCGTTTACAACCTGTTGAAAAGGCACAGCATACTCTGCTCTAGCATGAATGGGATCAAAGAATACGCTATAGGTATCTCCTGAAAAAAATCTATTGATCTCTGGAAATCTGTAATTTTCTTCATTAATCTTATTAATTTTTTCTAAATCTTTAAATGATAAGTCTTGAATCATTATCAAAGGTTTATATCCCATTTTTGAATAGAAGCTTATTGCTGATAATCTAGATCCTAAAATGATTCTTTTATAGTTATATTTTTTTGCTAATTTTTCAGCATGAGATATCAACAGCCTTCCATATCCAAGCCCTCTATAATCTTTATTGACAGCCATCATACCGATTTTGATTTCATCATCATTGTTATGTGACATTGTTAAAGATGCAATAATTTTATCACAGGCTTCAATATACAGAATTAATTCTGGATTTCTATAAAACTGATTAACTATCTCTAGTCTTTTGGAGCTTAGAAACATATCATCTTTATTCTTAAACTCAAGTGTATTAAGCATGTACTCCCATATAAGATCTATTGAGTCTTCTGATTTGATATGGTGAACTTCTGACACAAATGCTTGCACTTTCATTAGGAAAATCTTAGGATGATTGAAATCAATTCTTAAGTGATTGTAATTGATCCAAGTAATTACCTCGTCTTTGGAAATGAATCCCGCATGAAGGTATGTATACAGGGATCTTGAAGCTGTTATAAGAGCATATCTTGTGTACTTTTCATTCACTCCTATCAAGGGGCTATTTATAAATTCCATCACTTGATTTCGAATTTCCTCAACGATTCCACCCCATGTAAAATGTAGTAGCTTCACGATGGTATGCTTATTATATAGTGATTTATAGTTATCCAAAATCATAGCTGCTTCAATGTTATCAAAACCGATTTTGGAAAGAGTCCTCCATCCCTTTCTTGAAGTGCCGACATAATATCCATTTGCAAACTCATCATTCTGAATACCAATATATCTGCCTTCTAGCAATGATATCAAGGTGGTTTCATTTCTATATTTTTCATGAAGTTCAATTATCTTATTTAAATCACTTTGAATTAGTTTATGATTTAAAATTACAATAAAATCAATATCACTAGTTTTAGGATTAAAGCCACCTCGTATCACTGAGCCATAGATTACTATATCTATTAGTTTATCTCCGAAGAGTTTATATAAATCATCTTTGAATTTTGCAATCTCATTATAAACAACAATATTCATGTTTTGCCTCTTTTCTAGCCGAAGAATGTAAATCGAATTTTCAAATTATGTTTCCTACTTCGTATTCAAGATATTGGTCAAGAAACTGATAGCCGATAAGGTTGGTATATATACACATAACCATGTAAGCATCATATCGCGGATATGCTTTCTCTAAAATATTACCGTGCAAATATGAATTTCTAATGTTTAAGCCATCTCTTAACAATATTTGCTTAAATAAACTACGATTTACATATGAAACTTCATCTATAAAAAATACTTGCTTTCCATCAATGAAACGATTTATGTCAGAATAATCATTCAAAGTCAAATTGCTATTTTCAAACTTCTGTAACTGTTCTTTTGATAACCCATTTCCAACTCTATATATACCTTTCGAAATTAGTATTGACAGCTTCGTGTGTAATAATTGTTCTATATCAATACATGTAATGGTTATATACAACTCGTATTTTTCTTGAATAAATAGATCTTGAATTGTTGATTCAACATATCCAGGTGCTACCATATCCCAAAATGAGTTATTGTTTCTTTCAATTAGTCCCACAAAAACTCTTTCTAAATACCCATTAAAGATGAAATTTTTAATGTTATTTTGAAAATTTGCAAGATTGTTAGTTTTTACTATTTCCGAAAACTTAGAGAAAATATCTACAAGTTCCGTTACTAGATTCTTTGTTAGTTCTTTTTTAATAGTATGATTTTTGTCCACTACTACCACCTCTTCATCCACATTTTCTTTAATGCAGTTTCCCACCTTTATATACTGAATCAGTCCCAATGTATTTGTCAACTTAGATATTTGTTTTACTTTGTTATGCTGCTAATATCATAAGTTGTACTCGCTTATAGTGCTGCCATGTGACATCTTTAATTGTAACTTGTAAAAGTATATTTATGATTACAGATAAATACTAAAAAAACCAGGTTTTCAAGTAAATATTAGCAACCAGTTAATCTGAATGCTCAATATTTTGGAAGTTTAATCCCACCGTTCACATCGGGCAATAAATTACCATCCTTATCGGTTTCCGAAATAATATATTCAAGAATATCAGCATAAATTTTTACTAGTTTCACATAATCTTTCTCGATTTCTTCAACAGAAATATCTACATAATGATTTTCTATTCTATTAGATCTAGAAACCTTTAATTTCACTAAATCCTTATTATCCTTAATTTTGTGCATATTATGCGCGTAAAAATTTCTTCTTTCCATAGAATATTTTAATCCAGCTATGAGGTCAGCCCAATCTTGTTCTGAATCTTTTTCTTGGAATTGATTAATGAGATATTCTGCTATTTCAACATTGACATTAAAATTATTATACTTAGATAAAATTTTCTCCATATATTTTTCATATTTTTCACTCTCACCAATTGAGAATCTACTCTTCGATACATGGGTAATAAACCATCCAAGCACTGTCTCAGTAGAACCAAACAGCAGGATATAGTCACCAACAGCTGATTTTATCCTCAAGTTATTTAGAGCGGTCATTGCCTCATTAGGGCTTACTGTCTTACTCACTACTTATTTTCCTCTTCTTTCAGTTTCGTTAAGTCGCCTATACTGATCATTATACCATCTGAGCCTATGTATAAATTATCTCTTTCAATGCTCTCAAAACTATTTGATAATTCCTTATCAGGATGAAAATTTAGCACTTTAGTGTTAAGCCCAATAGTTATGTCGGTTTCTATGTCATAACTGACGAGATAATTGCCTCCCAGGTGTCTAAATTCCTTTGGTTTATTTGAAATAATATAGTGATAAAACTGCTCATAATAATAACTATCAAACTTATAATAATCAATATCTACTTGGCTTTGATTTTCCTTAGGTGTTGGATCTTCAACAACTATATTTAATAAATCGTCATCAAAGTATGATTGGGTAACTACTGCTGTAGGAACAGTACCACCAATACTAGAAACGGATTGTGCCTGCACTTTGCCATAAGCAATTGTAGATGTATCTTTTCCCTCCGCTGTACCTTTCGCCTCTATAACATACCAGTATCCATTATTGTCATATCCAATATAATCAGGCTCTTTTCTAGTAGGATTAATTACATGATACACATCTTTGTAAAGTTGATAATGCAATATCTTGTTTATTCCCAACACTTTCATTGATATTAGTTTAGCAGAAACCATTCCATGAAGATATGATAACTCTTTTTTAAAAGTGCTCTCACAATTTTTATATACGTCGTGTTTCATATATTCTCCTGACAATCTGTCTTTTTTTATTGTCTTTAGGATTCTAGGAACATTGCTAATCCCCAAATTATAATTCCAATATCTAATACTATGGATGCCTAAAGTTACTGTTGCATAAATCAACTCGAGTTTACTAACATCAATAACTTTCTTTCCATTCAAGTGTGCCTTTAAACCAGTGAAATTATTTAATTCTACTTTAATTAATGCCATTAATTCATCCTCCTAAAAACAACCCTCAAAAGAGGACTGTATAGTTTTCTCCCTCACGGTTTCATAATTTAGTATTACTACTTACTTGTTATTATGTATAGGTCATATATGGACCTAAAAGAAAAAGTCAAAAAGGGCTTTGTTATGCTATGCATATCATAAGGTGCAATTACTTATGGTACGGCTCGTTATTATTAATTCTAAACAATCTATATATTTGTTCTAAAAGTATCAGTCTCATTAATTGATGTGGAAAAGTCATATCTGAAAATGATAACATAAAGTTAGATCTTTCATAAACTCTCTTATCCAACCCTAACGAACCTCCAATAACAAATGTTATCTCAGAAGATTCATAAGAAAAGGTTTTTTCTATGAGCTCTGCTAATTCTAAGCTATTCAACTTATTACCTTCAATGGCCAAAACAATAACAAATTCATTACCTATTTTACTTAAAATCTTCTCTCCTTCTTTTTCCTTAATTATTTCTTCATCTCTAGGAGAAAGATTATCCAGAGCTTTCTCATCCGGTATTTCTACTACCTCAATCTTGGAATATCTACTAATTCTTTTCAAATATTCATTGATTCCGTCGGCTAAATATTTTTCTTTGATTTTTCCTACTGCAATAATCTTAATTTTCATAGTATTCTTCCTTTAATATCGCAAAAAATAACTCATCCCACCAATTATCATCTTTTTGATTATATATACATTGCTTAAATAAACCTTCTAATCTCATTCCTAATTTTTCACACATTCTTTTGGATGCGATATTGTCAGGTTGACAAGTAGCTATTACTCTATGAGCTTTAAGTTCTTTAAAAGCATAATTCAAAACTAATTCAGCTGCCATAAAACCATAACCTTGATTAAAGTAATTACTATTTAACATCCAGCCAATTTCATATGTATCTTTCATAAACCAATCATGAAGATCGATATGACCAATTACTTTATTTTCTTTTTTTAAGATTATTCCGAAATGTTCTTGCTCCTTCTCAGGATTAAGAAATTTATTAACTCTTTCTTCATTATAAATTCCTTCGACAAAATAAGTCATTGTTACTGGATCTGATAGATACTCCAATACGTCATCAAAGTCTCTAGGTTTTAATTTTCTTAATATAATTACATCATTTTCCATTATTAATTTTCTTCCTTTAACCAAATATATTTTTTATTATAATCTATTAAATTATCTTTCTTCATCAACTTCATTTCTCTTGATAAAGACTGCCTTGTTACATTTAGATAGTTTGCTAGAGTCTGTTTATTGTTAATTCTAATAATAAAGCTTTTATCAATTGTTATTCTATTGTTTATATACATAAGTATTTTATCTTTTAAACTCTTTTGTAAAAGAATCTTATTATGTTGATTTAACTGTAAGGCTTTATCTGATAATTGCTTTAAATATATATTCCTAAATGCATCATTTGATACCAGTAACTTGTTCAGTTTCTCTTTTTCTAAAAAACATATGCTTGTTTCTTCTAAACAAACTAGATTGCCTGGGAAATATGGATATTCGCTATTAATTAAAAAATCACCGAAGATGTCTCCACTTTTTAATTCAGCTAAAATCTTCTCTTCACCATTTGTGGTGAAATGGACCAACTGTAAACTTCCTTCGACAATATAACCGATTTTGTCACACAAATCATTTTCATAACAAACAAAATTGTTCTTGGGATAACAACATTTTAAAGAAAACTCTCTTAATATTTCGTTATTTAATCTTTCAATCATAAAATCACCAATTTGTAACATATGTTACATATTTCTTAATGAATATAGTATATCATATTATTGAATGAAAGTTGGTGGTCTAAATTGAAAAAGATTGTATTAATATTTTTTATGTTTATTTTGATTTCTTTATCCTCTTGTAGTAACAATCAAGAACAGATTAAAGTTATCGTCCCTAATGGAGTTCCTAGTATTGCTCAAAGCTATATGGAGTATCATCAAGAGAATACTAACTATGTAATCGAAAGAGTTAGTGGTCCTTCACCATTACTAGCTGCCTTTACTTCTAAATCTCATGATATAATTATCGCTCCAATTAATGTTGGTGCTAATCTTTATAATAAAGGCACAGGATATAAGTTAGCTGGTTTACTAACTTGGACCAATTTTCAAATAATCTCAAAGAACCCTATTGATATCAATAACTTAGAGAACTATACAATTATCTCTTATGGAAAAGCCGCAGTACCAGAAATCATACTAGATTACTTATTTGAACAAATAAACCCAAATATTGAAATTAATTTCGATGCTAGTTCAGTTCAAGAAGCTTACCTTAGATTCATGCAAGAAGAAAATTTGGTTGCGATAATCTCCGAACCAGTAACAACAACTGCCATCTTAAATGATGAATCTTTATATACTTTAGATCTAGCCCAAGTTTGGGAAGACTATACTGAATATGATCTGTTTCCTCAAGCCGGTGTTTTTGTAAGTGAAGATTTATCTGATTCTCAAGTAAGCACATATTTAAGAGGATTACAATCAGCTGCTAGCTATACTCTTAACAATCCTGAAGAAGTTTCTAGTTATTGTGAGAGCATGGATTATCCATTTTCACTTGAAGTTATTAGAGATTCAATAACTAAAAGTAATATTGCTTTTTTGTATGCTAGTGATGAAGAACAAGTTATTAATGACTTTCTACAAATGATCTATGATTTCAAACCTGAGCTGATCGGTAATGCTATTCCAAGTGAGGATTTCATATGGCAAAAATAAAAAGAAAACACTATTTAGGATTTTTATCCGTCATAGTATTTATTTTCATTTGGTATCTATTTTCTTTATCAGTTAATAATCAGTTTATATTACCGAGTCCATTAAAGGTCATAGAATCATTATTTAACATTTTAACGGAATTAAAAACCTATGAAGTAATTGGAGTTACCTTAATAAGATTAATAATAGCTTTCACATTATCTGGTCTCTTAGCTATTATGCTTGGTATAATCTCAGGAAATTATAAAATAATTGATGAGATACTACATCCTTTTATAGTAACTTTAAGAACTTTACCGGTTGCTTCAGTTATCGTAATTATCTTAATTATCTTTGGTAATGAATTATCTCTTTTCATAATAACTTTCGTAATGGTTTTTCCAATTATCTATGAAGGTGCAAAAAATGGAGTATTGAATATATCTGAAGAGTTAAAAAACACAATTACTATGGAAACTAATCACAAATTAGAAATCATGGCGAAACTTCACTTTCCATTAGCTTTACCGTATATAAAAACATCTTTATTACAATCATTTGGATTAGGTTTTAAGGTTATTGTCATGGCTGAATTTATCTCCCAAACTTCAAAAGGAATCGGCAACGAGCTTTTCCAAGGCAGTATCTCAATTGAGTATGAATTGGTGTTTGCGTGGACAATAATTTTAATAGTTCTTGTGACAATTGTTGAAATAATCTTTAAATCAATTAACAATAAAATAAAAAAATGAAAAACAAGTTTT